>NZ_JBDKXI010000001.1:454662-812666 GCF_039710385.1 Pseudoxanthomonas sp. CCNWLY206-1 | reverse complement strand
GTCAGTAGCCATGAGGCCGTCGCAACGGCATGCGATAGCGAATAGCCGTCTACAGGCGTTTCTTGTAGAGCGGAGCTTGCTCCGCTGCTTTTGCTTGCCGCGCACGTATCGAAGAGCAGCCGAGCAAGCTCGGCTCTACAACAGTGCGTCAACTCAGTTCGCGGGCGCGCAAGCGCGAGCGACGATCCAGCAACTCCAGCAGGGGCCCGGTCATTGCCGTAGTCATCAGCGCCATGATCACGAGTACGGCGAACAAGCGGTCGCCGATCAGGCCGAGTTCGTAGCCCAGGTTCAGAACGATCAGCTCCATCAAGCCGCGAGTGTTCATCAGCACGCCGAGCTTGCTCGCTTCCGCGGACGGCATGCCCGCCGAACGCGCCGCCAGCCAGGTGCCGCCGAACTTACCGAGCGTGGCAACGGCGATCACGCCAGCGCAGAGCGCCAGATCGCTCATCTGCCAGCCGTCGATCCGCAGGCGCAGTCCAGTCATGGCGAAGAACAACGGAAGCAGCAGGGCGATCGCCAATGGCTCCACGCGCTGCACCAGCAGGTCCCGCAAGCGTGCATTGCCGGATACGGCGATGCCGGCCAGGAATGCGCCAAAAAGAGCATGGATCCCCAGCAGTTCGGTGATAAGCGCCGCCGTCAGTGCCAGCAGCAACAGACCAATCAGGCTGCGCCCTTCCTTTCCCGGGGCAATCGCCTGTTTCGCCATCCAGGGCCGTAGCCCAGCGATCATGGCGACCGCGAACACCGCGGTGCCACCCAAGCTCATCAACACCATGCCCCAACCATCGGCTTGCACCGAGGCGACGATGGCCGCCAACAAACACCAGGCGCTCGCATCGCCCAGCGCCGCGCAAGCGATCGCGATGCGCCCCAATGGCGTGTTGCCGATTCCGCGATCGGACAGAATGCGTAGCAGTACCGGAAACGCGGTGATGCTCAGGGCGATGCCCATGAACAATGCGAAACTGGTGAACTCGACGCCAGCGGGTGCATGTTCGCGGTAAAGGGCGAAGGCCAGCAGCACGCCGCATAGAAAGGGCAGTGCGATACCGGCATGACTGACCAGCAGCGCGAATCCACGCCGGTCGCGGAGGCTGGAAAGCTCGAACTCGGCGCCGGCAACGAACAGGAACATCAACACGCCCAGCTGGCTGACCAGCGACAGCGCGCCCAGCGATTCAGGAGCGAACAGCCAAGCCTGGGTTTGCGGAAGCACTGCGCCGAACAGCAGCGGACCCAGCAGCAAACCGGCAGCCATTTCGCCAATGACGGCCGGTTGCCCCAGCCGGCGTAGCAGCCATCCCGCACTCTTGGCGGCAATAAGTACCGTCAAGAGTTGCAGCAGAAAGCGCGCCAGTGGCGAGGAAAGATGCACCGTAGCCGCGGGGGCTGTGCGAACGATCGATCCCGGACCGCCGAAGTACAGGGAAAGCGCCACTGCGCCCAGTATGGGTAGTGCCACAAGCAGTACGTAACGCCACGGCGACGCTTTCACGCCGTGCCCGTTTGCCGCTTGAGTTGATTGTCCTTCCAACGCGCTCCCCCTGTTCGATATGGCCCCAGGGCATCTTAGCGCGTCGGCTGCGTAGGGCCGACTTACGCGGCGTAGGTCGAAATCATGCTCCCGACGGCTGCTCGCGGTCCCGGCAAATCAATCTCCCTTAAGCCGCAAACCACGCAACCGCAACGCGTTGCCGACTACCGACGCCGAACTCAGGCTCATCGCCAGTGCGGCGAGCATCGGCGAAAGCAGCAAACCGCTGATGGGATACAGCAGCCCCGCGGCCACCGGCACGCCCAGCGCGTTGTAGAGGAAGGCGAAGCCGAGGTTCTGCCGCATGTTCCGCACGGTGGCTTCGGAGACGGCCTGGGCACGCACGATGCCGCGCAGGTCGCCCTTGACGAGCGTGACCTGGGCGCTGGACATCGCCACATCGGTGCCGGTGCCCATGGCGATGCCGACGTCGGCCGCCGCGAGCGCGGGAGCATCATTGATGCCGTCGCCGGCCATCGCCACACGTCGCCCTTGCTTCTTCAACGTCTCGACCAATGCTGCCTTGTCCGCCGGCTTCACTTCTCCGTGCACCTCGTCGATGCCCAGCTCCTTGGCGACGGCACGTGCGGTGGTCACTCCGTCGCCGGTAGCCATTACAACGCGCAAGCCGGCGCGGTGCAGGGCTTCCAGCGCGGCCGGTGTGGTGGCTTTGATGGGGTCGGCCACGGCGATCAATCCGGCCGCCATGCCGTCCACAGCCAGGAACATCACGCTGGCGCCTTCTCCACGCAGACGCTCGGCGGCTTCACGTAGAGGCGCAACATCAGCGCCGGCTTCGGCCATCAACACGGTATTGCCCAGCGCCAGCGAGCGACCTTCCACCACACCGTGCACGCCGATGCCGGTGGACGATTCGAAATCCTCGGTCGGCGAGAGCGCCAAACCACGAGTGCGCGCTTCAGTCACGATCGCTTGCGCCAAAGGATGTTCGCTTCCAGCGTCCAAGCTGGCGGCCAAACGCAGTACTTCTTCATCCGAATACGGCGCCTGTGCGATCACTTCGCGGAACGCGGGACGGCCTTCAGTCAGCGTGCCTGTCTTATCCACGATCAGCGTGTCGACCTTGCGCAGCGTCTCGATCGCTTCCGCATCGCGGAACAGCACGCCCGCCTGCGCGGCGCGACCGGTCGCCACCATTACCGACATCGGCGTCGCCAGGCCCAGGGCACAGGGACAGGCGATGATCAGTACCGATACCGCGTTGAGTACCGCATAGGTCCATGAGGGTGAGGGACCGAACAATCCCCAGCCGAGAAACGTCAGGACTGCCGACGTCAGCACCGCCAGCACGAACCAGAACGACACCTTGTCGGCCATGCGTTGCATCGGCGCGCGCGAACGCTGGGCCTGCGCCACCAGCTGTACGATCTGCGCCAGCACGCTGTCGCTGCCTACTTTCTCCGCTTGGATGACCAAGCTGCCGGCGCTATTCATGCTGGCGCCGATCACGCGATCTCCTACCGATTTGGCCACAGGGATGGGTTCGCCGGTCAGCATCGATTCGTCGACATGCGAACGGCCTTCCAGCACCACACCGTCCACCGGCACCTTCTCACCCGGACGCACGCGCAGGCGGTCGCCCACATGCACATGGCTGAGTTCGATGTCTTCCTCGCTGCCGTCATCGTGCAATCGACGCGCGGTTTTCGGCGCCAGGCCCAACAGGCTCTTGATCGCCGCCGAAGTTTGCGAACGCGCTTTGAGTTCCAGCAGTTGTCCCAGTAGCGTCAGCGAAACGATCACCGCTGCCGCTTCGAAGTAGACGCCTACCCGGCCGTGCTCGTGGAACGACGCCGGGAAAATCTCCGGAGCGACGGTGGCGACCACGCTATAGCCGTAGGCAGCGAGCACGCCTGTGCCGATCAACGTCCACATATTGGGACTGCGATTGCGAATGGATTGCGCCCAGCGCACGAAGAACGGCCAGGCCGCCCACAGCACCACCGGCGTACTCAGAACCAGTTCTCCCCAGCTACGCAGCGTCGGCGAAATCATATGCAGGTACTGTCCGGCCATCGCCAGCATCAAGGTCGCCACGCTGAGCGGCAGCGTCCACCAGAAACGGCGACGGAAATCGGTTAGTTCCGGGTTCTCGTCGTCATCCAGCGACGGCATCATCGGCTCCAGCGCCATGCCGCAGATCGGGCAGGTGCCTGGCGCATCGCGGATGATTTCCGGATGCATGGGGCAGGTGTATTTGGCACCGGGCGGCGCGACTACAGGTTCGGTTTTGCCGGATTGCAGGTACTTTCCCGGATTGGCCACGAACTTGCCGCGGCACCCGGCAGAACAGAAGTGATAGGTCTCGCCATCATGCTGCGCGTGGTGCGGTGTTTGCGACGGATCCACGGTCATGCCGCAAACGGGATCCCGGACCTCCGCGTCGCTAGCTACCCGTGCTTTTTCAGGGTGATGGCTGCAGCAAGTTGGTTTGGAGCCGGCCGGCTTGGGCGCGGGTTCGTGCCCGTGCTTGTGCTCCTGGTTGTGCCCATGGCCATGATGCTGGTGATCGCCGTGCGAGGTGGAATTCATGCTTGATCCTCCACCAGGGCGTTGAGAATGGGACACCGCTCCAGTTCACCGTGGCCGGGGCAGGCATCGACGAGGGTGCGCAGTGCGTCGCGCATGCGAGCCAGTTCCGCAAGGCGCTGTTCCACGACCTCGAGCTTGGCGGTGGCAGCGGTTTTCATGGCCGCCATGTCGGTGTTGGCGGAGGCAGTGAGCGAGAGCAGTTCGCGGATCTCGTCCAGAGTGAAGCCCAGCGCCTTGGCGCGGCGGATGAAGTTCAGCCGCGTGGCGTCTTCGGCCTGGTAGCGGCGGTAGCCACTCGGGCTGCGCGGGGGCGAGGGCAGCAGATGCTGCCGTTCGTAGTAGCGGATGGTGTCGATGGCAACGCCGGCCTGGCGTGCGAGCTGTCCGATGTTCATGGGGGGCTCCAGGGGAGGATGTGGCCATTGTGCAGTCTGGACTCTAGTCCAGAGTCAAGGGTTTGTTTGGGCCCGGAGCAGAAACAGTTTGTAGCGAAAATCCGTCGTCATCCCGGCGAAGGCCGGGACCCAGCGCCTTGATCGCCATTCGTGCCTGCCGTCTGGAGTGCAAAGTCACTGGGTCCCGGCCTTCGCCGGGATGACGAGTTCATATTGCTTGAATCGTTCTCGTCGCTTCAGCTGATCCGCGCACACGGACGCAGCGACCGCAGTTGCACCGATATGGCGCGTGCGAAGCACCAACTCGAACACGTTCTCGCCCGTTTATCGCCGATGCGCGCGAAAAGTTGACATGCGTTTTTTGCACATGTTATTGCTGGTGCCGAGAACTCGTGGTGAAACCCATCCCCCGCATGACGCGCGCCAATCACCTGCTGCGGTTGTTCCTGATCTTCGTCCTTTGCGTGGGCGGCGCGGTCAATGCGTGGGCATCCACGCACATGGCGGTGGAGGGAATCGCGCATGCGGCTGCCGCCGCGAAAACTTCCGGTGACGCCGCGGCCGATTGCGAAGAAGACGTTCCGCTCGCGGCCTCGGAAAAAGGAAAAAGCGACAGCGGGCTGCAGCATGATTGCGATTGCGGCGGCCAATCGGCCTGTTCGTGCAGCTGTGCCCTTACGTTTTTTCCAGATAACGCCCCGGTGCCTTTCTCTGCTCAGCACGCGCTGGCATCCGTCTATGCGGACCGGCTGAACACACTGAGCCCACGCAACGATATCTCTCCGGTTTTCCGACCTCCGATCAGTTGATCTTGTCTGGTCGCCTTCGCGGCGGCGCTTCCGTCCTGTGGCTTCGCGGTGCACACGCTGCCGCGCCAGCCCATCGGACAAGATTCATCCCGACAAGACCCAATCCTGGGGGAGAGAACCCATGCATTCCCAACGCCATCCTTTGGCTGCTGCCATCGGCGTGCTGCTGTGCGTCGCCGCTGCCAATCCTTCGCAAGCGCAGGAAGCTCCCACTCAATCGGCGGCCGAGCAGGCCAAGACCATGGATACGGTCACTGTCACTGGCAGCCACATCAAACGTGCGCAGATATCCGGTGTCGGCCCGGTAACGGTGGTCGATGCTGAAACCATCGAACGCTCCGGCGCGACCACCATCGAAACACTGCTGCAGCGGTTACCGGCTTCAGCCGGCTTTGCGGGCAGCCAGACCAACGCCTATTGGGCGAACAACGGCTACGGCACCACCCAGGTGAATCTGCGTGGGTTGGGCATCAACCGTACGCTGGTGCTGCTCAATGGCCGGCGCATCGTCAACGGCGGCACCGGGGCAAACGCATCGGTAGATCTCAACGTCATTCCCGTGGCGATGATCGACCGCATCGAAGTGCTGAAGGACGGCGCATCGGCGATTTATGGCGCGGATGCAGTGGCGGGCGTGGTCAACATCATCACCAAGAAAGAATTCGATGGCGCGCAGCTCAATGCCCGCTACGGCGAAACCTTCCAGGGCGACGGCGCCGACTACGCGTTCGATCTTTCCTGGGGCACCAGTAGCGATCGCGGCTCGCTAATGGCTTCTGTCAGCTATTCGGAAAGCGAAGCGGTCAACATGGCCAGCCGCGCTCCGTGCGGACTGGGCGAAGTCGATGGCCGGCTGGAATGCGTGGGCAGTTCCGCCACCATCGGCGGCCGCGCGCGCCTGGCCAACGGGACCACGGTCAACTTCAACCAAGACCCGAACGGCGACGGCGATTTCTACGAACCGTATTCCTCCATCCACAACTACAACGGCAACCCGTCGCTCAATGCGGTAAACCCGATCAAGCGCCTGAGCTTCAGCGCTTTTGGCGACATGGTGCTGGGCGAAGACCTGAATCTGTTCACCGAGCTGATGTTTACCAATCGGCGCTCCAACCAATTGGCGACGCCTGGTGCCATCGGCCAATACCGCGCCATCAATATCGCCGCCAATCACCCCACCAATCCCACCGGCCAAAACCTGGTGCTGCAACGCAAACGCCTGGAAGAAGCCGGTCCGCGCCAGTTCTACCAGGAAACCGACACGTTCCGCGCAGTGCTGGGCCTGGAGGGGCGCTTCGGCACGGGTTGGGAATGGAACGCCGCCATCAACTGGGGCCGCAATACGGGCGATGATGGTTCCACCAACGTCGCCAATCTCGACCGCGTGGACCAGACGCTCAACACCGCACTATGCAGCAATGCACCCGGGGCAGCGATTCCCTGCGCGGATTATCTGGGCTACGGCGATGTCAGCCAGGAAGTGCTGGACTATATCCTGTTCACCACGCGCGATACCGGCGGCAATGAGCAACGCAGCTTCACCGCCAATCTGTCCGGACAGTTGTTCGAAATGCCGGCAGGATGGGTGGGATTCGCCACCGGTGTGGAAGTGCGCAAGGACCGTGGCTGGCGCGATCCGGATCAGCTGACGCAGATGGGTATCGCCAACAGCAATGCGCAGCAGCGCATCGACGGCGAGTACACGGCCAAGGAAGCGTTCGTGGAGTTCGCCGTGCCGTTGCTGCAGGGCATGGCGCTGGCTGAATCTCTGACATTCAACGCGGCGGCGCGGTATTCCGATTACGACCTGTTCGGCAACGACGTCAACTACAAAGTCGGTTTGGACTGGCAGGTGGTGCCCAGTTTGAAATTGCGCGGTATCTATTCCACCGCATTCCGTGTGCCCAACGTGCCGGAGCTGTTCGGCGGCGTTTCCGAAGGCAATCTGACCACCGCCGATCCTTGCAGTGGCTGGAGCAGCCAGCCGGCATCGTCCACCATTTACCAGAACTGCCAGGCGTATGGCGTGCCGGTGGGATATACGCAATTAGGCAACACCATCCTGACCACCACCGGCGGCAACGTCGACCTGGAACCGGAAGACGCCGAAACGTTCACCGTGGGTGCGGTCTGGACGCCAGCGTTCGCCGAGGGCCTGACCCTCACGTTGGATTACTACGACATCAAGATCGACAACGCGATCCGCAGCGTGGCCGGTTCGACCAAGTTGTCGCTGTGCTACAACACGCCCGACCTGGCGCACCCGTTCTGCGGCAGTGAACATTTCACCCGCAATCCGGTCACTGGCGAAGTGGATTTCCTGTCCGCCCAACCCGTCAACACGGCTAGCGAACGCGTTTCCGGCATCGATCTGGGCATGTTGTACGAACTGCAGATGGCAGGCTGGGACACCACCATCAACTTCGATCTGTCCTATCTGGATCGGTACGATTTCGTCCCGTATCCCGGAGGCGAGGAGATCGACTACGCGGGCAAGATCACCGGTGGTCAGGGCAGCTACACGCAGTGGCGGGCGTTCACGTCGTTGACGATGGCGCGAGATGCTTGGTCGGGTTCCTACAGCCTGCAATACATCGGTTCGGCTGACGACATCAACGCTGCGCCAGGGGACATTGGCGATCACGCCCCCAGCGTGACGTACCACAATGTGCAGCTGAAATATGCGGTCAACGATGCCTTCGACGTGGCGCTGGGCGTCGACAATCTGTGGGACAAGGAAGCACCGTTCATCCAGAGCTATACCGACGCCAATACCGATACCATGACCTACGACTTGCTGGGTCGTCGCTGGTACGCGCGCATCGGATATCGCTGGTGATACGCGGGTGATCGCACGCGGCTTCGCCGGCCTCTGCCGGCGGAGCCGTTCGCGGCCCTTGAACGCAGTCGAACAGGAAGCCTTACCGCATGAAACCCGCATTCTGGGCGCGCCGCGCCCACAAATGGATCGGCTTGGTCGTTGGTGTGCAGGCACTGCTGTGGATGATCAGCGGCGTCTACATGACCGTTGTTTCACTGGACATCATTCATGGCGATCACTTGGCGCATATGCAGGAAGCGCCTTTGGATGCCACGGCGCAACGCATGGATCCGGCCGCATTGGCAGACCGTTATCCCGGCATCACGTCGTACCGATTGAAGCGCCTGCACGGCAAGGAGGTTTTTGAGCTACGCCAAGGAGACCGCAGCTTGTTGCTGGATGCTGTCACTGGTGCGCGTGTCAGCCCTTTGGACAAAGCCACGGTGCGGTCGTTGGCTATGTCGATCTACCAGGGCGATGCCGGTGTGCGCAGTGTCGAATGGATCATTCGCGCGCCGCAGGAAGTCGCTACCCGGCCGGTGCCGATGTGGGCCGTGCACTTCGCCGATCGCGGCGATACCACGCTCTATTTCTCGCCGGACACCGGCGCATTGTTGGCGCGCAGGCACAGTCTGTGGCGCTGGTTCGACTTCTTGTGGATGTTCCACATCATGGATTATGAAGAGCGCAGCGACGTCAACAACAACCTGCTGCGCGTGGCCGCTGCCATCGGTTTGTGTCTGGCGCTCAGTGGCGTCTGGCTGTTGTTCTACAGCTTCCGCCGGAGGACCGCCGCATGACGCCCTGGATGCGGAAGATGCATAAATGGCTAGGCTTGCTTGTCGGCTTGCAACTGGTGCTGTGGATGACCAGCGGCCTGATGATGAGCCTGCTGGATCACGACAAGGTGCAGGGGCATACGTTCCGTGCACACCCCCATCCGGATCGCCCGCTGCCACGGGGACTGCTTTCACCCACGAGGGTTGTTGCGGCATCGCCGGCACCAGTGCTTAGCTTGTCGGCGAGATGGCTGCTGCAGCGCCCCGTCTATGAATTGGTCAGCGAGAAAGGTACTCGCTTGATCGATGCTGTCAGCGGCCGCGATATTGCCGTTGATGCGACGCTCGCGACCGCATTGGCGGCGGCGTCCTACACCGGCGATGGGCGTCCGGCACCGGCGCAACGCCTGGACAAGACGCTGGAAGCACGCGATCACGAAGGACCATTGTGGCGGGTGGATTTCGCAGACGCGGAGGACACCACCGTCTACGTTTCCGCTCAAAACGGTACCGTGCTGGAGCATCGCAACCGCACGTGGCGCTTGTTTGATGTGTTCTGGATGCTGCACATCATGGACTACACCGGGCGGACGAACTTCAATAATCCGCTGGTAGTCATGATGGGTATTGGCGGGCTGTGGCTGGCGCTGTGTGGCATCTGGTTGTTGGTCGCCAGCTTCCGCCTAAGCGAATTCGTTCCCCAGCGCTGGCGGCGCGCACGCGAACTGGCGGTGTTCGATCCGGACGGCACCCGGTTGCGTACAGTCGACGCGCCTGCGGGTGACAGTGTTTATCTGGCGCTGGCGCGGCAGGGGCTGCAACTGCCGTCCAACTGCGGTGGCGGGCAGAGTTGCGGTTTGTGCGAGGTGCGCTTTCGTGGCAACGCGCCGGAACCCACCAGCGCCGACCGCGCACATTTGACCGAAAGCAAATTGAAGTTGGGTTATCGGCTGGCCTGCAATCTCCGCGTCGATGCTGACACTCAGGTGGAGGTTACCGGCGGTGCGGGGTTGTGGACGGAGCACACGGCTACCGTGGAGAGCGTGCGGGCGGTAACGCCGTTCCTGCGCGAGATCGTGCTGAAAGCGCCTCCCGTCGCTACGTCCGATTTTCGCCCAGGCGCCTATCTGCAGATCCATGTGCCGGACTATTCGCTAAGCAAGCACGACATTGCCCATCCCGAGCACCATCGCGACGAATGGTCGGCGTTGGATCTGCCACCCACGCTGACCAACAAGGAACCGGTGCGGCGTTCGTATTCCTTGTCGTTGCCGGTCGAGAAAGCGGGCGGCCATCTGACCTTGCTGGCGCGTTTCAGCCCGGGCCGCCAGGACAAGAAACGCCAGCCGGCGGGTAAAGGCTCTACCTATCTGTATGCGCTGAAAGCCGGCGACCTTGTCCGGTTTAGCGGGCCGTTCGGCGATTTCGCACTCAAGCCCGGCGGCCGCGAGAAGATATTCATCGGCGGCGGGGCGGGCATGGCGCCGCTACGCGCGATGGTGCATGCCTGTCTGGATGCGGGCGCCAGTGAACGCATTCATTTCTGGTACGGCGCACGCCACCTGCGTGAAGCGCCCTACGTGGAAGAAATGACAGAGCTGGCTCGCCGCTATCCGAATTTCAGCTGGCACTTGGTGCTGTCGGAAGAGGCCGAATGCGGCGCAGGGCTATTGAAGGGGCTAGTGCACGAAATCGCGCACGAGAAGCTGCTTCGCGACCATCCCGATCTGCATGCCTGCGACTTCTACCTTTGCGGACCGCCGGCGATGTTGTCGGCCACCCGGCAACTGTTGCAAAGGCTGGGCGTGGCGGAAGAACGGATTGCGTTTGATGATTTTAAGATATAGCAGCGCCGTTTTCAGGCGTGGCTTCGCTTTTGTAGGAGCGGCGTCCCGCCGCGAGCTCTTCCTGTCAGGTCCGAAGAGCCAATGAAGCCTGCTGTTCGCCATCTAGGCGCGCTGCGGCGCGTTCTTGACCGTGTTCATTGAGTGGCTATCGGGGCGCGGAGCGGCGTCCCGCCGCGAGCTCTTCCGTCAGGTCCGAAGAGCCAATGAAGCCTGCTGTTCGCCATCTAGACGCGCTGCGGCGCGTTCTTGACCGTGTTCATTGAGTGGCTATCGGGGCGCGGAGCGGCGCCCCGCCGCGAGCTCTTTCTGTCAGGTCTGAAGAGCCATTGAAACCTACTGTTCGCCGTCTGGACGCGCTGCGGCGCGTTCTTGACCGTGTTCATTGAGTGGCTATCGGGGCGCGGAGCGGCGTCTCGCCGCGAGCTCTTCGCTCCTATCGCGATCTGAAGGAAAGAGCTCGCGCCGGGACGGCGCTCCTACAGGGTTTCGGCTCAATGCCCGTGATGTGCGTAGTCGCTCAACTGGCCTTGCTTGTCGACGGCAGATACCACGTACGGCTGCACCCGCCCATCCGGAACTTCCATGCCAGGTGAACCCAGCGGCATGCCGGGCAGCACCAAACCCTTCACGTCAGGTTTCTCCGCCAGCAAGCGCTTGATGTCTGCCGCGGGCACGTGGCCTTCCACAAAGTAGCCGCCGACTTCCGCGGTGTGGCAGGACATCATGCTCGGGGTGATTCCCAGGCGCTGCTTCACCGGCTGCAGATCGTCGGAATTGCGGACTTCCACTGTGAAGCCGGCACTTCGCAAGTGATCTGCCCACGCTCCGCAGCAGCCGCAGCTTTCGCTTTTATGCACGAGCACCTTGGGCAGCGTCTTGGTTGAGGATGAATGCGAAGTGGAAGGCTTTGCCGGTGCGGTCGATGCTGCTTGCGCAGAGGCCAGCGGCAGAGTTCCGCTGGTGGTCTTCGCAATATCCATCGCGGAGTTTTGAGCAGCGCCGCAAGCGGATAGCAAGATCGCGATTGTGGCGATGGCGGTGGAACGAGCGATTACTGAGGGAAACATAGGAGATTCCTTTTCACTTGACTGCAATTCGATATGGTTAGAAAAACGGCTTGGTACCGAAGGTTTGTTCGTACAGAAAACCGTCGTCATCCCGGCGAAGGCCGGGACCCTGCGACTTTGACCATCCGGAGTGCAAGGCACTGGGCCTCGGCCATCGGGATGACGACGGAGAGTTTCATTGGGAACTAATGCTGATGCCCATCATCGGCATGGTCATCATGAGGTGCCGACGAAGTATCTTTCTTTTCCGGTTGCGAACCGGAATCTGTTTTTGCTTCCTCATGCGAATGCGGTGCCGAGTCGGTGTGTGGATGAGTAGCGGGCTTCTGGTCACCATGATGACCCGCGTCGCTACCCATGCCTTTGGATTCCGGCATCGCTTCGCCACCGCCATGCGAATGCCCGCCACTCTGCGCCACCATTGCCTTGTATTGCTCAGGATTCAACTCAGGTAGTTCCTGCAGAAACGCGGCAAGATTCCAGATGTATTCGTCCTGCATGCTCTTGCCCCAGGCGGGCATGCCGGACGATTTAATGCCGTGCTTGATCGCCCAGAACGCTTCCGCTGGCGAGGTCGCCATCTTGGTCAAATCGGGCGGGGCAGGGTAGAGGCCCTGGCTGAGCTCGGTCGCCGCCATGCCCGGGGCCAGATGGCAGCCCGCGCACATGGCCTGGTAGTTGCCGGAGCCTTGAACGACACGTGTCGGATCGCTCAGGTCCGGAACCTGGAGTGAAGCGGCGCGTGTCTTGATGGAGCGATCGCGGACGGTTTCGAGAAGTGCATAGACCGGGCGCGTGTGCGGTGCATCCGCGCCGACATCATAAGCACCCGACCAGACGAAACCCGAAGTCGCCACCACGACGACGACTACCAGGCCGAATAGCACGAGCAATGTTCTGCGTTTGGTTGATGACATCGCGAAGTCCTCCGTCAGAACCAGATGCGTAAGCCGGCGATCACGCGCGTATCGCGCACGTCTTCGCCCGCGGCACGGTGGTAATCGGCGGTGTCTCCGAAGGCGCGTTCGTGCACGACGCCCACGTACGGCGCGAAGCGGCGGTTGATTTCGTAGCGCAGCCGGAGGCCGGCCTCGATAGTGTTCAAGCCCGATCCGTTGCCGTACTCCGGTTCGTCCTTCGCCGATAGGCGCGCTTCGACCAGCGGTTGCAGGATCAGCCGGTTGGTCAGCAATAGTTCGTACTCCACTTCAACGGTGGCAGCGATCTGTCCCGATTCGCCCACGTAAGCGGTCGCTTGAACTTCGAACTTGTATGGCGCCAGCCCTTGCACGCCGAACGCCGCCCAGCTGCGCGAGTCGCCGGGGCGGAACTCATGTTTCACGCCCGCCACCACATCCCACCAGGGAGAAACACTGCGGCCATACAGCACTTCAAGATCGGAAGCTTCGGTTCGCCTGTCTTCGCGTTCGCCTTCGCTGCGCAGCCACAGGCGATTCAAATCGCTACCGATCCACGCGCTGCCTTCCCAGGCTTGGCCGTTGCCATGATCGGCATCCCAGGTTTCCAGACGATTGAACAGCACCATGGAGTTGATGCTGGATGCGTGTTCCATCGCATCGTGATTGACCGGTGCAAAAGCAGCGGCGCGGTCGGCATCGGTGATTTCGGGAATCGGTTCAATGGGCTGCTGCGTCACGCCGCTGCCATGGCCCATCGCCGCGTGATCGACCGTAGGCTTGCTCTCGGCTGGTTGCCCGTGCCCCATCTGCGAATGATCCATGCCACTGTGGTCTGCGTCTTTGTCGTCCATGCCGGAATGATCCATCTTGGAATGGTCCATCTTGGAATGATCGACCGGCTCGACGGGAGGCGATTCCTTGGTCTGTGTGCCGTGTTGCGTGTGGTCGGTGGGCGTGGGTTGTTCTGCCGGCTCCGGCGTCGCGGCCTGGTGCTGCGAATGGTCATGCTGCGCCAACGCATTGCCGTGAATTGCCAAGGCGAGCGCGGCGGTCAACAGCTTGAGGGAGATCCGAATGGACATGTTCATTCCTCCACCCTCACTTCCCGCATCATGCCGGCTTCCATGTGGTAGAGCAGGTGGCAGTGATAGGCCCAGCGACCCAACGCATCCGCGCGTACGCGGTAGCTGCGGCGAGTGCCCGGCGGCATGTCGATGGTGTGTTTGCGCAGATGGAACTCGCCATTCTCGTCTTCGAGATCACTCCACATGCCATGCAGATGTATGGGGTGCTGCATCATGGTGTCGTTGACCAGCACGATGCGCATGCGCTCGCCGTAGTTCAGTCGCAATGGCTCGGCGCCGGCAAAGGGAATGCCGTCGAAGGACCAGGCGAACTTCTCCATATGCCCGGTCAGGTGCAGTTCCACGGTGCGGCTGGGCTCGCGACCGTCGGGGTCGGAGAACAGGCTTTTCATGTCGCCATAGGTCAGCACCTTGCGGCCGTTATCGCGCAGACCGATACCGGGGTCGGAGAGTTTCGGGTCGCTGGCCCCCGACTGCATGTCGATCAGCGGGTTGCCGGTTTCGCTGGCCGGATGCACCGGCGCGGCAGCACCGCCGCCACCGCCGTGCGCACCGTGGCCGCCGCTCTTGCTGCTCATGCTTGCGCCGCAACTGCCTTCGGCCATGTTGGCGCCGCAACTGCCTTCCATGCCTTTATGTCCACCTGCATGCGCGCCGCCGCCCATGTCATGGCCCATATCGCTCATGGTCAGCAGCGGGCGCGGATCGCGCGCGGGTATGGGCGCTTCCAAGCCCTGCCTTACCGCCAAGGTGCCGCGTGCATAACCGGTGCGGCCCATGTCCTGCGCGAACAGCGTGAAAGCATCCTGTCCGCTGGGCTCGACAATGACGTCGAAGGTTTCCGCCACCGCGATGCGGAACTCGTCCACGGTCACCGGATGGATGTATTGGCCATCAGCCGCCACCACGGTCATCTTCAGACCGGGAATGCGTACATCGAAATAACTCATCGACGAACCGTTGATGAAACGCAGCAGCACCTTTTCGCCGGGGCGGAATAGCCCGGTCCAATTGCCGGACGGCGCGGTGCCGTTCATCAGATAGGTATAGGTGTGCGCGTTGATGTCGGAAATGTCGGTGGGCGTCATTCGCATGCGCCCCCACATGCCGCGGTCGCTCAGCGTTTCACTGAGTCCATCACGACGCACATCACGCACGAAATCGCCTACGGTGCGTTTGTAGTAGTTGTCGTACTCGGGCATTTTCTTCATGCGCCGAAACAGCGCGGCCGGGTCCATGTCGGTCCAGTCCGACAGCAGCACCACGTGTTCGCGGTCATGGCGATACGGTGGCGGTTCGCGCGGATCGATGACCAGCGCGCCATAGAGCCCGGCTTGCTCCTGGAACAGCGAATGGCTGTGGTACCAGTAGGTACCTGATTGCTTCACTTCGAACTTGTACTGATAGGTCTGGCCCGGCGGAATGCCGTTGAAGCTCAAGCCCGGCACGCCGTCCATGTTGGCTGGTAGCAGGATGCCGTGCCAGTGGATGGAACCATCGACGTCGCGCAGACGATTCGCCACGCGCACGGTAACGGTATCGCCCTCGCGCCAGCGCAGGATAGGCGCGGGCAGGCTGCCGTTGACGGTGATCGCCGGGCGCACCCGGCCGGTGAAATCGACCAGCGAGCTGCCGACTGCAAGATCGAATTCCGTGCCGGTGAGTGTCTGCACGGGAAGGGTGGCGGCGTTGGCGGCGAAAGCCGGCGCGCGCGCAAGGCCCAGGCCCGCGGCCACGCCGCCAATAGCCAAGCCGGTGACAAATTGCCGGCGCGAAGGCTTGAACGCCGGATCGGGTCCAAAGCCGAAAGGATCGGAAGACATTGTTGACTCCATGATTGCCTGTGGGGGTTTTCGGCCATGTCGCGCAAGAGCGCGGATTGACCGGCACTGGAGCCCGCGACGCGGATTCCAGCGCACACACGTAAGAAAGCCGCCAAGAAGCGGCCAACAGGCTTAGCCGATGGGAGGTCGCTGCAGGTGCAACAAAGCGGGAGACAGGTGCTGGGCCGGGCGATAGGCCGGAACGTGGCTTCGCACCAGCATCGGCGAGCGTAGCCAGAACGCCAGGCTGGTGGCAGGAACATGCTGGGCGCAGACGCAGTCGCACTGGTCGGTCTGGCAGCAGTTGGAATCGCCATGGCCATCGTGGCCGGCAATGCTGTCCTTCAGCGGAACAGGGTCTTGGTCAGTCATGTCGCCCATGGCGCCATGACAGGGCGGCGCATCGTGCGCGGCCGTGTTGTGGTCGACAGTGTCGCTGGCGACCGATGCGCCGGCCAAATGCATCTGCGTAGCCGCGTACGCGTAGCCCGATCCGTTGAAGATCAGGACAACGCTGAGCAGCACGCGTAGAAGAATGGCGGGAAGCGACGACATGGTGCGCATACTTTAACTCGCGGGCCGCTGAAATATGCATTTGGCGGCTGAATGATGGGTGGAAAACCCTGGAGTTGGACTAGGGTTTGGTTGCTGGCGGCTTATCTTTTCTTCTTTCGTGGGAGCGTGGTTTTCCCTTCTCCCGCTGGGAGAAGGTGCCCGGAGGGCGGATGAGGGAATGGCAGTGACTTGCCATCTGACTTCGCTACAAACGGTCCTCTCATTCCCTCATCCGTCGCTGCGCGCCCCAGCTCTGCGCAGCGCGCAGAGCGTTCAGGCATGCACGAGCCAATGGCTCGTAAGCCGCATGTCTTCACCCCAAGGGGAGAAGGGAAGGGCATGCTCTTCCTAAGGGGGAGGGCACCTCGCGACGCCAATCCTCAGGTGAATGCGACAATACGCCGCCCCCAAGTCCAAATCAGCCCATGTCCACAACCCCCACATCCGGTCCCGGTCCGGCACTGTGCACCGAAGAAGAGGTTTCACGCCTGGTGAACGACTTCTATGCGCGCGTGCGCCAGGATGAGCAGCTCGGGCCGATCTTCGACGCGCGTGTCCACGACTGGCCCACACACCTGGCGCAACTGACGGATTTCTGGTCGGCCGTACTGCGCGGTACGCGACGCTTCCGCGGAGCGCCGGTGCCCAAGCACATGGCCATACCGGGGTTGTCGGCGGAATTGTTTCTGCGTTGGCTGGACCTGTTTATGCAGACCACAGCCGAATGCGGCAACCCCGCGATGCGCCGCGAAGCCAATGCGGCGGCCCAGAACATCGCGGACAACCTGTGGCAACGATACCAATCCAATCGCGATCCTTTCGCCACGCCACAGCCGTTGCGTCCAGTCTCGCTACTGCCCATCGTCGGTACTTAGCCGGCCAGATCGCACCTTTCAAACGCTTGCCTCATGCCCCATGCTTTACGGTCAGTGTGATTTACCCACCGAGTGACGAAATGAAGAATTCGACCGCTGTCGCCTCCGCTCATCCGGTGGGTGTGAAAAATGCCTCGGATGCGACCGAAGCAAGCACGGTCCTGGCGGCTGATGTTGGGGGCACATTCGCACGCTTGGCGTGGGTGACGTTGATTCCCGGGGAAGCGCCGGTCGTTCGCAACTTCCAGAAATACGCATGCGCCGAATATCCCAGCCTGGCATCGATCCTGAGCGAGTTCTCCGCCGAAACCGCACCTGATCTCGACGCGCCCAGCCCCAGCAGCGCGGTAGTCGCGATAGCAGGATTGTTGGAAGGCGATCATCTTCTGAATACCAATCTGCCGTGGCAGGTTTCGGTGGCCAGCACAACGGCGGAATCCGGTCTGGAACACTTGCAGCTGATCAACGATTTCCAAGCGATGGCCTACGCCATTCCGCATGCGGATCCGCGGAAAATGAATCGTTTGGCGGGCTCTGGCGATCCACTGGCGGGATGGCCGGCGCTGATATTGGGGCCAGGTACCGGACTGGGTGCGGCACTGAGGCTGGGAGGCGAGCACACGGCGGTTTTGTCCAGCGAGATCGGACATTCCGCGTTGGCCGCGGGCAACGAACTGGAATTGGACGTGGTGCGCTTACTGATGCGCCGCTACGGGCACGTGGACAACGAGCGCGTACTGTCCGGCCCGGGCTTGGTCAACTTGTACGGGTGCCTGTGCGAACTGCGCGGTGCGTCGCCACAGTGGGGGATGCCACAGCAACTGATCGAAGCGGCACAGTCCGGGCAAGATCCCATCGCGGAAGAGAGCCTGCACGTATTCTGCGAATGGCTGGGCAGCCTGGTGGGAGATCTTGCCATTGCATTCGGTGCGAAGGCTGTTTACTTGTCCGGCGGCATCACCAGCCACATCACGGAATTTCTTCACGACGGCCGCTTCCAGCAGCGCTATCTCCGCAAGGGCGCATTATCGGCTGCACTGCAGCAAGTGTCTGTGTGGCGCGTCGATCATGGGCAGCTGGGCGTGATCGGTGCTGCGGCATGGTATGCAGAGCACCGGTAACCGCTTCTGGTAAATCGAGCGTTGCAGCTTCGCTGCAGTGCCGCATGAAAGTTCTGACACTTTCATGTAATGCGAATGGAGTAGGGCGCCACAATCAGTGCAACGCAGGCATGGATATTCGAACGAATCACCGCACCTACGCACGCGTATGGAAAACGGTTTGATGTAGATCAAGGTAAAGTAGCGTTTGCGTCGCCACTGTGGCGCTTTCCTATCGGCCGCTTCCTTATTGGTGATCCCTTGATGACAAAACCTTCGTCGCTCGATCGTGAGCAATTGTTGAGTTGCGCTCGCGGCGAGATGTTCGGCCCCGGCAACGCGCGGTTGCCGGCACCGCCCATGCTGATGTTCGACCGCATCACGCACATCTCGGAAGAGGGCGGAAACTACGGAAAGGGCGCCATCCACGCTGAACTCGACATCGATCCTTCACTCTGGTTCTTTGCCTGCCACTTCGAAGGCGACCCCGTAATGCCAGGCTGCCTGGGACTGGATGCCATGTGGCAGTTGGCCGGCTTCTATCTGCCATGGCTGGGTGGAACCGGGCGCGGACGTGCACTAGGCGTTGGCGAAGTGAAATTCGTTGGACAAGTGCTGCCCAATGCCAAGGTGGTTCGTTACGAGATCGACGTGCGTCGCGTGGTGCGCGGCAAGATGACGCTGGTGCTGGCCGACGGGCGCACCTTGGTGGATGGCCGCGAAATCTATACCGCCAAGGATCTGCGCGTGGGTCTGTTCTCTTCGACCGAAGGATTCTGAGATGCGTCGCGTAGCGATTACAGGAATGGGCATCGTGTCGTGCCTGGGCAACGATCTGGACAGCGTCTCCACATCATTGCGGGAGGGGCGTTCTGGCATCACGTTCCAACCCGACTATGCCGAGATGGGCTTGCGCAGCCAGGTGGCGGGGATTCCGAACATTGATCTGGAAGCGGAAATCGACCGCAAGCAAAAGCGTTTCATGGGCGATGCCGCGGCATACGCGTATGTCGCCACGCGTGATGCGATTGCCGATGCGGGTTTGTCGCCGGAGCAGGTGAGCCATGTCCGCACCGGCGTGATTGCCGGTTCCGGTGGCGGATCTCCGGAATGGCAGATCGAAACAGCCGATCTTATGCGCGCGCGTGGTGTGCGCAAGGTCGGTCCGTATATGGTGCCGCGAACCATGTGCTCGACCGTATCGGCGACGTTGGCGACCGCGTTCTCCATCAAGGGCGTGAGCTATTCGCTGTCGGCGGCGTGTGCGACTTCGGCGCATTGCATCGGTGCCGGTGCGGATCTCATTCGTTCCGGTCGGCAGGACATCGTGCTGGCCGGCGGCGGTGAAGAAGTGCATTGGGGCATGACCTGTCAGTTCGACGCGATGGGTGCGCTTTCCACCGGTGCTAACGAAACGCCCGAGATCGCTTCTCGTCCGTACGACGCGAACCGCGATGGCTTTGTTATCGCGGGCGGCGGCGGCATGGTGGTGCTGGAGGACCTTGAGCACGCTCAGGCGCGCGGTGCACGCATCTATGCGGAGCTCGTCGGCTACGGCGTCACGTCCGATGGCGCTGAAATGGTTGCGCCGTCCGGCGAAGGCGCCGTGCGCTGCATGCAGATGGCGATGGACGGTGTGTCGGCTTCCATCGATTATCTGAACACCCACGCCACGGCAACGCCGCTGGGCGATGTGACGGAACTGGATGCCGTGCGCGCTGTCTTCGGCAACGACATTCCACCGATCTCATCGACCAAAGCGCTATCGGGGCATTCGTTGGGCGCGGCCAGCGTGCATGAGGCGATCTATTGCCTGCTGATGATGCGCGATGGTTTTCTGGCCGGGTCGGCGCATATCAGTGAATTGGATGAACGTGCGGCGGACTATCCGATACTGCGGGCCAGCCGGGATGCGTCGGTGAATACGGTGATGTCGAATAGTTTCGGATTCGGTGGCAACAACGCGACGTTGGTTTTTTCGCGGGTTTGATGTGACCCAACGACAGATAGAAGAGGCAAGGTAGGAGCGGCGTCTCGCCGCGAGCTCTTTTCTGTCAGGTCCCGATAGAAGCAAGAGCTCGCGCCGGGACGGCGCTCCTACATATACATGCGTCGCCTGTGCCTGTGCATGCGCACCGCTGGTAGAGGCTATTCGCTCACCGTCGCCACAACAGGCGAAGTCCTAGCGCCCCAAAGCGCATAGAACAAAACATACAGCTCGCAAACCGCGGTGAGCAGGAACGCCTGCTGCAATCCATAACGGTCGGCCAACCAGCCTTGCACAACGACCAGCGCGCCGCCGGCGATGGCCATCACCAGCAGGCCGGAGCCTTCTTCGGTGAGCGGCCCCAGGCCTTTGATGCCCAGTGTGAAAATGGTGGGGAACATGATCGAGTGGAACAGTCCCACCGCGATCAACGACCACATCGCCACAGCACCGGTAGTGAATACCGTCAGCAGCATCACCACGAACGCACCGATCGAGAATATGGCCAGCACGGTTTCGGGTGCTATCCGGCGCATCAGCAGGCTGCCGGCGAACCGGCCCACCATCATTCCGCCCCACAGCAGGAACAGATAATTGGATGCCTCCGCGTGGGTAAGGTTGCCGATGTGCGGTTGCGAAACGAAGTTGATGAACAGGTTCGACACGCCGATTTCGGCGATCAGGTAGATGAAGATCGCCGGGATGCCGAGCACCAGATTGCGGTGGCGCCATAGCGAATGCAGGGAGCGCTCTTCGCGCGTGGCGCGTTGGGTTGCCTGGCCGAGCGCGGGTAGCTTGAAACGGGCGATCACCACTGCCAGCAGCACCAGCGTTATCGCGACGATCAGATACGGCAGTTGCACCGACTGCGCATCGGCCAAGCGCTCGGCCTGCGTCAGCACTACCTCGCCCTTGGTGGTGCCCGATGCCGAGCGCCCGAGAATCAGGTAGCCGCCGAACAGTGGCGCCAGCGTGGTGCCGACCGAATTGAACGCCTGCACCAGGTTGAGCCGCGAAGATGCCGTCTCCGGTGGACCGATGACGGCGACGTAAGGATTGGCGGCGACCTGCAGCAAGGTAATACCGCTGGCGATCACGAACAATGAGGTCAGCGTAATGCCGTAAGACGGCAAGCGCGCGGCCGGGATCATGCCCAGCGCGCCGACCGCCATGATGACCAGCCCGATAACCAGCGCACGCTGGTAGCCGACTCGCTCTATCAGTTTGGCCGACGGCAATGAAGCAAAGAAGTAGGCAATGAACCACACCGACTCGATCAATGTTGCCTGGGTATATGTCAGGCTGAAGACGCTGCGTAGATGCGGCAGCAACGTGTTGTTGATGACCGTGATGAAGCCCCACATGAAGAACAGTGAGGCCAGCAGCGTCAATGCGGCGCGGTAGGAAGGCGAGCTGCCGACATGCGGCGCTTGCGCGGAAGTCCGGGTCGCCGGTCCTGCAGGTCCTGCCATTCTGGGTTCTTCTCTCTACGTCGGATGACAACCATGTATGCGCCACCGCATCGACTGGCATTAACCCAGCCGTCGCGCAGACGCTTCGCCGGAAATCGCTGCGGTGCGGCTCCCAAAGAATAGGCAGGGCAGGGAGCGCCGCACCAATCATTTAAATCGGGCGAGCTATATCGCAATTGCAATGACGCACTGCGGGGAAGCCGGAACACCGGTGACGGGAGCAGGAAGCTGGAATCGAGAAACCGGTATCAACAACACTCATTTGATCCTGCAACGGACGTAGCCCGGATAAGCGAAGCGCATCCGGAGGGCGTTACACGGAACCTGTGCGTTCCCCGGGTGCGGCCTTTGGCCTTACCCGGGCTACTTGCTATATCGCAATTGCAATGACGCACTGCGGGGAAGCCGGGAGATAGGTAGCCTGGATAAGCGAAGCGCATCCGGGGGGCTTTGCACGGAACTCGCACATCCCTGGGTGCACCCTCCGGCCTTACCCGGGCTGCTTACTACTTGCTTGCTCTCCGAAGCAAGAGCTCGCGCCGGGGACGGCGCTCCTACAGAAGCTTGCTGTTGCCGTTGTAGGAGCGGCCTCTGGCCGCGAGCTCTTCTTATGAGGTCACGGTAGAGGCGAAGCACTCGTTTGTTCGCCCTCTGGGCGCGCTGCGGCGCGTTCTTGATCGTGCGGACCGAATGGCTATCGAGGCGCGGTGCGGCCTTTGGCCTTACCCGGGCTACTTGCTCGCGCCGGAGCCAGCGTAGCCCGGATAAGCGAAGCGCATCCGGGGTGCATTGCAAGGAACGTATGCGATGGTCGCTGATGGCACTCGACTAAAGTCTGACGTTCGATGTGCCGTAGATCGAGAACAGAAAAACTGGCTCTTTACGCACCAGCATCGTGCAAGGGATATCGTAAATCGTATTGGTAAATGTATTTACTGATCGGTGCATGTCCAACGTACTAGATGAGTTGTAAGCACGCTCGCAGAAAACTCTCAGTTTTCTCTCATTACTCTGAACATGCATCGCGTGCTGCACGCATGCACAATCGTGTTGAATCGATGCACGCGAATCGCACGCAAGTGATATCTAAAATATTCTAAGTAGACAAATGCAATTCGAGTCACAGTAATTTTTATTCTCAGCGGATAGAAATGCACGGGCGATTTCATATGCGATAGCGGATATGAAGTTCGACAGGGGGAACATGGAAGCTACCAACGTCTTCGGTGCCGGAAATCCGTCGGTGCCTATCAATAATGCGGTCACTTCGACGAGCTGCGGTTGCACGGCCACGTGCATGCGGGGGTCGATAGCCGCTGCCACAGCTTCCGACCTTGGGTCCTGCTCGATCCCCATAGCTCAGCGGTCGGATCGCGGGCCCGCGTGGATGACAGTCGCATTACAAAGGCGCGGCACTGGAACAAGTCACCGGTTGGCGCTCCAAACTGAGCGTCACCGTGCGTGCGTCGACGGCAGCCTTCGATCCGCCGCCGCGTCAGCGCAGGACATTCTCTGGGCCAAGCGCTCCCCTTTATCGCAGCGGATCGAACCCGATCCCGCGGCAGCGCGACGCCTTGAGCATCTGGATGTCACGCGCAGTTCCCATAGCCGGAGCTGGCGAATGCGCGCGCTGCATCGGCCATGGCTGCCAGCGCGAACGCATAAGCAACGCCACATCGTCTTGTCTGCGGACCACCGCATTCGTTTGCCACTAAGGAATAGGTAATGAACAAAATCTACAGCGTGGTATGGAACCGTTCGCTCAATCAGCTGGTGGTCGCTTCGGAGCTGGCCTCGCTTGGAGGCAAGACATCGGGTGGCGGACGGAAGGCGTCACGTCCGGGGGTAACGTTGCGCGCCGGAGTTACCGCCGTGCTGTTGGCGATGGGCGGATTGGGGTGGGCGTCGATGGCGCAAGCACAGGTGAGCTGTGCAGCGGCGCCGTACAACAACTACAGCGGCAGCACGATGTGCGCGGGTTTACTGTCTCAAGCGACGACAGGCGGAGGCACTGCTGTAGGTTATAACGCCCAAAGTACGGCGCTGAATGCCACCGCTATCGGCTATCAGGCCATCGCCTCTGGGGTTAATGCCGTTTACCTGGGTCCGCGCACCGCTCCTGGGACAGGTGCGCTAGGTGGGGGTTCCATCGCAATCGGAACGGATGTGGCCGCTACCGTCGGCAACACCGTCGCCATCGGCGTTCAGGCAAGCGCAACAGGTACCGGTGCCGTGGCCATGGGTACCTCATCCAAGGCGTGGGGCAACCAGGCGATCGCATTCGGCCTGGGCGCGAACGCGGGCGTCCAGGCCAACACCGCGTTGCCCAACGACATCGCAATTGGCGTCAATGCGCGCTCTACCGGTGGTTTCGGCGTCGCGCTCGGTACTACCGCCACTGCGACTGCCGATAGCGGTACTGCAGTCGGAAACGCGGCCGCTGCCAGTGGAATTAGCGCCGCCTCCTTCGGCCACAATGCGAACGCAGCCGCCCAGAACGCCGTCGCGGTAGGTTTCCAGGCTCATTCCACCGGCATCAACTCCCTCTATCTGGGTTCCCGAAGCATCGCGGGTACTGGCGCGCTGGCCAGCAGTGCCGTCGCAATTGGCCAGGACGTGACCTCTTCTGGTGTCAATGCGGTTGCCATTGGCGTCTTATCCAACGCGAGTGGTGCCGATGCGTTCGCCGGCGGTCGTCAGGCAACAGCATCCAGCGACGCAGCCACTGCCGTCGGCAACGCCGCCCGGGCGCTAGGGAACAGTTCGCTCGCGCTCGGAGCGCAAGCGCTCGCTATCGGAGCAAGCACGGTTGCAGTCGGCCAGGGTTCCGGCGCAGGCTCGACGGCTGCCAATACCGGTTCGATCGCGGTGGGTGTTGCCACCGGAGCGCTGGTCACCGGCGCGCAGAACACCGCCATCGGCGGAGGCATTGCTAGCGTAATGCGCGGCGCAGGTTCGGGCGTCACCGGCACGCGGAACGTCGCCTTCGGCGTAGGCGACGGCACGGTCACTTACGATGGCACGCTGCAGGCTGCGGCTGGCAGCCTGGTAAGTGGTAATGACAATGTCGCCATTGGCACCAACGCGGGTATCGGCGTCGCGAGCAACGCAACGACGTCGATCGGCTTGAATGCAAATGCCAGCGCCACCAATGCGATAGCGATGGGCACGAATGCCATTGCCAATTCGGCTGATGCGGTTGCCATCGGCACCGGGTCCACGGCGACGGGAGGTAGAGCGGTCGCGATCGGTGCCGGCAACGTCGCCAACGGCAACGGCGCGGTCGCCATCGGCGATCCCAATACCGCCACCGGCAACGGCGCCATCGCATCGGGCCTGGACAACACCGCCACCGGCAATGGTTCTGTCGCGATGGGCAACACCAATATGGTCGGCGGTGGTGGCCAAGCGGTGAGTACGCCGGGTACCGCGGCGCAGGGCGCGGTGGGTATCGGCTATCAGAATCAGGTGATCGGGCAGGGCAGTGTCGCGATCGGCAGCACCAGCCGCGCGCTGGCCGCGGGTGCGGTCGCTTTCGGTGATACGGCGGTGGCCAACAATGCGCGAGATGTAGCGTTGGGCTCGGGCTCGGTGACGGGCATTGCCGTGGCAACACCCAGCACGGTGATCGATGGCGTGACCTACAACTTTGCCGGTACCAATCCGACATCCACCGTGAGCGTCGGTGCACTCGGTACCGAACGCACCATCACGAATGTTGCCGCCGGCAGTATTTCCGGTTCCTCGACCGATGCCATCAACGGTTCGCAGTTGTACGCGACCAACCAGGCGATCGAAGCCGTCGCCACGACCGCCACGGCCGGCTGGAACATCACCGATGGCACCAACAGCGGCAACATCGCACCGAACGAGACGTTGACAGTGGCGGCCGGCAGCAACGCCACGGTGGCCTACAACGACGCCACCGGCACCATGA
The DNA here is from genome assembly GCF_039710385.1 of Pseudoxanthomonas sp. CCNWLY206-1. Taxonomy (NCBI): domain Bacteria; kingdom Pseudomonadati; phylum Pseudomonadota; class Gammaproteobacteria; order Lysobacterales; family Lysobacteraceae; genus Pseudoxanthomonas; species Pseudoxanthomonas sp. CCNWLY206-1. The sequence goes on along the minus strand of NZ_JBDKXI010000001.1, from coordinate 787,098 downwards.
CGGTGGGCGTGGTGGCCGACCCGACTTTCAACAGCGTCACCGTAGGCGACACCGTCATCAACGACGGCAGCATCAGCTTCACCAGCGGCGGCCCCAGCATCACCAATGTCGGCATCAATGCGGGCGGTACCACCATCACCAACGTAGCAGGTGCAGTCAACGGCACCGACGCGGTCAACCTGGATCAAGTGACTAACCTGGTGGATGGTGTGGCAACGCACTATTACAGCGTCAACGACAACGGCGTGCAGGGCGGCAACTACAACAACGACGGCGCCAGCGGCATCAACGCGTTGGCGGCGGGCGTGGGCGCCAGTTCCACGGCGGCGCAGGGTGTGGCGTTGGGCAACAACGCCAGCGTGACCATCGATGGCGGCGTGGCGCTGGGCTCGGGTTCGCTGTCCGACCGCGCGCTGGCGCCAGCATCCGGCAACATCATCGCCGGCACCGGCCTGGTGCCGTACAACACCAGCGACAAGACCTTGCTGGGCGCGGTGTCGGTGGGCACCAACACCACCTACCGCCAGATCACCAACGTAGCCGACGGTACCCAGGCCCAGGATGCGGTGACGGTTCGTCAGCTGCAGGGTGCGATCACCTCGGTGACGGCAACCGGTACACGCTACTTCCACGCCAATTCGGTGGCGGCGGATTCTCTCGCGGTCGGTGCAGAATCGATCGCCGTCGGCCCGACCACTATCGTCAATGGCGACAACGGCATCGGCATGGGCAATGGCGCGTTGGTGCAGCAGACGGCGCCGGGCGGTATTGCGATTGGCCAGAGTTCGGAAGTCAGCTTCGCCGACGGCATCGCGCTAGGCACCAATGCCACCTCCAACGGCATTCAGTCGTTGGCGCTGGGCGCAGGCTCGACCGCTAACGAACCCGGCAGCGTGGCACTGGGTTCTGGTTCGGTGACGGCGGTGGCGGTACAGACATCCAGCACGGTCATCGACGGCGTGACCTACAACTTCGCCGGCACCACGCCGACCAGCACGGTCAGCGTTGGAACGGTGGGTGGCGAACGCACCATCACCAATATGGCCGCCGGCCGGATTTCCGACAGTTCCACCGATGCGATCAATGGCTCGCAGCTGTATGCGACCAATCAATCCATCGAGAACCTCAGCAATCAGGTTGAATCGAGCGCCATTCACTACTTCAGCGTCAACGACAACGGCGTGCAGGGCGGCAACTACAACAACGATGGCGCGACAGGGTTGAACTCGATCGCTGCTGGACCAAATGCGGTTTCGGCGGCGGCAAACAGCGTTGCCATCGGCAATGGCGCTACCAATCAACAGGTGTTGCCTGCCGGTGGTTCGATTGCCATTGGCGCTTTGGCGCATACCCTCAGCTCGAACGCGACAGCGATTGGTTTCGATGCTGATGCGTCTTCCATCGGAGCGATAGCGCTCGGATCCTCGACGTCGGCAGGGAACGCTTATACCGTCGCCATAGGATCGGGATCGAACGCAGGGGGAGCCAGTGCAACAGCGGTCGGGGGCATCGCTATCGGTGGCGGTGGATCGTCAGGCGGGAGTGGCAACCCTGCTTTGGCATCGGGAAGCCGAGCAATCGCCATCGGGCAGAACACGATTGCCTTGGCGAATTCGGTTGCGCTGGGATACCAGGCTGTGGTCGGCAGCGCTTCTTCACTCGCTATCGGTCATGCCGCCACTACGGGCGCAACTGGCGTGAACGTCGCCATCGGCAACCTGAGCACGGCCAATGCAGGCACCGCCACCGGTGGCGCGGTATCGATCGGCCGCGGCAACGTGGCTAACGGCGACGGCGCAGTGGCTATCGGCGATCCCAACACCGCCACCGGCAACGGTGCGGTAGCCCAGGGTATGGACAACACCGCCACTGGCAATGGTTCGGTGGCGATGGGTAACACCAATATGGTGGGCGGTGGCGGCCAGGGGGTCAGCACGCCTGGCACCGCGGCACAGGGCGCGGTAGGCATCGGCTTCCAGAACACCGTGGTCGGACAGGGCAGTGTGGCGATCGGCAGCACTAGCAGCGCGCTGGCGGCGGGCGCGGTGGCTTTCGGCGACACGGCGGTCGCCAACAACGCGGACGACGTGGCATTGGGTTCTGGTTCGGTGACGGACGTTGCAGTGGCAACAGCCAGCACAACGATCGACGGCGTGACCTACGGCTTTGCCGGCACTACGCCGACCAGCACGGTCAGCGTGGGCGCATTCGGTACCGAACGCACCATCACCAATGTTGCCGCCGGCAGGATTTCCGGCACCTCCACCGATGCGATCAACGGCTCGCAGTTGTATGCGACGAATCAGGCGATCGAAGCGGTGGCCACGGCCGCCAATACGGGTTGGAACATCACCGATGGCACCAACAGCGGCAATATCGGCCCGAGTGAAACGCTGACAGTGACGGCAGGCAACAACGCCACGGTGGCCTATGACGACAGCACCGGCACGATGACGGTCGGCGTGGTGGCCAACCCCAGTTTCAACAGCATCACCATTGGCAATACGCTGATCGACAACTCCGGCCTGACCATCACCGGCGGCCCCAGCATCACCAACGTCGGCATCAATGGTGGTGGTACGACGATCACTAATGTCGCGGCCGGCGTTGCAGGCACCGATGTGGTCAACGTGGACCAGTTGAATCAGACCGTGGCGGCCAACCTGACACGTTACTACAGCGTCAACGACAACGGCGTGCAGGGCGGCAACTACAACAACGACGGCGCCAGTGGCATCAACGCGTTGGCGGCGGGCGTGGGTGCCAGTTCCACCGCAGCGCAGGGCGTTGCGCTGGGCAACAATGCCAGCGTGACCACCGATGGCGGTGTGGCGCTGGGTGCGGGTTCGCTGTCCGACCGCGCGGTGGCGCCGGCGACCGGCAACATCATCGCCGGAACCGGGCTAGTCCCATACAACACCACCGACAAGACCTTGCTTGGCGCGGTGTCGGTGGGCACCAGCACCACTTACCGCCAGATCACCAACGTGGCCGACGGCACCGAGGACCAGGACGCGGTGACGCTGCGGCAGCTGCGCAACGGCCTGAGTTCATTCGCGGTCACACCCATCCAGTACTTCCATGCCAACTCGACGGCAGACGATTCGCTGGCGATCGGTGCTGAGTCCGTGGCCATAGGCCCGTCCACCGTCGTCAATGGCGACAACGGCATCGGCATGGGCAACGGCGCACTGGTGCAGCAGACGGCGCCGGGCGGTATTGCGATTGGCCAGGATTCGACCGTCAGCTTCGCCGATGGCATCGCGCTGGGTACCAACGCGGTGTCCAACGGCATCCAATCGCTGGCGCTGGGCGCAGGCGCCACTGCCAATGAACCGGGCAGCGTCGCGCTGGGCGCGGGGTCGGTGACGTCGGTGGCGGTCGCCACGCCCAGCGTGGTGATTGGCGGAACCACCTATAACTTTGCCGGCGTTACGCCCACCAGCACGATCAGCGTGGGCGGGGTGGGTAGCGAGCGCACCATCACCAATGTGGCCGCGGGCAGGATTTCCGACAGCTCCACCGATGCGATCAACGGCTCGCAGTTGTTCGCTACCAACCAGGCTATCGAGAACCTGACCAACGCGGTCAATGCTTCCGCAACGCATTACTACAGCGTCAACGACGGTGGCGTGCAGGGCGGCAACTACAACAACGATGGCGCCACCGCCACGGGCGCCATCGCATCGGGTGTCAACGCCGGTGCCACCGCTACGAATGCGGTTGCCATCGGCACCGGTGCGACGTCGGGCTTCGCCAACAGCGTCGCGCTGGGCGCGGGTTCGGCCACCGCCGCCGCGGTGGGTACTGCCAGCGCGACTATCGCCGGCACCACCTACAACTTCGCCGGCGCGACGCCTACAGGAACGGTCAGCGTAGGCGCTACCGGTGCCGAGCGTACCGTCACCAATGTCGCGGCGGGACGGATCAGCGACACCAGCACCGATGCGATCAATGGCAGTCAGTTGAATGCCACCAATCGGGCGGTCAACCTGATCGATGGGCGCGTTACCAATCTGGAAAGCTCCATCACCAACATCGTCAACAACGGCTCCACTCCCAATTTCCAGGTGGGTGGCGGCAACACCACGGTGGCGACGGCCAGTGGCAGCAATTCCACCGCGGGCGGCTCCGGCGCGGTGGCTTCCGGCAACAACAGCACGGCGATAGGTGGCAACAGCACGGCGTCGGCCGATAACAGCACGGCGATAGGCAATGGCGCCACGGTGACTCATGGCAACAGCGTGGCGCTGGGGTCCGGTTCGGCCACCACCGTGGGCGCGCAGAACAACTACAACGGTGCCTATGTAGGCAACAGCAGTTCGACCGGCGAAGTGAACGTCGGCGGTCGCACCATCACCGGCGTGGCGCCGGGCATCGCCGGCACCGACGTAGTCAACGTCAATCAATTGAACGCAGGTGTGGACCAGGCCGTGACCCGCGCCAACCAGTACACCGACAGTCGCTTGGCCCAGTTGGACAATGACGTGTGGACGCTGGAGCGCGGCTATCGCGGTGCGACATCGTCGGCGATGGCCATGGCGGGTCTGCCGCAGGCGTACCTGCCCGGCAAGAGCATGGTCGCAGTGGGCTTTGGCGGATACCAGGGCGAATACGGCATGGCCTTCGGTCTGTCGGGCATCACCGAGAACGGCCGCTATGTCTACAAGGCGCAAGCCAGCGGCAACACCACGCGCGATTGGGGCTTCTCGGTGGGCGCGGGGATCCAATGGTAATTCCTCTGCGTCGTCCCGGCGTAGGCCGGGACCTAGCGACTTAGAACCACTGAAAGCGAAAGGCACTGGGTCCCGGCCTGGGCCGGGACAACGGCAAACCAGACCTTCTACCCGGCAAGAGCAGATCAGCGAGCAATGGAGTCCTCACGCTCGAAGCAAGCACCAGGACTCCGGCGTGCCACCGATATTCAAAGACGACATTCAAGGGGCAACAAACACATGGACATCAAAAACAACGCGGCGCGACTCATCCCACTCGCGCTATGCGTCCTTGTCGCCGGCGTCGCGCTGACGGGCTGTACCCGCCATGTGAGCCGCGGCATTACCCCGGACGGCAAGGTGGAAGAAGTGGTCTTCCCGTCCACCGATAACCTCGTGCTGAAGGAAGGCACGTTCCCCAACGTGGATAACCTGCGCCAGATCGGCCCCGGCGTCACCAAGGATCAGTTATACGATCTGATCGGCCGGCCGCATTTTCGCGAGGGCTTCTCCGCCCACGAGTGGGACTACCTGTTTCATTTCCGCCAGGGCGACAAGATCATTACCTGTCAGTACAAGGTGATCTTCGATAAGGACTATCACGGCCAAGCCTTTTATTGGGCGCCTGCGGGATGCGCTGACCTGCTGAAGCCGGATCCGGATGCGGGTACGGTGCAGATCACTAAAGGCGATCGCTTCCAGCTTTCGGCCGATGCGTTGTTCGCCTTCGCCGGCTCCGACCTGAAGGATATCCAGCCACAAGGCCACGCCGAGCTGACGGCCATCGCCGGCAAACTGGAGAACTCGAAAGCGACGGTCATCCAGGTGATCGGGCATACCGACCGGATAGGAAGCGAAGCGAACAATCAGGTGTTATCGCAACGGCGCGCACAGACCGTGCGCGAGTTCCTGATCCAGAATGGCGTGGCGGCTGACGGCCTCACTGCGCTCGGCGTGGGCGAATCGCAACCGGTGAAGCAGTGCTCCGATTCGCTGCCACGTGCTGAGTTGGTGAGCTGCTTGCAGCCTAACCGTCGCGTTGAGGTGGTTGTGATGGGGGTTGAGTGACGTTGCCAGAAGCTTTGGTTGCGATGGCATAGGCTCTTCCCGAACTCATGGGGCCGCGTTTTTCCCTTCTCCCTCTGGGATGAAGGCATGCGGCTTACGACCCAACGGGTCGTGCATGCCTGAATGCCCTGCGTGCTACGCAGGGCCGGGGCGCGAAGCGACGGATGAGGGAATGGAATATCCGTTTGTAAAAAAACTGGCTGTAGAGTCATTGCCATTCCCTCATCCGTCGCTTCGCGCCACCTTCACCCCGGAGGGAGAAGGGAAAATCCAGCTACTCAATTAGTATTTCTATATAGGTGTTCCGAATGAAAAAAGTTTTATCCGTTATCGGCGTTGTCCTGCTGTTGAACGCCAGCATCGCAGTCGCGCAACAGCCACCCACCACCGCCCGGACAACTGCCAATCCCGCCGCTGGAACCATCGAACCCAATGCCATACGCGATGCCGCCATGCGTGTCGTCCTGGCGATCGATGCGGGGCAGGCGGCCAAGTTGTGGGACGAAGCCTCGACCGTCACCAAGAAGTCAGTGGCACGCGATGCGTTCGTTGCCGGCATAAACAAGGGCCGCCAACCCCTGGGCAAAATCGCCACTCGCAATTGGGTTTCGGTGCGTCGCCAGTTCGGCGACGGCCAAGCATTGCCATCGGGTCTGTACGCCTCCGCTGAGTTCCTGGCCGAACCCACAGGCAAGGCGCCGGTGCGTGAGCTCGTGTCGTTCCGCCTGGATGAAGACGGCACCTGGCGTTTCGCGGGATACGCTGTGCAGCCGTAGCCGTCACGGAAACCATATTGACTGAAAACCCTCGTAGCCCGGATAAGCGAAGCGCATCCGGGGGCGCCTTGTGCGGAAGAGAAACGCTCCCGGGCGCGCTACGGTTGTTTGCCGTCCCGTCGCGCTACGGTGCGTTCTTCATCGCGGCGCTGAGGAGCTACCGGGGCGCGGTGCGGCCGCGGGTCTTACCCGAGCGACTTCTTGCGCTATTGCGGCGAGGCGCGGTCCAATAGTTCGATCAAGCCGCGTGACGGTTTGGCTTAACTCAAAGGACAAACACCGCTCATGCAGGTCGAATGCACACGTCAGATTGATGCCAGCGAGCTAAATGAGCTCGGCTTCTATGAGTACTACTACGAGTATGACCTGTACCGTTTCACCGACGGTTCCATCTGTTTTGTTGCGCGTAGTTACGCCGATGAGCCTGAAGAGGCCCATTTCCTTTGTATCGAGGAGGACGGTCGCCGCAGGATTCTGGTGAATGCTGACCTGAAGCATCCGCTGTTTGTTGCCGCTCAGGCCCATCTGCGCACTGTTGGAAAAACGCAGGTTCGGTGGCTTGGTGGGAAGGACGGTTTTGAGTCTTTACCGCCCCATTCGATCCTAGAGGCCTAAAGTCAGGCGTTGAGCTTCATGAGGGAAAAGCCATGATCCAATGGAACAGTTCGACGGATTCGGTTGATTGGTCGGAGCTGTCCGAGATGTATCGGCTTGCCCCCCTCGGCAACAAATCGCCTGATTGGTTGCAAACCGCATTCACGAACAGCATGTTCAAGTTCTTCGCGCGCGATAACGGCGTGCTGGTAGCGGCCGGGCGCGCTGTTGCTGATGGTGTGGATTGTTCTTATATCTGCGACATCGCCGTTCACCCGTCGCATCAGGGGAAAGGTTTGGGGCGCGATGTCATCGAGCGTTTAGTCGCTGCATCCCAAGGCCACCGGAAAATCATTCTTTACTCGGTTCCCGGTAAGGAGGATTTCTATCGTCGATTCGGGTTCCGCCGTATGAAGACGGCGATGGCGATCTATGAGAATCCGGAACAAGCCTTTGCGAATGGCTATATAGACGAAGGCACGCAGCGGTAATTTTTACCTCACCCTTTTGTAAAAGGGGGATCACCCGCCATTCGGCGGTTGAAAAGTATTTGAGGGGATTTGCACTTGCTCTTTTTGAAAGCAAAAGCAAATCCCCCGTAGCCCCCTTTTAAAAAGGGGGCAAAAGCAGTAACTCATAGGGCGGGCTCAAGCCCGCCGCCATGGAGTACAGCGATTTCCGCTCGGTTGGCTTGCGCCCAACCTATGTTTTTCTTCAGTTACTTGCTTGCTCAGGCGCCAGCTCATCTTCAACGTCGGCAGTTGCCGGCCGCGGGCCATACCGTAGTGCCAGCAACGTGCCCAGCGTCATGGTGATCACCGCGAAGATCGGGCCACCGAGCGCCCCGATGCTGTCGACCAATAGGCCACCGCCAATGGCACCGGTGGCGATGGCGACCTGGAACGCTGCTACCAGCAATCCGCCAGCACCTTCGGCCTGATCAGGTGCCGCGCGCGCAATCCAGATCTGAAAACCGACTGGGAAAGCGCCGAAGGCGAAGCCCCAAAGCACGATGGCGATTGCCGTGACGATGGCGGAGTGGCCGGCCAGCAGCAGACTGGCGGCCAGCAGCGCGATCAACGTGCCGCCGAATACGATGGCGTAGCGCTCGCTGCGTCCGGCGATGTAACCGCCGACGAAGTTGCCGAAGAATCCGCCGATGCCATAGCCAAGCAGAATGGCCGAGATAGCACCGACCGACAGCTGAGTGACGTTCTCCATCAGCGGACGGATGTAGGTGAACCCCGCGAAGTGACCGGAGATCAGCAACAGCACGGCCAGTAGCGCCATGCGGACGCCGGGGCGGGTCAATAGTTCACCCAGCACGCGCAAGTTGGGATTGGCGATGGGAGGCAGCGACGGCAGCGTGAACAGTTGGCTTACCAGCGTGATCAAGCTGACCGCGCCCGCGGCGATGAACGCGCTGCGCCAGCCCCATAGTTCTCCCATCCATGCACCTATCGGCGCCGCGCAAACCGTCGCCACGGAAACGCCGGTCAGGATCAACGACATTGCTCGCGGGAACTGATGTTCTGGTACCAGCCGCATCGCCAGTGCCGCCGCCATCGACCAGAACCCGCCCAGCGCGACACCCAGCAACACGCGCGCGACGAGTAGCGTCCACAGGCTGTCGGCCGTGGCCGCCAACGCATTCGACAGCACCAACAGCAGCGTCAGCAGGACCATCACGTACTTTCGATTGATGCGCCGCGTGAGCAACGGAATGGATGGTGCGGCGATAGCGCCGATCAAGGCGGTGGCGGTGACGGTCTGGCCGGCGACACCTTCGGTGATGGACAGGTCGGCGGCCATCGCGGTCAGCAAGCTGGCGGGCAGGAACTCGGCCGTCACCAGCCCGAACACGCCCAGCGCGAGCGAGACCACGGCGGGCCATTTGGCTGCTGCCGGCAGGGCGCCGGCAGCAGGGCAGTCGAGGCAGGTAGTGGAGGACATGGGGGATAGGGAAAGGTTGAATTGGACCCGTAGAGTAGGGGTAAGATATCGGCGTTTCCATGCCGGATATACCGAAATGCTTGCTCATTCGTCCGAATTGACGCTGGCGCCCGCCACGAATCCCTCAGGCGCCGACACGCTGACCCAGGTGCTGCTGGGGCTGCGCCTGGACGGCGTGGAGTACGGCCGCTGCCAGATGCGTGCGCCCTGGGCGATCGCGTTCCCCGCCAAGGAGGAGGCGCGCTTCCACTTTGTTGCCGAAGGAGACTGCTGGCTGCGTACGCCATCATCCGATTGGATGCATCTGAAGCGCGGCGACGCCGTACTGCTACCTCGCGGCAGCTCTCATATTCTGGCCAGCGCCCCCGACTTGCCGGCGGTGGATATCGATACGTTGAGCCGCGTTCCTGTGTCGGAAAACATCTACCTGGTACGAGGCGATGTTCGCGACGACGATGCGTCTGCCGCGCACAGCGTCATATTCTGCGGCGCCATGCGTTTCAACCTGGACCCGTTGCATCCATTGCTTGTGATGATGCCGGACGTGATGCGCGCCGGCGATCTGGCCAATCGCGACCCCACCGTACCCATGTTGCTGGAAGCGATGGAGCGCGAAGTTTCGCTCAAGCGCATCGGTGCCTGCAGCATCTTGGCGCGACTGGCGGACGTGCTGGCGGCCAGCATCATCCGCGCCTGGGTGGAGTGCGGTTGCAGCGACTCCACCGGGTGGATCGCCGCAGTGCATTGCCCAAAGATCGGCAAGGTCATCGCGGCGATCCATGCGGATCCTCAGCAAGATTGGACGATACCTGCGCTGGCCGAGCTGATGGGCGCCTCGCGATCGAGTTTTGCCGAGGCCTTTACTCGCATTCTTGGTGAGAGCCCCGCCAAGTACGTGACCAAAGTGAAAATGTTCCAGGCGAGACGTTGGATCGCCCAAGAAGGGATGCGCATCAGCGTGGTCGCGAATCGGTTGGGCTACGACTCGGAAGCGTCATTCAGTCGCGCGTTCAAGCGGATTATCGGCCAGCCGCCGAGCGCGGTTCGCGCCGACAAGTCGCGCATGCAAGTCATTGCAAGAGCGACGTAGCGCGGTAGCCCGGATAAGCGAAGCGCATCCGGGGCGCTCTACGGGGAAGAGAAACGTTTCCGGGCGCGATACGGTTGTTTGCCATCTGGTCGCGCTGCGGCGCGTTCTTCATCGCGGCGCTGAGTGCCTATCGGGGCGCGGTGCAGCCTTTGGCCTTACCCGGGCTACTTGTCTGATCGATTTCATTGGCACCAACGGCGCCACGGAATCGCGCGTGACGAGTTGATGTGGCACCACGTGGTTGACGACGACCTGGGTGCTTCCGTCTTTGCGGCGAATGGCGCGCAGCAGGATGTCGATGGCGGTGTCGGCCATGGAAGCGATCGGCTGATGAATCGTGGTGAGTTCCGGCCACACCATGGTGGCGGCGGAAGTGTTGTCGAAGCCGACGACGGACAGGTCTCGTGGCACATCCAAGCCTTGCCGATGGGCGACCGACACCACTGCGGACGCCATGTCGTCGTTGCTGGCGAAAATGGCGGTTGGCGGATGGTGCAACGACAGCAGTTTTTCGGTCGCTTCCAAGCCCGACCGGTAGGTGTAGTAACCCTGTTGGACGAGCGCTTCATCCAGCGAAATACCAGCTTCATTGAGCGCCGCCTGGAAGCCTTGGTAGCGGTCCGCACTGGCCGTCTGGTTGGGATTGCCTTTGATGTAACCGATGCGCGTATGCCCATTGGAAATCAGGTGCGAGGTGATTTCCTTGCTGGCGTGAAAATCGTCGATACGCACGCAGGAAACTTCATTGCTGAAGCGTCCCGACGCAATGGACACCACCGGAATACCCGCATCGACGAATTCCATGACGACTGCCTTTGATTCGCACAGAGGCGGCGGCAGGATGACGCCGGCCACGCTCTTGGCCATCAGGCGCGCGGCATTGCGTTGAGCAGACGCATCCAGGTTGTCCCAGGTGGCGATGACCAGTTGCGCGGCCGTGCGCACGGAACCGCTGAGCGCGCCGACCAACAGCTCGCGAAGATAAGTCGAACTAGGATTGGTGTAGATCAGCGCTATGCAGGTGTGCTGCGCCGCAGCAAGCGAACTGGCGGCCAGGTTGGGCCTGTAGCCGAGCTCGTGCACGGCGCGCATGACGCGTTCCTTGGTCGCGTCCCGCACCACACCCTGCCCATTGACCACGCGTGAAACCGTCATCGGCGATACGCCAGCCTGCGAAGCCACTTCGTCGATCGTGACCGCGCGTCCTTTCCTGCGGACTGATTTCATCGAATCCTCCAATGTTGGTCTTGCATTGGTAGCGCATTTTCGACCTAAGTTTTCAGGTGAAACAGTAACGCGCAATACGAACTGCAACTACATGCAAATACCTGCGCATACGCGAGCTTGGTAGTGGTATGAAGTCCACCGGGGCTGAGGACTGAATATGCCTGGCACGACCCTTTCACGTGTGAGAACGTTTTCTGCTGCACTGCATGGTGACAAGCTGGGGCACGCGTGATTAGGCTGCATTAACTTAATGTTAGCGCTACCAAGTTAAGCAAACATTTTGGCACGGTCGTCCATTGGGAGGTTCGCTGGAAGCGCCGCCAGGCACACGAGTTTTGATTTGCCGGGACTCTGTCGGGAGCCGGGTATGCGGTAGCGGGCGTGTCCAAGCGTCCGGTTTTGGAAGCGAGTGGGCTGCGGCCTGCGGGGTGCCCTGGGGGAGGGCGATTTGTTTATCGATCGAATGAGAGGGGAGGGTAGATGAGAGGGAGCAGTTGCCACACACCGAGAATTGCCTTGGCACCAGCGGCGGTTGAACGCCGGTTGGTGTACCAAGCCGCGCCGTATCAAACCACGTCATATGCCGGCAATGACGCCGGCCATTCAATTCCAGACCTGAGGACATGCTGATGAGTCGTAAGCGGATGAAATTCAAGTCGAAAGCCATTTTCACTTTTGTGGGTGGTGTGCTGATCATCAACCCGGCTTTTGCGCAGGACACATCGACTCAAAGCACGCCTGCTGTTCAGAGCCAAAACCAGCCCGCGTCGACGTCGTCTGACGCGACGACGCTGGATACCGTCGTGGTCACCGGCATACGCTCCAGCCTTGACCATGCAATGAACATCAAGCGCGACTCGGCGGGCGTTGTCGATGCGATCTCCGCCGAGGACATCGGCAAGTTCCCCGACACCAATCTGGCCGAGTCGCTGCAACGCATCACCGGTATCTCGATCGAGCGCCGCGATGGTGAAGGCGCGCAGGTGACCGCGCGCGGCTTCGGCCCTGGCTACAACCTGGTCACCCTCAACGGTCGTCAGATTCCTGGTGCGGACGGCTTCGCCGGCGGCGGCCTGGAAGTCGGCGGCGTCGGTTCGGGTACCCGCGGCTTCAACTTCGCACAGTTGGCTGCCGAAGCGGTCAACGGCGTCACGGTGTACAAGACCGGCCGCGCCAGTGTGCCCAGCGGCGGCATCGGCGCCACGGTCGACATCCTGACCGCGCGACCGTTCAACTTCCCGGGTGGCGAGGTGGTGGCGAACGCCGGCGTCAAGGCTGTTTCCGACGACTCGCAGATATTCGACAGCAGCATCACACCCGAAATATCCGGCATCTTCAGCTACGCCAACGCGGACAAGACCTGGGGCATCGGCGTCAACGCCAGCTACCAGAAGCGCCGTGGCGGTTCGGTGCAGGCAACGGAGAATGGCTGGAACGTCGCACGCTGGACCGGCACCGACTCGCGCCTGCGTCCGGGTGCCGTGGTAGAGAATGCGCCGCAGATCGGCCAGCTCTACAGCATGCCCAACGACCTGCGTTACGCGTTCCAGGATTTCGAGCGTGAGCGTGTGAACGGCCAGGCGGTAGTGCAGTTCGCGCCAACCGACGCGTTCGCCTTCACCCTGGACTACACCTACTCGACCAACGAGATTTCCCAGAACCGCGGCGAGCAGACGATGTGGCTGCAGAACAGCCTCTCGCACGTGACCTTCGATGGAAATACCCAGGTGGCCACGCCGGTCTACATCCGCGATATCGCCGGCAGCGCCAAGGACTTCGGCTTCGAGCAGCAGCGCGACGAGCAGAAGTACACACTGGGATCGCTGGGTCTGAACGCCCGCTGGGACGTCAATGACCGTTTCTCGCTGACCTTCGACGCGCACAACACCAAGGTGCGCAGCCGTCCGAACGACCCGATCACCGGTGGCAGCTCGACTGCCTTCAGCCTGGCCGGCCTGGCGCCAGACAGGGTGAACAACAACTGGGCGCAGGAGTACTGGTTCAACAGTAGCCTGCCGATCATGGCGCGTACCCTGTACCCGACCAGCGCCGACGCGCTGGCCAATACCAACGGCGTGGTCAATCCGGATTTCGCACCCGAACAGCTGGGCTCGCAGATCCTGCGCATCTGGTCGACCCGCCAGGACAGCGAGGTCAAGGAAGGCCGCGTAGACGGCGAGTTCGTTTTCGACGACGGTCGCTTCCAGTTCGGCGTCGCTTCGACGAAGTCGTCGATGCGGCGGTTGAACGTCGACGGTCACGCCCATCTGATGACCCTAGGTAACTGGGGGGTGGACGATGCCGGGCAGGTGCCGGGCATGACCGCGCTGTTGCGGCAGATGAGCATCACCGACCAGTTCAAGGACTTCAACACCGCCAGCAGTAACGCTTGGCACGGCAACGCCAGCCAGCTGGCCGTGTGGGCCGAACAGGCATGCGCCAACGGCACCGCGCCAGCGGTCTGGCCGGAATGCGACAGCATCAGTTCTAGGGTGCATTCGACGTACGACAACAACAACCTGATCGAGGAGAAGACCGACTCGGTCTACATCCAGTGGGAACAGGACGGCACGCTGGCCGGCTTCCCGACGAACACCGTCATGGGCGTGCGCTATGAGAGGACCGATGTGGAATCGACCTCGCTCATCCAAGTGCCGGGCGCCATCCGTTGGATGTCCAACAACGACTTCGTGATCGAGCGTACTGAGGAACAGATGCCGTTCAGCGAAAAGGCCAGCTACAGCTACGTGCTGCCGAACCTGGACTTCAGCATCGACTTCACCGACGACATCAAGGCCCGTGCGTCGTACGGCAAGACCATTGCCCGCGCACCCTACGGAAACCTGTATGCCGGCCCGAACCCAGGCGCTCCCGGCGGCTCGGTCCTGTTCGGCGAATCCTTCCGCGCGACCGGCGAAGCACAGAACCCAAGCCTGTTGCCGTTGGAGTCGGACAACCTGGATCTGGGCGTAGAGTGGTATTTCGCACCGTCCAGCTATGTCTCGGTGACTTACTGGCACAAGGAGGTCAAGAACTTCATCGGTAACACTGTTGTGCGCGAGAACCTGTACGGCATCACCGATCCGACCTCCGGGCCGGATGCGCAAGCGGCATTGGCGTTCCTCGAAAGCCAGGCCTGCCAGGACCAAGTCACAGCGGCAGGGCAGGACGTGGCAGAAGGCTGCGCAGGAAACTACACCACGCTGTTCACTGCCCTGGCGATGCTGCGCAATGCCGGCGCGACCGGCGGACTGGCGGCCTACGACGGCAGCAACACGCAGGTCATCGACATGGAGTCGCGTTTCGACATCCGCGGCGAAGCCGACGACCCGCTGTACATGTTCGACGTGAACAAGCCGTTCAACCAGCGTGCCGCCAAACTGCATGGCTGGGAAATCGGAGGTCAGTACTTCTTCGGCGACACCGGCTTCGGCGTTCTGGCCAACTACACCATCGTCCAGGGTGATGTGGGCATCAACCGGGCGGGCGATCCGGGTTCGGATCAGTTCGCGCTGACGGGCCTGAGCGACACCGCCAACGCCGTGCTGATGTATGAGAAGTACGGTTGGTCGGCCCGATTGGCGTGGAACTGGCGCGACGAGTACCTGCTTGCCGCCAACCAGAACGGCAACAATCGCAACCCGTACTTCGTCGAGGCATATGACCAGTTCGATCTGAGCGTCGGATACAAGTTCAACGACAATATTTCCGTGTCGTTCGAAGCCATCAACCTGACGGGGGAGGACACGCGCTGGCATGCCCGAACCAAGAACCAGATGGTCCGACTGGTCGACAACTCGGCGCGCTACATGCTGGGTCTGCGCTACACGTTCTAAGCCTGCCGCGCCGGTTCCCAGGCCGGCGCCGCATCGGGGCCGCTGCGCAAGCAGCGGTCCCGTTTTTCTTTCGGGCGTGCCAGTTGAATCTTTGCCTTCGCCTTCGCCCCGAAAGCGCATAACATCGCTGCGAACACCACGCGCCCAGAGTCGACATGCCCCGCTACGAACTGCTGAACAACGTCACCCACAAGGATCTACGCATCGTTACCCGCTTCGGCCGCGAATACGGCGACGAGGTCGGCCTGGTGCCCGCCTTCCCAACCGAATTCGCTGAGCTGCAGCGAGAATATCCAATCTTCCTGCGCAAGGATTCCAACAGTGGCGACTGGCAGGCGGTCGCGCTGCTGGGTTTCGAGTCCAACGAAAACCTGTTCTTGCACGATGGCCGCTGGAACGCGAACTACTTGCCCGGCTATGTCGCGCGCGGGCCGTTCCTGATCGGTTTCCAACAACAAAATATCGACGGTGAACTGCGCAGTGAGCCGGTGATACACGTCGACATGGATCACCCGCGTATCCGCAGCGGAGAAAGCGAGGCGGAGGCCGCCCTGGCGGGGGCTTCGCAAGCTGTCTTCCTGCCGCACGGTGGCAACAGTCCCTACCTGGAACACATCACCGCCGTGCTGCGTGGCATCCGCGATGGCGCGGAAGCCAGCAAGGCTATCTTCGCCGCATTCGACGAACTGGGCCTGATCCAGCCAATGAACATCGAACTGAAATTCGACGAAGAACACGGCGCCAACCTCACCGGACTGCACGGCATCGACCGCGACCGCCTGGCTGCGCTCGATGCCGAAGCGCTGCACCGCCTGCACCGCAGCGGTTTCCTTGAGGGTGCGTACCTGATCCTCGCATCAACGCACAACCTGCGCCGGCTGATGGCGGAAAAGCAGCGCCGCTTGCGCCTGCAGGAAGCCGCGGCGGCCTGATCACGATGGTCGACGCAATCGCCAGCGTGCGTGAGTTGACGGACTGCCAGCCCGGTGCGTTGCCGCTGGAAGAACTGCTCGCCGCCGGTCAGCCCACCGTTTTACGTGGCGTGGCCCGCGACTGGGGCCTGGTCCAGGCTGGCCAGCGCGGCATGGCCGAGGCAATGAATTATCTGCGTCGCCATTACAACGGCCAGCCAGTGACCTATTCATACGGCAGCCCGGAGATCGCCGGACGGCCCTTCTACAACGATGACTTCACTGCGTTGAACATCGAGGTGCGGCGCAGTCCGCTGGGCGAGGTGCTCGATGCGATCGCCGAGCACACCGGCGATGCACAACCGCCGACATACTACGTGGCTTCGCTGCTGGTCGACACGCGCCTGCCGGGCTTCCGCGCGCAGAACGATTTCGACTTCGCCGCGCATAACATCCACGCGCCGCCGAGCATCTGGATCGGCAATCGGGTCACTGCCTCGTGCCACTACGATGCGATGGAGAACATTGCCTGTTGCGCTGTCGGCAGCCGCCGCTTCACCGTGTTTCCGCCGGAGCAGGTCGCGAATCTGTATCCCGGGCCGCTGGAGCCGACGCCGGGCGGGCAGGTGGTCAGCGTGGTTGATTTCGCCCATCCGGATTTCGAACGTTACCCGCGTTTCCGCGACGCCTTGGCAGCGGCGCAAACAGCGGTGTTGGAACCAGGCGATGCGATTTTCATCCCCAACCTGTGGTGGCACCACGTGCAGGGGCTGGAGCCGTTCAACGTATTGGTCAATTATTGGTGGAACGGTGCACCGGCGTACATTCCGGCGCCGACGCATGCGCTTTACCATGCGCTTTGGTCGCTACGTGACCGGCCTGAAAGTGAAAAACAGGCTTGGCGAGCGATATTCGACTACTACGTGTTCGGCGATGCGCAGCGCGCCGGCGAACACCTGCCGCCGCAGGCGCGAAAGGTGCTGGGCCCGATCGACGAAACGCTGGCGCGGCAATTGCGCGCGATGCTGATAAACAAATTGAACCGCTGAGAGATAGGGGAACCATGAGCGAGAAGAAAATCCGCAAAGTCGTGATCACCGGTGGAGGCACCGCGGGCTGGGTGGCCGCGTGCGCGTTGACTCACCAGTTCCGCGACTTGCTTGACATCACCTTGGTGGAGTCCGAACAGATCGGCACGGTCGGCGTGGGCGAATCGACCATCCCCACGATCCGCACCTTCCACAAACTGCTGCAGATAGACGAGCGCGAGTTCCTCAGTTCCGTAGCCGGCAGCTTCAAGCTGGCGATCTCGTTCGAGAACTGGAAGCATCAAGGCGATCACTACTTCCATCCGTTCGGCACTACCGGCATGAACACTTGGTCGTGCGACTTCCACCAGTTCTGGCTGGAAAGCCGGCGCCGGGGCATGAAGTCCGAATTGGGCGACTACTGCCTGGAGACCGTCGCCGCGCGGGCGAAGCGCTTCGCACTGTTCGACAAGGACGGCGCCAGCGCCCAGCAGTGGTCGATGCGCTGGGTCCAGTCGCCGACCTCGATGGAGCGCGCCGACGTCAGCTACGCCTACCATTTCGACGCGGCGCTGTACGCCGCCTTCCTGCGCCGCAAGTGCGAAGGTCGCGGCCTGATCCGCATTGAAGGCAAGATCCGCGAAGTGCGACAGGACCCGGAGAGCGGCTACGTCCAGGCACTGGTGCTGGAGGACGGACAGGTCGTCGAAGGCGACCTGTTCATCGACTGCACCGGTTTCCGTGGCCTGCTGATCGAGCAGACCCTCAAGACGGGCTACGAGGACTGGAACAACTGGCTGCCGTGCAACCGCGCCGTGGCGATGCAGATCGAAACGGATGAGCAGCCGGTGCCCTATACCCGCGCGATCGCTCATGAAGCGGGCTGGCGCTGGCACATCGCCCTGCAGCACCGGGTTGGTTGCGGCTGGGTATTCTCCAGTGCGCACATGTCTGACGACGAAGCCGCGGCTAAGCTCAAGGCTGCCAACAACAACGCTCCGATGGTCCGCGAGCCGTGGGTGGTGTCGTTCCGCACCGGCCGCAGGCTCAAGGCCTGGAACAAGAATGTGGTTTCGCTTGGCCTGGCCAGCAGCTTCATCGAGCCGCTGGAGTCGACCAGCATCCACCTGACCCTGAGCGCGGTGACGCGACTGGTGCAGATGTTCCCCTTCGCCGGCATCGACGATTCGATCGTCGACCGCTACAACGATGTCAGCCGCGACGAACTGGAGCATGTGCGCGACTTCATCATCATGCATTACCATCTCAATCAGCGCGACGAACCGCTGTGGCGCGACTGCCGCGAGATGAAGCTGCCTGATTCCTTGGCCCAGCGCATTGCCGTGTTCCGCGACACCGCCTATGCCTGGCAGGGCGAGGACGAGCTGTTCCGGCTGGACTCGTGGACCCATGTGATGCTGGGGCAGGGCGTGATGCCGCGAGAGCATCATCCATTGACGCGGGGCTTGGGCGATGCGGACATGACGCGTCTGTTCCAGGGCATCCGCGCCCCGATCGACCGCATGGTGAACGCAATGCCGTCGCACGGGGACTTCCTCAAGCGCTACTGCCCTGCCGATCCTTCGGTCTGGAACCTGCGCCGATCCATGCCGGCAGGCTAGACAATGCTGCTGGAACGGCATCCCGGGCTGCGCATCAGCAAGTTCGCCATCGGTGCGGAGGGCGCACCGCTGCTGGTCATCGACAACGCGGTAGCCGCGCCGGAGAAACTGGTGAACAAAGCGGCGCGCAGTCATTTCTCGGTGCAGGGCGCTTATTTCCCAGGCGTCCGCACGCGTGCGCCCGCATCGTACGAGTACTTCCTCGATGCGCTGCTGAGGCCGCTCGTGCGCGAACACTTCGGGATGGAACCAGGTCGCTTCCAGTTTCCGATGTGCCACTACTCGCTGCTGACGACACCACCGGAACGGCTGGCGTTCCTGCAGCGGGTGCCGCATATCGACTCGGTAGCCGGTAATGGCCTGGCCACGGTGCACTACCTGTTCCGCGACGACTGGGGCGGTACCGCCTTCTATCGGCACCGCAGTACCGGCTACGAATATGTTGACGAGGCACGGCGCGATACGTATTTCGCTCGTCTCGAACAGGAGAGCCAAGGCACGGACGCGCCGGAAGCCGGTTACATCGATGGCGATACCGCGTTGTTCGAGCAGATTGGCCGGGTCGACGGCGTCTATAACCGCATGGCCGTGTACCGGCGCAACTCGCTGCACAGCGGCAGCGTCAATGGCGGCCATGTCCCGCCGGCCGATCCGTTGAGAGGACGGCTGTCGATCAACAGCTTTATCGATGTGCTGGATTGATTCCATTGATTCTTTGTAGGAGCGACGTAAGTCGCGATGAAGCTGTACCGGTACAGCTTCATCGCGACTTACGTCGCTCCTACAAAGATGCTTGCCGACTCCGCTGCCATGATGGGTGTCAATCAACATTACGGTCGTGCCATATAGCCAATCGGTGACGTAGAGCGGAGCTTGCTCCGCTGTTTTTGCTCTGTGCTTTCCACGTTGCGCGCCTGGCTCGAAGAGCAGCCGAGCAAGCTCGGCTCTACGCGAAGCGCAATGCCGATCTCATCCCCGCACCCGAACCCGACCCAAGAAAGTCCTGATCAGCGGCAGCGCCTGTTCAAAATGCGTTTCCAGAAGCCAATGGCCTGCGCCATCCAACAGGTGAAGCTCCGCTTCCGGCAGGTCGCGCAAGTAAGCCTTGGCGGAAGTCGCGGGCATATAGCCATCTTCCGGACCCCACACCATCAGCGTGGGCGGTTTGTGCTCGCGCAGATAGGCTTGGAACTTGGGAAACAAATCGGCGTTGGCTTTCCAGCGTTCCATCAATCCCAGCGCGATGGAGCGTCGCTTCGGCGTATCCATGAGCGGCCAATGTAGCTTCCAGAGATCTGGCGGTACGGTTTCCGCTATTTCGGCATCTACTTCGCCAACGAACTCGTGCTGGAAGCCTTCCTCGTTGATGGCGTCCTTGAGGGGCTTGCGCGTCTCTTCCGATGAGTTGGTCCAGAACTTCCGCAGAGTCTCGTACTTGGGGCCGAGCACATCTTCATAGAGGTCGCCGTTCTGAATAATCAGACCCGCGACGACATCAGGGCGCGACATCGCTAAACGCAACCCAATCCAGGTTCCATAGTCGTGCAGATAGATCACATAGCGAGAGATGCCCAGCGCTTCCGCAAAGTGGGTCAGAAAGCGGCCATAGCCATCGAAGTCGTACTGAAATTCCTCCGGGGTTTCGCTGTAGCCAAACCCAGGATAATCCGGCGCCAACGTCCGCCAATGCTCGGAAACAGCCGGCATAAGGCGTCTGAACTGATATGACGAGCAGGGATAACCATGCGGGAGCAGAAGAACCGGTGCATCGGCCGGGCCGCATTCCCGATAGAAGGTTCGAACGCCGTCTATGTCTGCCCAGCGGTGGTGGATAGCGCCAATGCTTCGCATCGAAGTCGCCCTATGTGCGTGCCAGGGCTTAGGATGCGCAATCAGGTCGTGAACATTGTGTCCAAGCGAGGTGCGGAGCCAAGATGCTCGGATCCTATAGCGAATAGCCGCCTGTCGTAGAGCGGAGCTGCGCCCCGCGATAGCACCGGGTCAGTGGCAATGGAGCCGTCGCAACGGCAGGCGATAGCGAATAGCCGCCTGTCGTAGAGCGGAGCTTGCTCCGCTGCTGTTCGCGTACGTGCTCCGGAGACGGTTAGCCAAGCAAGCTCGGCTCTACACAAGCGCGAGCGGTTTCAATAACCTTTTCGCGCTTTACCTGAATTGCTCTCTTCGTGCCGCCTTTCGAAACAGCCAGGCCGACGCGAGCCATAGTGCAGTGAAGAATATCGGCAGTACCACGGCTTCTTCGCCCCATCCCGCGACCGACCCGATCACGCCGGCCAACGCCTGAGCGATTGCGGTGGCGAGCAATGCGCGGGCCATGCCCTGCGGCTGGAAGCGGGCGATGAGAGCACCGATGATCCCTATGGCGATCACACCGCCGAACATCAGATTGGCCGGGTTGTCTTCGGTCCCGATGATGCCTACCGCCAGATTTATCCAGATCAAGATGAATGCGGTCGCGACCGCTACCCCGACGGTGGCTCGATACGCGCGGCTGCCGGTCATCCGCGCTGCCAATTCGTAAATGCCGCAGGCCGCCAGCAGCATGGCGCCGAAGATGATGAAGTCGGCCGGGCCCCAATTGACTTCTTCGGTGAATTGCATCGCCGCCACGGGCAACAGCAATAGAAGCGCTGCGAGGCTCCACACCGCGACGCTCCAAAGGCTCCCACGCGGACTGCGATTTTCCATATTTTTAATCATTGCCTTGCCTCCACTTATGGATTCAATCCGGCTCGAGCAGCCTGGGCCGGAGTTGCGCTTGGCTCACCCGACTCCGAGCCAAGCGTCCGTCAGGCGAGTGAAGATGCAATGGGCTCTGTGTGAAGCGAGGAAGAAGCCGCCCGTGTCCGATGCCGAACCGGATCGGCCAGGCGGGTGCTCTAAAGAGCAGGCAACGCGCCTTGTTGAACCCGCATCCCGGCCCCATTTCCGGTTGTAACACCGGGTGTCGCATAATCGGCGCCCGCTCTTCTCCGTATAGACAAGGAAACCCATGTCGCACTGGACCATTGAACAACTGCAGCAGCGGCTGGCCGAAAATTTCGGCGCCGCCAATGTAGCCGTGCTGGAAGATGCCGAGAACGCCTTACAAGTGGTGCTGGCCGAAGCCGGCGATCTGGAGATCACCCTGGTCCTCAGTGAAGACCAGATCTACGTGTCCACGCCGCTGGTCACGGGCGCGCAGGTTCAGGACCGCGCCGCCTTCAATGACGCCTGCCTGCGCATGAACCCCATCAATCCATTGTCGAACCTGGGTCTGAGTACGGTGGACGGGCAGGACGTCTATGTGGTGTTCGGCGAGTTGTCGGCCGATTCCACCGAGACGCAGATCGTCCTGGAAATCCGCACGCTGGGCGTCAACGCCATCGACGCCATCGAATCCCTCAAGCCCTTTTTGGTGAAAGCATGAGCATCCTGTCCAAGATATTCACCTTGTTCCGCGGCACGGCCACGGAAGCCGGCCAGGCCGTGGTCGACAAGAACGCGATCCGCATCCTCGACCAGGAAATGCGCGACAGCGCCACCGAGCTGGCCAAGTCGAAGGAAGCGCTGACCCGGGTGATGGCACAGCGCCAATTGTCGGCCAACCGCGGCAGCGCGCTGCTGGCCAAGCGCAAGGAGTACGAAGGCTATGTGCAGGGCGCGCTGGCCAAGGGCGACGAGAACCTGGCGCGCGAAGTAGCAGTGAAGCTCTCCGACGTGGAGCGCGACCTTCAGAGTGAGGCCGCCAACGTGCAAGGGCTGGACACCAGCATCGCATCGCTGAAGACCGCCATCCGCAACACCGAAACACAACTCACCCGGCTCAAGCAGCAGATCAACACGGTCAAGGCCACAGAGGCCGTGCAGCGTGCGCAGTCCGCCGTGGCCGCGCGCCACTCCGGCGCCAACAGCAAGATCGGCACCGCGCTTGATTCGCTGGAACGCATCAAGCAGCGCCAGGAAGAGCAGAGCGCGCGGATGGAAGCTGCCCAGCAGCTGGAGCATGAATCCGGCGATGGCGACTTGCAGGCGCGGCTGGCGAACGCGGGGCTGGTGAACGACCCCGCCAATGTCGACAACATCCTGGAGCGCCTGCGCGGTCCGCAGAGGGCGACGATCGTCGATGCGTCGGCGACGACGCCTGATCAGCAGAAGCTGCTGGCCGCCGAATCGTTGTTCGGCGAGCGCAAATAACCAGTGAGGTTCTTCGACAAGCTGCTGGGCCGCACGCCAGCCAATGCCGCATCGGCCGCTTTGCCGCATCCGGATGCGCTGCCGCATGCCTTGCCGCTAGGGCTTCGCATCGGTGGACGCATTCAGTTTGATCGCACGTTGTACAGCATCGCGCCCGGCGCGATGACCGAAGAATTGCCGGCTGGCTACCAGGGCGTGCCGTGCTACGGCCACGTGAACCTGGGTGATGGCTATGCACTGCATCGCTTCTACCTGGATGACGATGCATTCCTGCAGGTCAGTACGGTGGGCGACGATGTCGATGTGATCAAAGGCTTCATATTCCATGAGACGGTGAACCCGCCCACCAAGGACGCGTTCCGCAAGTTCGTGATGGAAAGCGACCACCTGGGTGCGGCGTCCATCGAATATGCCGGCCATCGCTGGTGGCGGGTTTCCAACAGCACTGCTGGCGACGAGCGCATTCCCGCGATGGTCTACGACGAAGTGCTGTACCGGCATGAGCCCGCGCGCCGTGACGACGACCTGACCCACTATGCAATGCTCTACAGCCGCGACGTGCCGGAATTGTCGCGCGAGGAATTTCTGCTGGTGTCCGCCGAGGATTCGGGCCCTAACGAGTTCAGCATCACCTATTCGGTGGGGATGGACCTGACCACGGCCGACATCGACATTACTTGAAACTTCACTGATGGCTGTTAATTGCTAACTGCACTGAAGTGGTGAGCAGGGAAGGCCTGGGTTAATAGCCTGACTAGCGTCGAATCTTAGCTGCCTGTCAGTTTGCGGACCCCCAATACTGTCATCCCGGCTTTGGCCGGGATGACGTCATGAGGAAGCCCACCCAACAGGCGCAGCAGAGATTCGACGCTAGGTTTAATAAGGAATTTTGCTTTTGCTTTTTCTGCCCCCCGCGCTCGTGCAACGCTAGAATCTATCGATCCGCGCCGACCGTCCATTCCAAGGAATTCCCATGCAGCAGGCCATCACCCTCGAAAGCTTTCTCGCCTTTCTGACTTACTTCGGCGCCGGCGTGGCCGTCCTGTTCGTGGCGGCGGCCATCGTGCTGTTGGTGACGCCGCACAGCGAAATAAAGCTGATCCGCGCCGGCAATAGCTCCGCCGCGATCGCATTCGCGGGTAGCCTGATCGGTTTGGCGCTCCCCATCCATTCGGCCATCAGCCATTCGGTAAGCCTGCTCGACGCGCTGATCTGGGGCATGGTGGCTGCGATCGTGCAGGTGCTCGCGTTCCTGATCGCACGCATCGCCAGCGGCAAGCTGTCGAACCAGATCGACGAGAACGTGATGTCCGCCGGCATCTTCAGCGCCGCCATTGCCATCAGTCTCGGCCTGATCAACGCGGCCGCGATCACACCATGAACGGGCACATTGTGAAGGGGCGCACCATGAAACGTTCCCGCAACCTCAGACTCTCGTTGATGGCCGTCGCCGTGCCGGCCGGGCTGGCAGCGTGCGGCTCGGGCGAGCCGACCGGTGTGGTGCTGGATTCGATTGCCGACTGCCAAACGCAACAAGTCGAGGCGGCTCAGTGCGAAGCGGCTTACAACAAGGCCGTGGCGGAGCATCAGCGTGTGGCGCCGCGGTTCGATGATGTGGTGCAGTGCGAGCAGGATTTCGGCCGGTGCGAAGCGGTGCAGGAAGAAGGCCGTACCAGCTACATCCCACCGATGGGCGGCTTTTTGCTGGGCTACATGCTGGGCGGTGGCTTCAACAACAACAGCGGCTTGCGTGGAGTATCCGGCGCCGCGCCCCTGTATCGCGACTACCGCGGCCGTTACATCAATCCGAACGGCGATATGGTCAGCCGGCAGCCCGGCACGGTGACCGGCAGGCGCGGCAGCATCGCCACGCCGGCACGCGCCATCACGGTGTCGCGTTCTGGGTTCGGTTCCAGTTCCGCGGCGCGTAGCGCGTTCGGTTCGCGCGGATTTGGTGGCTGACCTTGCAACGCATTCCTATCACCCCACGGCCGGATTGGAAAAACCAAGCCGAAAAACTCGGCTTCCAGTTTCATACCATCGATGGCGAACCTTACTGGGACGAGTCAGCCTACTACGCCTTTACTCTGCGCCAGATTGAAGACGACCTGGAGCAGCCCAGCCAGGAACTCCACGACATGGCGATGGCGCTGGTCGATGAGGTGGTGGGCAGCGAGGAGCTGCTGACCGCGTTGCATATCCCGCAGCGCTACTGGGACTGGATAGCGGCATCCTGGCGCACCGGCGAGCCTCATCTGTATGGCCGTCTGGACCTGGCCTACGACGGCAAGGGCCCGGCCAAACTGTACGAACTGAACTACGACACGCCTACATCCTTGTACGAATCTGCTTATTTCCAGTGGCTGTGGCTGGAACAGCAGATCGAAGCGAAGGCGTTGCCGGCGGGTGCCGATCAGTACAACAGCGTGCAGGAAGCCTTGTGCGAAACATTCGCCACGCTGGCGCTTCAGCAACGCATCGGCAAGCGCGTGCATTTCGCTGCGGTACGCGAGTCGGTCGAAGACCAGGCCACGGTGCTTTATCTGCGCGACTGTGCCAGCCAGGTAGGCATCGACACCGCGCTTGTAGCCGTGGAGGACATCGGTCTGAGCGCCGACGGCTGGTTCACCGATCGCGACGATCAAGTGATCCAGACGCTTTTCAAGCTGTATCCGCTCGAATTCATGATGGAAGAGGAATTCGGTCCCAGCCTGATCGCCAACAGGATGCAGCTGCTGGAGCCACCGTGGAAAGCCATTCTGAGCAACAAGGGCATTCTGCCGTTGCTGTGGGAACGCCATCGTGGTCATCCCAATCTGCTCGAGGCGTACTTCGAGGCGAGCCCAGGCACTGAGCTGGGTTCGGGATTCGTGCGCAAGCCACTGTTCTCGCGCGAAGGCGCCAACGTGGACGTGGTGACCGCCGCGGGCGAACGCTTCGGCACGGCCGGCCCATATGGCGACGGGCCGGCGATCGTGCAGGCCTATCATCCGCTGCCGCGGTTCGATGGCAACTATCCGCTGGTAGGCAGCTGGATCGTCGCCGACCGTGCCTGCGGTGTGGGCATGCGCGAAGACACCACCCTGATCACCCAGGACACCTCGCGCTTCGTGCCGCACGCGATTATCGGTTGATGAATTGGCCGCTGCTGCCGTTTTCTTTACCGCGATTCCCTTCAAACCTGTGGGAGCGACGTAAGTCGCGATGAAGCTTTACGGGTAAAGCTTCATCGCGACTTACGTCGCTCCTACACGTTTGGTAAAACAGGTGCCGCGGCGAACAGCTACAACTGTATTCGCGATTATCTCGCCCATTTTGTGCTGTGCCGCATCGACCGGCGCCTTGCCTTAGGCGGTGTTCCATCCAATCACGCGGGACGAACAAACCCGCGCGCATCCTCCCGGCTCGGAGGGCGCACGCACCGGTTAGGGGAAATCACAGGGAAGCAGCCACAGGAAGCGGTCGACCGTCTCGACTGCGTTTGCTCCGTAGCAAAAATCCTATTCATGCCCGCCCGGCGGGTTCATTTGAGGAGGTTTCCGTGATCAAGAATGCATTGAGTGTTCTGGCCTTGGCCTGTCTTTTTTCCGCTACTGCGCAAGCCGCCCCCGCTTCGCGCCAGATCGGCGTCAACGTGCTGCTTAGCACTGATCCGTCACCCGCGGTACTGGCGCAGTTGGGCGCCCATGGCACCGTGCGCGACGTACTGGAGGAGATCGGCGCCGTTACGTTGCGGACCACGGAAAGCCAGCTGCCAGCGGTGCGGGCGCTTCCGTTCGTTCTGGCCGCCAATCCGGATGCCGAACGCACCGGCGGACCCGTGGATACCGTCAGTGCCACTCACTTCGCAAACGGCATCAGCACCTGGGACCAGGATGCTGTGGACGTGACCAATCTGGGGCAGGGGCGCACCATTTCCTACAACGGCAGCGGCGTCTACGTCGCGGTGCTCGATACCGGACTGCTTGATACGTGGCGTCGGTATTTTCCGCAGGAACGCATCGCCACGCAGTTCGCCAAGGCCTTCAATGGCGGTGGCGGTGAACAAGGCAACGTGTCAGACCCTACGAACAAATGGGAACACGACCAGAACTCGCACGGCACTCATGTGACCAGCTCGATCCTGGGCTACAGCCTCAATGGCGTGCCCATCAATGGCACCGCGCCGTTGGCCACCGTCATACCCGTCAAAGTGCTGAACCAGAACGGCTCCGGCTGGTCGTCGGTAGTCGCAGCCGGCATCGTGTATGTCGCCGACCTCAAGGCCAGCGGCGCGTTAGGCAATGCGCCGGTGGTGATCAACATGAGCCTGGGCGGATCGCAACTGGATGCCGTCGAGAAGGCCGCGATCGACTACGCAATCGGAGAGGGCGTCATCATCGTCGCCGCAGCCGGCAACGAAGGCGAGGCCGGCATGGGTTACCCCGGTGCGTATGAGCCGGTGATCTCAGCGGCCGCTTCAGGATGGAATGGACAGTGGAAACCGGGCGCCGACGGCAATCCCGGCAACTGGTGGAACGCCGACGACGTACCCAATCCTACTTCCGTTGCCGATTTCCACATCGCGGATTTTTCCAGTCGCGAGTTGGCGGGGCAGGACCTGGACGTGGTCGCGCCCGGCTCATGGATCGTAGGTCCTTATCAGACGCAGAGCGGCAAGACGTCGTATTTCTATCTCAGTGGCACGTCGATGTCGTCACCGCACGTTGCCGGCATCGCCGCGCTGATGCTGCAGAAAAACCCGACCCTGCTGCAGGCCGATGTCGAGGACATCCTGGAAACCGCGGCATTGCCCATGGGCGAAGGTTGCGCGCTGCTATCGCTGCCGGGCGGGGCGTCGGAAGAGGCGTGCTGGGACGAGAACGCGACTGGCGAGGGCATCATCACCGCCGCGAACGCGCTGACGTTGACGCCATAAGGCAGCGTCTGCGGTCATCGACGGATCGTACGAAGGCCGCCGGCTATTGCCGGCGGCTTTCCCGTGTCAAGCCGAGCTCGCGGCTGCCACATGGCCACGGAGCCATCGCTTTCGTAGGAGCGGCGTCCCGCCGCGAGCTCTTTCCGTCAGATCGCGATAGGAACGAAGATACTGCGCCGACATGGCGGTTCGATGTGTTCACGGAGCCGCCGTTTTGGTAGGAGCGGCGTCCCGCCGCGAGCTCTTTCTGTCAGGTCGCGATAGGAGCGAAGAGCTCGCGGCGGGACGCCGCTCCTACAAGGGCGGCGGTCAGGCAGGCTCCCAGTCAGAACCCGTAAGGACAGCACCTATAATCAAGCACCTTTGGTTACGGACAGGATCCGTCGGAGTGACGACAATGACCGGCAAGACGACCAAGAAGTCGGCAAAGGTGGCAAAGGTGGCAAAGAAGACTGCGACCAAACCTGCCGAAGCGAAGGCAACCAAACCGCGCAAGACGGCAGACAAGTCAGCCGCCCGCAAGTCCACGAAGGCGCCCGCCAAGGCAAAGAAAAAGCCATCGCCTGCTCGCGTGGCGTCGCCCAAGACTGCCGCAAGCAAGAGCAACGCCCCTGCGAAAACCGCGAAGAAGCCGGCGCTTCTTTCGGGCGGCAACCCGCAGATCCCAAAGGGCTACGGCGACGGCCCCGTAAAGGCCTACATCGCGGCGATGCCTGGGTGGAAAAGCAAAGCCGGGCGCCGCCTCGACGCGCTCATCGCACGCTCGGTCCCCAAGGTGCACAAGGCAGTCAAATGGAATTCGCCCTTCTATGGCACCGAGGATGATAGCTGGTTCCTCAGTTACCACTGCTTCGCCAAGTACATCAAGGTGGCTTTCTTCCGCGGCGCATCGCTGCATCCGGTCCCGCCGGTCAAGTCCAAGCATAAGGACGTGCGCTATCTCCACATTCATGAGGACGAGCCGCTCGATGAAGCCCGGTTCGCCGACTGGGTGAAGCAGGCCAGCGAATTGCCGGGTGAACGAATGTGAGCGGCGCGAGTGCGAGCCCGCGCGGGCGCGAACCGATGCGGGGCTGTGGATTTCGATGAGGGCACCCGATCCGCACAAGGAAACAGGTGCCGAAAGTAAGCAAGGGCCGGGACGTACAAGCCAGGACCCCGAGCTGCTGCGCCGCCTGCTACGCGCCAAGGACCGGATGGACGCCGCCTCGCACGAGGAATGGCCCGTCGGCCGGCTGGCGTCGGTAAGCTGTGTCTCCGAGGCCCACTTCGCCCGATCCTTCAAGGAAGCGTTCGGCGTTCCGCCCCATCGATACTTGCTCACGCGTCGGCTCGAACGGGCCAAGGCGCTGCTCCGCGACACGGAGTTGCCTATCCTGGAGATCGCACTGCAGACCGGTTGGAACAGCCTGGGAACATTCGGGCGCACCTTTCGCGACGTGATAGGCGAGAGCCCGGGCGAGCTGCGTGCGCGCGAGAAAGCCGCACGCCAGCAACTCAAGCAGGTGCCGGCGTGCTTTATCAGCGCTGCCTACCGGCCCGGCCTCACCACCGCAGTTTCGGAGAAGCGGCGGCAGGAGACGGATGCTACAAAAGAGCCCCAACAGAAGTAGGAGGTCTCATGAGTCAGGGTATTGGAGTGGTCGGGCTGTACGTCCGTGATCAGGATGAAGCCGTCGCGTTCTACGTCGACAAACTAGGATTCCGCATCCACACCGACGTGCGGAATGGCGATTACCGCTGGCTGACGGTGCATCACCCGGACCAGCCATCGTTTCAGCTCGGCTTGTTCAAGCCGCAGGCGCCGGTTCTTGACGCGTCGACCGCGCAGACCGTGAGTGAAATCGTAGCGAAGGGTGCCATGCCGCCGCTCGTGCTTAATGTCGATGACTGCCGCGGCGCCTACGAAACAATGCGCGCTCGTGGCGTAGAGTTCACACAGGCACCGGAAGAGCGCTACGGCAACGTGGACGCCAACTTCCGTGACCCGTCGGGAAACGGTTGGAAGATGATCGAGGCACGGCGGTGATGGCTCAGGGACGTTTTAAAAGGGGATCCCATTGAATATCTGGATTCGGCAGATACACCGTTGGCTGGCTGTCGCGTTTACTGCCGGCTTCATCGCCAATTTCTTCGTCATGGGACAGCAGCCATATCCCATCTGGGCAGGCATCGCGGCACTGCTTCCGCTGGTCTTGCTCCTGCTCACGGGGTGGTACTTGTTCGCCTTGCCCTACATCACCAAGTGGCGACGCGGCCGAACCAGCACACCGAAGTGAACGCGATGCGGGCCAAACATCAATTGCATACAGGAGCGACACCATGGCCGAACAACTATTAGATTCTCCGTCCAAGCTGATCGACCTGAAAATCGGAAAATTGACTGATTGGCGTGGTGAGACGCTCTCCCGTATCCGCGCGCTCATCAAGCAAGCCGATCCCGAAGTGATCGAAGAAGTGAAATGGATAAAGCCATCGAATCCGCTAGGGGTTCCGGTATGGGAGCACGCGGGAATCATCTGCACCGGCGAGACGTACAAGGACAAGGTGAAATTGACCTTCGCCAAGGGCGCTTCGCTGGACGATCCCTCCGGTCTCTTCAACTCAAGTCTCGATGGTGGTACCCGGCGCGCCATCGATATCCATGAGGGGGACAAGATCGATGAGAAAGCATTCAAGGCACTTATTCGCGCGGCCGTGGAGTTGAACACGTCTAAAGCGCGAAAGGCGCCGCAAAAAGCAACTAAATAGCTGATCGAAAATTGTTCAGTCCTTAGTTTCTCCGGTTCAGGCTGCGAAGCTGATTCCCGAGGCAGGCACCGGAACCGGTTGGCGTCGTTCATCCAGCCCGACAGCGGGACAGTCGAGATTCAGAGCACGGATCCGGGTGGTCATGAAATCGATGAACACCCGGATTCGCTTGGGTAGCTGCTGGCGACTGAGATAGCACAGATAATGTCCGCGATCATCAGGAGCAACGTGAGCGAGGCAGGCCACCAGGGTTCCGGCCCGCAACGCGGCGCAGACCTGATACGACGCCAATTGGGCGAGTCCCTGACTGTCGAGCACCGCCTGCAGCGCCAGAGAAGGGTCGTTGACGATGATGTCCCCATTGGGGGTGATGCTGCGTGCGAGACCGTCGACCTTGAAATCCCAGCTCCGCAAACGGCCGTTTGCCAGCCGCTGGTTGATGCAGGCATGTGCAGCCAAATCATCGATGGACTCCGGCAAGCCATTCCGGCGGGCATATTCGGGCGACGCGCAAACCAGCATCTGCATGGGGATCAGTTGCTTGGCGATGACTTGGCTGTCTTCCAGGCGACCATCGCGAAAAGCGACATCGAT
The DNA here is from genome assembly GCF_039710385.1 of Pseudoxanthomonas sp. CCNWLY206-1. Taxonomy (NCBI): domain Bacteria; kingdom Pseudomonadati; phylum Pseudomonadota; class Gammaproteobacteria; order Lysobacterales; family Lysobacteraceae; genus Pseudoxanthomonas; species Pseudoxanthomonas sp. CCNWLY206-1. The sequence continues at coordinate 755,821 of NZ_JBDKXI010000001.1, read as the reverse complement.
CCGGTCGGTTACCAGATCGATGGCGCGTTCCTCCAGAAGCAGTTCCAGCGACACCGCTGGAAATCGGGTCCGGAACTCGGTCAGTAGCGGCGCGACAACGCCGCGGCCGAATCCGTGGGGAGCGCTGATCTTCAATTCTCCTTGCGGCGGGCCTTCCCGCAGATCGCGCATTTCTTCCATGGCCTGCAGGATCCGCTCGACACCGGGCCGGCAGTTCTCATAGAACAATTCGCCTTCATGGGTGATCGTGGTACTTCGCGTCGTGCGTAGAAAAAGGCGCGCGCCGAGCTGGCCTTCCAGCTTCTGCACGCTCCGGCTGACCGCGGAACGGCCGATGCCCAGCCGGTCGGCGGCACGGGAGAAGCTGCCTTCGTTGGCCACCGCAATGAAAGCGACCACGCCTGCATAGCTGGCCGACAAGCTGGACGTCAGTCGATCGCGTTGATCAAGCAAGTCCTTGGGTGGCGAGATGATTGACATGGTGTCCTCGTATCGTCAGCGCGGTGCACAGAGGCTGCCAGCAACACCTGGCGTACGGCATCCCAGGGCAGGTCAGTCGTCAGCCCCCCGATCCGGGGTATTCGCCTGGAATTGAATGACGCGGCGGCCATGGCGCCGGGCATCGATCGAGAAAGCGCCGGCTCCCATTAGTACGATCGCCGCGCAGCCGCCGACATGGCCCGCAAAGAGCAGCTGCTGGACAGGAGCAGACATGATCAGGGCGACGACCACGGCCAAGCCGAGAAGCAGGGCGGCCGCTCGAGTCGCAAATCCGACTACCAGCAACAAGGCGATCAGCACCGCGGCCAGATGAAGAAAGTTTGCGCTTACAGGAATTGCCGATATCGTCGTCGCCACGCCAAATCCGACAAATGCGTAGCACGTGCGAATAACCAGTAAAGCGAACCCGACAGCGCCATCGGGATAGCGGTATGCGTATTTAATCATCCGCCGACGATATCGTCCGGTTGTCCATCCGCTAAGCCTCGATCGGGGGCTGTCGCGGAACCTCCATCGAGGGGTAGGATGTCCGACCTCGGGCGGCAAACTAGAGCGCGCCAGCACTTACGGTGCACGCCTCGCCGATCTGTGCGGTCGCGGGTAAGGAAAAAGGACCTATAGGCCGATATGCAGTGGAGGACGCCACCCTGCGTATCTGCAAACCAGACCCTCCCATAGGTACAGGCCGTACAGTGCGGACTTGTTGGCCAAAGCCAGGAAACGAGTGAAAGCGACGGTGCGGCTACTCAGAATCCTCCTGTTTGTCGTTGTGGCGGCTTTGCCGTTGCCCGCGTCCGCAGGGGAGCCCCGGCTCCTTGCGCAGTATTCGCACCAGCGCTGGATCGAGGGAAGCGAAGCTCCCGTACCGGTGGTGGCGGTGGCACAAGGGCAGGACGGCTTTCTCTGGCTCGCGACAGGCGAGGGGCTGTTCCGATTCGACGGGCTCCGATTCGAGCTGATCGAAGCCGAAGCCGGTGATCAGAAGCACGCGTTGCCGAGCGCGTTGTTGGTGACGAAGAGCGGTGATGTCTGGACCAACTTCGAAACGTCGCGTCGCTTCGCCGTCTATCGGCGTGGCGTGCTCCGAATCCTGGATGCGCCAGCCGCCCCGAGTCGGATCGTGGCCATGGCGGAAGGGGGTGATGGTGCAATATGGGCGTTGACGGCGAACTACGACGCTGAAGTGCTTCGCTTTCATAAGGGACATTGGAAAAAGTTCAACGCGGCGGACGGCCTGCCACAAAGCAATTCGACCAACATGCTTGTGTCGGCCGATGGTGCGGTCTGGATCGCATGCAGCACGGGCATCGCACGCTTGCAACCGGGCACGGCGCGGTTCGAAATCTACCGGCACACACCTCTCGGCAGGTTGTCGCAGGATCCGGCTGGCCGAATATGGCTCTCCGAGAAGCGGGGAAGCTATCCCATCACCGGACCTGGCGGACGCGGACCGGCCACTCCAATGCGGGAACCGTATCGCACTGGCAGCGTGCAGATTCGAGGTACGCCATTATTTGATCGAAAAGGAAATCTCTGGATAGCGACGCGCTATGACGGCATGCAGCGTCTGGCCGCGCCGAACGTGCCTTTCGAGGGTGCCGGCGTCGATGCGGAATCCTTCACCAGCCACGATGGCCTGTCGTCGGACGTGACGAACCAGTTGTTGGAGGACCGGGAAGGAAACATCTGGGTTGGTACCGAAGGGGGACTGGATAAATTCCGGCCCGCAACGTTGATCGCCGAAACAGCCCTCGCGTCCCCTGCCGTCTATGGCGACAAGCTTCTGGATGCATCGGATGGAAGCGTCTATATAGGTCAGGCGCGGACGATCTATCGTGTCAGGCCTGGTGGAGTGCCGGCGCCGTTCTTACGTACCGACACCGAACCACAGAGTCTGTGCGAAGCACCTAGTGGTGCCATCTGGGTGGGCACCCAAACGCATATCCTCGTTGCGGCAAACGCCGGCCTCCTTCAGATCATCGAGCGTCCGGACAGGACCGCCCATCACAACGTCATCTATGACTGCGCCTTCGATGCAAACGGCGACTACTGGATATCCGCCGCGGGAGGCGGCGTACACCGATACCGACACGGGCAATGGGAATCGGTCCTGGAGCCGGGTGATAAAGCCGATTTCTATCCGACGACGATGGCTCGGACGCCGCATGGGGGCGTGGTCGTCCAACAGGGGAACAGATTGGTTTGGCTTGAGGGTTCCCGGCGAGCGTCCACACCATTGGATTTTGGGGCCAGTGAACTCAAGGTGCTCACGCTCTACTCCACGGGAGACGATGTGTTTGCCGCTGGCGCCTTCGGGCTGTCCCGATTTCGCGCGGGACATGTGGAGACGGTATGGGCCGCTGAAGTGTCTCCAACCAGCCGTATCAACGGGATAGTGAGGACTCCGGAAGGCGACACCTGGCTAGCCTATCCAAAATCGCTGGTTCGGCTTCGCCCGCAGGAACTGGAGCGCGCGTTTGCCGACAAAGCATTCCCGGTGCCGGCGCTATCACTAGGTCTTGGCGATGGGCTGACGAGCCGCCCTCATTCACACTCACAACGGTCCATGGTGCGCGGCGGCGATGGACGATTGTGGATTGCGACCGAAACCGGGACGTTGTGGATGGATCCCGCGCGCATTGTCCGCAACGCACTGCCCCCAAGTCTTGCGATCAAATCGGTAAACGGCGATGGCCGCGTGTATCGTGATCCGGCGGCGTTAAAGCTTCCAGCCGCGGTGTCCAATATCGAGATAGATTTTGCTGTGCTGAGCTTTGCTGATCCTCGCCGCGTGCGTGCTCGCTACATGCTTGAAGGATTCGACCGGGATTGGGTTGATCCTGGTACCAGGCGGCAGGCGTTCTACACGAATCTTCCGCCCGGAAAGTACAGGTTCCGGGTAATCGCCGCCAATAATGATGGTGTGTGGAATCGGACCGGTGCAGCGCTCGATGTCGAGATTCCACCTACCTTCGTTCAATCCGTGTGGTTCCTTTTGCTGTGCTCCGTGCTGACGCTGGTGTTGCTGTGGTTCGTTTACCGGCTGCGCGTGACGCAGATCGCGAATCGCATCCGTAGCCGGCTCGAGGAGCGAATGAAAGAGCGTGAACGCATCGCACGCGAGCTTCACGACACGTTGCTGCAAGGTGTCCAGGGCTTGATTCTCCGTTTTCAGGCGGTCGCGGACCGGATCCCGGTAGAGGAGAAGTCACGGCAGCAACTCGATGCAGCATTGGCGACAGCAGACAATGTCGTCGCTGATGCGCGCGATCGGGTGCGAGACCTGCGCGGGATCGAAAGTACAAACGATCTTTGCGCGATCATCCAGCAGCTTGTCGCTACCGCGCCGTTCGATCCGCCTATTCCTGTTCGAATCGTGGTGGAGGGAAAGCAGCGCCCCTTGCATCCCCTGGTCGCCGCGGAGATCACCAGGATCGTGCGCGAGGCGCTGTTCAATATTGCCTATCATGCTCAAGCTCCATCCGCCGAGATCGCGATCGGTTTCGAAGCGCGGCACTTGGCCGTACGTGTGCGGGACTACGGCGTGGGAATACCGGAAAGTGTGCTGGCGCGTGGCCACAAGGAAGGTCATTTCGGCATGATCGGCATGCGCGAGCGGGCCGAGAGGATCGGCGGCGGCATTACCATCAACAGCAGCCTGGACGATGGCTCCGAAATTACACTGACCCTGCCGGCTGAGCTGGCGTTCGCGAAACAAAAGCCGCGCGGCCGACGTTGGCTGGCGCGCTTTCTGCGGAGGAATTCGACGAGTGAATGAGTCAAAGATCCGCGTTCTCGTCGTCGACGATCATCCCGTACTCCGCGATGGCGTTGCGGCGATTCTGGAGAACCAGACCGATATGACCATGGTCGGCGAGGCGCGTGACGGGAGTGAAGCCATCGAGCGTTTCCGTGCGTTGCGGCCTGATGTGACCCTCATGGACCTGCAGATGCCGGGCATGAATGGTGTTGATGCGATTGCCGCAATCCGTTCCGAGCACCCTGGTGCCAGGATCATCGTGCTCACCACTTATGCAGGGGATGTGCAGGCAGTTCGCGCGTTAAAGGCGGGCGCTGTCGGATATCTGTTGAAGAGTAGTCTGCGGACCGAACTGATCGACGCGATCCATAACGTTCATCGTGGCCAGCGCCACGTGCATCGAGACGTCGCGGACGAGATCGCGCTCCATGTGGTCGATGAGTCTTTGACCGAGCGAGAGGTCGCGGTCCTTCGCCTTGTTTCAATTGGAAAAGCGAACAAGCAGATCGGCTCAGAGCTTGGCCTTTCCGAAGAGACGGTAAAAGGGCACCTGAAAAGCATATTTGCAAAGTTGGATGTCGCGGACCGCACCCACGCTGTCACGGTCGCGGCCCGACGCGGCATCATCGAACTCTAATGCCTGCGGGCGGTGGAGATGCCGCTGCGGTGCAGCGACATCTCCATCGGGAGGCTCAGAGCGCAGGGGTGGCTTTCAGCTGCGGAGGAACGCGAGAAGATCGCGATTGATAACCCCGCCATGCGTCGTGCACATGCCGTGCGGGAACCCCTTGTAGACCTTCAAGGTGGCATTGCGTAGCAGCTTGGACGAGAGCATCGCCGAGTCGTCGATCGGCACGATCTGATCGTCGTCACCGTGCATCACCAGGGTTGGCACGTCGATACGCTTCAGGTCTTCGGTGAAATCCGTTTCCGAAAACGCTTCGATACAGTCGTACTGCGCTTTTGCGCCGCCGAGCATGGCCTGCCGCCACCAGTTCATCCGCAGGGGTTCGGACAACGGGTTACCGGGACGGTTGAAGCCATAGAAGGCAACCGGAAAGTCCCAGTAGAAACTCGCGCGGTTGGCGGCCAGGTTCTTGCGAAGACCATCGAATACGTCGCGCGGCAGACCGCCAGGGTTGGTGGCGGTCCTCAGCATCTGGGGCGGCACCGCGCCGATCAATACCAGCTTGGCCACGCGGCCGGCACCATGGCGGGCGACATAACGCGCTGCCTCGCCGCCGCCGGTGGAGTGACCCACGTGGATGGCATCACGCAGGTCAAGATGAGCAACCAGTGCCGCGACATCGGCGGCGTAGGTGTCCATGTTGTTGCCGGTCGCCGTCTGACTGGAGCGGCCATGGCCGCGTCGATCATGCGCGATGACGCGATAACCTTGTTCGAGGAAGAACAGCATCTGCGCATCCCAGTCGTCGCTGGATAATGGCCATCCGTGGTGGAACACGATGGGCTGACCGGAGCCCCAATCCTTGTAGAAGATATCGGTGCCGTCTTGAGTGGTGATCGATTGCATGTCGTGGTTCCTTGTGGATGGGGCGGGAGAGGAAGAGCCGCGGATCGCGGCCCGGGTGGCGGGTGGGGGAATGATGGCGGCCAACACCACCGCACTGAGGCTCGATACAAGCAACCGGCGACGGGTGGAGTCGATGGGGGAAGTGATTGTCGGTGCCTGCATGTCAGTTTCCGGTTGGGTCGACATGCGCACGATAGGAAGGCGGTCGGCTTCGCGGTAGGCCTGGATCAGGCCGCACGATGTTGATCTCGAAGCATCAATGCGCGAGTGGCGCGGTTATCCATGCATTGATTCCGAACGGGCAACATCGTGGGCACCATGCCGACTCTACCGGCGGGGACGAAGGAGGAAATACGCTGCCCGCATCCCACGCTGAAGGAGTGCCGCGATGACCCGCATCATCGATGAGAGATGCAGAGACATCTTGACGACCGCAGTGATGGGGTTTGCCGCGCGCGGTGTTACCGCAGCGGTTGGCCCGTTGCTGGCAACCACCGGTTCTGCAAAGGAAGCGGTCGCCCCTGACGAAGGACTGGGGCCACTGTTGCGAATCCGTGCCGAGCCGCTGGACGTGGGATATCACGAGCTCGGACCGCGAGGCGGCACCCCCGTACTCCTGCTGCACGGCTTTCCTTACGACGTGCACAGTTACCAGGACGTCGCCCCGATGCTCGCTGCGCAAGGCTGCCGGGTGGTAGTGCCTTATCTGCGTGGGCACCGGACCACCCGCTTCTTGGATTCATCTGAACCACGGTCGGGTCAGCAGGGGGCGATAGGCGCCGACGTGATCGCACTGATGGATGCATTGGATATTCCCAACGCAATACTCGCTGGATACGACTGGGGTGGCAGGGCAGCCTGCGTAGTGGCAGCGCTCTGGCCGGGCCGATGCCGTGGGCTGGTCTCGGTTAATGGTTATCTGATTCAGGACATCGCCGCGTCTGTAAGGCCAGCACCCGCCCACGTGGAATGGGGATTGTGGTATCAGCACTATTTCCAGAGTGAGCGCGGGCATCGGGGCCTTACCGAGAATCGGCGCGACATCGCACGCATCCTGTGGGAACGGAACTCGCCCACTTGGGCGTTCGACGAGGCGACCTTCGACCGCAGCGCGAGCGCGTTCGACAACCCGGATTTCGTCGACATCGTCATCCACTCCTATCGTCACCGGATGGGCACCGCCGAAGGCATCGCACGATACGCCGACATCGAGCGCCGCCTGGCAGCGCTACCGCAGATCGCCGTAGCGACGATCACACTGGACGGCGATGCCGATGGCGTCGTCGCAGCCACGGACGGTAGTGCCCAAGGCAAGTACTTCACCCGCCGTCTCGCACATCGCGTCGTACCAGGTGTGGGCCACAACCTACCCCAGGAGGCTCCGCGGGCGTTTGCCGAGGCAGTACTGGACCTGCTTGATGCGACCCACTGAGAGGAGCGTTGCCATGCGTTCTACCGACAAGCCGAAGATGAAACCGTCTCGGGATGTACATGCTTTATCTCCGCCGGCCCGCATAATCGCCGGTGTTTCTGTGGCGGATACGCCGCTGGTGCGCCGCGCTTATGACATCGCCCGCACACATCTGGATCCGTATCTCTTCAACCACGTGATGCGATCATGGCTGTTCGCGACGTTGATCGCGGAACAGAAGGGCGATCCCTACGACGCAGAAGTTTTGGCGGTGTCCACGCTATTGCATGACATCGGCCTGTCGGAGGCGTTTGCCGGTCCTCTCAGGTTCGAGGTGGAAGGAGCCAACGTTGCACGGGAGCTCGCCAGCGGCTTCGATGTCGATAAGCGGCGGGCTCAGTTGATATGGGACAGCATCGCGCTCAACTCCACCCCATCGATCTGCCTGTACAAAGAAGCCGAGGCCGCGCTGTGCGTGTTGGGCGTAGGGTTGGACTGGGGTGGGTGGGGTTATGAGCGCCTGCCGGCGCAGCAGATCGCGCGAATCCTGGAAGAGTTTCCCCGCCTGGCGATGAAGCAACGTTTCGCCCAAGCGATATGCGGCCTTTGCGAGCACCGGCCGGAGACCACCTACGACAATTTCGCGCGCGACTTTGGGACGCGCTATGTCCACGGCTACAAACCGCCGTCGATGGTCGACAGCCTATTGAATGCCCCGTTCGAGGAATAGCCGGTGGCGGTGTGGTTGTTTCTGTTTCACGTCATGGCCGATCGCGCTGGCTCTAGCAGACGCATGGCCATGTGAAGAAGGCATCTTCATCTTGCTCGGCGCCAGGAAGAAGCGGTGGCAGCGTGATGGTCGTGGATTCGGCTTTATCAGGTTGCTGGCACGCGAAAGGCGCCAGGCGGACAGATGGTCCGCCTGGCGCCATCGCAACTCGGCTCAGGGGACCGGAATCACCGCCGGCTTGCCGGCATCCTTCAGCAGCAGGACCAGGAACTTCGCCGGCTTGTCCTTGCTGGCGTTGCGCCCCACCGTGTGCACGTCGTCGGGACCTTCGTGGAAGCTCTGGCCAGGCGTCAAGGTGACTTCCTTGCCGCCGGCCACACCCATCACGATAGAACCCTCGAGCACGTAGATGAAACCGTGGGCATCATGGCGATGGATCGGGTCGACGCCGCCGGGAGGAAACTCGACGGTGATCATCAACGCTTCCTTACCGGGATAGTCGGGAAGCGCCTGGGTCATGACGTGAGTGACGACGGGGGGAGGGGCGTCGGCAGTGCCAGCATCATGAGCCGGACCCTGGGCCATGGCGGCGCCAGACCACATCAGGGCAAGCAGGCTGAGAGAACGGTGAATGTACATCGGTAACTCCTGTATCCGCCGCGGCAGATCGCGAGGTAAAAAAGCCGCCGGGCATTGGACGCCCGGCGGTCGATATCAGGAAAGCTTGGCCTTTTCCAGGCCGAACGGTTTGTCGTAGCTCCCCGGCACGGTGCGGAACCCGACATTGATGCGGTTCCACGCGTTTATCGCCATCACCACGAAGGTGAGGTCGGAGATTTCCTTCTCCGACAGCTGTGTGCGCACGCGATCATAGATGTCGTCGGGCACGCCCTGCGGCGGCAACTGGGTTAGCACTTCGGTCCATGCCAGAGCCGCGCGTTCGCGTGGGATGAAAAGTTGGGATTCGCGCCACGAAGCCAGGTGATGCAGGCGAAGCGGGCGTTCACCATGAATGGTGGCCTGCTTGATGTGCATGTCCAGACAGAACGCACAACCGTTTATTTGCGATGCGCGAATGGAGACGAGATCGCAGATGGATTCCTCGATCGCGGACTGCTTGGCCAGCAGATTGAATTCGACGAACTTCTTGAATAGCTCGGGGGACTGCTGCTGGTAATCGACACGTTGACTCATGATTGATTCCTTTTGGGTGGGGGAGGCCGCAGGACGCATGTCTCCGGTCCGCGGCCAATCTAGGCAGTGCCATGCCGTGTGAGTAGATCGCCGGAAGGACGCGCGGTGTTGCGCGCGGTGCACCAATGCATGCGCACCATCAAGGGCTGCTGTTACAGGCCCGCTCGGCTGCTACCTGTTGTGAGAGACGGGCGATTGGTGCGTAACAGGAAACACCGTGAATCCCGGTCAGTGGCTACTGCCTCCGGTGCTGCGCTCCTAGGATCATCTCCGCAATCGCCGGTCTTTCGCTTTCCAGGAAGGCCGGTTCCCCCGCTAGCAAATGAAGAGGTGGAACATGAAAGTTGTAGTCATCGGTGGTACCGGTTTGATCGGAAGCAAAGTGGTTTCGCGCTTGCGCGACCAAGGACATGAGGTGGTCGTGGCGGCCCCCTCGACCGGGATCGACATTCTTACCGGCGAAGGGCTCGATGCCGCCATGGCGGGTACGGGCACCGTCGTGGATCTCTCCAATTCACCCTCTTTCGAGGACGCGGCCGTGATGGAATTCTTCCAGACCGCCGGCCGTAACTTGCTTGACGCGGAAGCCAAGGCAAACGTGGGTCACCACGTGGCGTTGTCCGTGGTCGGAACCCAGAAGCTGGCCGAAAGTGGCTACTTCCGGGCCAAGATCGTGCAGGAAGAGTTGATCCGGAACGCCGGCATCCCGTACACCATCATCCATTCGACCCAGTTCTTCGAATTCCTGCCCGGCATCATCAAGTCGGCCACGGATGGCGATACCGTGCGCCTGGCCCCAGCGCTGGTGCAGCCGATCGCGTCCGAAGACGTGGCCGACGCAGTCGCGCGTATTGCGGTGCAAGCGCCTGCCAACGACACCGTCGAGATATCAGGACCGGAACGCGAGCCGTTGTCCGATCTGGCGCAGCGCTTCATGAGCATCACCCAGGATCCCCGCAAAGTGATCAGCGATGTGCATGCACGCTACTTCGGTGCCGAACTCAAGACCAACACGCTGGTTCCCGAAGGGAAAGCGTGGCAGGGCGCAGTGAACTTCGAACGCTGGATGGAACAGTCCGAGTTCGCCCGCTCCGCACCGCGCGCATAGCACCGCGGCGCCCGGCTGCTGAGGACGTGTCCTGGCAACTGCATTACCGCGCCTGTGCCGAACAGAACAACCAGATGAGGACACCACGCGCCCATGACTCCGCTGCAGCCGCCACCGACAAGCATGCTGGACAAGTACCACGGCAAAGAAACCCAAGAGCTCTACACCGGACGCGTGCGCGTGACGGGTGGCGAGGCCGCGCATGGACGCGCCTCGGGTGTCGTGAAGTCGGATGACGACGCGCTCGAAGTGAATCTGCGTCTACCGACCGAGCTCGGTGGGCCGGGCGGTGGTAGCAACCCTGAGCAGCTGCTTGCGGCTGGCTACGCCGCCTGCTTCCACGGCGCCCTGACGCTGCTGGCATGCCGTTCCGGTGTTGAGCTCAAGAACTTGGTCGTGGAGGCCGCAGTGACGTTCGCACGCGACCCGATAGATGGATTATTCCTGCTGTCAGCCGAGATTCGCGTAGATCTTCCGAGCTTGGACCGGGCGTTGGCTGCGGAGCTGGTACGTAACACAGAGCGCATCTGTCCCTACGCGAAGATGTTCCGCCATGGCATCGACCACGTCGTGGCGGTCGCATCCGAGCCCTCATCGCTGACGGCTGGCGACAAAGATCCAACCTAACCACTGCGTGCGGTGAGGCAATCCGATATGGCCCTGAAGATAGTTCGCATACGTCCCCGTAACCGGTTGCTCGCGTGGGCCGAGGATCGGCTGCCGCTGGTCTCATTCATTGCCGCACACACCAGCCGGTACTACGCGCCGAAGAACTTCAACGTCTGGTACTACTTCGGTGTGCTCGCGCTGGTGACGCTGGTCAATCAGCTGGTGACGGGCATCTTCCTGGCGATGCATTTCAAACCATCGTCGGCGGATGCCTTCGCTTCCGTCGAGTACATCATGCGCGACGTCGAATGGGGTTGGCTGATCCGCTACATGCACTCTACCGGTGCCTCGCTATTCTTCGTGGTGATCTACGGTCACATGTTGCGTGGGATGCTTTACGGATCGTACAAGCGGCCACGCGAGCTGGTGTGGATACTCGGCATGTCGATCTACGTCGTTCTGATGGCCGAGGCCTTCATGGGTTACGTGCTGCCATGGGGGCAGATGTCATTCTGGGGCGCGAAGGTGATCATTTCGTTGTTTGGTGCGATACCGGTGGTCGGTGACAGCCTGTCGCACTGGATCATGGGTGACTACGTACCCGGGGACGCCACGCTCAATCGGTTCTTCGCGCTGCATGTGGTGGCGCTTCCCATAGTGTTGCTGTTGCTGGTGACCGTACACATCCTGGCGCTGCATGAGGTCGGTTCGAACAACCCGGACGGCATCGAGATCCACGACAAGACAGGACGTGACGGCAAGCCGCTGGATGGCATTCCTTTCCATCCGTACTACACGGCCGAAGATTTTCTCAGTACCGTCGTGTTCCTGTTGATAGCTGCATTCCTGATCTTCTTCGCGCCGACCGTGGGTGGACTGTTCCTGGAATACGACAACTTCGTCGAAGCCAACCCGCTGGTCACCCCGGAGCACATCAAGCCCGTTTGGTACTTCACGCCTTTCTACGCAATGTTGCGTGTGGTGCCGGACAAGGTCTTCGGCGTGCTGGTGATGTTTCTGGCCATCCTTGCCTTGTTCCTGCTTCCCTGGCTCGATCGCGGCAGGGTGAAATCGATCCGCTATCGCGGCCGTGGATACCGGATTGCGCTAGGTGTATTCGCCGCATCGTTCGTGCTGCTGGGTGCCGTAGGCATTGGCGCGGTCGCGGACCTGCTGCCCCGGCTGCTGGGTAGCGGTATCGACGTCAACCTGGTGGAGAACTGGATAGGGCGGGCGCTATTGGTCGGCTATTTCGGGTTCTTCGTGTTCCTATGGATGTACACCGGATTTGGTATCGAGCGGACGAGACCCGTGCCGGAGCGAGTGACCTGAGGACTGCTTTTCCAGGCCTCATCCATCAATCCGCGTCTTCGTACGGGAATCCGCGATTCTGTAGGAGCGGCGTCTCGCCGCGAGCTCTTCGCCTCAGATTGCGATAGAAGCGAAGAGCTCGCGGCGAGACGCCGCTCCTACAGAGCCAGGTGTTTTCCAGCATGCACGGAATCCGTGATGAAGGCGCGGCGAATTGTTGCGTGGTGAACAACATGCTGCGTCCCTCGCCAAGGCTTCCGCCGCCATGAGCGCGGACCTAACCTGTACTCAACGAGCAGCATCCGCACATCTTCACGCCAACAGCCATCGCGAGAAGCGATGCGGAACTGAAAAGCGCAAATGCTTCTTGTCCGCCGTAACGAAGAAGACGGATGTCAGGTCGTCGAGGAGGCTGTAACGGGCGTGCACTTTCCATCCGTTCGTGCACGGGACAACCCACGTCGGCGCGGTGTCCCCGCGGAAGTCCGATCAGCAACACGGCGAAACGGCGGACAAGAAGCACCCCACGCATTCACATCTTAAATAGTCCCAATAACTATCACTGGAACAGACCCCATGAGGCTCTACTACTTTCCTGGCGCGTGCTCACTGGCGGACCACATCGTGCTGCAGTGGACCGGCATTGTTCATGAAGCCGTGCGCATGAGCTCGGAGACGATCAAGTCGGACGACTATCTGCGGATGAATCCAAACGGTACCGTACCCATGCTTCTGCATGACGACTTCGTATTGACGGAGAACGTCGCGATCCTGGGTTACATCGCCGAACAACGCCCGGAAGCAGCACTGTTGGGCGACGGCAGCGCGAAGGGACGTGCGGATGTAATGCGCTGGCTTGCCTACCTCAACTCCGACGTCCATATGGCGTTCAAGCCCATCTTCACGCCATCGCGCTTCCTGCCCGATGAAGCGCACGCGGATGCTTTGCGCGAACAGGCGCGAATTCAGGTGAGTGTTCATCTACAGCGTCTGGACAAGCAACTGGAGGGAAAGGACTGGCTGGTCGGAACCCGATCAATCGCGGACCCCTATCTGTTCGTCATATTGCGCTGGGCCATCCGGAAGAACATTCCGTTGGGTGATTTCGACAATCTACTGCGCTTTCTTGAACGAATGTTCGAGGATGAAGGCGTGTTTGCGGCGATCGCCAGCGAAGAGGATGAACTCGAGCAGTCATCGGCTCCGAGGCTAGGAAGCTAGCGATTCCTGAAGATGTCCATGACCCTCAAAGCCGACAATCACCCGTAGGAAACCAACCGCCATGCTCGCCGGCCGCTCGTACAAATTCACAGAGTTCGTCTTCTGGACCAGGCGCTGGCTTTACGCGCTGGTCGTCTTCAACGTCGTTCTCGTGACGCTCTATCAGGTGGTTGGTTTCAGATGGCTGATCATCCCTTGGGGTGTGACTTTCATGTTGGGCACCACGGTCGCCCTCATGGCGGGCTTCAAGAGCACGCAGACCTATAACCGGACATGGGAAGCACAGCAGATATGGGCCTCCATTGCCGGTACGAGCCGACTTTGGGGCATGGTCAGCAGGGATTTTCTGACGGACGAAAAGGACTCCAGGCGCCTGGTCTACCGCCATCTGGCGTGGTTGGCGGCATTGCGCTACCAGATGCGGGAAAGCAAGGCTTGGGAGACGGTCAAGAGCGCATCCAACGCGGAGTACTTGAAGCCTTACGGCGTTCCTGAAAAAGAGAGCGCCTTGGAAGCGGAGATCGCGAAGTACGTTTCGCCGGGAGAGAAGAGCAGGATCCTCATCGCTACCAGCAAAGCGACGCAGGTCATCGGCCTGCAAAGCGAAGCGCTCCGATCGATGTTCAGTTCGGGCGCGATCCCGGCCAACGTATTTTTCGAGCTGCAGAAGGTGCTCAAGGAGTTCCAGGACCTGCAGGCAAAGAGCGAACGAATCAAGAATTACCCGTATCCGAGGCAGTACGCGATCATCAACGCGATATTCGTCAGGATCCTTTGCATTCTCCTGCCGCTGGGAATAATCGGTGAGCTTGAGCGGCTGAACCAGGCGGTCATCGGCGTGATGGCAGGCCAGATGGTCTGGTTGGCGATCCCCTTGAGCGTGCTGATCTCATGGATGTACGCCGCACTGGACCAGGTGGGGGAGAGTAGTGCCAATCCATTCGAGGGTGGGGCGAACGATGTTCCCATCTCGCAGATATGTACATCCATTGAAGTAGACCTGAGACAGTTGCTGGGTGAAAGCGATGTGCCAATCAGGTCCCAGCCGACCAGTCCTGTCGTGATGTGACGACGGTCAGGAGCCAGACAATGAAGATCGCGGTAGTCGGCGGAAATGGCCTCATCGGTACCAAGCTTGTAGCCAGGCTGAGGTCACACGGGCATGAGGTCAATGCCGCTTCGCGAAGATCCGGCGTGAATGCCATTACGGGCATTGGATTGGACGAGGCGTTAAGTGGGGCGCATACGGTGATCGACGTAACGAATTCGCCATCGTTCGACGAACCTGAAGTTACCGAGTTCTTCAAGAAATCGACCGAACAGTTGCTCGCGGCCAGCGAACGCGCAGGCGTCTCCCACTATTTGGCGCTGTCGGTGGTTGGCACGCAACGGCTGCAAACCAGCGGATATTTCCGGGCGAAGGAGGTGCAGGAAGACCTAGTGAAACGTTCGAGCCTCTCGCACACGCTGGTGCAATCGACGCAGTTCTTCGAGTTCATGGCCAACATCATCCCACCCGGCGTTGTCATGGAAAACGTCCATCTGTCGCCCGCCTTGGTGCAGCCCGTGGCAGCGGACGACGTGGCCGCTCTGTTGGCCAATGTTGCGACGGCATCGCCATCGCGCGGGGTCGTCGAGATTGCCGGCCCGGAATCCTACCGGCTGTGCGATCTCGTTCAATGGGTCATGTACAGCTACCAGGACGACAGGCCTGTAATGGCGGACCCCGGCGCCAGCTACTACGGTGCGATCCTGGATGACCATACGCTCACTCCAGGACCCCGCGCGTTGATTGCAAGCACCTATTTCAGGGATTGGCTCAATGAATATCTCTCCGGGCCACGGCAGATGCCGCATGTCCACCATCCGAATCCAATGGCACGCACCTCTTAAGCCGGACGAGTACCCCGGCGCCACCCGTGAACGACGTCAATCCAAAGAAGGAATATCGAAATGAATAAACTCATCGCATCTATTTTCTTGATTGCGGCGACGTTGGTCTGCCCGGCTGCCACGGCGCAGACGGACAAGCCCACGATCGTTCTGGTTCACGGTGCTTTCGCCGACGCCTCATCGTGGAACAGAGTGGCTTCGATTCTGCAGGAGCAGGGCTACCCTGTGGTTGCTGTCGCCAATCCGCTGCGAGGCGTCAAGAGCGATGCCGAGTACGTCGGCGATATCGTTGACTCGATCAAGACCCCCGTCGTACTGGTGGGGCATTCTTATGGCGGCTTGGTGATAGGCGAGGTTGCCGGCCCAAGCCGAAAGGTCAAGGCACTGGTATTCGTTGCCGCATTCGCGGCGGAAGCCGGGGAAACCGCGGCAGGGCTTTCGGGAAAATTTCCCGGCAGCACTCTTGGAGGGACCTTGGCGGCCCCCGTCACGCTGACTACGGGCGGGAAGGATCTTTATATCCGCCAGGATAAGTTTCACGATCAGTTCGCCGCGGACGTGAGCGAAGCCGAAGCCGCGCTGATGGCGATATCGCAACGCCCGGTGACCGAAGCGGCACTCAACGAGCCGGCTGGCGCATCAGGCTGGAAGCAAACTCCTTCGTGGTTTGTCTATGGCGACAAGGACAAGAATATTCCTGCGGCTGCCTTGGCATTCATGGCTGATCGAGCGAAATCACGGAAGACCGTGGTTGTGTCCGGCGCTTCGCATGTAGTGATGGTGTCCCATCCCGGTGCCATCGCGGCGCTGGTGCTGGCGGCGGCGCGGTCCGACTAGTCTCTCCGCAACCTCGGCTGGAACTGGCGCATGGCAGGCATGGGAAAAGGCCGGATGGAAGGGTTCAGTGATGGGGTGATGGCGATCATCATCACCATCATGGTCCTGGAGCTGAGGGTTCCACACGGATCCGATCTTGGCGCGCTGCGGCCGCTGATTCCCGCCTTTCTGAGCTATGTCCTGAGCTTCGTCTACATCGGCATCTATTGGAACAACCATCATCACTTGATGCATGCGGCAAAAAAAGTATCCGGCGGGATGCTATGGGCCAATCTGAACTTCCTCTTCTGGCTATCGCTGTTTCCATTCGCGACAGCGTGGATGGGGGAAAATCATTTCGAAACGATGCCATCGGCGGTATATGGGTTCGTTCTTCTCATGACGGCCATTGCTTACTACCTGCTGCAAAGAAGCATTATCTTCGCGAATGAGCCAGAGTCCGCGCTGAAGCACGCCATCGGAAAGGATTGGAAAGGAAAGCTACCGCCATTGCTCTACGTTATAGCTATCATCCTGTCTTTCCGGGTGAACTGGATCGCTCAGGTGCTTTATGTTTCGGTTGCCCTCATATGGCTGGTGCCGGATCGGAGAATCGAGCGGGCTATTGGCGTCGCCGGGTCCTGATCGTACGGAAGTCCCTCATGCCGTGAACAGGGCGTTTTGCCAACCATGGCGGCCTGCTCGACCTCCGTGATGCGACTTGGCAAGGGCGTTCATACCTGCACTAACGCCAAGTGTTAAGGTTGCGCGATGTGGGCTTTCTGGCCTCACGGAATTTAGATGACATCGCTTTGGCGTGTGGTACGTGGCTGGTTGCGTCCTTTTCGACGCAGCCTGGTCGCGGTACGTTCGGCGCTGCGCCGCTCAAGGCGACAGCGTCCGCACACGGAAGAGCCGTTGCGCGCGCAGCTTTTCAGCGCCGAGCAAATGGCATTGCATGGCGCAGCGCTGGCGCGCTCCCATCGAGTACGCAGCGGGCGCAGTCCCGAAGCGCTGCTCGCACGCCTCAAACAGAATGAAGAAGTATTGCGCGATGCTAGAGCGATGCTGGTCGCCATGCTGCGCGACGATGTGAGGATCACGCCGGCCGGCGAATGGTTGCTCGACAACTTCCATCTGGTCGAAGACCAGATACTCACCGCCAGGCGCCATCTACCGACGGGATATAGCCGGCAGCTGCCGGCATTGTCGGACGGTCCATCGGTCGGCCTCCCGCGCGTCTACGCCCTATCGATGGATGCCATCGCACATGGTGACGGCCGCATCGATGCCGATGCCATGGGCCGGTTCGTGGCTGCCTACCAGAGGGTGACCCCGTTGAAGCTCGGGGAGCTATGGGCGATCCCGATCATGCTGCGCCTGGGCCTGCTGGAAAACCTCCGGCGGGTAGCGGCACGGGTGGTACGCGACGGCATCGACCATCGCTTGGCCACCGATTGGGCCGATCGGCTCAACACGACCGCCGCCGAGGATCCCAAGAGCGTGGTACTTATCGTGGCGGACATGGCGCGCTCACAGCCGCCGTTGTCAGGCGCCTTCGTCGCGGAACTGGTGCGGGGGCTGCACGGTCGTGGTGGCGTACTGGCGATGCCGGTCACCTGGGTCGAGCAATGGCTGGCCGATGGCGGCCAGCGCGTCGAGGAGCTCGTGCATCTTGAAAGCCAGCAACAGGCGGCTGACCAGGTGTCGATCAGCAACAGCATCGCCAGCCTGCGCTTCTTGTCCACAATGGACTGGCGCGATTTCGTCGAAGATTTGAGCATCGTCGACAGCCACCTGCGTCAGGATCCCGATAGAACCTACGCCCAGATGGATTTCCACACGCGTGACAGCTACCGGCACAGCGTGGAGATGCTGGCGCGACGGAGCGGCGCCAGCGAAGGCGACGTGGCCGAATGCGTTGTGCGGCTGGCGATGGCTGGCGCAGGCGACGATCGTCGCCATGTCGGCTACTACTTGGTAGACGATGGCCTGCGCGAGATGGCGAATGAGGTCGGCGGCCTACCGAACGCAAACCGCGTGCCGTGGGTTCCTCCACGTACGCGGTCGCTTGTTACCTATATGACGCCGATCGCTGCCGTCGCATTGATCGGCGCCTGGGCTCTGATGCGGCAGCTGGAAATACAGCAGGCCAATACGCCGCCTTGGCTTTTGGCTGTCGTCGCGTTGGCGGGACTGGTGGTCTTCAGCGAATTGGGTATCGCGCTGGTCAACTGGATAGCAACGTTGTTGGTTCCGCCACGCACGTTGCCGCGGATGGATTTTTCCAAAGGCGTGCCGCCCGACTCGCGCACGCTGGTCGCGGTGCCGAGCATGCTCAGCAATGTGGCTACGGTGGACGAACTGGTCGAAGGCCTGGAGGTTCGATTCCTTGCCAATCGCGACGCGAACATGCACTTCGCATTGCTGACGGATTTTCTGGATGCCGACCAAGTCACTCTGCCCGCCGATGCCGCTCTGCTGGATCATGCGGCGGCGCAAATCGCGTCCTTGAATAATCGGTATGCGCCGGAAAACGGCGACCGTTTCTTTCTGTTCCACCGCCCGCGCATATGGAACGCTGGCGAACGTACCTGGATGGGGCACGAGCGTAAACGAGGCAAATTGGCGGCATTGAATCGGGTCCTGCGCGGCGGCGCGCCGTCCGCCGACTTCAGTCGGGTAATCGGTGCGGTCGCAGTGCTGAAGCAAGTGCGTTACGTGATCACTCTGGATACGGATACGCGGCTGCCGCGCGATGCCGCGCGCGAATTCGTCGCCACGCTGGCGCATCCGCTGAACCGGGCACGCATCGATCCCGCGAAAGGCCGCGTCACCCGTGGCTACGGAATCCTGCAACCCAGCGTGGGTAGCATGAGCGCGCATCGCATCAGCCGCTATGCGCGGCTGTTTGGGAGCGAACCGGGTATCGATCCCTACACGCGAACGGTGTCGGACGTGTACCAGGATTTGTTCGGGGAAGGCTCGTTCGTCGGCAAGGGCATCTACGAGGTAGATGCGTTCGAACAGGTGCTGGCGGGCAGGCTGCCGGACAACCGCATCCTCAGTCACGACTTGCTGGAAGGCTGCTATGCGCGGGCAGGTCTGGTCAGCGACGTGCGCCTGTTCGAGGATTATCCATCGCGCTACGCGGCTGACGTGAAGCGCCGCGGCCGCTGGATCCGTGGTGACTGGCAACTGCTGCCCTGGTTACTGCCTTGGGTGCCGCGTGCCCATCGCGGTTACCAGTCCAATCCCTTGTCGACGCTGTCGCGCGCCAAACTGCTGGACAATCTCCGCCGCAGTCTGGTGCCGCTTGCCACCACCACGCTGCTGTTGCTGGGCTGGTGGTCGCTACCGTCCGCGCTGGTGTGGACTTCATGCTTGCTCAGTCTGTTTTTCCTGCCGGCGCTGGCATCGGCGCTGCACAACGCGGTGAGCAAGCCCCCGGACCTAGCCTGGAGTACCCATCTCGGCTTGGCCGGCGAGGCGCTATCGTCGCAGTTGCTGCGCGCGTTGGTGACGCTGGCCTGTCTGCCTTACGAAGCGGGCTACAGCACAGTGGCAATCCTGCGAACGTTGTGGCGCATGGCGCTGAGCCGTCGCCGCTTGCTGCAGTGGGATGCGTCGAGCGAAGTCGAGCGCTCGCTTGCTCGCAACGGCGCGGTAGAACTGCGCAGCATGGCGCCGGCTTCGTTGTTCGCGGTCGCAGTGGCGATCGGGCTGGCATGGCGGCATCCGCATGCATTGTGGATCGCCGGTCCGCTGCTGGCGTTATGGTCGCTGTCGCCGTTGCTGATGACATGGATGAGCCGTGCGGGAACGCCGCAGCATTCGCAGCTGTCGGCACCGCAGCGGGCGTTTCTCGGCCGCCTGGCTCGACGCACCTGGGCATTCTTCGAAGTGCACATGCGGACCGAAGATCATTGGCTGCCGCCGGACAACGTGCAGGAGCATCCGCAACTGGTGGTCGCACGCCGCACTTCACCCACCAACATCGGGCTGGCGTTGTTGGGCAATCTGGCGGCTTACGACCTTGGCTACTTGCAAGCCGGCGGGGTGATCGAGCGCACACGGCTCACGCTCGCGGCCATGGAGACGCTGCCGCGCCATCGCGGTCATTTCTATAACTGGTACGACACGGCGACCTTGCAACCACTGCCGCCGAAGTATCTGTCCACCGTGGATAGCGGCAATCTCGCGGGACATCTGCTTACTCTGCGTCAGGGATTGCTGGCGTTGTGCGACGGACCCGTGCTGGCGACGGCGACCTACGATGGCTTGGCCGATACGCTTGGCGTGTTACGCCAGGAGCGGCTCCGCGCGACGGGTCTGACTGCACCGCTTGATGACGCAATGGATGCGTTCGCCCTGGTGATAGAGGCACTGCGCGAGCGGCCGCCGTCGAATCCGTCGGAGGCGTGGCGCGAGCTGAGCGAATTGGCGGTACAGGCGGCGGCAATCGCCTCGCTATGGCCACCACAGGAGCCAGCGACGCCCGAGCAACCGGCCGATATCCTATTGCCGCACTGGCCGCAGTCGTTGCTGCAGGCTTGCCAATCCGCGTTGGACGAGATGCGTGGCCTGGCGCCCTGGTTGATTGCCGAAGACCCGGCGGCGCACAGGGAAGACGACCCTGTGCCGCCGCCGACGTTGCGGGAGCTGGCCGCGCTTGTTGCGCAGCCCGAAGTAGCCGCGCGAGCACGCGCACGCATTCATGAGCTCGAGCACCTGGCGCATACCGCCGGACAGCTTTCGCTGATGGAATACGGCTTCCTGTACGACCCGGCGCGGCGCCTGCTCGCTATCGGCTACAACGTCGACGAACGGCGTCTTGATCAGGGCTACTACGATCTTCTGGCGTCCGAGGCGCGCCTTTGCAGCTTTGTGGCCATCGCGCAGGGACAATTGCCGCAGGAAAGTTGGTTCGCCTTGGGGCGCCTGCTCACCGAAGTCGATGGCCAATCCACGCTATTGTCGTGGAGCGGTTCGATGTTCGAGTACCTGATGCCGCAGTTGGTAATGCCCAGCTATGCCGATACGCTGCTCGAGCAGACGTCGCAACACGCCGTCAAAGCGCAGATTGCGCACGGCGCGCGGCACGGGGTGCCGTGGGGTGTCTCCGAATCCGGCTACAACGCCGTCGATGCACGGATGAACTATCAATATCGCGCCTTCGGCGTACCCGGCCTGGGACTCAAGCGCGGTCTCGATCAGGACCTGGTGATCGCGCCTTACGCGAGCATGATGGCGCTGATGGTCGCCCCGGAAGCCGCCTGCCAAAACCTCCAGCGGTTGACAGAGGAAGGCTTCGGCGGCCGCTTCGGGCTGCATGAGGCGATCGATTACACGGCGGGCAGGGTGCCGCCGGGGCAGGTATCCGCGGTGATTCGTTCCTTCATGGCCCACCACCAAGGCATGGGTCTGCTTGCTCTGGACCACTTGCTGCGCGAGCAGCCAATGCAAAAGCGCTTCGCTGCCGATGCCGAGTTTCAGGCGACGCTGCTATTACTGCAGGAACGCATCCCACGCGCTGGTATCTTCCATCCACACGAAGCCGGTGATGCCGGTGGGCGCCGCACCCATGCCGAGCGCGAAGGTGAAGCGCCACTTCGCCTGTTGCGGGATCCCGGTGTGTCGCGGGCGGCGGTACAGCTGTTGTCGAACGGACGCTACCACGGTCTGCTGAGCAGTGCGGGAGGCGGCTACAGTCGCTTGGGCGACATGTCGATCACACGCTGGCGCGAAGACGCGACGCGGGACCACTGGGGCAGCTTCTGCTATCTGCGCGATGTGAGCAGTGGTGAGTATTGGTCGGCCGCCTATCAGCCTACCGCGGTGGCGGTGGACAACTATGAGGTGATCTTCTCGGATGCCAAGGCCGAATTCCGGGGAAGCAAGCGCGGATACGAGACTCATCTGGAAGTAGCGATCTCCGCCGAGGACGATATCGAGTTACGGCGATTGCGTATTAGCAATCGGTCGCGGTACGCGCGAGTCATCGAGATCACCACCTATGCCGAAGTGGTGCTGGCGCCCGCCATCGCGGACGAGCTGCACCCGGCCTTCAGCAATCTGTTCGTACAGACCGAGATCGTGCGCGACAAGCAGGCACTGTTGTGCACACGCAGGCCGCGTGCGCACGACGAGGCCACGCCGTGGATGTTCCACCTGGTGGCGGTACATGACGCGGATATAAGCGCGATTTCCTATGAAACCGACCGCGCTCGCTTCATCGGCCGGTGCAACACCACGCGCTCGCCCCGCGCACTGACCGACGATGACGTGCTCTCCGATTCCGCCGGTTCGGTGCTGGACCCGGTGGTGGCGATCCGCACCCGCATCGTCCTGGCGCCGGAACAGACCGCAATGATCGACATGGTCTATGGCGTCGGTGGCGATAGGGCGACGTGCGCCGCATTGGTCGACAAGTATCGTGACAGGCACTTGGCCGACCGCGTGTTCGACCTGGCATGGACCCACAGTCAGGTGGTCCGTCGGCAGATCAACGCTTCCCAAAGCGACGCGCAGCTGTATGAGCGACTGGCCGGACTGATGGTGTATTCGCACCCCACGCTTCGCGCGGACAACGAGCTACTGATGCAGAACCGGCGCGGGCAGTCGGGTCTGTGGGGCCACGCCATCTCCGGCGACCTGCCGATCGCGCTGCTGCAGATCGGCGACGCCGACAATATCGAGCTGGTTCGACAGATGGTGCAGGCACATGCGTATTGGCGACTAAAAGGGTTGCATGCCGATCTGGTGATCTGGAACGAGAGCCAGAGTGGCTACCGGCAGCAATTGCAGGAGCAGATACTCGGCATGATTTCTGCCGATGCCGAGGCGAACTTACTGGAGCGGCCCGGCGGCATCTTCGTGCGTCCGGTGCAGAACATTTCGCAGGAGGATCGCATCTTGTTGCAAGCGGTGGCGCGCGTGATCGTCAGCGACCAGCGCGGAGCGTTGGCCGCGCAGGTCGGACGCCATCTGCCGGTGCCTCGCGGCATTCCTGAGCTGGTGCCACTGCCGGGACCCGATGTGGACGATCAAGATCGGCCCGCACATGCTGCCAACGAGGAGGAAATTGTGGTGTCGGACGAGGCCAGATGGCCGTTCGAGACTGTCGATAGCGCAGAACTCTTCGACAACGGTACCGGCGCTTTCGCTGCCGATGGCCGCGAGTACGTGATCACGATGCGCGAGGGAGCGCCGACGCCGGCGCCTTGGGCCAACGTCATGTCCAATGCCCAGCTTGGCACGGTGGTGAGCGAAAGCGCTGCCGGCTATACCTGGTTCGAGAACGCGCATGAGTTCCGTCTGTCGCCCTGGCACAACGATCCGGTCGCCGATGCGTGCGGCGAGGCGTTCTACCTGCGCGACGAAGACAGCGGCCGGGTATGGTCGCCACAACCATTGCCTTGCCGTGGAGAAGGGAGTTATCGCACCCGCCATGGCTTCGGCTACAGCGTCTACGAACATGAGCAGGACGGTATAGCCAGCGAACTCTGGGTCTATGTTGCCTTGCAGGACCCGGTGAAGTTTTCCGTCTTGAAGCTGCGTAATCTCTCCGGACGCAGTCGCCGGATTTCAGCGACTGGCTACGTCGAATGGATACTGGGTGACTTGCGCGCCAAGTCGCAGATGCACATCGTCAGCGAGCAGGATGGCCCAGGCGGCGCGCTGCTGGCACGTAATCCCTACAGTGCCGAATTTTCCGGATGCACCGCTTTCTTCGACGTGGACGCCTGCATTCCTGCTGACGGCGCCCGCAGCTGCACCGGCGATCGGGCGGAGTTCCTGGGCCGCAACGGCGACCTCACTACGCCCGACGCATTGCGTCGCGAGCGACTGTCCGGACGCCTGGGTGCAGGTCTCGATCCCTGCGCTGCAATCCAGGTTTCAATGGCGCTGCCTGCTGGCGCCAGCAGTCAAACCGTGTTTCGCCTCGGCGCCGGGAAGGACCGTGACGACGCGATGCAACTGGCACGCCGCCTGCGCGGCGGCGATGTCGCTCGCGACGCGTTGGCGCAAGTGCGTGATCATTGGCGACAGCTGCTCGACGGACTTCAGGTCACGACGCCTGATCCCGCCGTGGATCTGCTGGTCAATGGTTGGCTGCCTTACCAGACATTGGCGTGCCGCTACTTGGCGCGCAGCGGCTACTACCAGTCCGGCGGCGCTTTCGGCTTCCGCGATCAACTGCAGGACATGATGGCGTTGGTGCACGCGACGCCGGCTTTGACCCGCGAGCACCTGTTGCGCAGCGCTGCGCACCAGTTTCCGCAAGGTGACGTGTTGCACTGGTGGCATCCACCGCAGGACCATGGCGTGCGCACGCGCTGCTCCGACGATTACCTGTGGCTGCCGTTAGCCGCGTGCCGCTACCTCCAGGTCACCGGTGACCGCAGTCTGTTGGACGAGGACGTACGCTATATCGATGGCCGCAGCGTCAGCGCCGAGGAAGAGTCCTATTACGATGTGCCTGTCGCTTCGCACCTGCACGCGCCGTTCTACGACCACTGCGTGCGAGCGTTGCGCCGTGGCTTGACGCTGCTCGGAAAGCGAGGACTGCCATTGATCGGCACCGGCGACTGGAACGACGGCATGAATCGGGTGGGTGAGGGCGGCGAGGGCGAAAGCGTATGGCTGGGCTTCTTTCTGTTCCACGTACTGGCGCAGTTCGCACCTGTGGCGCGCGAGCGGGGCGACACTCTGTTCGCTGACGAATGCGATGCAGCGGCGGAGACCTTGCGCGGCAACCTCGATGCGCATGCCTGGGATGGTGATTGGTACAAGCGCGCCTGGTTCGACGACGGCACCGCGCTGGGCTCGGCGCAAAGCGACGAATGCCGGATCGATTCGATATCGCAAAGCTGGTCCGTGCTTTCCGGCGCTGGCGAGCCGTCGCGCGCGCAACAGGCCATGGCGTCGCTCGATCGCCATCTGGTCAAGCGGGATGCCGGGCTGATCCAACTGTTGGACCCGCCATTCGACCGCATCTCCAAGGACCCCGGCTACATTCGCGGCTACGTCCCCGGCGTGCGGGAAAACGGCGGGCAGTACACGCATGCAGCGATATGGGCGGCGATGGCCTTCGCCAAGCTCGGCGATGGCGAACGGGCCTGGGAACTGGCCCGCATGATCAATCCAATCCAGCACAGCCTGGATGCGCAAGCGATGGGTCGCTACAAAGTGGAGCCTTATGTCCTGGCGGCCGATGTCTACGCGGTAGCACCGCATACAGGCCGCGGGGGCTGGACCTGGTACACCGGATCAGCGGGCTGGATGTACCGGCTACTGGTCGAATCGCTACTGGGCTTGCGCCGGGAAGGCGATATCTTGCACCTGAAACCGTGCTTGCCGGCCGAATGGGGTACCTATCGGATCCGCTATCGTCATCATGAAAGCGTCTATCAGATCGAAGTGACGCAGGTGGATGCTCTGGAAGATGTCGTCGGCATGCCGTTGCCCGAACTTACCGTCGATGGACACAGACAGGAAAGCGCCCACTTCGCATTGATCAACGACGGGGGCACGCATCATGTGCACTTGCGTCAGTTGCGGCGACGCGATGCGCCGAGCTACTCGCAGCTTTGATAGTGGGAAAAGCATGCTGACGGTTCGCATGCTGCAACACGACGACATGATGGACGCCTAGTCGCATCGGATAGCGCGATCCGCACGGGGATACTAGAGCGACTGCATCTCTCGGTTGCCATCGTCCCGCTTATCCTCCGGCACGACTTCCGGCTGCGATTGCACTTTCGGTTCTGCAGCGGGGCCCGGCTGCAAGCCGGCGCCCGGTTGCTCAGGCACTTCGATGTACGGCAGCTGCAACGCCTGGCTTGTCGTCCGACGAATGCGGTTGGTCAGTGCCGCGCTTTTGTTGAGTTCCTGCCCGTAGCTGGGAACGATTGTGGTGATGCGCGCCCGCCAAGCCCCGGCCATTTGCGCGGGAAAGGCTTGCGCCAGTAATTTCAACATGATCGGCGGCGAGGTGGATGCGCCGGGGGAAGCACCCAGCAAGGCAGAGATCGTGTGGTCCTTGTCGGTCACGATTTCCGTGCCGAACTCCAGCGAGGCCTTGCCTGTCTCTGGGTTGCGCTTGATGATCTGGACGCGCTGGCCCGCGGTGATCAACTGCCAGTCCGCACGCTTGGCCTTGGGGAAATACTTGACCAGTTCGGCCTGGCGGTCATCGTCGTTCAACTCGGCCTGTTGCATCAGGTATTTGACCAGGTCCAGATTCTCCTCACCGACCCGCAGCATGCCGCCGACATTATTGTGATTGACCGAGGAGTACATATCGAACCAGGAACCCTCCTTCAGGAACTTGGTGCTGTACAGCGCGAACGGGCCGAACAGCACCACCGGCTTGCCGTCGAGCTTGCGCGCGTCGATATGCGGCACGGACATCGGCGGCGATCCGGTGTCGGCCATGCCGTATACCTTCACCTTGTGGCGGCTTGCGATGGCAGGATCGCGAAATGCGAGGAACTGCCCGCCTACGGGAAAACCAGCGTAGTTCTTCGATTCCGGAATGCCTGACATCTGCAGCAGCTTCAGCGCCGCGCCGCCAGCTCCGATGAACACGTAACGAGATTTGATCGTCTGCTCACGGTCGCCTTGCAGGTCATTGACGGTCACGTTCCATGTCTTGTCGCCGTTCTGGCTTAGACCGCGCACCTCGTGCCGCAGATGCAGCTGGAAATTGGGATTCCTGCGCAGAGCGTCCGTCAGCTGACGCGTGATCACGCCGAAGTTCACATCCGTGCCGAGCGGCATGTAGGTTGCCGCGACCGTTTGTTTGGAATCGCGGCCTTCCATCACCAGCGGAGCCCATTGCTGGATCTGCGCCGGGTCGGTGGAGAATTGCATGCCGTAGAACAGCGGGTTCTTGACCAGCGCCGCGTGGCGCTTGCGCAGATATTCGATGCGGTCCTGGCCCCACACAAAGCTCATATGCGGGGTAGGGTTGACGAAGTCCGTCGGCGTGCCCAGGCGCCCGTTGCGGACTTGGTGCGACCAGAACTGCCGCGAGACTTCAAACTGCTCGGCGATGCCCACCGCGCGTTTGGTCTCGATGGAACCATCCGGCAGCTCGGGCGTGTAGTTGAGCTCGGCAAACGCCGAATGGCCCGTGCCCGCGTTGTTCCAGCCGTTGGAGCTCTCCAGCGCCACGTCGTCGAGCCGCTCGTACAGATGGACTTTCCAGCCTGGCTCAAGTTCTTGCAGGAACGTCGCCAGCGTGACGCTCATGATGCCGCCGCCTACCAGCACCACATCCACCGGGCGGTCGTTCTCCGCCTTGGGCGGCGCAGGCGTGTAAAGCGGCCAGTAGAGGAACAGCACCGCAACCAGGACCAGCACGACCACGATGCTGGCAAGCCATTTGAGAAACCGTTTCACGATGCGTGTACTCCTCTATCGGCCAGGTTTGGGCTGCATCGACCGGCTGATGCGACACATGATCACGCCATGCCTCACAAACAGATTCGGCGATGCTGAACGTCCTGATGTATCGCGAGAGTGAACACCGTGGGCAACACGTTCCGTCCGCCGATTGGCATGGCCACAGGTGCCATGCAGGCGTTAGGGCAGGTTACTCGTGGCCTAGTGCATGGCGAATCGCTTGTTCCACCGGCGAATAGTTCTTGTCGGCCCTGGCAAGGCTTGGTGGTTCCCGGGGTAGCAACGGCGGCTGTGCCATGAAGCGGGGTTGGGAGCCGTGGTGTGCTTGCGCCGCGTGGACGATGAATGGATGGCAGAGATAGACCGTTCCGGCCTCACCAACGGCAAGCGCTTCCGGACATTCGCTGGTTTCTTCCAGGCGATCAATGAGTTCGCGTGCGGTCAGGCCGCTTTCGCCACCAGGTTCGAGTATCCGTGCAACGCGTAGGTGCGAGCCGATCCGAAGACGCGTGGGTGCATCCTGCTCCCCCACGTCGGAGAACAGAAACAGCATGAGCAGGGCTCGGTCGCGCGAACGCACGTTCGCCCGCCAATCCATGAAATCCGGCTTCTCCCAGTCGAAACTCATGTCGATATGCCAACCCGTATCCGCCGGTTCATGCGGAGAAGGAAAGCGCACCGGGAAGGTGCCCATCGCCATGCAGGGGAGCCATCTTTCCGGGCCGACCAGTTGATCGAAGGCCGCGTGGAGCACTGCCGTGTTCGCGGCATCGACGAATGGCTTCTGCGCATACATGCCCAGGCGAACAACCGGCTCGGCCCAGGTCGCCGGATCGTCCGCGTCGTATCCCGTATCGCGCCACAGCAGCCGCCGAGTTTCGTCCGCAATCGGCTTGGGAAATGCATGATCGATGCGAACAAAGCCGTCTTCGACAAACCGCCGGATTTGCTCATCGGTCAGTGGGTTGATCTTGTGTGTGTCGGCCATGTTGGGTTGGTAGCTCCGAGCGAGATTATCCTGGGCAAGCGAGATCCGTGAGGTCTCGCGATTGCAGATTCTCCCGCTTCCAGAATGGCCAGATCATCTTGCGGTCCAATTGCTTTGACCCCGTCGTGATCCTTCCGACTTCGAGGCATTCCTGTTCCAGCGGGTTGTCCATCCTGACCTGCTGACTTTGATCACAGGTTGGTTTAGTGTTCGGTCCCACGTTTCCTGTGACGCCAATGGAAGGGCGCGCCGACTTGATCGCTACACCGGCAGAACGTGCGATCCGCCTTCAGCCAAGCACGATGTCGAATCCAGGGGCAGTGAATCGTCGTCCCACTACACCCGGCGCGATTCCGCGCCCTTACACGCCTCTCGGAGCCTTGCCATGACAGTCCCAGCGAAGATCATCCCTTGCCTCTGGTTCAATTTCAACGCCGAGGAGGCGGTGGATCATTACCTCTCGATCTTCAAGGACGGCCGAATCCTCGAGGTCTCGCACTACGGAGATGCCGTACCCGCGCACAAGGGCAAGGTCATGACGATACGCTTCGAGATCGAGGGACAGTCCTTGCTGGGACTCAATGCCGGGCCCAACTTTCCGTTTACCGAGGCGATTTCGCTGATGGTGGGTTGCGATGACCAGGCGGAAATCGATGAGCTTTGGTCCAAGCTCAGCGCGGGCGGCAGCGAAGGGCCCTGCGGTTGGCTAAAGGACAAGTTCGGCCTGTCATGGCAGATCTACCCGCGGCAGATCATCGAGATGTACAACAGCCCCGACCGGGACGCGGCCGCGCGGACGATGCAGGCGATGATGCAGATGAAGAGGCTCGACATCGCCGCCCTTCGCGCCGCGTACGAAGGCAAATGACGTCGGAGAAGATCAAGAATCATGGCTGCGGAGTTCTACATAAGGTTCATGGATTCGTCTTGGATGGCGGAGCGGAAACAAGATTTGATAGGGAAAGTCGAAGTTCTCCCCACCTATGTGCGGAATGAAGGGAACGAGTATTGGCTGCTGGGATTGGAAGACCGGGATTCGGAAGGCCGTTGGAAGTTCGATGTGCGCATATCCATGGAAGAAGAATCACAGGCGCTGCTTGAAATTTCGGCGCATCCCCCCAGCATCGAACACGATCTGAAGCGCCTGTTTTCCTGGCTCAGGAGCAGAACCACGCTGACGATCGTTGATGAAGATGGGCAGCCGTCAGGCTGGTAGGTCAGCAAAGTGCCTCCGGTGCCACGGCTAGGCGCCGGAGGCGCCATCCATGCGGCAAACATTGCGTCCAAGAGATCGAGAGCGCTTCGCTGGCAGACCGGCCAAGCATTTCGCACGGTTGTCCCAGGTGATGCCGCGTTCAGGTGTCTTGCAGGCGCTGTGGCTAAACTCGGCGGATTCCGAAAAGTCACATATTTCCCATGTCGTCCGCCAATCCGTTCTGCCGACCCATCACGTTCGCTTTCGTCCTGGCGATATCGCTGGCCGCTTGCGGTTCGAACCGGAGCAAGGATCCGCCGCCGCCGCTGGGTGAGACCTTCGGTGCCGAGGACACGTATTCGCGCAGCTATGCGGTGCCACCGGCCACTGCCTGCGAAGCCACGCGGCGGGCGCTGCTGGGGCAGGGCTATGTGATCAGCAGGATGGCGGTCGAAACGCTGGAGGCGACCAAGAGCTTCCAGCCCGAATCCGAGGTGCATACGCAGCTCAAGGTACTCGCGACCTGCGTGCCGCGGTCCGACGGTGGTTCGATCGTCTTCATCAATGCGGTGCAGGACCGTTACGCGCTCACGTCTCAATCCAATTCGGCCAGCGTTGGCGTGAGCATGATCGGCTCGTTGTCGTTGCCGGTCCCTGGCGGCAGCAACGCCAACCTTGTGCGAGTGGGTAGCAACACTGTGCAGAACCAGGACTTCTACCGTCGCCTGTTCGACCGTGTGACGTTCTACCTGCCGGGTACCCCGGCCGATGCACCGCCCCCGCCAGAGCCGGCGGGTCCGCCCGATCCGGTCACGCCGAAACAGTAAGAAGATGAAGTTCCACATCTGAATTACAAATCGACTTCATCGGCGTAAACCAGTCTGCGTTCCCACTTCGGGATTTCGATGTCGATCAAGCCGATGTCGACGTGGACAGGATCGCTGTCGAGTACTTCCCATTCCTCCCCGCGACACGCCAATCGCTCGGGCCTTGGCCGGGGCGAGCCAACGGTATCGTCTCGCCGGCATCCAGTTCGGCAACCCAGGCCGCTTCATGGCCGTTGGCACCGCGGCCACGCAGCTGGCGATCATCATTTTCTTTGTTGAAGGCGAGTAGGCTCGGCGTCCAGGACCCAAGAGCGCGCAGCCCCATGCGCGGTCATCAAGTGGGAAGGCTGCGGCATCCCAGCATCGCGAGAACGCCGTGCAATGCCGGCACTTGCATCAATACAGGCGCCGCGACCGTGATTACACCGGCCATCATCACGCAAAGGCCCATTGCCGTGCGCCAGCCGCCGCGTTGCAGACGCTGCCCGACGCGAGCGCCTGCCCACGTCAGCGGCAGCATCACCGGCAATGTGCCGATACCGAAAGCCGCCATGGTCAATCCGCCGTGCAACGCGCTTGCCTGCAGCCAGGCGGCGGCTAGCAATGTCGTGCTCAACCCGCATGGCATCCATCCCCAAAGCATGCCGAGCATCATCCGTTTGCCTGTGCTGTTCGCCGGCAGCAGACGGCGTTGCAGCGGACGCAACCATTGCCACACTCGACCACTAGTTCCATGCAGGAATGACAGTCGTCCCTGCTTATCCAGCAATCGCAGCGCCGCGACGATCAGCACGAAGCCGACGGTAGCGCGCAACGCCAGCGTGAGTCCGGGCATGCGCGCGGCGTCCAGCAGACCGTGGCCGATGCCACCGACGATCACACCGGAAAGCGTGTAGCCGGCGATACGGCCGAGGTTCGGCTGCAGCGCTACCCACCAACCCCCTCGCTGCTGCACGGACAGGCTCGTTGCGATGCCGCCGCACATTGCCGCGCAATGCGCGCCACCCAACAGGCCACTCAACAGCGCACCGGCGACGACCAGCCAATCGATCGGAATCATTCCGCTCCGTCCCTGCGAAGTGCATCCGCGTCAGCATCATCCGCGAGGATGTCGATAGCAGGCGTGTCGAGGTCATCGAACTGCCCGCGCTTCACTGCCCACACGAAAGCACCGACAGCCAGCACCAGCAGCATCAGGCTCAAAGGAATAAGCAGCAGCAGGATGTTCATGCGCGAACCTCGTGTCGGCTGTGCGCCGAATCGCCGGCACCTACGGTGGGCGCACGGGCGAGCCGCAACGCGTTGAGCGTGACCACCAAGGAAGACAACGTCATGCCCAATGCCGCGAGCCACGGCGTCACCAGGCCGGCCGCGGCCAGTGGCAGGGCCACCAGGTTGTAGCCGATAGCCCAGGCGAAATTCTGGCGGATGATGGCGCGCGTTCGCCGGGCCAGCGCCATCGCGGCGGGGATTCTCGCGAGGGATGGCGAGGTGAGTACGAGATCGGCTGCGCGCTGCGCCAGTGCGGCACCTTCGCCGATGGCGATCGATACGTCCGCGCCGGCGAGTACGGGGGCGTCGTTGAGGCCGTCTCCGATCATCGCCACCGTGCGACCTTGCTGTTGCAACCTGCGCACGAGAGCCAGCTTGTCCTCGGGGGTTTGCCGCGCATGCACGTCGTCGATGCCGAGCCGCACCGCAAACCGGCCGACGGACTCGGCCGCATCACCGCTGGACAGGTGCAACGCGATGTCCTGGGCGCGAAGCAGATCGAGTGCCTCGCGAGCGTCATGGCGCTCGTGTTCGCCCACATCGAAGCGTGCGGCAGCGCGCCGGCCATCACCGAGCCATAGGGCGCCGTCGTCTTCACCACCGAAGGCGAACGCGGCATGGCCCAGTCGCCACCGCTTACCCGCGACATCGCCTTCGATGCCTTGTCCGGTGTGCGCCACGACGTCGGTCGCATCGCCATGCGGTTGCAGCGCACGTGAAGCATCCACGAACGCGCGTGCCAATGGATGGGTGCTGTCGCGCTCCAGCGCGGCCGCTATGCTGAGCGCCTGCTCGCGTTGCAACTCGTCGAAACCCTCGATACCGCGCAACCAGGGCGCGCCATCGCTCAGTGTGCCGGTCTTGTCGAAAACTACATCGCTCACACGTGCAAGCCGGTCGAGCGCGTCCGCACGCACTGGCAATACCCCCAGTCTTGCCAGAGTCCCATTGGCGGCGGCGAGTGCGGCCGGTACCGAAAGCGACAGCGCGCATGGACAGCTGATTACCAATAGCGCCAATGCAACCTCGAATGCGCGCGACGGCTCAAACACGCGCCATGCGACCCAGGTGATGGCGGCGCAGGCCAGCAGCGCGAATACGAACCACGCGGCAATCCGGTCCGCCGCTACGGCCAACGGCGGACGATGCGCCTGAGCCTGTTCGACCAGGCGCGCCAGTTGCGAAAGGCGGGTGGTGTCGCCGGTGGCGGTCACGCGAACACGTGCGGGCCGATCGCGGCAAATGGTCCCCGCAAACACCGGCATGCCCGCGTGCTTGCGCACGGCGTGCGCTTCGCCAGTGAGCAGGGCCTCCTCGAAGCTGGCTTCAGCATCCAGCAGTACGCCATCCGCCGGCACGGACTCGCCGGCGGCGATCCGTACGGTATCGCCGGAGGCGAGCAGCGCGAGGGGAACGAGCTCACGCGAGCCGTCTGCGCATTCGCGTGTGGCGAACGCAGGCCTGGCCCTTGCCAGCGCATCCACTTGTGCGCTCGCCACGCTGCGTACCCGTTGCTCGAGCATGCGCGCGGCCAACAGCAGGAACACGAACATCACGGCAGCGTCGTACCAGACCTGGGGTCCCCCGCGAACGGTCTCCGCCACGCTGGCGAAGTAGGCCAGCAGCATCGAAGTCGCGATCAGCGTATCCATGCCCAACCGGCGGTGGCGTAGCTCACGCGCGCAGCCGGCGAGAAAGGGCCATCCCGCGTAGAAGGCCACCGGCGTGGAAACAAGGAAGGTCACCCAGCGCAGGAAGTCGCGCATGGAGGTCGACATCGCGCCCGCCGTGTCGAGATACAACGCTTCGGCGACCATCATTGCCTGCATCGCGCCCAGCCCCGCCACGCCCAGTCGCAACAACCAGCGGTTGCGTTCGTTCCGGCGTGCTCGCTCGCTTGCTTCGCCGGTGGCCAAGTATGGCCGATAACCCAACGCAACCAGACGGCGCAGCGGGAGGGACAACGGAGTGAGCGCGGGGTCCCAGACGATCCGGATGCGGCCGGTCACCGCGTTGGCGCTGACCTCGAGGACGCCAGGCTCCCTGGCGAGTGCGCGATCGATCAGCCATGCACAGGCTGCACAGCGCATCCCGTCGGTGAGCAGGGTGAGTTCGCGGCCGCCCGCGACGGTACGCGCATGCTCCGCGATGACTTCATCGCGGTCCCAAAGCGCGAGGTCTGCGTCATCGGCCACCACGCGCGTGGCCGGTTCGCTGCGCAGCCGATAGTAATCGTCGAGGCGGGCGTCGCGAATCCACTGCATGGCGGCCGCACAGCCATCGCAACAGAACGCACGGTCGACGCCGTCAACCAGTGACAGTGCCGGCGAAAGCGGCAATGCTTCGCCGCAGTGGAAGCAGGTCGCCACCGCATGGCCCGTACCTTGGGTCGGGGATGCCGCAAGCGGGGCAGGTATCGCGGTCATCGCTCTAGTCGCCCGCGACGGCCGGGCGCAGGTAGGTCGCTTGCCGGGTGGCGTCCCAGCGTCCCAGCAGGCGCCATGTGCCGTCGGGCGCGCCCAGTTGGACGTTCCAGTCGTGCGATAGGTCGATTGCTTCATCCGCACGCCAGCCGGTGCTGGCAGGGAGGAGCTCGAGCGTGCGATCAAGGGCGGCGCGGCTCGGATGATGCAGCGCCAAGGTCAGCGGCATGTCGCGGTCGAACGCGCCGTCCACGGGCAGCACTTCGACCATGGTCTTGTCGGCACGGACGATCGCACTCAGGCGCAGCTGCTTTGCCTTCGCGTCCGGCCCGAGATCGCTTACCTGGATCTGCGCGGTGCGCCGTACCTGGTCGGGCACCGCATCGTTGTTGCCGGAGTAACGCGACGCGGTTAGCAAAAGCAGCGTCGTGGCAATTACCGCGGACGCTGGTATGACCGCGATTACCCACACCATCGGTTCGCGCCAGGCACTACGCTTTTCGGTCGCTCGCGCGTGGTTATCGGGGGTCGTCATGGTGTTGGTCCGAAGAAGCTGCTTTCCACTGTGGTGTCGACGCTGCCGTCGACGGAACGCACGTCAAAATGCACGGTCTTGCGGCCGTGAGTGCCCGTGGGCGCCTCCACGATGATCGGCACCGAAGCGACCTCGCTGGCAGCCACCCCGATCACCGAGGTGGAGCGCAGTTCAAGGCCGGAATCGCCACGTAGAGCGATGATGTAGCGCTGCGGATGATCCGTCTTGTTGACGAGCTTCAGCATGTAGCTGTTCTCGATACCGTCCTTGGTTTCCCGGTACAAGGCATTGCGATCGCGCAGCACTTCGGCGATCAGCGGAGAACGGGTGCTCACGCCGTAGGCGAACGCAGCCAGCAGGACGAGGAGCAGGGTGCCATAGACTAAGATGCGTGGCCGCAGTACCCGCGTGCGCTGGCCATCCAGCGCGTTCTGCGTGGTGTAGCGGATCAGGCCCTTCGGGTAGCCGATCTTGGTCATCACTTCGTCGCACGCATCGACGCAGGCACCGCAGGCGATGCATTCGTACTGCAATCCGTTGCGGATATCGATGCCTACCGGACAGACCTGCACGCATATCGTGCAATCGATGCAGTCGCCCAGCTCTTCGGGAACGAACTTCGGCAGCGGCTCGGCGACATCGCGATCAAAGGTGATCGTGCCCTTGGCCTGCACCCGATTGTCGGCGGCGGATGGATGCCGGCTGGCGCGGAAGACGTAGTCGTAGGCGACGAACAACGCGAGCAAGCCGCGACTGCGCTCCATCACGCTGCCCAGGCCGCGCTTGCGCGGGCCACGCGGTTCGCCGCGCATGGGGTCGTAGGCGATCAACAGCGTATTGCGGTCGAACATCGCGCTCTGGAAGCGCGCGTAAGGGCACATGTACTTGCAGACCTGCTCGCGCAGAAAACCGGCGTTGCCCCAGGTAGCGAACGAATAGAACAGGATCCAGAAGGTTTCCCAGCCGCCCAGCGCCAGCGGCAGTCGCGCGCCCAAGCTGATGATGGGCGTAAAGAATCCCACGAAGGTGAAGCCGGTCCACAGTGCGAACACCGCCCACAGCGCGTGCTTGGCGCTCTTGCGCGCGAACTTCTTGGCGGTCCAAGGCGCACCGTCCAGTTTGATGCGTGCGTTGCGGTCGCCTTCGGTCCAGCGCTCCATCCACAGGAACACTTCCGTCCATACCGTCTGCGGGCAGGCGTATCCGCACCATAGGCGTCCGGCTAAAGCGGTGAAGAAGAACAGTGCGACGCCCGCGATGATCAGCAATAGCGCCAGCAGCGGGAAATCCTGTGGCCAGAACGTCAGGCCGAAGACATGGAACTTGCGCGCCGGCAGGTCGAACAGCACCGCTTGCCGTCCATCCCAGCGCAACCAGGGAAACACGTAGAACATGCCCAGCAGCCAGGCCACTGCCAGCTTGCGCAGATGGTCGTAGCGGCCGCTCACATCGCGCGGATAGACCTTGCGTTCACTGATATAGAACGAGTCTTCCCCGGCTAGCGCGATGTCGATCGACTTATTCAACTGAATCGGCCTGGCACTGCGTTTTCAGCGCAGCGCACGGTTGAAGCGGCTGGCAGGACGCAGCAGCCACCAGGTGAAGAGGCTGGAGGACGCGGTCGCCAGCCAGAACATGAAGAAGCCGACGGTGTAGCCGAGTTCGCGCGACAGCGGCAGCGACGGGAAGGTGATGTCCCGCAGCGCAAGCGGATCGATGAAAGCGAAGAACACCATGGTGGCCACGCCGGCAGCGAAGAAGCTCGGCCAAGCGATCGCCCCGACGCGTTGAGCGAGCGGGCGGGGCGGGTGGTCGAAGCCGGGCGTGGATGCGCTCACGCCGCTGCCTACTTGGCGGCCTTGCCGACATCGGCATCGGCGTTGGCGGCACTGCGCGACTCGTTCGACAGCGACCAGACGTACGCAGCGACCAAGCGAGCGCGCGTATCGCCAAGCAGCTCGCCGTGCGCCGGCATGCTGCCGTGGCGGCCCTTGGCGATGGTCTGGCGCAGCGATTCCTTGTTGCTTCCGTACATCCAATATTCGTCGGTGAGGTCCGGTGCGCCCATCGCCTGATTGCCTTTGCCGTCGATGCCATGGCAGGCCACGCATACACCGTCATAGAGCTTCTTGCCCTGTGCGGCCATGTAGTCGTTGTGGAGCGACCTGTCGGCTTGAGACATCGTGCGCACGTACGCGATCACCTGGTCGACCGCATTGTCGCCACCCATGCCATTCAGCACCGTGCCCCACTCGGGCATCACACCTTCGCGGCCCTGGATCACTGTTTCCAGCACGCGGTCGGGCTCGCCGCCCCAATGCCAGATGTCGTCGGCCAGGTTCGGATAACCGACCGCGCCTTGCGCGGACGAGCCGTGGCAGGTGGCGCAGGTGTTGTTGAAGATCGAACGTCCCAGTTGGCGCGCGGCCGGATCCATAGCCAATGTATCGATCGGCTGGCCCTTGTAGCGCGCGAAAGTGGCTTCCAGCTTGGCGTCGTCGGTTGCCTTGTCCCGCGCATGCTCATTCTGCGAACTCCAGTTCGCGTAGCCGGTGAAATTGCCAAAACCCGGATA
This sequence comes from Pseudoxanthomonas sp. CCNWLY206-1, assembly GCF_039710385.1. NCBI lineage: Bacteria > Pseudomonadati > Pseudomonadota > Gammaproteobacteria > Lysobacterales > Lysobacteraceae > Pseudoxanthomonas > Pseudoxanthomonas sp. CCNWLY206-1. The sequence continues at coordinate 718,506 of NZ_JBDKXI010000001.1, read as the reverse complement.
CCAGATGAGATAACCGATGCCGAAGACGATGGTCAGCCAGAACAGGTTGATCCACCACTTCGGCAACGGCTTGTTGTACTCGGTGATATCGCCGTCCCAGACGTGGCTGGTGTCTTCCGGCTTCGGATCGCCCGGCCGGCGCTTGGCTGTCCACCACAGCAGCCAAGCGCAGCCGGCGATGTTCAGCACGATCAGCGCAATCACATACCACGACCAACCGCCACTCATCGTTCATCCTCCCCGTTGCCATCATCCAGCGGCAGGCGCGCCGCTTCTTCGAACTCGCCACGGCGACGCGGACTCCACGCCCACAGCCAGCCGCCGACAAACACCGCGAGCAACGTTGCGGTCACGATTCCAGAAACCATGGTTCAGCCTCCCCGCGGTGCATGTTTGCCGAGCGCCTGCAGATAGGCGACCACGGCGTCGAGTTCGGTTTTGCCGGAGACATCCTCCGGCGCTTGTTCGATCTGCGCGTCCGAATAGGGATCGCCCAGTCGTTGCAGTGCGCGCATGCGGTCCGTCACCTGTTGGCCATCGACTTGGTTTTCCGCCAGCCAGGAGAAGCTCGGCATATTGGATTCGGGCACTACGTCGCGCGGGTTGATGAGGTGAACGCGATGCCAGTCGTCGGAATAACGGCCACCGACGCGCGCCAGGTCCGGCCCGGTGCGCTTGGAGCCCCACTGGAACGGGCGGTCGTACACCGATTCGCCCGCTAGCGAGTAGTGGCCGTAGCGCTCGGTCTCGAAGCGCAGCGTGCGCACCATCTGCGAGTGGCAGTTGTAGCAACCTTCGCGCACGTAGACGTCGCGGCCGGCGAGTTCGAGCGCGGGGTAGGGCTTCACACCGGGCAGCGGCTCAATCGCCTCGGCCTGGTACATCAGCGGCACGATTTCCGCCAGGCCGCCGAAGGACACCGCCACTGCGATCAGCACCGCCATCAGGCCGACGTTGCGTTCGACTTTCTGGTGTGCGTTGCCTTTATGTTCTTTGTTTTCGGTCATGTCGGATCCTCAGGCGCGCGCGTCGTTCAAGTCGGGTGCCAGCACCGGATTCGGCGCACGGCCACGCGCCATGGCGAAGGTCTTCCAGGTGTTCCAGGCCATCAGGCCCATGCCGGCCAGCACCAGCAGGCCGCCGCCCAGGCGCACGAGGTAGTAGGGATAGGTGGCACTAAGCGACTCGACGAAGCTATAGGTCAGCGTTCCATCGGCGTTGGTCGCGCGCCACATCAGGCCCTGCATGACGCCGGCGATCCACATCGAGGCGATGTAGAGCAGCACGCCCAGGGTGTGCATCCAGAAGTGCGTGTCGATCCACTTGGTCGAGTACATCTGCGCCTGGCCCAGCAATCGCGGCAGCAACGCGTAGATCGAGCCCACCGAGATCATCGCCACCCAGCCCAGCGCGCCGGCGTGCACGTGGCCCACGGTCCAGTCGGTGTAGTGCGACAACGAGTTGACCGTCTTGATCGACATCATCGGCCCCTCGAAGGTAGCAATCATGTAGAACGAGATGGCGACGATCAGGAACTTCAGGATCGGGTCGGTACGCAGCTTGTGCCACACGCCCGAGAGCGTCAGCACGCCATTCATCGCGCCACCCCATGAAGGTGCGAGCAAGATCAGCGAGAACACCATGCCCACCGACTGCGCCCAGTCTGGCAACGCCGTGTATTGCAGATGGTGCGGGCCGGCCCACATGTACACCGCGATCAGCGCCCAGAAGTGCACTATCGACAGACGGTACGAATAGACCGGGCGTCCGGCCTGCTTCGGCACGAAGTAGTACATCATTCCCAGGAAGCCAGCGGTCAGCAGGAAACCCACCGCGTTGTGGCCGTACCACCATTGCACCATCGCATCGACCGCGCCGCTGTAGACCGGATACGACTTGCCCCAGCCCGCGGGAATCGCGATGTTGTTGACGATGTGCAGCAGTGCGATAGCGATGATGTAGGCGCCGTAGAACCAGTTGGCGACATAGATGTGCTTGACCCGGCGCTTGGCGATGGTGCCGAAGAACAGGACGGCGTACGCCACCCACACGACCGTGATCAGTATGTCGATCGGCCATTCGAGCTCGGCATACTCCTTGCCCTGCGTCAGCCCCAACGGGAGCGTGATGGCGGCGGCCACGATCACCGCCTGCCAGCCCCAGAACACGAACGCCGCCAGCCGGTCGGAAAGCAACCGCACATGGCAGGTGCGCTGCACCACGTGCAACGAGGTGGCGAACAGCGCGCTGCCGCCGAACGCGAAAATCACCGCGTTGGTATGCAGTGGGCGCAAGCGGCCGTAGCTGAGCCACGGAATGCCTTCGAACAACGTCGGCCAGTACAGCTGCGCCGCGATCAGCGCACCCACGGCCATGCCGACGATGCCCCAGACCACCGTGGCGATGGAGAACTGGAGCACCACCTTGTCGTTATAGAAGCCGTAGCGAGCCACCCCGGTGGGATCCGGCGCGGGGTCTGGACGCGTGGCCGGGCGTTCAGCAGGAGCGATCAGGTCGTAGTTCATGGGAAGAGGGCTGGAAGGAGTGGGGATATTCTTCCGCTCCATGCCGGGTGCCCTGTTGATCCAGATCAACTACTCCCGCGTGAGTGCGATACGGCGGTTCCTGGCCCACCCAGGGCCGCGCCCACAGCCGGTCTTCCCCGTGCGCTTTGCGCTTCGCGCGGCGGCGGGGAAGAGGCGGAGGACGGGTTTGCTACCGGATTGCGCTACTTCGTCACCACCAGCTTGCCCTTCATCAAGCCCGCGTGGCCCGGGAACGAGCAGAAGAAGGTGTAGTCGCCACCCGCCTTGAGCTTGCTGCCCGCGAATGTCGTGCTGGTGCTGGCGCCGCCACCGATCACCGGCGTGGCCGCGATCACCTTCGCGTCGCCCTTGGCCACGTAGCCGGCGGCAAGCCCAGCCTTCATGCCCGCGGTGTTGATCGCGTTCATATCCGCTGTCTGGCTGACGACGACGTTGTGACCCATCACCTGTGCGGCCAGTTTGCCGGTGTGGGCCAGCTCGATAGTGATCTTGGGGCAGGATGCGGACACCGTTGCGGTCTTCAGGTCGAACTGCATCGCATCGTTGCCCTTCAGCTTGACCACGCAATTGGGTGCGGCCTGGGCGGCGAACGCAGATCCGAAAAGAGCGAGGGCAAGCGCGATGTTGGAAGTGGATTTCATGGTGTTTCTCTCTGTGTGGGTAGAACGGAAACTCAGGGACCCAGAGCGGCACGCACAGCGGCCAGGAACTCTGGATCCGGACGGCTGCCGACCTGCTCGGTGCGGGCGAGGATCCGGCCATCGCGATCGAGCAGCACCAGCGCGCTGGTGTGGTTGAACTCACCATCGGCCAGCAACCGGTAGCGTATACCGAGTACGCCGGCCACCTTGCGGACGTCGTCGGCAGGTGGCGAAGCGAGTGTCCAACGGGCGGTGTCGAGGCGGCGTTGGCCGGCGATCTTCTGCAATGCAGCAGGCGTGTCGTGTGCCGGATCCATGCTGATGAGCAGAATGCCCAGCCGCTGTTGCTGAGCCGGCGTGAGGTTCTTCTCCACCGCCTTGCCCGAGTCGATGATCAGCGGGCAGATGTACTGGCAGGAGGTGTAGAACATCGACACCAACTGCGGCTTGCCGCGGCGCGTTTGCCAATCGCTCGTGCGGCCGGACTGGTCGGTGAGCTTCAACGGTAGCTGATAGACCGAATCACCGGGCAGCGAGGGGGCGGCCTTGGGTGCCGCGGAAACCGACGACGTGCAGAAGACGAAGGCGATGCCGGCAAGGATCGTAAAAAGAAAAGGGGGAAGCCGTTTCATTCAGCGCTCCTGGCGCAGCGAAAGCCGAGGTTGGCGGTGGCATTGCTGCCTTCCAGCGAGGACAGCATCGCCACGCGCATCAGCACGGCGTAGTTCTCGCGGTCGTTCATCGACAGCGCGCCGGCGCCGCAGAATTTCTTGTTATCGGGATCGCCCTGGTCGCGGTTGTCGCCCGACACAAGCAGCGACGAATAGTCGTCGGTCCACTCCCACACCAGCCCATGCAGGTCGTGCACGCCGTAGGCGTTCGCGGCTTGCAGCCCTGCGCGGGGCAGGCTCTGGTTGGACGGGCGCGAGTACCAGGACAGAATGCGTTCGCGCCAGGCTGGATCCTTGCGCGCATCCCTGCGGGTTTCGTCGGCGGCAGCGGCGTATTCCCACTCCGACCAGGTAGGCAGCCGTGCATTGATCGATTCGCAATAGGCGCTGGCGGCGAACCAGCTCACCCAGACCACCGGTTGTTGCGGCAATGCTTGCGTGCCGAGTTCGGTGGCCGATTTCCAATGCGACAGGTAGCGGATTTCGGCCAGTACGGGTGGAACGCGGTCGCGCCGCCATTGTGGATGCTGCTGCACGAAGGCGAGAAATTCCGCGTTCGTCACTGGTTTGCGCCGCAGCGCGAACGGCGCGATACGCACGCCGTTCTTCGCGTCCTCGTACTGCAGCGCCGATGTGAAAATACCGCCCGGCAGACCCACGTAACGCGACGATCCCGCATCGCCGGCAAGGCCGGCGAGCGGGAGCGCGAGCGCGAGCAGCAGGGCGGCAAAAGCGTTGCGCATGACTCAGTGGCCACCCGACGCGTTGTCAGGTTTCTGTTGGCGGATCGCCGCGGCTTCTTCCTTGGTCACGCGGCCGCCTGGATTGCCCCAACTGTTGAGCACGTAGGTGGATATGTTGGCCACTTCGTCGTCGGTCAGCTGGTTCATCGGCGGCATGTTGGAGTCGTAGTCCTTGCCGTTGACCTTCACCGGACCGACCAGGCCGTGCAGGATCGCGGCAGGCACACGCTTGGCGTCGCCGGCGATGTAGTCGGACTTCGCCAGCGGCGGGAACACGCCTTCCATGCCCTCGCCGTTGGCTTGGTGACAAGTGGAGCAGGTGCCCACGAACAGCGCCTTGCCTGCTTCGACCTGCTCGGCTTGCGTCAGCTCGCCGGCCTTGGCCGAAGCCGCGGCGGTCGCGACGGCCTGCAGGTTGGCGCCGGCACGGTCGCCCAGGTAGACCTCATCGACTTCCTTGCCGGAGTAAATCGCCTTGTTCTCCGGGCCATCGGCCTTGAGGATGCCCAGTGCACCCTTGTTGAAGGCGCGGAACAGGCTGTGGTCGACCAGCACATAGCTGCCCGGCACTTCCATGTGGAAGTCCATGATCGCGGCGCCGCCGGCGGGGATGAGCGTGGTTTGCACGTTTTCCTGGAAGCGCGTGCCGCCTTCGAACCAGACTTTGTCGAAGATCTCGCCGATGACGTGGAAGCTGGACACCAGGTTGGGGCCACCGTTGCCGACATACAGGCGCACGGATTCGCCGACCTTGGCGGTGAGCGCCTTGTCGCCGGTCAGGGCGCCTTCGCTGCCGTTGAACAGCACATAGGTCGGGTTTTCGTCGATCGCCTTCTGCATGTCGAACGGCGCGTGGCCTTTCTCGCGGTACTTGGTGGCCGTGTAGAAATCGCCCTGCATCACGTAGTACTCCTTGTCGACCTTGGGCATGCCTTCCGGCGGCTCCACCAGGATCAAGCCGTACATGCCGTTGGCCACGTGCATGCCGACAGGCGCGGTGGCGCAGTGATAGACGTAGAGACCGGCATTGAGCGCCTTGAAGGTGAAGCGCGACTTGTGGCCGGGGGCGGTGAAGCTGGACGCCGCGCCGCCACCCGGGCCGGTGACGCCGTGCAGATCGATGTTGTGCGGCATCTTGCTGTCCGGCATGTTGCGCAGGTGGAATTCCACCGTGTCGCCCTGGCGCACCCGGATGAAACTGCCGGGCACCGTGCCGCCGAAGGTCCAGAAGGTGTAGGTGACGCCTTCGGAAATCGGCAGGTCTTTTTCAACGACGTCGAGTTCGACGATCACCTTGGCTGGCGCGGTGCGGCCGGTTGCGGGCGGCACCAGCGGCGGCGCAGTGAGCACCGCCTTGATCGGTTCGCCCTGCGGCGGGCCGAAGTCGCCGTTGCGGGATCCGCCGCTGTCGGCGGCCGCGGTTTCTTTCGTCTCCTGCTTGGCGTCGCCGCCGGGCGATTGGCCGCAACCGGCGAGCACAATCGCCGACAAGGCGACCGCGAGGATCATGGCAGAGGTCCGTGTCTTCATGTTCTGGCTCCTGTCGGTCAGAACGGCATGTTCATGGTGGCCGCGGCCTGCGTGGCTTCCGCCTGCGCAACCACGGATGGCGGATCGGAAGCGTCGGCCGATGCCGGACCGGCGGTGCTGGCAAGCAGGCCCATGACGGCGATCGCTGCGATCAGGACCGCGGCATAGCCGAGGGCGTATGTGGTCAGGTCTTTCACTGTCTTGCTCCTGGTTCTGGAGGCGGGAGGGCATTGAGTTCGTTGATGGCGGCAGTCTGTGCCGCTGTTTCTTCCATGCCTCTGATCTGGATCAACTGACGGTGCTACGCGGGTATGCCCGCATGATTCGCTTGATCTGGGTCAAGACCGCCCGGGGCGGCGGGCTCCGCCCGCATCGGCTTGACCTGGGTCAGTGCGCATGACCGTCACGGCCGTTGCAATGTCCGCGAGCAACACGGAGCAGAGCGATGCGCGAGAGTTTTTCCGAATGGGAATGCACACCCGGCAGTGCGCCGGGCCTGATCGAATCGATGGACGCGGCGGGATTCACGGCAAGCGTGCCCGCGCAAGACGAAGAAGGCGCCGTCGGGGTTGGCGACATCGGATAGCGTGTGTGTGCGGCGTCATCGCCCTCGCGTCATGGCTCGCGAATGGCGATGCCGTGCTGCGATGAACCAAGACGAGTGGCCGTGCTGCGCGAGCGATACCATGAACAGCTGGCGCAGCGGGGTTCTTCGTGTGGTTGCTGTCAGCCCTGACCGGCTGTGAACGCATCCACCGCCGCGCGCAGCTGGTTGGCGAAGTCGTGGTTGACGTCGCGGTGGCCGGCTTCAGTTGAACCAGTACGCCAGCATGCCGAGAGGGTGATGAGCGCGCGCGATCGAGTAGATGGCGAAGAACGCCGCCAGGGCGGCGACATAAAAAACCAGCCTTGCGCGTGTGGTTTTCGCCCGCTTCAACGCGAACGCGCCCAGCACGATATAGGCGACGATCAGCGACACTTTCACCGTCAGCCAGCCGTTGGCGAACATGCCGCCCGGCAGGATGGTGAGCAGCATCAGCGCAGCAGTCAGCAGCGCTGTGTCGATGGTGTAACTGACCCATCTGATCGCCAACGCTTGCGGCCAGCGCGCACCACCGATCAGGAAAGCACCGCGCAGCGCGAACAGCGATCCGCTCAACAACGCAACGAGAATGTGGAACTGCCTGATCTGCGGATAGAACTCGATCATCCGGGCTTTCCGTCCTTGCGCGGCGATAGATAGATCAGGCCGATGCGCGCCACCCACGGTGCCAGCGCAAGCAGCCAGCCCAAGGCAGCCATGGCCTGCCAGCGCAGGTTGTCGCCCGCCAGTTCGGCCCCTATGCGCATCAAGGCGACAGCCTGGATCGCCACAAACGCGTACAGCGCCACTTTCGGCATCACCAGCGCACGTCCCGAATGGCCCTGCGTCACGCGGGTGACCATGGCCACCAGCACGCTGCCGAAAAAGCCCACGAACAGCGCATGCGCGGGTGCGCGGCCCAGTCCGAACGCGCCGGTGAGCAGATAGCTGATGCTCTGCGCCGAATACAGCATGAAAGTGATCGGCAGCCACGCCAGGCCGATGAAGAGCACGGTCAGCATTCCGGGCTTGGGGCCAAGGGGCCACCAACGCACGCACAGCACGATGGAAAGCACGAGCAGCGGAATATCGGCCGTCCAGAGCCAGCCATAGGCATGCACGAGTTCGAGCAAGAGGTGCAGCAGGCACAGTCCCCAGAACAGCGCCAGCAACCAGAGTGGACGCCATGGCGAGTAGCCAGGCACAACGCTGTTGGCGAAGAACGGAAACATGCGGTGCGCCACCGTCATGTAGATCGGCAGTACCAGGCCGAAGCTGCCGAGCTTGATGCTGGCGAACGCCCACATCGGCGAGGCCCCCAGCACGAAGGCGGTCCATCCGATCAATCCGGCAAAGCCCAGCAGCAAAGCCGCGAAGCAGGAGCGCGCGTGCCAGGTGGTGCCCGATTCGCGCCACAGCATCGGCGCCAAGGTCGCCAGTGCGGCGATCCAGCCGCCCAGCGTCATCGCCAATCCCACCACGATGCCCGCGCCCCAGCCTAGCGCGCCGAGCAATGTCGCGACCTGTCCGCCGAACAGTCCCAACCCCACCGGCACGTAGTTCCAGCGTCCGAGTTCGGGTAGACCCATCCAGCGCGGGAACACCGTCAGCAGGAAGCCGAAGATAAAGCTCGCCAGCATCTGGTACTGCATCACGAACGCATGCAGCCACCCGGCATACGGCGTGGGCTGCGGCATCGCCAGCAGGTGCGGCCAGCGCGCCGCGACCAGCCAGGCGGCCCACCACGACATCGCCAGCAGCACGTTGCTGGCGCCCACGAAGAACAGCAATCGATGCGGCGCCTGCGCCAGAAGTTTCGGGGAAGCGGAAGACACCATGGCTCAGCCGCCGCAGCCACCGCAGCATTCCGACGGCAAGCGATCGAGCTGCCGCGGCTCCGCGTCGACGCCCGCTCTGCGCAGGCATGCCAGCAGTTCGTATTCGGTCACGGCGGCCGAGATGCGGACGCCGTGCCCGGTCGCATCGATGTCCAGCACCACGGCAGGATCGAGCTGGGCGATCGCATCCTCGATCGCGGTGAGGTTCGGGGTATCGCCGGTCGTATGGAAAATGAATTGCATGATCTCAGTATCCGTAGGTTGTCTCGGAGAAATGCGTGCGCGCCTGGCGCGCACGCATGACAGCCACTGTCAAAGCTCGGCGCGCTCCAGCCCGGCGTGCTCCAGCTCGCCACCGGTAGCCACTAGGCGCTTGGGCGCCACCCAGAGCCGCAACACGAACCAGGCCAGCGCCACTGCGCCCACGCTGAACACCGTGTCGCCCGGAACGCGCATCCACACCAGCAGGTCGACGATGGGTTGCTGCATGAACTCGGCCGACCGCGCGTAGGCGTAGCCGTGTTCGATCGCCGCGATCAGCTGCATGATGCCCAGCGGCAGCAGCGTAAACACCGCCATCATCGACAGGCCGATGTTGAAGGACCAGAACGCGATCTGCAGCATCTTGGTATTCCACACCATCTGCCCGCGCAGGCCACGCAGGCAGAACAACATCAGCGCGAAACCCAACATCCCGTACACACCGAACAGCGCGGTATGGCCATGCAGCGGCGTGAGGTTCAGGCCCTGCATGTAGTACAGCGACAGCGGCGGGTTGATGAGGAAGCCGAACAATCCCGCACCGACCAGGTTCCAGAACGACACCGCGACGAAGAACAGGATCGGCCACTTGTAGCGGACCATCCACGGCGTCGCCTTGCCTAGCTTGTAGGTGTGGTAGGCCTCGAAGCCGATATAGGCCAGCGGCACTACTTCCAGCGCACTGAAGCTGGCGCCCAGGGCCACTACGGCTGTCGGCGTGCCGACGAAGTACAGGTGGTGCAGGGTGCCCAGCACGCCGCCGGACATGAAGACGATGGTCGCGAACAGCACCGCGGTCGTGGCCGACTTCGCATTCACCAGGCCCAGGCGCGTGAAGATCAATGCCATCACCGCGGTGGCGAACACTTCGAAGAAGCCTTCCACCCACAAGTGCACCAGCCACCAGCGCCAGTACTCGACTTCGGAGATATGCGTGTGTTCGCCCCACATCAATGCCGCACCGAAAAACAACCCGATGCAGACGGTCGACAGGAACAGCAGGCCGACGATCGACTTGGTATCGGTGTGCGGTCCTCGCAGCACCGGCCACAGCGCACGGCCGACCAGGGTGAGCCACAGCAGCAGGCCAACGAACAGGAACCATTGCCAGAACCGGCCCATGTCGGCGTATTCCCAGCCTTGGTGGCCCCACCAGAAGTTGTTGGCCAGTCCCAGCTTCTGCATCACGGCGAGCCACTGCCCGGCAAACGCACCGATGACGATCACCAGCAGGCACACCCACAGGAAGTTGACGCCAAGTCGCTGGAACTTTGGCTCATGCCCCGATAGCGCGGGCGCGATGTACAAGCCGGTCCCGAGCCACGCCACCGCGATCCACAACACCGCCAACTGCGTGTGCCAGGTTCGTGTGATCGAATAGGGCAACACATCGGACAGCATGAAGCCGTAGGCTTCCTGACCTTCTACCTGGTAGTGCGCCGTCATCGCGCCCAGCAGGATCTGTACCAGGAACAGCGCCAGCACCACCCAGAAATACTTTGCCGTGGCGCGCATCGAGGGCGTCACCCGCAGCGATGCAAGTGGATCGCTGGTCGGTAGCTTGACCGCGCCTTCGTTGTCGTGCGTACGCGCGTAGTGCCATCCCAGCAGTCCGATGCCCGCCAGCAGGAACAGCACGCTGAAGACCGACCAGAGCCACAACGGCGCCGGCGGCGTATTGCCGATCAACGGTTCGCTGGGCCAGTTGTTGGTATAGGTGACCTGCCGCTCCAACACACCATTTCCTGCGGATTTCGCTACATCGGCGGCATCGGTGGGGCGTTCGGTCCCGGCGGCCCATGCGGTCCACCAGAAGAAAGCGGTGAGCGCTCGCCGGTGTTCGGCGTCGGGCACCGTGTTGTTCTTCATTGCGTACGCTTCGCGCAGCGATTGGGTGGTCGGATCGTTGCCGAACAGACTCTCGTAATGCGCGGCCACGTTCGACATTGCCGCGATGCGATCATCCTGCAGCGTGATCGTGGCGGTCTCGGCGTCGAAGGTGTTGGTCCGCATCAGCCCCTGCAGGCGGCTGCGCAACGCGGCCTGCCGTTCCGCCGGCAGCTCCGCATAGCTGGCTGCGCCCTCGGGGCGCGCCCACAGATCGAGAACGCCGACCGCTTCGCGATGCAGCCAGTCCGCGCTCCAGTCGGGCGCGACATAGCCGCCGTGGCCCCAGATGGAGCCCAACTGCATGCCACCCATCGACTGCCAGACCTGACGGCCGCGTTCGATGTCCTGGCGGGTGTAGACGACGTGCCCACTTTCGCTGACCACGCGTTCGGGCATTGGCGGTGCCGAACGGAATATCTCGCCGCCGGCCCATAGCAGCACGGCGAAGGATACGGCGAGCAATGTCGCCAATCCCAGCCACAGTTTCTTCGTATTGCTCATGACGGTAGATCCCTTTTTCATCCCGGTCATGGTCGGCGCGTGCATCTCGGTGTGCATTGATGCAAGTCAAGCGAGTGCAGGGGAGAGGCCGGCGATCCGTTTGCGTACGAAGATCAATCGCGCAGGATCGGGGCGGCCAGTGCTTCCAGCGTGTCGCGGCCGGATAGTTCGACTTCGCGGCGGTCGACCGCCAGCACACCGTCCTGCTGGAACCGGCGCAAGACCCGGCTCACGGTTTCCGGTGCCAGCCGCAGATAGTTGGCGATATCGGTGCGCGCCATCGTCAGTTGGAAGCGGTTGGGAGAAAAGCCGCGTGCAGCCAATCTCCGCGACAAGCCAATCAGGAACGCCGCCATGCGCTGATCGGCGGACCAGTCGCCCGCCAGCAATGCCGCGCGTCCGATATCGCGACTGAGCAAACGGAATAGCTGCCGCTGCAATCCCGGCAGTTTTGTGGCTAGTACCGCAATCTTGGGAAACGAAAACCGGCACAGCATCACCGTGTCCAGCGCGATCGCGTTGCACGGATAATGATCGCCATCGATCGCGTTCAAACCGATGACTTCGCCGGGAAGATGAAATCCCAGCACATGCTCGCGCCCGTCATGGTCGATCACGTACGTCTTGACGGTTCCCGCGCGCACTGCCGCGATAGCCTCGAACGGGTCGCCTTCGCGAAAGATGTGGTCGCCGGCGTGGAAGGGGCCAACATGCTCGACCAAGACATGCAGGTCCATCAGCGACCGCTTGTCCATGCCTTCCGACATGCACGCTTGCGAGAACGCACACGTCGAGCAGAAGTGCAGCGTGTCGCCATCGTCCGACAGCGTCCTCGCGTCGGTACGCGGAAAGGCGGCCTGACTCATGCATGGCTCCATGGCCTCAGATCGCCCGGGAGAAACGCGGCGTGGCCACGGCGGCGGAGTGTTCGAGATAGCGGTCGAAGCACATCGCGATGTTGCGCAACAGCAGCCGCCCGCGGGGAGTAACCGAAATGCGGTCTGATCCGACGCGCATCAATCCATCCTCGGCCAGCGGTTGCAGCTTGATCAACGCGTCGGAGAAATAGGCGTCGAAGTCGATCCCGTAGCGTCGTTCCAGTGCGCGGATCGGTACCTCGCCCTGACACATCAACGTCTGGATGAGATCCGCGCGCAACTGGTCGTCCTCGTCAAGCCGCATGCCGCGGAACACCGGCAGCCGTCCTTCATCGAGGGATTGCTGCCAACTGGGCAGGTCGCGCGGGTTCTGGCTGAAGCTGTCACCGATGTGGCTGATCGCGCTCACGCCAAGACCTACCAGGTCGCTGTCGGCGTGGGTGGTATAGCCCATGAAATTGCGGTGCAAGCCGCCACGTGCCTGCGCGGTGGCAAGGTCGTCGTCGGGCAGCGCGAAGTGGTCCATGCCGATGTAGAGATAGCCGGCGGCGGTCAGCCGGGTGATCGCCAGTTGCAGTAGCGCCAGTTTGGTTTCAGCGTCGGGAAGATCGTCCGCATTGAGCTGCCGTTGCGGCTTGAACAGCTGCGGCAGGTGCGCATAACTGTAGACCGCGACGCGGTCCGGACGCATCGCGGTGACTACCTCGAGCGTGCGGGTGAATCCCTCGACATTCTGCTTGGGCAGGCCGTAGATCAGGTCCACGTTGACGGAACGAAAGCCGTTGCTGCGGCACGCATCGATGACGGCGCGCGTTTCGTCGGTGCTCTGTATGCGGTTGACCGCTTGCTGCACGGCGGGATCGAAATCCTGCACGCCAAAGCTGGCGCGATTGAAACCGATGTCGGCGAGTTCCGCGATGTCGTCAGGCGAGACGAAGCGTGGATCCAACTCAATCGAAATGTCGCGTTCGCTCGAGTTCGAGAAGCGGAAATGGCTGCGCAGCGTGTCCACGACGTCGCGCAACTGTGCCGGCGACAGGAAATTGGGCGTGCCGCCGCCAAAGTGGAGCTGGATCACCTCGCGGTCGCGATCGAACAACTGCGCCGTCAGCGCGATCTCGCGGTACAGCCGTGCCAGGTAGGCATCGCCGCGCGACTTGTCGCGGGTGATGATGCGGTTGCACCCGCAGTAGAAGCAGGGGCTGGTGCAGAAGGGTACGTGCACGTACAGCGACAGTCGGCGGGGTATTGGATCGCCGTTGCTCGCAATGGCGGCTGCCCGCAGTTCCGCCTCGCCGAAGCCCGAATGGAACTGGGGAGCGGTCGGGTACGAGGTGTAGCGCGGCCCGGGCCGGTCGTAGCGGCGCAGGAGCGTGGGATCGATGACCATCGTGTCGGTTGCCATGGGGTGCAAGGTAGGTGTGGGCGGCGGGCGCAGCCTTGATCTGGGTCAAATCGAGCCGTGGCGGCGGCTGGATATCGAGCTTCAAAGGCGATGCGCGCGCCGCCGCCAAATTCGCCGTGAAGGGATGGTCGCAGTCTGCGGGCATGGGCGATGCCTGCGATTGATCTGGATCAAGCGGCCATAGCGACGTTCGTCGCCAAATGGTCCCAGTCACTGCCAGAGGTCTACGACCATGTACAAGGATCTTGTCATCCCCATCACCGCCACGCCCGGGGACAGCGACGCGATCAATGTCGGGATAACGCTCGCCGGCGCATTCGAAGCCCACCTCACCGTGCTCGAGATGGTGAATATTCCTGCGCCGGCCGGCAATCCTTGGGCAATGCCGGATATCGCCATGACCGATCTCTACAGCCGCTTGCGCGCTCAGGGCGAAGTCAATGCGGCACGATTGAGGTCGCGACTCGAGAAAGAGGCCATCTCAAGCGACGTGAGGATGGTGGAATGCCTCTTTTCCGAACCCGAACGCATGGCAAGCCACCAGGCGCACTACGCCGATCTGTCGATTGTCGCCGGCTCCATCGGGGACACGGTCGAAGGGGCGATCACGCAGGCCTATTTCGGTGGATTGCTGCTGGAGTCCGGCAGGCCCGTGCTGGTGGTTCCGCCCCGCTGCAAGACCCAGCTTCCCCCCAAGAGAATCGTGGTGGCGTGGCGGCCGACCCGCGAAGCGGCCCGCACCGTGCATGACGCGCTGCCCTTCCTGCGCAACGCAGACCAGGTCGACGTACTGGTCGTGAACGCGGCGATGGGAGATATGCGCCACGGCCAACCGCCGGGCGCCGATGTGGCGACGCATCTCGCACGCCATGGGGTCAAGGCCAACCTGGTCCTACGCGACACGAAGACCAGGCCGACGAGCTCGATTCTGCTGGAACATGCACGTGAGACCCACGCACAGATGATTGTGGCGGGCGGCTACGGACATTCCCGGCTTCGGGAGTGGGCCATGGGCGGAGTAACGCGAGAGCTGTTGATCGCCTCACCCATTCCGGTCTTCTATTCGCATTGACTCCCGGGCAGTGATGCGTCGGCGCGATGGAAAAGACGAGCCCAGCCAGATGGAGGATCGGGCACCCTAGAGTTCCAGTTCGTGGATGACCTGTCGGTCGTCGTAGGGATCCATTCGAGTCCGGAATCCGAGCGACCCCGCCAGATCCGACATGGCGGTGTTCCCAGCCGCGTCGATCGAATACATCGAGCGAAAGCCTTCCGACCTGGCGATCTCGATCAAGTGACGCATTAGCGAGGTGCCGAGCGCTTTTTCCCGCCAAGCATCGCTTACCGTGACCACGCATTCGCATTTCAGGCCTCGGGTAGCCGTGCGATAGCGACTGACGCCGACGATGCGCTCCTGACCGTCTGCCGGGTAGGCGACAGCGACGAACGCCATCTCCGCGCCGTAGTCAACGAGGGGTGAGCGCTCGATCGCACTGCTGCTGGGTCTTGCGATCTGGCCCATGACCCGGAAACGCTCCGCGTCGGATGGCAGCGCTTCGGTGAATTTCCGTTCCGCCGCGGCATCGCCCTTTTCCATCGGCCGGATCAGGACATGGCTGCGGTCACGCAGGGTTTCCGACCAGGCAGGATATGCGTGCAAACCGATGTGGGATAGGTGCTGCATGTGGCGCGTCCGTCGAGTGCAGATTGCATGGTATGGCCGGCGGAAGCGGGCACTTTGACGCAGGTCAACCTCAGGACCCGTGCAGTCCTTGATCGATATCAAATCGCATCTGGCGCCAGGACGGCATGCTTGTTTCCCCGTTCGATGCTTGCAGCTTGGCCCGCAGGCGCCTGTTACAAACTGTTACGGTCGGTTACGCGGCACACATGCTGCCGATACGCACTGCGTTCACGCTGTTACCACACCACAGCGCCCGAGAACGCCATGTTTGATACCGCCATCCAGAGCACCGAGATTTTGTCCGCGCCGGCTCCGCAGTCCTACGTGCCCACCGAGTCGGCCACCATTTCCCGCGATCTGGAGGCAATGCTGAAGCATTGGCCGTTTCAGCGTCGCAAGGTACAAGCCAAGCAGTATGTGTTCAGGGCGGGGCAGCCCCGGCAGTCCTTGTTCCTGGTCCACGCAGGCTTCTTCAAGACCTGCCTGATCAGCGAGGACGGCCGCGAAAAGATCACCGGCTTCCGGTTGCGGGGCGATCTCCTGGGTCTGGATGCGCTGGATATGCCGGTTTACACCTGCGATGCGATTGCCTTGGATGTTGGCGAAGCGTGGGAACTGCCTTACGCCAGCCTCACTGAGAGCCTGCCCGAGTTCCACCAGCGCATCACATCGATCCTGGCTGGCGAGATCCGCCGGGACTGGAGCTGGATGCTGGCGCTGGCGACCCTCAGCGCGGAACAGCGCGTCGCGACGTTCCTGCTGGATCTCGCTGGTCGGATGGAGGCGTTGGGCTTCAGCGCCCGCAGGCTGACGCTACGCATGACGCGTGCGGAAATCGGCAACTTCCTTTCGCTCAAACTGGAAACCGTTACACGCGCGCTATCGCGACTGCAGGCGCAGGGACTGATCGGCGTGGAAGGCCGCGACATCCGGATCGAAGACCCCGTCGGCATGCGCACGGCACTGGCCGGCTGCCGCATTCACTGAGGCGCTTGCGCACGATGATTGGCGTCGAGTGCCTTGCGAACTTCAGCAAGAAGCTGCTCTCGCCGATAGGGCTTGCGCAGCAGATCGAAATGGCTGGCCGCCGTCTGCGCATGTTCTTCGTAACCGGAGGTCAGTAGCACTGGCAAGCCAGGACGTTCGCGGCGCGCCTCTTGCGCGAGCGCATGACCGTTCATGCCTTCACCGAGCATCACGTCACTGAACAACAGGTCGATGTCGCGGTCCTGTCCGAGCACGGCCAACGCATCCGCTGCGTTGGCCACGGCTTCGACCCGATAGCCGGAGGAGCGCAGAAACGCCACGGCAATGTTTCGTACCGCGGTATCGTCCTCGACCACCAGCACCGCTTCGCCCTTGCCGCCAACGCTTGGCGATGCAATGGATTGTTCTTGTGGCGCAGCGTGGCGTGCGGCCGGCAAGAACAGTTCGACCCGTGTTCCTACGCCAAGATTACTGGCGATCTGCAGATGTCCGCCGCTCTGCTTCGCAAAGCCGTACACCATGCTCAATCCCAGGCCACTGCCTCGTCCGGCCTCTTTCGTCGTGAAGAAGGGTTCCATCGCCCGCGCCAGCGTCGCCGGCGCCATGCCGCGCCCAGTGTCGGCAACGGTGATGACCACGTAATAACCCACCGGCAACTCGGCGGTCGACTGCTCGGAGTCGACAAGCACGTGCCTCGCCTCGATGATGATGTCGCCCCCGAGCGGCATCGCGTCGCGGGCGTTCAGTGCCAGGTTGACCAAGGCGGCATCCAGCTGCGTCGGATCGACGAATGCCGCTGGCAGGTCGTCCGCGCAGCGGACTTCGAGCTTGATGGTGTTCCCCAGCGTTCGCTTCAACATCGACTCGATGTCCTGCAGCAGCACACGTGGGTCGGTCGCCTGCGGCATCAGGCGCTGACGGCGCGCGAAGGCCAGCAGCTTGCCAGTGAGTTCGGCGCCTCGCGACACGGAGCGCAACGCGATGGTAATCAGCTCCTGGGCCTCGGCTTTTTCACTGCATTCCATCTCAAGCAATTGCAGGCTGCCTGACATTACCGTCAACAGATTGTTGAAGTCGTGGGCGATGCCGCCGGTGAGCTGGCCTATGGCGTCCAGCCGCTGCGAATGCGCCAGCTGTTCTTCGGTGTGGCGTCGCTGCACCAGCGCGGCAATCAGATTGGCGATGGATTGCAGCAGGTGAAGCGCATCGTGATCGAAGCGGTTCGGTTGCCGGGAGCGTGCGATCAACGCGCCTAGCGCACGGCTCCGGTCAATAAGCGGTATCAGCACGCCGCTGCCCGGTGCACCGGCTCCCAGGGGAAACGTGGCGGCCGATGCCTGCGGAAGGGAAAGATCGTTCACGATGATGGGATCGGACGTGGTGAGCGCATGCGCTAGCGCCCGGGCGTCGATCTCGGCGACAGGGTCTTCCGGGTCGATGACGGTGGAAGCGCGTACGTCAAGGGATTCCCGGTCCTGCTTAAGAAAGGCAATGCTGACGACCTCGATGCCCAGTGCCTGGGCGAGCAGGGGAGGAACCTGCTCCAGCACGCTCCTCTCGTCATTGGATTCCAGCGCAAGCTGGCCTATGCGTGCCACCAAGGCGTCATAACCGGCGCGCACCAGCGCCTGCCGTGCGCGCTGGGTTTCGGAGATGTTGCGGACGGATGCAAGAAAGAGCGGCCCCGCCTCGTTTTTCAGCGGACTCAAGGCGATTTCCACCGGAAACTGCGTGCCATCCCTTCGCTGGCCGACCAACTGCTGCCCAGTCGCACCCATGGGACGGGTGTGCGGCCTGGACATATAACCATCCCGATGCGCCTGGTGCCGGTGGCGCGCCTCCGAAGGCATCAGGGCTTCGATTTCCATTCCCGCCAGCTCTGCCGGCGAGTAGCCAAACAGTTGTTCGGCCTGGCGATTGGCCATGACGATAAGGCCACGCTGGTCCACGACCACCAGCGCATCCGGGACGGCATCGAACAGATCGGAAAAAACGTGGTCCATGTCAGAGCCTGCGAACGTCCGCCGCGAACAGGTAGCCCGCGCCGCGTACGGATTTGATCAATCGGGGTTCATCGGCGTCCGGCTCAAGCTTGCGCCGCAGCCGCGCGATCTGGACATCTATGGCGCGATCGAAAGGTCCTGCATCGCGGCCGTGTATATGGTTCATCAACTGGTCGCGGCTGAGGATTTGCCGTGGATGCTTCAGAAGCACCTGCAAGAGTTCGAACTCGCCCGTCGTCAGCGAAACATCACGCCCGTCGCGGTCGCTCAGATGCCGGGACGATAGATCCAGCTGGAAGCCATCGAACGACACCACCTGCGATTTCGAGGAGGGGGCAGGGGTTTCCGGCGCGCTCCGTGCACGTCGCAGTACAGTCCGTATGCGCGCTACCAGCTCACGGAAGTCGAATGGCTTGGTGACGTAGTCATCCGCGCCCAGCTCAAGCCCCACGATGCGTTCGACAGCGTCGCCGCGGCCCGTCACGACGATGACCGAAACGCCCCACGTCGACTGCAGGTCCTTGAGTAGCGACAGCCCATCCTCGTCTGGAAGGCCAAGATCGAGGAGCACGAGATCGACCGATTGCGCCCCCATGACAGCGCGTGATTGCGCGGCACTGCCGGCGGTGACTACATGAAAGCCATGCCCGCCCAAATACCGGGTGAGCAGTTGCACGATCTCCCCGTCGTCATCCACCACTAACAAAGTGGGGCGATCGGAGGACACAGGATTGAGGTTTTCAGAAGGCGGCATCGTGACTGGCGGGCTGGAGGATTCTTGGGCTCTCATGGAGGAGCCGGAAACCAGAATGGGGGCATTCCTGCGTCGGATGCAAGTCGATCTCCGCGGGTCGGGCCTTTTACTGGCAATCGATAGGTTTCGCCCGGCATTGGTTACCAGAAGGTGCGTACTTGACCAACGGTGGTGTTGGAACAAACTTTCCAAACGCCCACCAACGGGATATCCGGGTCAATAAAGGTAATGCATGCTTAAGTTGATGATGGCGATGGTGTATGCGGTGGTTCCCATGCTGGCGATGGCTGCCAAGGCCGAGGACGGCATTCAGGCGCAGCGCAACGAAGCCGCGGTGCGGGAGTATTTCGATCGAGTCTGGAGCAGAGGAGAGATCGGCCGGCTCGATCATCTGCTGGCGCCGGGCTACATCAACCACACGCCCAGCTTCGGTCAGCCCGCGCCGGGACCCGAGGGACTCAAACCCATTGTCAACGCGTTGCGCCAAGCCTTCCCGGACCTGCACTACGAGATCGAAGACATCATCGCGACACCGGATCACGTCGTCGCAAGAGTACGGATGAAGGGCACGCACCTGGGTGCCTTGGGGGATATTCCGCCAACCGGTCGCCGCGTGAATGTGCTGCAGATCAATATCGAGCGGTTCGAGAACGGACGCGTGGTAGAGCATTGGCGAGTCACGGATGAGCTCGAACTGCAGAAGCAACTGGGCGTGGTTCCCAGATAACCAGCAACGGAAGATTTGCTTTCGCAAACTGAGAGGGTGAGCCACCGATGACAACAACCCGTTTCCGCGACGAGTTCGCCTCCGCGCTGGTCAGCGATCGCTCCCATGCATCGATACCCGAGAGCGATCGCATCTTCGAGCCGTTTATCGGTAGCTGGGATCTGGAGGTGCGCTGGTACGGTACGGATGGCGTACTGGAGCGAAGCGAGCGCGGTGAGTGGCACTTCGCGCGGGTGCTGGAAGGCCGGGCGATCCAGGATATCTGGATCGTTCCACCCATCGACGAGCGCTCCCGGCGACCAGAGGCCGGCGAGTATGGCACCAGCCTGCGGTTCTACGATCCGGATATCGGCGCTTGGAGATCAACCTGGATTGGCCCCTTCCATCGGTACATTCGCAGATTCATTGCCAGGCGAGTCAATGACGAGGTCGTGCTGGATTTGCTGCCGGAAGAGCCACCGCCTTTGATGCGCTGGATATTCCATGACATCCAGTCCGATTCCTTTGCGTGGCGCAATGAAGTCCAGGAGCAGGGCGGGTGGCGCATCCAGCAGAGCTTTTCCTCCCGGAGACTTGCGCCGGAAAGATAACGGCGAACTCGCGCTGCGACGCCACTGAACCGTACAGCGCTGATGCTTTCTACGACAGCAGGAATCGCAAGCCGACACCCGGTTCCGTGGCAATCCAGCGCGGTGCGGCTGCCTCGTCGCCCAACTTCTGCCGCAACTTGGCGACAAGGATGCGCAGGTAATGCGTGTCTTCCTGATGTGTCGGGCCCCAGATCTCGCGCAGCAGTTGCGGTTGAGTGACCACGCGTCCCGCATGTTGGACCAGGAACGCCAGCAACGCGTACTCCTTGCGCGACAGCGTCACTGGCTCTCCTGAGAGGCTGACCTCGCGCCGTGACAGATCGACCCGAAGGTGCCCATCGTCAAAGACCGGCGGCGCCTCGCCAGACACCGCATGCGATCGGAGCACGGCGCGGATGCGTGCCATCAACTCCTGCACCCCGAACGGCTTGGTCACATAGTCATTCGCGCCCGCATCAAGGGCGGCCACCTTGTCCGCTTCGCCCGAGCGCACGGTCAGCATGATGACGGGCACCTGCGACCATTGCCGGAGCTCGGTCAATACCGCCAGCCCATCGCGGTCCGGCAAGCCCATGTCGAGGACGACGATATCCGCGCCGCGCACGGCCAGCGCATCCAGGCCGGCTTGGCCGGTGTCCGCGAGATCAACCACGTAGCTCTGCGCACGCAGGCTGATCTCCAGGAACTTCCGGATCTGCGGTTCGTCGTCGATCACCAGCACGCGTGCGGGTGGCGTTGTGGTCGTTTGCTCGGTCATGGTGCTGGCGCCGTCGGCGGTTCGTTGAGCGGCAGTGTGATGCGAAGCACCGTGCCGCGACGGTCTGGGCCGGGCAGCGCCTCGACAGCGCCGCCGTGCGCACCGATCATGCCGCGGCTGATCGCCAACCCCAATCCGGTGCCGTGGCGACCGCGATCGCCGCGCTCGACGCTGTAGAACATGTCGAAGATACGTTTGCGCTCCTCCTCCGGAATGCCGGGACCGCGATCACGCACTTCGATGATCAGCTTGTCGCCGGCAAGCCGCGTCTCGATGGCCACGGCTTCACCCGGCGGCGAGAACTTCGCCGCGTTTTCGATTACGTTGAACAGCGCCTGTTCCAGCAGCGCTGGATGTACCCAGATCGGGCCGACATCCGGATCGATGGAAACCGAGAACCGCACGCCCGGCTGGTAGCGGCGCAGGCGGCCCACTGCCGAGCCGATGAGCTCATCGACGCCGATCCAGTCCCGATTGAGCACGAGGGTGCCATGCCCGAGCCGGGTCATGTCGAGCAGGTTCTGGATATAGCGGTCGAGTCGTTCGCCTTCGCTGCGGACGGTGTCCAGCAGAGCATGGCGATCGTCATCGCTCATCGTGTGGCCGTAGCTGTCCAGGCTGCCGGCAGCGCCGATGATCGCGGCTAGCGGCGTGCGCAGATCATGGGAAACAGACGAGAGCAGGGCGCTACGCAATCGCTCGGTTTCGTTCGCCACTCGCTCCGACTGCAGGTCGGCCACCAGGCGGGTGCGCAACAATGCTTGTGCGATGTCATTGACGATCATGCGCGCGAACTGGCGTTGACTGTCGTCAAGCTTGTGGACATAGGCCGGCAGCTTCAAGCCGATCACGCCGAGGGCGCCCCGTGGCGCATGCAGCGGCAGGAACCACCAGCCGTGCTCCTCGATCGTTTCGACATGCTGCGATCCATTTCCAAGGGTCTCGATCTGACGCAATACCGGAAGCGTGGGTGGTTCGACATCCGATGTATGCAGACCGCGCTCTCCAAACCGGATCCAGACATGGGCATCCAGATGCTTGTGGAAAGTTTCGTTTGCCGCGCTGACGATTTCCTCTTCATTCGCGGCAATGGCCAGACGCTGACCTAGTTCCTGACGGGCCACGGCATCCCGGTTAGCGGCTTGCAGTTCCTGTACTTGCATCGCCAGCCGGGACGCCAAGCGCCCAGCCAGCAATGCCGCTGCCAGGAAGATCACGATCGCGGCCACGCCTTGTCGGGCACTGATGTAAAAGGTGTAGCGGGGTTCGATAAAGAAGAAGTTGTAGGCGAGGGAACACAACAACGCGGTCAATACGGCCGGGCCGGTGCTTGTGCGTGCGGCCACGACGAGCACCGCCAGCATGAACACCAGCGACAGGTCGTCCAACCGGGCCCCGCGCTCCAAGGCCACCGCCGCCAACACCGCCAACAACGAACCGACCACCGCCAGCAGATAGCCGGCGATCGGATTGCGGGTGCCTGGTGAGTCGCGACGCTGGAAATTGTCTGCCTGCATCAGGCCCTGTCGTCCATTGGATAGTTGCCCGCGCCGCTGCCGCGCAGGAAAGAGTGGGGGGAGTGTATGCCGATATTTCCCATGCATACCGGTTTCGGGAGACGCCGACTCGAAAGAATTTACGAAGAATTTACGCGCGAACGGCTGGTGATGACTTCTGCGTTTATGCCGTACTGCCGAACACTGCGCACCTCGCAATGGGCCGGCCATTCCAGCCGGCGCACGCCACGGTATTGCCGCCAGGAATCAGATGAACACCACGATCGAGACCACCGCCACTCCCGCCCCTCACTCCGATCATTCCGGCAAGGCAAGCTTCGGCGCGCTGATGCTGGGCGCGATCGGCGTGGTATTCGGCGATATCGGCACCAGCCCGCTGTACACCATCAAGGAAGCATTCTCGCCGCATTACGGCCTCACGCCCGACCGCGCCACGGTATTGGGGATCTTGTCGCTGGTGTTCTGGTCGTTGGTCATCGTGATCACGGTGAAGTACGTACTGGTGATCATGCGCGCCGACAACGAGGGCGAAGGCGGCATCATGGCGTTGACCGCACTGGCGCAACGCACGCTCCCGCCAGCGTCGAAGGCGGTCTATGTGGTCGGCATCCTGGGAGTGTTCGGCGCCGCGCTGTTCTTCGGCGATGGCGTGTTGACGCCGGCGATCTCGGTACTGTCGGCCGTCGAAGGTCTGGAAGTCGCCACACCCGCGCTGCACAGCTGGGTGTTGCCCGTCACCATCGTGGTGCTGTTTTTCCTGTTTGCGACGCAACGCTTCGGGACGGACCTGATCGGTCGTGCTTTCGGCCCGGTGATCGTGCTGTGGTTCCTGGCGCTGGCCGCCGTCGGCATCCTCAACATCAGCGGCAATCCAGAAGTGCTGCACGCACTCAACCCTTGGTGGGGCGCGCGATTCTTCATCGATCATGGCTGGCATGGGATATTCATCCTGGGCGCGGTGGTGCTTGCCGTTACCGGCGGCGAGACCCTGTACGCCGACATGGGGCATTTCGGGCGCCGGCCGATCCAGTACGCCTGGAACTTCCTGGTGCTGCCGGCGCTGACCATCAATTACCTGGGCCAGGGTGCATTGCTGCTCAGCAATCCCGAGGCCGTCACGAATCCGTTCTACCTTGGCGTGCCCGAATGGGCGCTCTATCCGATGGTGGGCCTGGCGACGGCCGCCACGGTCATTGCGTCCCAGGCGGTGATCAGCGGTGTCTACTCGGCCGTGCGACAGGCGATCCAGCTTGGTTATCTGCCGCGCATGCACATCAAGCACACGTCCCGCGAAACGATGGGGCAAATCTACATTCCATCGGTCAACTGGCTGCTGATGCTGGCCGTGATCGCCACGGTGATCGGGTTCGGCAGCTCCACCGCATTGGCGACCGCCTACGGCGTCTCCGTCACCGGCACCATGCTGATCACCAGCATCATGCTGATCGTGGCGATGCGCTCGCGCGCCGCAATGCCCAGCTTTGTGTTCTGGCCGTTGGCCGCGGTGTTCGTGCTGGTGGACGTGGCGTTCCTGTTTGCCAATCTGGTCAAGTTCATGGATGGCGCCTGGTTCCCGATCGCGCTGGGCATCCTGGTGTTCACGCTGTTGCGGACATGGGGACGTGGCCGCCAATTGCTGCAAGCCGAGATCATTGGGGATGGCATCAGGCTGGATACGTTCCTGCCGGGCCTGATGCTTTCACCGCCGGCACGCGTGTCCGGCACCGCCGTTTTCCTGACCGCGCAAGCGGGCATCGTGCCCAAGGTGCTGTTGCACAACCTCAAGCACAACAAGGTGCTGCACGAACGCAACGTCCTGCTGACGGTGGAAACCAAGGCCGTGCCGTTCGTGCCGGCAAGTTCGCGACTCACCATTGACACCATTGCAGAAGACTTCTATCGCGCGACCATCCGCTATGGCTTCATGGAGACGCCCGATATTCCGCTGGCGCTGATGCGTTCCGTCGATTGCGCCGGCATCTGCTTCGATCCCATGGACACCACGTACTTCGCCAGCCGGGAAACCATCGTGGCGAGTCGCCATCGCGGGATGCCCATCTGGCGCGACAAGTTGTTTGGTTTCATGCACAGGAACGCGGCACCGGCGACGGATTTCTTCCGCATTCCGACGACCCGCCTGGTCGAACTGGGTGCGCCTGTCGAGATATGAGGTGGGATGGCTGGCCCATCACTGCACGGTGAAAGGCAGGCGTTCAGACGTCACCGTCCGCGACCGAAGCCTTTCCATCAGCGAAGGAATTCATCGCGCAAGCATGGCGTGCGGCTCGTGCACAAGCGGCAGGCTACGAGGCGTTCACGTAGAGCGGAGCTTGCTCCTCTGCTCTGTGGGCAGGCTGGCGCAGCCAGGGCAAGCACTCAATCTTCGGTGGCTGAGGTCGCAGGCAGTTGTATACCGGGCGTCCAGCCACTCGCGGCCAGAACGGCCTTCGGGTCGTCGAGTTCGATGAGTTCCTTGAGCGCAACCTTGCGATCCTTTGACTTCAGGTAGTACGCCTTCGCGATGCGGTAACCGACCCAGTAGCCCAGATCGTAGGGTTCATCCGAACCGCTGCGGTAGTTGAAAAACCAGTTGGACAGGTCAGTGCTGTCCATGTCGCGGGCAAATGCGGACTCGATCTCCGCTTCCTTGCCGCGGGTCCACTCGGCATGCCGTGCGTTCGCGACATTGCCGGATATCACCTCGGCGATGAGCTCGGCGACACCCTCGGCCAAAGAGACTCGCAGGACGGTGGCGGTCGGATCGCCTTTCTCGAATTCGGTGGGCGATGTCTGCTGGATGTGGCCGTATTCATGGGCAATGATATGGACGAAGCGGTCTTCCACATCCGGGTTCATGAAGTCCGCGAAGCACAGCGCCTCCAGACCGATCGTGACGCCGGCCGGGTTGGTGATTCCTACGGGTCGCCCACGGCCAACCACGATCGCCACCGGGGGAAAGCGAGCGTCGGGATACAAGACGGCAAGCTGGGTGAATGCCACAGCGAGCCGATTCTTCACCGCGGGAAGCGCGACGAGACATTCCTTCGCCTTGGCGTAGATGGCTGGATCGCTCTCCAACTTGTCCGCGATCCTCTGTGCGGTGACGCGCCTGAGCTTGGCAAACTCGCTCAAGCTCTGCGTGCCCTTTGCAAGATAGTCCTTCTCGATCTGCTCTACCGTCGGCTTGCCACCGGTTGCGTCGTAAAGGGCATAGAAGCGCGTGACATCATCGATTCGTATTTCAGGGCCGCGCGGAACGTCGGCTTGGGCAAAAGCGGATGCCGGGAGCAGGGCGAGAAGCACGACAAAGCACGGCAGTCTTGGCATGGACATCAATCCTGAAAGGGTGAATTGCGGAGCGAGTTTCGGATGAGCACCTCCGCCAAAGATTCATGGCCGTACCCAATCCGGCGATTGTGCCAAAGTTTGGCCTCAACGGTGGGTTCAGCTGGTCGATTCCGGGGAAGTCCACTCCGGGATCTCACGTAGAGCGGAGCTTGCTCCGCTGCTCTCGTTGGACGCTGCACGTTGACTAGATGCGGATCGAAGAGCAGCCGAGCGAGCTCGGCTCTACGAGAAGCGCCTTCCCGGGAATTCCATTTCGGGCTTTCACGTAGAGCGGAGCTTGCTCCGCTGCTCTCGTTGGACGCTGCACGTTGACCGGATGTGGATCGAAAGCAGCCGAGCAAGCTCGGCTCTACGAGAAGCGCCGTTCCCGGGGAATCCAATCCGGGTGTTCACGTAGAGCGGAGCTTGCTCCGCTGCTCTCGTTGGACGCTGCACGTTGACTAGATGCGGATCGAAGAGCAGCCGAGCAAGCTCGGCTCTACGAGATGCGCTGTATAATCCGTCGGCATCGCGTTCGGTGACATCCCGTACCTTGCCTGGGATGCTTGCTGGCATTATGACAACGGCGTTAGACACGGAGGCCAAACTCCATCATGGCTGGAAAATTCCTTAAACCCGAAGCGCTTGCCGACTTCAAAGCGAGCGAAGCGCGCACCAATGCCAGGCAGAAGCGGGAAGGACTTACGCAGCATCCGGTCCGCTTCCATGTATGTGGCTGCTCCGATGTCGGCTGCGCCGGCTGGCATGGCATCCTCACCGACAAAACGGTACCCACTGCTGAGGAGTGCGCGAAAATCATCCGCAACGACAACAAAGCTCGTAAGCGCTCCAAGGGGCCTTCTGTTTAATCATTCGCTCTCGTCATGAACCAATAGCTGCTTCGCAAATCCTGGCAATCACCAGACTGCCTTTACGTGCTTCGTCGTCACCGGATGGCGCAAATTCGGTCACGGTAAGGCCGACTACGTCGGCTTCTCGCGCGATACGGCCGACCAGCGCGATCGCTTCTTCGATTCCCACGCCGCCTTCGGGATATGCCACATAAGGGAATTCGCGTGGATCGAGCACGTCCAGATCGAAATGGATATGCACCGGTCCATCGATAACCGTTTGCGAATCCAGCAGTTTCAAATCCATCTCGCGCTGCAGCGCCCAGTCGCCATCATCGCCGACACGGATGCCGAAATAGTGGAAGCGCGTGGGATCAATCGGCTTACCCAGGAAAGGCCGCATCGGCTCCGGTGCACGTCCCAGGATCGCGCTTACCGGCATGCCATGGAAGTTGCCGCTCGGCGAAGTCTCCGGCGTGTTGGCATCCAGATGAGCATCGATCCAGATCACGTGGAGGCCTGGGTGCACGCTGTGCAGATAGTCGATCACCGCGACGTCCACCGCGCAATCGCCACCGGCCGTCAGCACGCGTTTGGCGCCGGAGCGCGCAAGAATGTCCTGGGCGCTGCGGAATTGCGCAAAGATGGCCTCCCAGCGTTGGACGCCGTGAGCATCAGCCGTATTGTTGTCGGCCAATGGCACCTGAGCCAGCGGCGCATACTTCCCGCAGGCGGCAGCTGCCGCTACCGCACCGCGCAATAGATGCTCGCTTCGGCCCGATCCTTGCCACTGCGGATAAGAAAGACTGAGGTCGAACGCCATCGTTTTCATACTCCTTTTGGATCGCTGTTAGGGATGATGCCACGACATGTCCGGTCTGCGATTTGGGTGCGAATCAACATGGGCGATGACAATGCCGATGCCGTGTGTCCGAATTATGTTCCCGCGTCAGATTGATTCTGTCCGAAGTACCTGCGCTACGCCGCAGCCGCCGATCCGAACCAAGTGCTTAGTGCATCGGAAAGTCCCAGCTCCGTACCTTCTCCCACCCATGCCACATATCCATCCGGCCGAACCAACACCGCGGTGGGCGGAGCGACTACGCCGATGGCCGGAAGCTCCCAGGCACCACCGTATTTCGCGTTGACCCGCTGGACCCGATCCGCCCAAGGAGCGATGTCGAGGCTGCTGGGATCGCCGAGGTTGAGCAATACCGGTCGCGCATCATGTAGCAAGGTGAAAACGGGCAATGGACCGTTGACGGTGGCCAACTCAAGGTCGGGTACCCTGCGTCCGAGCAGCGGGTGTCCTTCGCCCAGGTCGTAGCGGATGTCGAGACCCGACATCATCGCCGCGAATCGCCGGCGCGGTTCGTCCATGCCGAGGAGCTCGGCCATGGTGTCGCGCACGGCCTTGATGCGGTCATCCGGGCGCAGTAGCGCGACTGCCGCCATGGTGTTGCGCAGCACGCGGGCAGCCACCGGATGCCGCTCGGCGTGATAGGTATCCAGCAGGCTGTCGGGGGATATCCGCTTGACCACCTGTGCCAGCTTCCACCCCAGGTTCACCGCATCCTGCACACCGGTGTTGAGACCTTGTCCACCTACGGGGCTATGCACGTGTGCGGCATCGCCGGCCAGCAGGACGCGTTTGTCGCGGTACGCCGCTGCCTGGCGCGTCATGTCGGTGAAGCGCGATATCCAGGTCGGATTGTGGGCCCCGTAATCGGTCCCATAGACGGCGATGAGCGCTTCGCTGAGATCGCGCAGGGTGGGTTCGCTGGTGGTTGCGGGGTGCCGTTCGGTCACCATCACCCGGATCGGTCCGCCTTCCATGAAGACCACCTTGCCGTCGCGGATTTCGTAGTTCAACCGGCCGAACGAGTGAACGCCGGTGGCGTCATGGCGGATGCCCAGTTCCGGCTCCTCGGTCATCTCGACCTCGGCGATCAGTGCGCTGGTCGTCGGGTCCCATCCTGGGAAATCGATGCCCGCCGTCTTGCGGACCAGGCTGCGTCCGCCATCGCATCCGACGAGATACTCCGCTCGCAGCGACTGACCACCGGAGAGTGCGACCGTGACGCCGGCATCATCCTGCGCGAAACCTGTTACCTCACGTCCGCGATAGATCGGCACAGCCAACTCGTCGACCCAGCCGGCCAGTATGCGTTCGATGTGGTTCTGCCACAGCCCGAGCCCGTATCCGTGCCGAGTAGGGAAGTCGCTGATGTCGAAGGTCACGCCGGCGAAACCGGCGACCTGGGCGATCTGTCCCTCCGCGAGGAACCGATCGGCGATGCCTCGTTGGTCGAGAATCTCGATGGTGCGCGAGTGCAGGCCGCCAGCACGTGATCCCGCAAGTTCTTGGGTGATTCTCCTTTCGAAAATGGCGACGTTGATGCCGGCCAACGCCAATTCGCCCGCCAGCATCAGTCCCGTGGGGCCTCCCCCCACAATCAATACCGCGTGATCCGCCAACGCGTGCTTTGCGGCCGCGTGTTCCGCCAATGACAGTGCGCTCATTTCATTACCTCCGCATTCCATGGAACTGGTTTTCGGCTGGCGATTAAGCGACACGGCAGGGGGCTTGCTGCAAGCCCCCGGTGGAGTAAGATATTGGAACGGGAAGAGGGGATTTTCTCGATTAAGTTTGGTCCATGATCGATGAAAGTCGTCGACGAAGCCGCGGCGCGACGCCCGCAGTGCTATGCCCCTCGGGCCAGATACTTCTCGCAGATCACCGCGTACGGCGAGGTCTGGAGTTCTTCACCCGCTCGTCCACGCGCTGAAGTGCAAACTACGGACTTTCTTCCAGCGGCGGCCAGTAGGAGGCACACGGATGTACGTCATCATGGGTGGAACGGGGCATGTTGGTTCTGCGGTGGCAGAGACGCTGCTCGCCCGTGGCGAGCGGGTCACCATCGTCACGCGCGATGCGGGCCGCGCGGATGCATGGCACGCAAAGGGCGCGGAGATCGCTGAGGCGGACGTCAACGATGTGCCGTCGCTGCGCGCTGCCTTCAGACTCGCGAGCCGCGCTTTTTTGCTCAATCCACCCGCGGACACTACGACAGATACCGATACCGTCGAGAGGCGAACGGTCGCCAACATTCTTGCCGCGCTGGAAGGCTCCGGGTTGGAGAAAGTTGTCGCGGAATCGACCGGCGGCGCGCAACCCGGCGATCGCATCGGCGACCTGAATGTCCTGTGGGAGCTTGAAGAAGGCCTGCGCCGGCAAGCGATCCCTGCCGCCATCAACCGCGCGGGCTACTACATGAGTAACTGGGACGGGCAGCTGGATTCCGTCCGCAGGACGGGCAAGCTACAGACGATGTTTCCCGCCGACCTGCCCATTCCAATGGCTGCGCCAAGCGACCTGGGCGAGATTGCGGCCCAGAGGCTGATGTCGTCCCTTGGCGATGCTGGTATTCGTTACGTGGAGGGTCCTGCACGCTACTCCTCGGCGGACGTCGCTGAAGCGTTCTCGGAAGCGCTTGGCCGGCCAGTGGAAGCGGTCGTTACGCCGCGCGACAAGTGGAAAGACGCGTTCCGCGATCTCGGTTTCTCCGAGGCGGCCGCGGAGTCCTATGCACGAATGACGGCAGCGAGTATCGACGACGGTTTCGATATGCCTGGCGACGCGTTGCGGGGCAAGACAACGCTCGGGGCATATATCCGCGACCTGGTTGCGGGATCCTGATCCAGGCATCTAAATATTTCGATAGTGTCCGGCCGCGAGTCCGGTTCTAATAACCCGTTCGGGGCGCCGGGCTCTGCGTCAGGTTGTCATGTCGGAGTTTGTAATCAATCCATTGCTGGACACCGGCACCATTTCGGTGGCGGATGTCCTGTGTCAAGGCAACTGCCGTCATCGCAGTGCCGAAGAGTGCGCGCGTGCCACGCATCTCGTGTTTCCCTATCGGGGGCTGTATCTACGCCACGTGGGTAGCGACCAATCTGTCGCCGACGCCAATCACGTGTTGTTCTTCAATGCGGGCGAGGGTTACCAGGTCAGCCATCCGGTGGACGGCGGGGATTCGTGTCTCTCGCTTGCCATCGCGCCCGAGCTGTTGCGCGAACTGGTGCCCGTCGAGCTATTGAACAAGCCAGAAGAACCGACGTTGCGTGTGCAATCGATGCGCATCGATCCACGCGCACAAGCGTTGGTGGCATTGCTGCGCCATAGTTTGAGCCACGGAACCATCGAGTCCATGGAAGCCGAGGGCCTCGCGTTGACATTGATCTGCCGCAGCCTGGGCCCGCGGACGGCTCACGCCACTGGCGCCACGCAGAGCCGGCGAAGACTCGTGGATCGCGTGAAGGTGTTGCTTGCGAACGATCTTGGCCGTCAATGGAAGCTCGCTGATATCGCGGCTGAGATCGGTGGTTCGGCCGTCTACCTGACCCAGGCCTTCCAGCAGGTCGAAGGCATTCCGTTGCACCGTTACCACTTGCTTTTGCGATTGGCGCGTGCGCTCGATCGACTGGCGCATTGTGAAGACATGTCGGCGCTTGCGATGGACCTGGGGTTCTCGAGCCATAGTCATTTCGCGGCAGCTTTCAAGCAAGCCTATGGACGCACGCCTTCGCAGTTCCGGGCAGAGGCGCTGTCCAAGAGAGCCTGAATATTCCGCTTAACATTTCGCTAAATATTTCGACAGCCATGCCGTCGGCCCAGTGGTCTCCTATCCATGCCCCGAATGGAGGGCGTGAAAGGGAGAAATGAAATGAGCGAGAAAACCTGTGCCGCATGCGATTACCCGTTGGACGACAACGCCATCAAGGTAACCATCGGTGGACGTACCGTTGAAGTGTGCTGCGAGGAATGCGCGAAGAAGCTTGGCGAAGCCGAGGCAAGCAAGTGATGGATGCGCGCGAATTCTTCAGCACGCGCAAGACCGTGACCACGCCTTCGGGGGTGGTCAGTTATGTCGAACGTGGCAGCGGCCCGACCGCTCTGTTCGTTCATGGCGTGCTGCTAAACGGTTATCTATGGCGCCATCAATTAACGGACCTGAGCGATACGCACCGCTGCATAGCGGTGGATATTCTGGCGCACGGCCATACCGAGGCCAATGACGGGCAGGACGTATCCGTCACCGCCAACGCGACGATGCTGGCGCAGTTCCTGGATGCGCTGGCGATCGATCGGGTGGATCTGATCGGTAACGACAGTGGCGGCGGCATCTGCCAGATTTTTGCGGCGACCCATCCGCACAGGTTGCGCAGTCTGACGCTCACCAATTGCGACGCACATGACAACTGGCCGCCCGAAGCGTTCCAGCCGTTCGTTGCGATGGTAGCGGCGGGCGGTCTGGAAGACACGCTGCGTGCGATGCGCGCCGACAAGGCGGTGTACCGAGACGCGTTGGCGCCCGCATATGAGCGGCCGCAAGACGTGAGCGACGAGGTTATCGAGACCTATATCGGGCCATTCCTCGATTCGCCCAAGCGCCTCAAGGAGCTCGAGCGCTTCGTCAACGCTTTCGATTGCCATCACACGCTCGCGATTGAGGATGGCCTGCGGCAATTGCAGGCGCCGACGCTGATCGCCTGGGGAACCGACGACGTGTATTTCCCGCTCGAGTGGTCACGCTGGCTGCAGCAGACGATCCCGGGGACGCGGCGACGGGTCGACTTCGAAGGTGCGCGGATATTCTTCCCGGAAGAACGCTGGAAGGACTTCAATCGCGAATTGCGTGAGCATTTCACGGTGATTGGCACAACGGCGAAGCAGCACGCGGCCGCTTAGGACAGCGAATGAACAAGAAGGACAAGCACTCCCCGGCGCAAGCCGGGGCGGTAGCGGTATACGGCGCCCAGCCCGGAGAGCAAAAAGCTTGCTAGTCCTGGTCTGGAATGGGACGGCGAATCCGTAGCGAAAATGCTCTAGAATGCGGCGGCGCCGGGTCCTATCTGGGTGGCCCGCTTTTCTGCAAACGGGGATAACCATGTACACGTATGCGATTGCATTGGCACTGTTCGTGTTCCCATGTCTGGTGGAGCCCGGCGTGGTAGGCGTTCAGACCGTTGGCGAATACGACTCCACGACTGGCATGCCTGCCTCCATGCTCAACGCGGATCAGCCGCAACAAAGCGGCCCGGCAGCTGAAGATCGACCACTAAGCTCAAGCGCGGCGTTCGGTTAGTTGTGGGTTCTGGCGGATTCCGAGAGAAGAGCGTCTGCCAGTACATCCACAAGCCTGCGGCCCGCTTCGCCATCCTTGTCCAGATTGGGGTTGTAGACGGTCACCTCGATGCCCATCGCCTTGCCGCTGGCCAGTGCGATTTCCAGTGTTCGCCGTAGTTCCTGAATCGTAAGGCCGTCGGGCAGGCGGTACTCGACAGCCGGCATGACATCGTCATTCAGGCAGTCTGCGTCGACATGGATGAAGAATCCCTGCAATTCCGGCCGCGTCAGATGCTTCACGGCTGCGGCAGCAGCGGCTTCCACGCCGAGTTCGCGGACCTTGGCCAGATCGTAGGAAAGCAGATCGTCCGGCAACGGCTGACTGCCGTATTCGGCCTGGTCCTTCGCGTCGCGAAAACCGAAAGCGACCACATCCTCCTCGCGTACCAGTGGCGCGAGACCTTCGACATTGCTCAGCAAGGCCGGGCCATGCCCCGTCGCGAAGGCCAGATCCATCGATGCGGCTTCGCCATAGGGTTCCGCTTCCGGTTGGTAGAAATCGGCGTGTCCATCGATGAACATCAACCCGTAGCGGCCACGACGCTTCAATGCGAGTGTTGAACCGAGCAGGATCGAACAATCGCCACCGAGCACCACGGGGAAATCATTCTGCTCAAGAACGTCGGCGATCGCGTCGGCCAGCTTCGGCGACCACGCCGCGATCGCCTGCGCGTTCAATGTAAGCGTGTCCGGATCACGCACATCGCTGTACCGGGGCACGTCGAGCCTGGCGGCGTGGCGTGCCCGCAGGCGTTCAGCCAGTCCATAGCGCAACAAGGTCTCGGGCAATAATTCGACGCCAGTGGGCCTGAGCCCAAGGTTGGAAGGCGCTTCGATGATGGCGTAGTTGCGATCGCTCATAAGTACCGATCCTCTGGCGGCATGCGGAATGCCAGCGATACGAGTATCTATGCGCCCTGGTAAATGTCGTGTTATGGCGGCTATTCGCCCGTCTTGTCCACGACTTGCATCAGGGCCTCATTCATCCTCCCGCCATGCACCTCGATTTCTGAGAACGCGGCATCGAAATCAGTAACATCCGCAGGGATCAGATCAACGGAAACTGTCTGGAGGTTTTCTTCCGGTGGTCCAGCCTGCGCGTGCCCCGCCGCAGAGGGATATCAGGCGCATACGTCCGGCGTAGCGGTGGATTCTTCATCACACCGCCATGAATTCAAATACCGATTTGGTGGCCATTTTTCTGGCGCGCGGGAAAAGAACAGACTGCCGCTGCAAAGAATATCGTTGCAGCGGCAGGTGGCTACATCAGAATACTACGCAGTTTGCCGAAACGTCCTTCCAGCCGGCAAAAAAAACCATCGCTTGACTAGCGGCATCGTCTGCATTTACGGCAGAAGGAACAGCCACCGAACCGATTGGAAAGGAATTCCCGAAGAGTGTTGACGACATGGCACAAATATACCGTTCGGTCGGCGTGCCGCCATGCTCAGTAGCCTTGTCGGACGCAAAAACACTGGTTGAAGCAAAAGCCAACAGCATCGTGGACATGCAAACAGCAAGCTTGTTCATATGATGGTCCTGTAGAAGTAAGTAACTTAAATTCACTGGTGCCTTCACTTTTTGCGTGGTGAAAGCGCGCAGAAGGCTAGCAAAACCATATGAACTAGAACGAACGAAAAGTCAGGCGCTGCAGTCAATTCGAGGTATGTCTATTGATTGCATACGACCAGCATGCACGCTTGCTTGAACACGACCAGTAAGCCGGAATTCGCAACTCGTGAAGAGAAGCCGGCGTTATATCAGCATGACGAGTGGGATGTCTGTGGTTGCATTCGAGGATTCGAATCGTTGGTCACGGACGGAACGCATAAGGTCCAAACGTGGCGCCGATGAATCCGCCGGCTACATCGGCACTCAGCAAACTGGCGTCCAGGTCAGTTGCCACCGGTTGCCATTTGTCTGGCACAACCGAATAGAAGACATCCAGGCGTGGGCCGTCGAGTTGGAAGCGCAGCGACACCGGCTGCTTTGCCGAAGGCAGATCGATGCGAGCCAGGCGCTGCCCGGTGATAGGTTGATCCTTGCCGGCGCGGCGATACAACGCCACCGCGGTTCCTTTTTCATCGCCTTCCAGGCCGACCACGTAGTGATAGCGCTCGTTCTGTAGCAACGCCAATCCCACCAACTCACCAGGAGCGGGCTGATACGGTCCGAGCGTTGTCGATATCGTTGCGCGGTGGTGCTGCAAGCGATGCGCGACGTAGGCAGATTGTCTGCCGCTGTCCTGCTCGCCCAGCGGTGCGGGCGAGGGGGTGAGTTTCAGTCCATCGGGGCCGGTGTGGAACCATGCGTGTTTTGGCGGGTGGATCGTCATCCATTGCGATGGCAGTTTGTCGGCGCTGAAGCGCTCGGTCCACTCGATCGGTCCGCTGGTGGGGACTGGTTGCGGGCTCCGAGGGAGTGCTGGCCGTTCCTGCACCATCGACACGCTTTCGCCGCGTGGCAGGATCACTGGCCAGCCATCACGCCAAGTGACCGGCAGCAGGAAGGTTTCGCGGCCCAGGTTGTATTGATTGCCACGGTATGGGCGCGTGGCCAGGAACACCGCCCACCACGAGCCGTCCTTCAGTTCGACAAACTGGGCGTGTCCGGTGGACGTAATAGGATTCGGGCGGGCGGGATCCAGGTCGCGCTGCGTCAACGACGGATTACCGGACCAGGGTTCATAGGGACCGGTGACCTGCTCGCTTCGCCAGATCATCTGCGCGTGCTGCTCGCCGGTGCCGCCCTCGGCAGCGGTCAAGTAGTAGTACCCGTTGTGCTTGAACAAATGAGGGCCTTCGACATGTTCCGGCTTGCTGGCCGGATCGGCGCCGCCGTCGACCAGTACCTTGCGTGGGCCGACCATCTTCTTTGTCGCCACGTCGAACTGCTGTATCCAGATGGCCCGGTGCCCGTCGTAGCGCATCTTGTCCTCGGGGATGCCATTGTTGAGCATCCAGGCGGTACCGTCGTCGTCGAAAAACAGCGAAGGGTCGATGCCTTCGAAACCCAGCCACACCGGATCGGACCACGGGCCGGCCGGATTTTTTGCGGTGACGATGAAGTTGCCGCCATCGCAGTAGAAGCAAGTGTTGGCAATGTAGAACGTGCCGTCGTGATGGCTGATGCTGGCGGCGAACAATCCGCGCGTCAGCTCATCGTTGCCGTAGTCGAGCTGATCGGCGCGGTCGATGGCATTGCCGATCTGGCGCCAGGACACCATGTCGCGGCTATGGAAGACGGGCAGGCCGGGGAAATAACCAAATGTCGAATTGACCAGGTAGAAGTCGTCACCCACTCGTATCGCCGACGGATCCGGATAGAAGCCAGCGATTACCGGATTGCGGTATTGGGTTGGGCCAACGGCTGGACCGCCATCATCACCGGCGTAACGCACGTCGGTGAATACAACATCGCTGGCCATTGCAGGCAATACGGCGAGGCAAGCTGCCAGCGCAAGGATGAATCGGTTCATTCGGTAGCCCATATCGGTGACGTGGAACAACAGTGCAAAAGGAGTGTTGCCCAGTCGATCCGGCACGACCAATGAAGTTTTTGCCGCCGGCGATTCCGTTCGCAAAAAGACGTAGGTTGGGCGGCGTCCCCAACGCATGGGTCAGGCGATGCGCGGGTCGGCTACGTCGGGCTGACCTGCGACTTCAGCTCATCCATCCTGCAGGACCGGACTGAGGTTGCCATCGTCCTTCCGCCGTCGCGGGGACGGGAACATCAGTGCGATCGCGACCGCTCCCAGTCCTACCGCCATCGAGCCGATATACATCCATGTGTAGCTACCGTAGCGGTCGTAGAGCCAACCGCCCGCCAGTGGGCCAAACGCCATGCCCAGGCTGGAGAGCAGGGTGGCCGCGCCCAGTACCGTGCCGAGAATCTGGGGATTGAACGCTTCGCGCGCCAGTGAGGCGTATAGCGGCATGGTGCCGCCGTAGGCCATGCCGAAGATGATGGCCACCGCGTAGAAGCCGTCGAGCTGGTTCACGCGCAGGTAGGCGGCTGCCGCGAACGCCTGTATCAGCAGGCCCGCCACCAATACGCGTTTGGCGCCCACCTTGTCTGCAAGCACCCCGAACAGTAGACGACCACCGAGTCCGGCGGCGCCTTCCATGCTGTAGATGGTGACGGCGGCAGTCACGCTGAGACCGCAGCCGACCGCGTAGCTGACGGTATGAAAGATTGGCCCGGAGTGGGCAGCACAGCAAGCGAAGTAGGTAAGCGCCAATATGATGAAGGGCTTGGATCGCAGCGCTTGCCCGGCGGTCAAGCTCTGGGTCGCGACCTGATTGTCTTTAGTGTTGGTCGCCGTTGCCACGGTCGCGGCGCGCACGAACCATACCGCCGGCAAGGTGAGCGCCCAGGCGAGCAAACCGACAATCAGCAATGTGGTGCGCCAGTCGTAGTGGCTGACCAGCCAGGCGACCAGCGGCGACATGGTCATGGGCGCCACGCCCACGCCGGCCGATACCAGCGATATCGCCAGGTTGCGACGGCGCTCGAAGGATGCCGCCGTAGCCGCTATCACCGGGGCAAAGAAGCTCGCCACCGCGACGCCCATCAATACGCCGTAGGCGAGTTGGAACTGCAGCAGACTGCCGGCGCGGCTCGCCAGTATGCAAGCCAAGCCGAGCAGCAGCGATCCGGCCAGCACGACCACCCGCGGACCATAACGGTCGCTCAGCATGCCCCAGCCGAAACCGGCAAAGCCCAGGCTGAGAAAGGCCAGGGTCATCGCGCTGGAAAGCCCGGCGCGTGACCAACCGGTCGCGGTGCTCATGGGCTGCAGCAGCACCGCCAACGCGAACACCACGCCCGCGCCCACGCAGCCCATCAGGGCGCCGGCGGCAACGAGGGCCCAGTTGCGGTCCATGGGGATGGAAGAAACTGCCGTGGGGCTATTCATAAATGAGGAGTCCTGGGGTTTTCTTTGGTTTGTTTCTATTCGACGAAGTAGGGTGCCGAGAATCGACATGTCAACTGAGGATCTGATTGGCATCAAATCTCAGCTACGTGTCTTTCTCAAGCCGTCATCCCAGCGAAAGCTGGGATCCATGTTGCTTGTAGATCTCTGAGCAGATGGATCCCAGCTTTCGCTGGGATAACGAGTTCCTGAATTTTTCCTAGGGAACCGGAGAAGTGCCGCTTGCACATATCGCCCAAGAAGTGCAGCCGCGATACAGTTGCCACGAATCCCCTTCAGGCGATCCCCCATGATCCGTAACAAAGCATTCGTCCTGCTTGCTGCCCTGGCTCCCGTGATGCTCTTTTCCGCGTGCTCGCAAGAGCAGCCATCCCGGGAAACCGAAGCCGCACCACCGCCCGCTGCGCCGGCCGAGAGCGCCGAGACTTCTCAAAGCCCGGACATTTTCCGCTTCAAGGTCGGCACCCTGGACGCCGTCGCTCTGAAAGACGGCGAGATCAATGCTCCCAATGATGGCAAGACCTTCGGCGTAGGCCGGCCGAGTAGCGAAGTATCCGCGGTGCTCGCCGCTGCCGGTCAACCCACCGATGCGCTTCATCTCAGCATCCAGCCGTTGCTGGTCCAGAGCGGGTCGCAGGTACTGTTGTTCGATACCGGTGCGGCCGATGCATCGTTCGCCAAGGCCGGCCGCTTGCCTGCTTCGCTAGTCGCCGCTGGGGTCGAGCCCTCGCAAGTCACGGACATTTTCATCTCGCATCGCCACCAGGACCACGCAGGCGGCCTGTTATTGGCCGATGGCGCACTTGCGTTCCCCAATGCCGCCATCCACATCTCGGCACCGGAATGGGAGGCTCTCAAGGCCGATAGCGATTCATCCAATCTGGTTTCCGCGATCACACCCAAGGTCGCGACATTCGAGCCCGGCGCCGCCATCCTGCCCGGGCTGGTCACAGCCGTCGCGGTCAACGGCCATACGTCCGGCCACAGTGCATACGAGATCGCGTCGGGCGACCAGCGCCTGCTCTACATTGGCGATTCGGCGCACCACTACGTGATTTCGGTCCAACGCCCCGAGTGGACCATCGCCTATGACGAAAATGCTCCCACCGCCGAGGCAAGCCGGCGTACCTTGTTGCAGCGCGCCGTCGATGAAAATCTGCGCATCTACTCCGTCCACTTTCCCTTCCCTGGCATAGGCCATATCCGCAGCCAGGGCGAAAGCTTTGTCTGGGTGCCGGAGGAATAAAACAGGAAGTTCCTGCGCTCAAGCCGCATCCCCCGCAGATACTCTTGTCCGGCGGGAAAACTGGAAGTTTCCGTGTGAAGCGCCCCCGGATGCGGCCTTTGGCCTTATCCGGGCTACGCCACCTGGCGCGGATCAGACCGAAGCCGCGATGTGCTCGCGCAGCCATCGATGCGCCGGCACGATTCAGCAATCCGTAGCCTGGGTAAGCGCAGCGCACCCAGGGCTCTTCACACGGAAATTCCAGGCTTCCCGAGTGCTCGGTTGTTCGCCATCTTGCCGCACTGCGGCGCGTTCTTCATCCCGAGCGCTGAGCAGTTATCGGGGCGCGATCACACCGAAGTCGCGATGTGATCTCGCAGCCATTGATGCGCCGGATCACGATGCCGGCGCTCATGCCAGAGCATCGCCATTTCATAGCCAGGTACATCGACAGGCGGCTCGATCACCCGAAGCGCACTGGTATTGCGCACCAAGCGCGAAGGCAGCATTGCGACGAGATCGGTGTTGACCAGGACCGATATCAAGAAAAGAAAATGCGGCACGGAAAGCACCACGCGGCGCGCCAACCCGGCTTCTGCGAGTACTTCGTCGGTGATGCCCTGGAACCCCCCGCCGTCCGGCGACACGATCACATGCTCAAGTTCGCAGAACTGCGAAAGCGTGGGCTTTCGTTTCAGGCGTGGATGGCCCGCGCGGCCTGCCAGCACATACCGTTCGCTAAAGAGTGCACGCCGATGCAATCCGGAAGGAGCACCCTCGGTCGTGTGCAGGGCGAGGTCTATTTCGCCTTGTTCGGCTTGCTTGGCGATGCGTGACGGCACCATTTGCATGACTGCCAGCCGCGTGCCGGGCGCTGCAGAACGCAACCCTGCCAACGCCGGCAATAGGACCGTCGATTCGCCGTAATCAGCCGCGGCAACACGCCAGGTATGGCGGGCCTGCGAAGGATCGAATGGACCGGGGGGCGATACCGCTTGTTCGAGAGCTTCAAGCGCCTGCCGCAAAGGTTCGCGCAACTCGTCGGCCTTGGCGGTAGGCCGCATTCCTCGCGGCCCCGGCAGCAACAGCGGATCCCCGAAGATGTCCCTCAGCTTGGCGAGATGAACGCTGACCGAAGGCTGGGAGAAATTCAGACGTTCCGCCGCGCGGGTGACGTTATGTTCCGAAAGCAGAACATCAAGCGTCACCAGCAAGTTGAGATCGAGCCGCCGCAGATTATTCATGGTAATACCTGGAATACTGGAAATTCATTTCCAATATACCTGGCCTGGCCTGATCCTGTTGGCATACAGCAACAGAGGTTTCGCCATGAATGTTCTTATCGTCCATGCCCATCCCGAGCCGCGGTCGCTCAATGGTTCCCTCAAGGATCTGGCTGTCGAGACGCTGATCGGTCTCGGCCATGAGGTGCGGGTGTCGGATTTGTACGCCATGCGCTGGAAGGCGGTTGCCGATGCCGGCGACTTTCTTGATCCAGTCGATGGCAACCGGCTCAAGTACGCGAATGAATCAAAGCACGGTTACGCAACGAAGACGCAAAGTCCGGACGTCGAGGCCGAGCAGGAAAAACTCATCTGGGCGGATGCCATCATCTTCCAGTTTCCAATGTGGTGGTTCTCGGCACCCGCGATCCTGAAAGGCTGGGTCGAGCGTGTGTTCGCCTACGGCTTTGCCTATGGCGTGGGTGTGCACGGCGGCGAGCGTTGGGGCGACCGCTATGGCGAAGGCAATTTGCTGGGCCGGCGAGCACTGCTATCAGTGACGATTGGCGGCCGCGAGCCGCATTATTCTCCGCGCGGCGTTAATGGTCCGCTGGAAGACCTGTTGTGGCCTATCCAGCACGGAACGCTTTATTACCCTGGTATTTCGGTTCTTCCGCCCTTCGTTCTCTATCAGGCCGACAGGCTGACGCCGGAGGACTGGCCTGAGATCTCCGAGAGTTATCGCGCCCGGCTCAACGGTCTTTTCACCGACGACGTGATTCCATACCGGCGCCAGAACGGTGGCCACTACGATGCGCAGCAGGTACTGAAAGGCGGGCTCGGCGCTGGAGAGAGTGGTACGCGTATCCACCTGCTTCAGTCGGGAGAACCGATGCAAGAAGAGCTCACGATGAATGATGTTCGCGAGCTGGAAGAACTCTGAAGCCTGCTTCTACAGGTCATGGTTGTTTCTCTGTTGTAGGAGCGGCGTCCCGCCGCGAGCTCTTCCCACCAGATCGCCATAGAAGCAAAAGAGCTCGCGGCGAGACGGCGCTCCTACCAAAAGCTGTGGTTGTTTCGCCGTTGTAGGAGCGGCGTCCCGCCGCGAGATTTTCCCGTGATCGCAACAGAAGCAAAAAGCAGTCGAAGCTGTCTGGTTCGCCACCTGGGCGCGCTGCGGCGCGTTCTTGATCGTGCACATTGGGAGACCGTCGAGGCGCGGAGCGGCGTCCCGCCGCGAGCTCTTCCCGTGATCGCAACAGAAGCAAAGAGCAGTTGAAGCTGTCTGGTTCGCCACCTAGGCGCGCTGCGGCGCGCTCTTGATCGTGCACATTAGGAGACCGTCGAGGCGCGGAGCGGCGTCCCGCCGCGAGCTCTTCCCGTCAGATCGCCATAGAACCAATCGCCATAGAAGCAAAAAGCTCGCGCCGAGACGGCGCTCCTACAGCGTCATGGTTGTTCCTACGAATAGCAGAGAGCCCCGCATGCGGGGCTCTCTGGTTCGCAAACACCACTTCAGACGAACGCTTATTTCCGGATGAAGTTCAACAGGTCCTGATTGAGCCGATCCTTGTGCGTGTCGGTCAAACCGTGCGGCGCACCTTCATAAACGATCAGCTCAGCACCTTTGATCTGTTTGGCCGATGCCTTGCCCGATGCATCGAGTGGAACGATTTGATCGTCGTCGCCATGGATCACCAGCGTCGGCACATCGAACTTCTTCAGGTCTTCACGGAAGTCGGTGGCCGAGAACGCGGCGATCGAGTCGTAGGTGTTCTTGTGGCCGGCCTGCATGCCTTGCACCCAGAACGACTGGATCAATCCTTGCGAAGGTTTTGCACCAGGACGGTTGAAGCCGAAGAACGGGCCCGACGCGATGTCCAGATAAAGCTGCGAACGGTTGTCCAGTGAAGCCTTGCGCAGCCCGTCGAACACTTCGAGCGGCAGGCCGCCAGGATTGCTGTCCGTCTTGAGCATCAGGGGTGGCACAGCGCTGACCAGCACGGCTTTCTTGACCCGGCTCGTTCCATGACGGCCGATATAGCGCGCCACTTCGCCACCACCCGTCGAGAAACCAACCAGCGTCGCATCTTTCAGGTCGAGGGCTTCGATCACTGCCGCCAGGTCATCGGCATAGTGATCCATGTCGTTGCCGTCCCACGGTTGGCTGGAGCGGCCATGGCCACGGCGATCATGAGCGACCACGCGATAACCTTGCGACGCCAGGAAGATCATCTGCGATTCCCAACTGTCCGAGTTCAGCGGCCAGCCATGGCTGAAGGTGACGACCGGGCCGTTCTTCGGGCCCCAATCCTTGTAATAGAGCTGCACGCCATCCTGCGTGGTGATGTAGCTGCCGGCGGGGACATTGCCTTGCGATTTGGCTGGCTGTGCGGCTTCGGTGGAGGCGGAAACGGCTGTCGCCAGTACGGCGGTAGCCAGGGTGCGGGACAGGAAGTTCATGGTGTGCTCCTTGGGGATGTTGCGGATCGGGGTGGGTGGGAAGTGCCTGTTGGTAGGACGTACTTTGAAGCATCTTCGGTACGAAATGCGGCATATAATCCGGAAAACATGACCAGGAGTATCAAAATGGCCGACCGGCTCGAAGCCTTGTTTGAACGCTTCTCAGTGAAGGCCCAGATGTTCCATGCAGGAATGCTGTGCGGGATCAATGACCTGGCCCCGGAAGGCGATATCGGCCAGCTGCACCTGGTCAAGCGCGGTGCCGTGGTCGTAAGTCACCACGGGGCTGAGGATCTACGCATCACCACGCCCAGCTTGCTGCTTTATCCACGGCCCCTGGCGCATCGCTTCGTAACGGATCCGACAGAAGGCGCCGAATTGACCTGCGCCAATCTGCGATTCGAAGGCGGAAGCACGAATCCGATCGCGGCCACGCTGCCCGCATTCGTGTGCTTGCCGCTGGAGCAGCTCAAGGGATCGGAGGATGTGCTGGCGTTGATATTCGAAGAGGCATTCGAGCAACGGTGCGGACGCAGAGCGCTGCTGGACAGATTGTTCGAAGTGGTGCTGATCCAGATCCTGCGCCATCTGATGAATAGTGGCCAGACGCAGGTCGGAATGCTGGCGGGCCTGGCGCATCCCAAGTTGCGGCTGGCCATGGTCGCCATGCATGAAAAACCCGCCGAAGACTGGAGCCTGGAAGCGCTGGCATCGCGCGCGGGCATGTCGCGGAGCGTTTTCGCGAATGCGTTCCGGGAAGCTGTGGGCTGCACGCCCGGGGTCTATTTGCAGCGGTGGCGGGCTTCGCTCGTGCAGCAGGCACTCAGGCAAGGACGCTCGCTCAAGATCATCGCCAGCGAGGTCGGCTACGGCAGCGAATCGGCGCTGTCCAGATCCTTCAGGACGACCTTCGGAATGTCGCCACGGGAATGGAAACAAACGCTGGAAGCCAGGCATTGATCGCGCAACGCC
Source organism: Pseudoxanthomonas sp. CCNWLY206-1 (assembly GCF_039710385.1). Taxonomy (NCBI): domain Bacteria; kingdom Pseudomonadati; phylum Pseudomonadota; class Gammaproteobacteria; order Lysobacterales; family Lysobacteraceae; genus Pseudoxanthomonas; species Pseudoxanthomonas sp. CCNWLY206-1. Next base: position 674,813 of record NZ_JBDKXI010000001.1, on the reverse strand, counting down.
CGGCAGTCGGTGTGATTGCCTAACCCACGGCCGTTCCCGTAGCATCGTTGACCATGCCGCGTCATGCCGCCCGCACCTTGGCTCTTCTGCTTCGCCAATCCACGATGGCGTTGCTGATGCTGGCTGCGTTGGTGAACCCGATCCTGGTGGCGGTAAGCGATTTGCATGATGTCGGCGCCGGGTCGGGCCATTCGCACAATGCGGACGAACATGGCTCCGATCTCGCCGGTCCTGATTTCGCCGAGCATTTGCGCTCCGAGCATGGCCTGCACGGAGATGAAGGCGATGAGACCGACGATTTCCTGCATGCCTTGATGCACGCCAGCCATTGCTGCGGCCATTTGACCGCGATGTACAACGGCTTCCATGTGCCGGATGTCGTCCCCACGCGTAGCGGCTCGCTGCCGGCACAGGTCGAGCAGCGGCTTCCACAAGCGTATTCCGACCATTTCCGTCCTCCGATAGCCACCTGACGTTCAGAGCCGGCGTCATGCCGGCTGCTCGTCATTGACCGGTTATCTGGAGAATCCCCATGTGGTTGCGTTTGGCGGCGATTGCCGTCTTCGCGGCTGTACCGTGCGTGCAAGCGTCGGCGCAGTCGCCCGAAGTATTGACCCTGGACGACGCGTTCGCGCGGGTCGCCCAATCCCATCCCGATTTGCGTTTGATCGAAAGCCAGCGCGGCTTGCTGGCCGCCGAGTCCGAACGCGCGGCACTACGGCCGCCGCAGTCCGTTGGCCTAGAGGTCGAAAACGCCTTGGGCAGTGGTGAAGCCAGTGGTCTCGATGGCGCCGAAATCAGCCTGACGCTTGCTTCGGTATTGGAGCGAGGTGGCAAGCTGGACGCCCGGCGCACGCTCGTCCAAAGCCGTATCGATGCATTGGCGATGCAGCGGGAAACCAAACGGCTGGATTTGCTGGCGGAAGTGGCACGGCGCTACCTCGCCGTCAGCGCCAGCCAACATCAGCGCCGCATCGCGGAACACGATATCGCTCAGCGCCAGCGCACCGTGGCGGCGGCTCAGCGTCGGTTGGCGGCAGGGGCTTCGCCCGAATCGGTGGTGCTGACAGCGCAGGCCGCATTGGCGCGCGCGGAGTTGGATCGCGAGCGGGCGGGGCAGCGCGCAACGGCAGCGCGTCAGCACTTGGCGGCGCTGTGGGGTGAGCGTGATCCCGGTTTCGAAGTGGTCGCAGGCGATCCGCTGGTCCTGCCCGCCATCGCCGACTTCACCGCTTTGAGTGAAGCACTGGCCGAGACACCGGAGTTGGCGCGCTTCGCCGACGAGCGCCGGATAGGCGAGGCCCGCCTGCAACTGGCACGCAGCCAGGCCGCGCCGGATCTGCAATGGCAGGTAGGCGTGCGACGTCTGCAAGCCAGCAGCGACTTCGGCTTTGTCGGCAGCGTTTCCGTGCCGTTGGGTGGCGCCGCACGCGCGGCACCGGATATCCGCATGGCGGAAGCCGAACTGGCGATCGTCGAAATCGAACGGGAAGCGCAAGGTTTGGCGTTGTATTCCACCCTGGCGGAAGCGCATGGCCAATATCGTGTCGCGCAATCGGAAGCTGGGCGACTGCATTCGGATGTGTTGCCCAAGCTCGCCAAGGCCGAAGCCGCGGCGGAACGCGCCTATCGTGCGGGCGCCATTAGTTATCTGGAATGGGCGCAGTTGCAGAACGAGCGCACCGCTGCGCTCAAGCAACGCCTCGAAGCCGCGCTGGAAGCCCAGCGTGCCCTCATCGAAATCCAGCGGCTCACCGGCCAGGCGTTCGTCGCCGTGCCCGCCGCTTCTGCCCCCCAAGGAGTTTCCCCATGAAGCCACAACGGTTATTGGGTACGTTGACGTTGGTTCTTCTGCTGGCCGCATGCGGCAAATCCAACGACGAGCACGCTCATGAAGAAAACGAGGGCGGCTCGGACGCGCATGGGCATGCCGGCGGTGCCGAGGAAGCGAAGCGGGGCGCGCATGGTGGCCGCTTGCTGGAGCAGGACGGTTACACCGTGGAACTCGCTATCGCCGAAGAGGGCACGCCGCCGAAATACCAGGCGTGGCTGTACCAGCGCGACAAGCCCCTGCCGCCCAACGCGGGCAGCGTCGAGGTACGGCTGACCCGCTTGGGCAATGTGGCGGAGAATCATGTCCTGACCCCAAGCCGCGACGGCAGCCTGATGGCAGCCACCGTCGTGGGCGAACCGCACTCCTTCGACGTCGAAGTACTGGCGAGGATCGGTACGCAATCGCTGCGGTGGCGCTATCCCAGCTACGAAGGCCGTACCCGGATCGATGCGGCCATAGCGCAGGATTCCGGCATTCGTGTCGCGCCCGCGGGTGCGGGCGTAATCGCCGACGAGCATGAAGTGCAGGGATTGCTGACACCCATCGAAGGCCGTGCCGCGCACGTGATGGCGCGCTTTCCCGGTCCCATCCGTAGTTTGCGCGCGAACGTGGGCGATCGGGTGCGCGCCGGGCAGCCGTTGGCCACCATCGAAAGCAATCTCAGCCTGACCACCTACACCGTGACCGCTCCCATATCCGGCGTGGTGCTGGCGCGCAGCGCTTCCGTCGGTGCGGTCGCGGGCGAGGGCATGGCCCTGTTCGAAATCGCCGATCTTTCTTCGCTCTGGGTCGATCTGCACATCTTCGGCGCCGATGCCCAGCACATCGTGCCTGGCGTGCCGGTCGAGGTCACTCGCATGAGCGATGGCGTTACCGCCGAAACGGTGCTGGAGCGCGTGCTGCCCGGCACCGCCACCGCCAGCCAAAGCACGGTGGCGCGCGCCACGCTTGCCAATACCGATGGGCTGTGGCGTCCGGGTTCCGCGGTCAAGGCGCGCATCACAGTCGAGCAACAGCCGGTCGCATTGGCCGTGCCGCTGACGGCATTGCAGACGTTTCGCGACTGGGACGTGGTCTTCATCCGCATCGGCGACACCTATGAAGTGCGCCCGGTGGAGTTGGGCAAGCGCGATGGCGAGCGCGTTGAAATCCTGTCGGGCATCAAACCCGGCGATCAGGTGGTCACTGAGCAGAGTTATCTGGTGAAGGCCGACATTGAAAAATCCGGAGCCTCTCATGACCACTGAGAGAACGTTTCCCGACACTCCGGGCGTGCTGGAACGCATCATCCGGTTCGCCATCGCTCATCGATGGCTGATGATGGCGCTCACCTTGGCGCTGATGTTTCTGGGCGGATGGAGCTTCACCCAGCTGCCCATCGATGCAACGCCTGACATCACCAATGTCCAGGTCCAGATCAACACCGAGACGACAGGCTATTCGCCGCTGGAATCCGAACAGCGCGTCACTTTCCCCATCGAAACCGCCATGTCGGGTCTCCCCGGACTGGACTACAGCCGCTCGATTTCCCGCTACGGGTTATCGCAGGTCACCGTGGCGTTCAATGACGGCACCGACCTCTACTTCGCGCGGCAGCAGGTGGCAGAGCGTTTGCAGCAAGTTAAATCTCAGCTGCCGGCCGGCCTGGAGCCGGAGATGGGGCCTATCGCGACCGGCCTCGGCGAAATCCTGATGTACACCGTCGAGGCAAAGCCCGACGCGCGTAAAAAAGACGGCTCGCCATGGAACGCCACCGACCTGCGCACGCTGCAGGATTGGGTGGTGCGTCCACAGTTGCGCAACACGCCTGGCGTTACCGAAGTCAACACCATTGGCGGCTTCGCGCGGCAGATCCACATCACACCCGAACCGGCCAAGCTGGTGGCATTGGGATTCACGCTGCACGACGTGGTCACGGCGGTGGCGGCCAACAATCAGAATGTCGGTGCCGGCTATATCGAGCGCAACGGGCAGCAGTTTCTGGTTCGAGTGCCGGGACAGGTGGCCGATCTGGATGCGATCAGGGACATCGTGCTGGACCGGCGCGACGGAGTGCCGATCCGCGTGCGCGATGTCGCTGACGTCGCAGAAGGACCGGAGCTGCGTAACGGGGCCGCTACGCAGAACGGTCGCGAAGTCGTACTGGGTACTGTATTCATGCTGGTCGGCGCCAACAGCCGCGAAGTCGCGCAAGCCGCGGCGGCCAAACTGGAGGCGGCCAATGCCAGTTTGCCGGCAGGTGTCAGCGCCAAACCGGTCTATGACCGCACCACGCTCGTCGACCGCACCATCCAGACCGTCTCCAAGAACCTGATCGAAGGCGCGTTGCTGGTGATCGCGGTGTTGTTCCTGCTGTTGGGTAATTTCCGCGCCGCGCTGATCACCGCGGCCGTCATTCCGTTGGCGATGCTGTTCACCGTTTTCGGCATGGTGCGCGGCGGTGTCTCCGGCAATCTGATGAGCCTGGGAGCGCTGGATTTCGGACTGATCGTGGATGGCGCCGTGATCATCATCGAGAACTGCCTGCGCCGCTTCGGTGAAATGCAGCAGCAGTTGGGCAGGCCGATGACCGAGGAAGAGCGCCTGGACACGACCGCCTCGGCCACGGCGGAAGTGATACGGCCCAGCCTGTTCGGCCTGGGCATCATCACCGCGGTCTATCTTCCAATCTTCGCCCTCAGCGGTATCGAAGGAAAAATGTTTCATCCGATGGCGATCACCGTGGTGTTGGCACTGACGGGCGCCATGTTGTTGTCGCTGACTTTCGTGCCAGCAGCTGTCGCTTTGTTCCTCGGTGGCAAGGTCGATGAAAAAGAGAACCGTGCGATGCGCTGGGCCAAGCGTCGCTATGCGCCGTTGCTGATGTGGGCATTGAAGCGGCGGGCATGGGTCATGGGTGGTGCGGCGGCGCTGGTGGTCCTGTGCGGACTGCTTGCGACGCGTTTGGGTACGGAGTTCATACCGACGCTCGACGAAGGCGATATCGCGCTGCACGCGCTGCGTATTCCTGGCACCGGCCTGGACCAAGCGGTGAAGATGCAAGCGACGCTGGAAGCACGGATCAAACGCTTTCCGGAAGTCGACCAAGTGTTCGGCAAGATCGGCACAGCCGAGGTGGCCACCGATCCGATGCCGCCGTCCGTGGCCGACACTTTCCTGATAATGAAACCACGTGCCGAGTGGCCTGACCCTCGCAAGCCGAGAGCGAAGCTGATCGCCGAAATCGAGACCGCGGTGAAGGAGTTGCCGGGAAACAACTATGAGTTCACCCAGCCGATCCAGATGCGGATGAACGAACTGATCTCCGGTGTTCGCGCCGACGTGGCGATCAAGCTCTACGGCGACGATCTGGACACGCTGGTGGAAGTGGGCGAGCGCATCGAAACCGTCGCAAAAACCGTCTCCGGCGCAGCCGACGTAAAGCTCGAGCAGGCGACCGGCTTACCGGTGCTGACCGTCATTCCTGATCGCCAGGCGCTGGTGCGTTACGGATTGAATCCCGGCGCGGTGCAGGAAACCGTGGCTACCGCGGTGGGCGGTGAAGTATCCGGACAACTCTTCGAAGGCGACCGGCGTTTCGACATCATCGTACGTCTGCCCGAACGGCTGCGGCGCGACCCGGCCGCGCTGGCGGATCTGCCGATTCCATTAGGCGTTGGCAACAATATCGACGAATCCAGCCTGGCCGGCAGTGGAGCGGGAAGCCTCCCGCGTACCGTGCCGCTGCGCGAAGTGGCGAAGCTGGAAACGGTGCTGGGACCCAATCAGGTCAATCGTGAAAACGGCAAGCGGCGCGTGGTCGTCACCGCCAATGTGCGGGGAAGAGACCTGGGCGGCTTCGTCGAAGAGCTGCAGCAGAAAATCGCCGCGGAGGTCGAGGTGCCTGCCGGATATTGGGTGGACTACGGAGGCACGTTCGAGCAGTTGATCTCGGCAAGCCAGCGCCTGTCCATCGTGGTGCCGGTGACGCTGGCGATCATCTTCGGCCTGTTGTTTGCCGCGTTCGGCTCGGTCAAGGACGCGGCCATCGTATTCAGCGGCGTGCCGTTGGCGCTGACGGGTGGCGTGGCGGCGCTGGCGCTACGGGGAATTCCGTTGTCGATCTCGGCCGGTGTCGGATTCATCGCGCTGTCCGGCGTGGCCGTATTGAACGGGCTGGTGATGATCGCGTTCATCCGTAAGTTGCAAGGGCAGGGCGCGTCTCTCGAAGACGCCATCACGCAAGGCGCGCTGGGACGACTGCGGCCGGTGTTGACGACCGCGTTGGTAGCGTCGCTGGGTTTCCTGCCGATGGCGTTCAATGTGGGTGCCGGTTCGGAAGTCCAACGGCCGCTGGCGACCGTGGTGATCGGCGGCATCGTGTCGTCGACGTTGCTGACGTTGCTGGTGTTGCCGGCGCTTTATCGGTGGCTGCATCGCGGTTTGGACCAGCCGGTGCCGCAGTAGCGCTTCTCGCCGCCAGGGTGCCTCTCGTAGAGCGGAGCTTGCTCCGCTGCTCTTGCTTTTCGTATCGCCCGAACGCGGAACCAAGGGCAGCCGAGCCAGCTCGGCTCTACTCAAGGGCAACACGGAGCCTGCAGCACGCAGTACCTCGTAGAGCGGAGCTTGCTCCGCTGCTCTTGCTTTTGGTATCGCCCGAACACTGAGCCAAGAGCAGCCGAGCAAGCTCGGCTCTACTCAAGCAGCACGCAGTACCTCGTAGAGCGGAGCTTGCTCCGCTGCTCTTGCTTTTGGTATCGCCCGACGCGGAGCCAAGAGCAGCCGAGCAAGCTCCGCTCTACGAAGGCACGAAAAACTCCTTGTGGGAGCGACGTAAGTCGCGACCGGAACAGCAACGTCGCGACTTACGTCGCTCCCACAAAGTTGCTATCCCGCCATTGCCGCCAATCACGATTGACCGCCGACATAGGTCTTGGCGCTACCCGCCGTGCTTGCCCCACCAAGATACTGCCCCGTTGAGAACGAGTTGCATTAGCGTTGCTGGAAATCGATAATGCCCGTCCAAATGTAAATGGGGTTACATAAAAATGATCGATCGCGCTCCTCGTCGCCGGCTGTTGGCGGTTTCCTTGATGCTGCCGGCCAGCTGGGCGATTCCTGCCGCCTTGGCGCAGGATGCGACGATGCTCGACAAGATAACGGTAGTAGGCGAACGCGCCGTCACCGCAACCAAGACCGATACCGCATTGGTCGAGACCCCGCAGGCGATCAGCGTGGTGTCAGCCGAGCAAATCCGGGAGCGGGGCGCGCTCAACGTGCAGGAAGTCTTCCGCTATACCGCCGGTGTCACGGCCGAATCCTTTGGTTTGGACACACGAGGAGATGTTTCCAGCATCCGCGGTCTGGACCCCGTGCAGTATCTGGACGGGATGCGGACCGTTTTCAACTACAGCCCGATCTCCCGTCCGGAGGTCTACACGCTTGACCGAGTGGAAGTGCTGCGTGGGCCGTCTTCGGTATTGTACGGAGCAGGTGGCAGCGGCGGCATCATCAACGCCGTGAGCAAGCGTCCGCAGTTCAACTCCGCGGGTGAGGTGGCGTTGCAGTACGGCAGCTTCGACCGCAAGCAGGTGCAAGTGGATGTCACCGGCCCACTGAACGACAACGATACGCTGGCAGGCCGCATTGTCGCGGTCGCTCGCGACAGTGGAATGCAGACTGACAAGCTGCCTGACGACCGGCTGGTGTTGTCGCCATCGCTGACCTGGCGTCCCACCGATCACACACAGATCACTTTCATCGGGTTGTTCCAGAAGGACGAAACCGGCTCCAGCCAACAATTCCTGCCGGTTGTTTCAACATTGCAGGCCAGCGGCGCGCGGCGATTGGACGTCTCCACTTTTTTGGGCGACGAGAACTACGACCGCCTGGATGCCCGCCTGAACGCCGGTACGTTGCTGGTCGAGCATCAGTTCAACGACGCCATCACCCTGCGTAGCAGTTCGCGCTACACGGATGCCAACACCACGTTCCAGGAGCTCTTTCCGGACGTTTACAGCAATCCTTCTGATCCGTTTATCGATGATGCCGATCGGGTCGTCAACCGCAATGCCTACGCGATCAAGCCGGATATCCGGGTTTTCACCACCGATAACAGCGCCGAGTACAACTTCGATACCGGTGCTTTCAGCCACCGTTTGTTGACCGGCGTGGATTACAGCGATTTCCGCCAGAGTTCGTATTCCGCCTTCGGCATGGTCACGCCCATCGATATCTATGATCCGGTGTCGACCGGCGTTGTGGCGCCGGAATATTCCCGTGACCCCAATCAACGCAACACGCAGGTTGGATTGTATGTGCAGGACCAGATTCGCTATGCGGATCGCATCTCCATGGTGCTGGGCGTCCGCCGAGATCGAGCGCGTTCCGAGACGGAAGGCTCGGCGGCACAAACCGAAGAAGCCACCACGTTCAAAGTGGGCGTGATTGGTGAAGTCGCCGCGGGTTGGTCACCTTATGTGAGCTATTCGGAATCGTTCCTGCCGGTTCCGGGGCTGGACTTCTACGACAACGCCTTCAAGCCGATTCGCGGAAACCAGTACGAGGCAGGCGTGAAATGGGCGCCGAACCGCGATGCGCTGGTGACTGCCAACGTCTATCGCATCAAAGAGAAGAATCGGCAGATCAATGACCCGGACAACGTTCTCAACACCGTGCAGACCGGCGAAATCCGTTCGCAGGGCTTTGAGTTGGAAGGCGCGTTCGCCTTTGACGGAGAATTTTCCCTCAACGCCAACTACAGCTACAACGACGCCGAGGTGACGCGCAGCAGCTTTGCCGACGAAGTAGGGCAGCGGCTGAGCGATGTGCCGCAGCATCTCGCATCGGTCTGGGCGGCCAAGACGTTTAGGCTGAACGATGACAGCAGCTTGCGCGTTGGCTTGGGTGGACGTTACGTGGGTCCGACGGAATCCACCGGCGTTGCAGGTGTCCTCCGCACGCCCAGCTACACCCTGGCCGACGCATTGGTCTCCTACGACGTCGGTGACTGGTCGCTGTCGATCAACGCCAACAACCTGTTCGACAAGCAGTACTTCGCGCCTTGCCGCGCCTTCGGCGATTGCTTCACCGGCATGGGCCGTACGTTGGTGGGTACGGTCGCGTACCGTTTTTGATAAGCATGATCTGATCGCATGAAACGCAGCACGCTCAAAGCCTGGTTCCTGGTCCATAAGTGGACCAGCCTGGTGTGCACATTGTTTCTGTTGCTGTTGTTCGCGACAGGCCTGCCGCTGATCTTCTGGGAAGAGATCGCTCACGCCACCGGTGCAGATCCGGAGGCCGAACCGGCGCCGGCCGGCATGCCGCGCGCCAACGCGGACCAGCTGATCGAAAAGGCACTCGTACGTTACCCGGGCGAGGTGCCGTTGTTCTTCGGCTGGGATGATCACGGGCCGACGGTCTACGTGACCACCGGTGCGCGGCCGGATACGCCGCCGCCGGAAATGCATTCGGTGATCCTGCATGAATACACTGGCGAGATACTGCCGGCACCCTCGTTCAACGAAGGGGTGATGTATTTCATCTACCGCCTGCATACCGATGTGTTCGCCGGCCTGGCCGGCACGTTGTTCCTGGGCGCGATGACGTTGCTGTTCGTGATCGCCATTGTTTCGGGCGTGGTGTTGTACGCACCCTTCATGCGCAAGCTGTCGTTCGGCACGCTGCGTACGGGCAAAAGCCGGCGCCTGGCCTGGCTGGACCTGCACAATCTGCTGGGTGTCGTCACCGTGGCATGGGCGCTGGTGGTGGGCTTGACCGGCGCGATCAATACGCTGGCCAAGCCGCTGGAACAGTCGTGGCAGGCGCAGCAGTTGGGCGAACTGGGCGATCGCTACCGGAACGCCCCCAAGCCATCGCATTTCTCGTCCGTTGACGCCGCTATCGCCAAGGCGCGTGCTGCCGAACCTGACATGAAACCGGCGTTCGTCAGTTTTCCCGGCACCGGCTACAGCGGCGAGCATCACTACGGCATCTTCATGCACGGCAATACGCCCATTACCGAGCGCATCACCAAGCCGGTGCTGATCGATGTCGAAACCGGTGAACTGACCGCGCAACCCGAGCTACCGCTCTACATGAGCATCCTGTTGCTGTCGCAGCCACTGCATTTCGGCGACTACGGCGGGCTGCCGTTGAAGTTGTTGTGGGCTTTGCTGGACCTGATCACGCTGTTCGTATTGATCAGCGGCCTATACCTGTGGGCCAAGCGGGGCTCTACCGAAACTCGACTGAAAGAACTCGAGAGCGGGCTGGTGTCCGAAGTTCCCGTAGAGGCAGCGCGATGAGTGGTGCGGAACTTCGCCGTACCTTTGGGATTCCAGCGATCATCGCGCTGGCCAGCGTTGTTGGTTTGGTGAGCGCGCTGATCGGTGATGGCGTTTTCGACGCGATTTCCTGGATGGCGTTGGGGGCGGTTATCGGCGTGTTGGTTTTGGCGGTGGTTCAGGCGAAGAGACAGTAGCGATTCTGCTTGCCTGTAGGAGCGACGTAAGCCGCGACCGGAGACATCAACGTCGCGACTTACGTCGCTCCCACAAGGATGCTATGCCGACGCTGCAAGCCTACCCCGTAGAGCGGAGCTCGCTCCGCTGCTGTTGCTGGATCGGCTGCGGACGGGTTCAGCCGAGCAAGCAGTGAACCGACCCTTGTAGGAGCGACGTGAGTCACGACCGGAAAACATCAACCTCGCGACTCACATCGCTTCCACAAGGATGCTGTCCAACGCTGCATGCCCAGCCGTAGAGCGGAGCTTGCTCCGCTGTTGTTGCTGGACCGGCCGCGGATGGGATCAGCCGAGCAAGCTCGGCTCTACACAAGCAGTGAACCGATCCTTGTGGGAGCGACGTGAGTCGCGACCGGAAACATCAACGTCGCGACTTACGTCGCTCCCACACGAACGGTGCTAGTCGCGGCATCGTTTTTGTGACGATCCAGTCAGATACGTCCGCATTGAATCAATGCGAATCGCGCGGCACCTCTGCTCCGCTGCCGCCGACCAGGATGTCCAGGTCGGCCCCCAGATGCGCCTGCTGCACGTGATCGACGTACAGCTTGTACCAGCCGCGGGCAGGGCGGGAAGGTTCCTTCCATTGGGCGCGCCGCGCCGCCATTTCCTCGTCGGTGATTTCCAGGTGCACGCGACGGTTGGGTACGTCGAGCTCGATGATGTCTCCATCGCGCACCAGCGCCAGCGGACCGCCGGCGGCGGCTTCTGGCGAAGTGTGCAGTACCACGGTGCCGTAGGCGGTTCCGCTCATGCGCGCATCGGAAATGCGCACCATGTCGGTGATGCCTTTCTTCAGGACTTTGGTCGGCAGCGGCATGTTGCCGACTTCTGCCATGCCGGGATAACCGCGCGGGCCACAGTTTTGCAGCACCATCACGCAGTGCTCGTCGATATCGAGATTCTCATCGTCGATACGCGCGTTGAAATCCTCAATGCTGTCGAACACCACCGCACGGCCACGGTGCTGCAATAAATGCGGCGAGGCGGCGGATGGCTTGATGACCGCGCCGTCGGGTGCCAAGTTGCCGCGCAGTACCGCGATACCGGCTTCGGGTTTGAACGGCTCGGCCAGCGGCTTGATGACGTCGCGGTTCCAGCAGGGCGCGCTGGCGATGTTCGCGCCGATGGTTTTTCCGTTGACGGTCAACGCATCCAGATCCAGATGCTCGCTGATCTCACGCAACACCGCGGGTAGGCCGCCGGCGTAGTAATAATCTTCCATCAAGTAAGTGCCGGAAGGCTGCAGATTGACCAGGCAGGGAAGCTTGCTGCCCAGTTCGTCCCAGTCGTCCAGCTTCAAATCCACACCCATGCGGCCGGCGATCGCCAGCAGGTGGATCACCGCATTGGTTGAACCACCGATCGCCGCGTTGGTGCGTATCGCATTGGCGAACGCCTTGCGCGTGAGTATTTGCGACATGCGCAAATCTTCGTTGACCATTTCCACGATGCGTCGGCCGGTCAGCTGCGCCAATCGGCTGCGGCGGCTGTCGACGGCCGGGATGGCAGCGTTCTCCGGCAGCGACATGCCCAGTGCTTCGACCATGTTGGCCATGGTGGAAGCGGTGCCCATCGTCATGCAGTGACCCTTGGAGCGGTGCATGTTCGATTCGGCTTCGACGAATTCTTCCGCGCTCATTTCTCCGGCGCGCACCATCTCCGACATTTTCCACACACCGGTGCCCGATCCCAGATCGCCGCCGCGCCATTTGCCACTGAGCATGGGACCACCAGACAACCCGATGGTGGGCAAATTGCAGCTTGCAGCACCCATCAGCAGGGCGGGCGTTGTCTTGTCGCAGCCCATCAACAGCACCACGCCGTCGAGGGGATTGCCGCGAATGGATTCTTCCACTTCCATGCTGGCCAGATTGCGGAACAGCATCGCTGTCGGACGCATCTGGGTTTCGCCAGGCGACATCACCGGGAACTCAAGCGGAAAGCCACCAGCTTCGTAGACGCCGCGCTTGACGAATTCGGCCAGCTCACGGAAATGCCCGTTGCAGGGTGTCAGTTCCGACCATGTGTTGCAGATGCCGATGACCGGCCGGCCGTCGAACATGTCGTGCGGGTAGCCCTGGTTCTTGAGCCAACTGCGATATAGAAAACCGCTCTTGCCCTCATGCCCGAACCAGGCCTGACTGCGCCGAGTCGGTTTCTTTGGAGCGCCCATGCGAACCCCGTTGGTGTGTTGGATTTTCCCCGGCATCCATTCGCGGTGGTGGCCCCGGGTACCGCTTTACGTCAGCCATCCTACCGGGCATATTGATATTGCAAAAATAAATTAATAGAACGCATCGATATTCTTTTGTATATCAATATCACGACTCGACCCCATCAGGATTTCACCGCATGAGCAACGAAGCATCGAAGTCATCGTCTCCCATTGCTGACGCTGTTTACGGCAGCCTGCAAGGCCGTCGGATATTTATCACTGGTGGGGGTTCCGGCATAGGCGCCGCCTTGGTGGAAGCCTTCGCACGGCAGGGCGCTGCGGTCGCCTTTATCGATATTGCCGACGACGACAGCGCGGCGTTGGCAGAACGGCTGGCGATGGAAGGTTTCGCGCGCCCCTGGTGGCGGCGATGCGATGTAACGGACGTCGCTGCGCTGCAACAAGCATTGATCGAAGCTGCTGCAGCACTGGGCGACTTTCATGTGCTGGTCAACAACGTTGGCAGCGACGACCGCCACGCTTTGGCGGCAGTGACACCTGCGTATTGGGAACGCTGCGTGGCTATCAACCAACGCGCCGCCTTCTTTGCCATCCAGGCGGTGGTGCCGGGCATGCGTAACCTGGGCGGAGGATCCATCATCAACCTGGGTTCGACGGGTTGGCAGACCAAGACGGCCGGCTATCCCGTCTACGCGACAGCCAAATCATCGGTGGATGGCCTGACCCGCGGTCTGGCCCGCGAACTGGGCGCTGATCGCATCCGCATCAACATCGTCACGCCGGGTTGGGTGATGACCGAACGCCAGGTCCGCCTGTGGCTGGACGAGGCCGGCGAACGCGAACTGAAGCGCAACCAGTGCCTGCCGGACAAGGTCATGCCTGAAGACATCGCGCGAATGGTGCTGTTCCTGGCCTCCGACGATGCCCGCGCCTGCACCGCCCAGGAATTCGTGGTGGATGCGGGCTGGAGCTGAGGCAGCCTCGAATTTGTTTTTTTGTAGGAACGCGGTCCCGGCGCGAGCTCTTCGCTTTCACCGCGATCTGAGAGGAAGAGCTCGCGCCGGGACGGCGCTCCTACCGATCACACCGGTCTGATTACACCGGCTCTTCCTCCACCGGAAAATGCACGCCATAAACCGGCGCGGCGGCATCTTTCAGTGCTTGGAGCATGATCTGCGCACCCGGCGACAGCAGCCAATCGGTGCGGGTGATGATGCCGAAGGAGTCCATCTTGCAGGACAGTTCCACCGGCAGGATGGCCGCAATGCCATGGTCGGCGTAGTAGCGCGCCACGTCCACCGGCACGACGGCGATGTAATCGCTTTGTTCCAGCATCTTGGTCAGGAACACCAGCGCCGAGGTTTCGATGACGCGCAGCGGTGGTTCAAGCCCCGCATTCTGGAACATCAGTTCGAAACGATGGCGCAGCACGCTACCGGCCGGCGGCACGATCCAGCCTGCCGCCGCCAACTCGTCCAGCGAAGGATTCTTCAGCTGCAGGATCGGGTGACGGGAACGGACGATGGCGCAGACTTGCTCCTCCGCCAATGCTTCGTAGTGCAGGTTGCGTTTGTCGTGCCGCGCGAACAGCCGCGCCACCAGGATGTCCAGTTTGTTCTGCGCCAGGCGTTCGAGCAGCACGTCGCTGCTTTCCACTTGCAGCGATACCCGCAACAGCGGGTATTCCTCGGTAACCCGGGTCATCGCCGCCGGCAGCAGTGTCATCGCCGGGCCGGTGATCGCGCCGACACCCACGCTGCCGATGTAGCCAGCTTTGAGTGCGTCGATCTCGGCCCCGGCTTCGCCCAGGCTGGACAGCGCGATGCGCGCATGGCGGATCATGATCTCGCCGTACCAGGTGGGCTGCATCCCGCGGGGTAGCCGCTCGAACAGCGACACGCCAATCATTTCCTCCAAGTCTTTCAGTAGCTTGGAAGCGGCGGGCTGCGACATGTTGAGTGCGTCGGCAGCCCGGTGAATATTGCCTTCCTCGTCCAAGGCCAGCAGCAGCATCAGCTGCCGGGTCTTGAGGCGGGCGCGGACGTACCAGGGCTTGCCTTGCTGCATGGAACACCTCAACGGATACGGATTTTCATATGGATTGTGCCTAAATTTATATTTGTTGCATATCTGTCTTTGGTCGCAGAATGGAACCCTCGCGATCGGCTGCCATGCTGAGGCGGCTTCACATCACCACGGGCGGAACGCATGCGACTGATCCAGTTCCTAGATGATTTCGGAACCCACGGGGTAGGCGTCGTCGACGAAACCGCCAAGCAAGTGCGGCGGCTGGCGGGGTTCTCCAGCACCTATCAGCTGGCTGGCGCCGCCATTGCGGCCGGTGAATCCCTGGACGTAACGGCCGCCCGGGCGGAAGGCGACCAAACCACCGACTATCGCGCTTTGCTGGCTGAGGGCAGGGTGCTGTCGCCACTGACCCATCCCGAACCAGCACGTTGCCTGGTTACCGGCACCGGCCTGACGCACCTGGGTAGTGCCGCGGCCCGCGATGCCATGCATCAGAACTTCAAGCAGCAGGCCGACAAAGGCGAGCTGACCGACTCGATGAAGATGTTCCAGTGGGGCGTTGAAGGCGGAATTCCCAAGGGTGATGCGCCAGGCGCGCAGCCGGAATGGTTCTACAAAGGCGACGGCAGCATCGTGGTGGCGCCTGGCGCACCCTTGCCCTCGCCAGATTTCGCGCTGGACGGTGGCGAAGAACCCGAGTTGGTCGGCTTGTATCTGATCGGGCCGGATGGCACCCCGCATCGCCTGGGCTTTGCGATAGGGAATGAATTTTCCGATCACGTCACCGAACGCCAGAACTACCTCTACCTGGCACATTCCAAACTGCGCGCATGCGCTATAGGGCCGGAACTGCGCACCGGCGAACTCCCGCGCGATCTGCAAGGAGTCAGCCGGATCCGGCGCGGCGACACCGTGTTATGGGAAAAAACATTCTTGAGCGGCGAGGCCAACATGTGCCACTCGCTACGGAACTTGGAATACCATCATTTCAAGTACGCCGCTCACCGCCGTCCCGGCGATGTGCATCTGCATTTCTTCGGTACCGCCACATTGAGTTTCGCCGACGGAATCCGCGCCGAACCCGGCGACTATTTCGAGATAGATTTGCCAGCACTAGGGGCTCCGCTCATCAATCCGTTGCAACGTGTCGATAGCGCCTTCACGCTGGGCGGCGTGCGTTCGCTATAAGACTCATCAAGAAGGGCAGGGAATCAAACGAATGAATCATCGCTTCCAAAGCTACATCGATGGCCAATGGATCGCCGGCGCGGATATCGCGGCCGACGAAAACCCTTCCGACTTGGGGACACCCGTCGGCGAATATGGCGCGGTCGACGCGGCGCAGGTACGCGGTGCCATTGCCGCCGCGGCCGCGGCGCAATCGGCTTGGGCGTTGACATCGCCGCAGCAGCGCGCCGACGCGCTGGATTTTGTCGGCAGCGAAATACTGGCCCGCAAGGAAGAACTGGGCCGTTTGCTGGCTCTGGAAGAAGGCAAGACCCTGCCGGAAAGCATCGGCGAGGCCGCCCGTGCTGGTCAGATATTCAAGTTCTTCGCCGGCGAAGCGCTACGTATTCCTGGGGAAAAGCTGGCGTCCACCCGCCCTGGCGTGGATGTCGAAATCACCCGCGAGCCGGTCGGCGTGGTCGGCATCATCGCGCCGTGGAATTTTCCTTTGGCGATCCCCGCCTGGAAGATCGCGCCGGCTTTGGCTTACGGCAATACGGTGGTGTTCAAGCCGGCCGAAATCGTACCCGGTTGCGCGTGGGCATTGGCCGAGATTCTCAGCCGTGCCGGGCTGCCGGCGGGCGTGTTCAATCTGGTCATCGGCAGCGGCCGCGTGGTGGGCCAGGCGCTGATAGAGGACCCCGCTTTACAGGCGCTCAGCTTCACCGGCTCGGTGCCCACCGGCAATCGCCTGCTGCGCCAAGCCGCAGAGCGCGGGCTGAAGATTCAACTTGAAATGGGCGGGAAGAATCCGCTGGTGGTACTGGCCGACGCCGACTTGGACAAAGCCGTGGAAATCGCCGTCAATGGCGCCTATTTCTCCACCGGGCAACGTTGCACCGCATCCAGCCGCTTGATCGTGGAAGCGCCGATCTATGAAGAATTCATCGCGCGCACCCGCAAGCGCCTGGCATCGCTGAAAGTGGGCAACGCGCTGACACAAGGGGTGGACATCGGTCCAGTCGCCAGCCGCAGCCAGTTGGAAACCGACCTGTCGTACCTGGAAATTGCACGCAACGAAGGTGCGGAGTTGCTCCATGGCGGAGAACAGCTGGAGCTGGATACGAAAGGCCATTACCTCAGCCCGGCGTTGATCGCCGCGCAACCGCAACACCGTATCGCCCGCGAGGAAGTCTTCGGGCCGGTCGCCGCGGTAATCCGCGCCGATGACTATGAGCATGCGCTGGCGATGGCCAACGATACCGAGTTTGGTCTGTGCGCGGGCATCGCGACCACGTCGCTGAAGTACGCCACCCATTTCAAACGCCATGCGCAAGCCGGTATGGTGATGGTCAATCTGCCGACCGCGGGCGTGGATCCGCACGTGCCGTTTGGCGGCCGCAAAGCATCGAGTTACGGTCCGCGCGAGCAGGGCCGTTACGCAGTGGAGTTCTACACGACGGTCAAGACCGCCTATACGAGCGCATGACCAATTAACTGACCTGCACGCCTGCCTGGGAGGGTGGGCGGCGATCGTCGGCCGTAGCGCCACGAACGCCGCCAGCGTGAAACGTAAGAGGAGGTGGGAACATGAAGCAGTATCTCGCGCTGGCCATGGCGTGTCTGATGGCGACCGTAGCAGCGTGCTCCGGTGGGGATAAAGCCGCGGGCGGCAACAGCGATTCCATCGTGCTTGGTTTCAGCCAGGTGGGTGCGGAAAGCGAATGGCGTACCGCCAATACCGAGTCGATCAAGTCGGCGGTGCAGGGCGCCGGCATCCAACTGCGTTTCTCCGACGCGCAGCAGAAGCAGGAAAACCAGATCAAGGCGCTGCGCTCGTTCATTGCGCAACGTGTGGACGTGATTGCTTTCTCTCCGGTGGTCGAATCCGGTTGGGAGACCGTGCTGCGTGAAGCCAAGGCCGCGAATATTCCCGTGATCCTGACCGATCGCGCGGTCGAGGTAACGGACGATTCGTTGTACGTCACGTTGATCGGGTCGGATTTTGTCGAAGAAGGGCGCAAGGCCGGCCGCTGGCTGCTGGAACAGTCGCCATTGAAGGACGGCACCGAGCCGGTACGCATCGTCGAACTGCAAGGTACGGTGGGATCGGCGCCTGCCATCGACCGCATGGCCGGCTTCAAGGAGATCATCTCCGCCAATCCGCGCTTCCAAGTGGTGCGGTCGCAAAGCGGCGACTTCACCCGTGCGAAGGGCAAGGAGGTCATGGAGGCTTTCCTGAAGTCCGAAGGCAGCAACATCGACGTACTGTTCGCGCATAACGACGACATGGCCATCGGTGCCATCCAGGCCATCGAAGAAGCCGGATTGAAACCCGGCGAAGACATCCTGGTCATTTCCATCGATGCGGTGCGCGGCGCGTTCGAGGCCATGATGGCCGGCAAACTCAACGTTACCGTCGAGTGCAATCCGCTGCTGGGGCCACAACTAGTGGATGCGATCAAGGCCGTGCGCGAGGGCCGTTCGCTACCAAAGCGAATCGTCGTGGAAGAATCCGTATTCACGCGGGAACAGGCCGCGCAGGTCTTCCCGACGCGCCGGTACTGAACATGCGGGTGCAACTGGCGTGAGCACCTTGTCCTCTTTTGGGGATACCTCTCCAGCGGTCTCCTCCCACGTTCTCCAGGCGCGCGGCATCGGCAAGCGTTTTGCCGGCACCAACGCCTTGGAGGACGTGGACCTTTGTTTGCGTGCGGGTGAAGTGCATGCACTGATGGGTCAGAACGGCGCTGGCAAATCCACGCTGATCAAAGTGCTGACGGGCGTGTTGCCGCCCGATGCGGGAAGCATGGAACTGGATGGCCAAGGCATCTCGCCGGCCAGTCCCATTCATGCGCAACACCTGGGCATCAGCACGGTCTACCAGGAAGTGAACCTGTGCCCCAACCTGACCGTGGCGGAAAACATCTTCGCCGGCCGCTATCCACGCAAGCGATGGACGGGACTGATCGACTGGACGCAGGTACAGCGCCAATCGCGCGAGGTGCTGGAAGGCCTCGGCCTGCATATCGATCCGGCGAAGCAGCTGTCCGACTACCCGGTCGCCGTGCAGCAGATGGTCGCCATCGCACGCGCACTGAGCGTCTCGGCGCGGGTGTTGATCCTGGACGAGCCGACCTCCAGCCTGGATGAGGATGAGGTACGGGAACTGTTCGCGGTGATCCGCCGTTTGCGCGAGCGCGGCATGGCGATCTTGTTCGTCACCCATTTCCTGGACCAGGTCTACGCCGTGTCCGACCGTATCACCGTGCTGCGAAATGGCCGTAGTGTCGGAGAATACTTGCCATCGGAACTGCCGCACGCGGCGCTGGTGGCGGCGATGGTCGGGCGCGAAGTGAGCATGGCGCCGTCAGCACGAGAGACATCCGAAGCTGCGCCTGCGCAAGCCGCGGTGCTGGAAGCGCGGGGATTGGGTCGACGCGGACAAGTCGTGCCCATCGACATCGAAGTGCGCAGCGGAGAAGTGTTAGGGCTCGGAGGACTGCTGGGTTCCGGCCGTACCGAAGTGGCGCGGCTGTTGTTCGGTCTGGACCGCGCCGATCAGGGCGAAATGCAGGTCACCGGTGCGCAGGCGAACTGGCGGGGGCCCGCCGATGCGGTGGCCCGCGGGCTGGCGCTGTGCCCGGAAGAACGCAAGAGCGAAGGTCTGGTTGCCGAATTGTCGGTGCGCGAGAACATCGTGCTGGCACTGCAGGCGCGACAAGGTATGCGGCGTTCGCTGTCGCTTGCGAAACAGCAGGAGATCGCCCGCGGTTGGGTGGATCTGTTGGGCATCAAGACCGCCAGCATCGAGACACCCGTCGGGCTGCTATCCGGCGGCAACCAGCAGAAAGTGGTGCTGGCACGCTGGTTGGCGACGCGGCCTCTGTTGCTGATCCTGGACGAACCCACTCGCGGCATCGATATCGCCGCCAAGCAAGAGATCATGAGCGAAATCCTGCGGCTGGCACGCGAAGGCATGGCGGTGTTGTTTATCTCCGCTGAAATGGAGGAACTGGTGCGCGTCTCCGATCGCATCGCGGTAATGCGTGACCGCCGCAAGGTGGGTGAACTGCCCGGTGGCTGCAGTGAGGAAGCGGTGCTCGACATGATCGCGGGGCAATAGACATGTCATCGACCACGCCGCCTGCAACTTCATCCATGAGCTGGCTCCGGCGCACGCTGGCACATCCGTTGTTCTGGCCGTTGGCGACGCTACTGTTGTTGCTGATCGGCAACGGCCTACTCAATCCCGGGTTCCTGTCGTTGCAATGGCGTGACGGGCACCTGTACGGAAACCTGGTCGATATCGCCAATCGTGCGGCACCGCTCATCCTGGTCTCAATGGGCATGACCTTGGTAATCGCCGCACGCGGATTGGATATTTCCGTGGGCGCGGTGCTGGCCATCGCCGCGACGGTGGCAGCATGGATGATCGGGGGTGGATTAGGTGGAGAAGGCGCCGTCAGCCGATTTCCGATGTGGTTGGCGATAGCGACCGCGTTGGGGGTGTCCGCGGCCTGCGGGCTTTGGAACGGGTTGCTGGTGGTGAAGGTCGGCATGCAGCCCATCGTGGCGACACTGATCCTGATGGTCGCTGGCCGTGGCGTCGCGCAGTTGATCAGCGGCGGCCAGGTCCTGACGCTTTACTACCCGCCGTACTTCTATTTCGGCAACGGGTTCCTGTTCGGCATTCCGTTCTCGCTGTTCGTCGTGGCGGGCGTGTTTCTGGCGCTGCATCTGGCATTGAACAAAACCGCATTGGGACTTTTCATCCGCGCCATTGGGGGCAATCCCCTGGCTGCGCACGTGGCCGGTGTGCCTGCGCGGCTGATCACGATAGGCCTCTATGTTTTCTGCAGTGTTAGCGCGGGCATGGCCGCCATTCTGGTTAGCTCCAACGTCAAGAGCGCGGATGCCAACAATGCGGGGCAGTTGCTGGAGCTGGATGCGATTCTGGCGGTAACGCTGGGCGGCACGCTGCTTACTGGTGGTCGCTTCAGCTTGGCCGGCAGCGCAATCGGTGCACTGATCATCCAGACGCTGACCACCACCATCTATTCGCTGGGTGTGCCACCGCAAGTAAACCTGGTGGTCAAGGCAGTGCTGGTGTTCGTCGTGATGCTGCTGCAGTCGGCCGAATTTCGCGCGAGTATGCGCCGCCTGATGTTCAGGCGCCCGGCTGGGGAGGGCAGTGCATGAATGCGCTTCCCGACATTTCCAAGCCTGCGCAGGTCGCCGGAGTAACACGCCCGCAAAAGTGGCGGATAGCACCTCAATATCTGCCGCTGGCGGTGACGGTGGCGCTGTTCCTGTCCATGGCCGGTGCTGGCGGCGTGCTGTATGACGGTTTCCTGTCGCCACAGGTGTTCTTGAATCTGCTGATCGACAATGCCTTCCTGTGCATCGTCGCGGTGGGCATGACATTCGTGATTCTCAGCGGCGGCATCGATTTATCCGTCGGCGCGGTGATCGCCTTCACCACAGTGCTGGTGGCTGCGTTGATCCAACGGCAGGGCTGGCATCCGCTGGCCGCCATTGCGCTGGCGCTGACGCTGGGTGCGATGTTCGGTGCCGGCATGGGTGCCTTGATCCAACGCTTCCGTTTGCAGCCGTTCGTTGTGACCTTGGCGGGGATGTTCCTGGCCAGAGGCGCGAGCTATCTCATCAGTGTGGATTCCATCAGCATCGATCATCCGTTCCACACCGCGGTCGCGTATTTGCGTATTCCGGTTGGCGGCGGCTACTCGCTTTCCGTGGCGGCGGTGATTGCGTTGCTCGTGGTGGCTGCCGGAATCGTGATCGCGCACTACAGCAGATTCGGCCGCGCTGTCTATGCGATCGGCGGCAATGCGCAGTCGGCCATGTTGATGGGTTTGCCGGTGGACTCGACGGTTGTGCGCGTATATGCGCTCAGCGGATTCTTGTCCGCGCTGGCGGGCGTGGTACTGACCTTCTACATGCTGTCCGGCTACAGCCTGCACGCATTGGGGCTGGAACTGGACGCGATC
This sequence comes from Pseudoxanthomonas sp. CCNWLY206-1, assembly GCF_039710385.1. NCBI lineage: Bacteria > Pseudomonadati > Pseudomonadota > Gammaproteobacteria > Lysobacterales > Lysobacteraceae > Pseudoxanthomonas > Pseudoxanthomonas sp. CCNWLY206-1. The sequence continues at coordinate 653,088 of NZ_JBDKXI010000001.1, read as the reverse complement.
GCGGTGGTGGTGATCGGTGGCACGTTGCTGGCCGGCGGCAGCGGCTACATCGCGGGAACCGTGGTGGGCGTGCTGATACTGGGAATGATCCAGACCTTGATCATCTTCGAAGGTACGTTGAGTTCATGGTGGACGCGTATCGCCATCGGCGTGCTGCTGTTGCTGTTCTGTCTGTTGCAACGTGTATTCGAGAACGTTCGCCGCAAACGTCTGGATGTCGCCCGATGAAAGAAAGCTCCGCTCCGCCGCTTGTTTGTTCGCGACGCGACTTTATTCAACTCAGCGGGGCCGCCGCCGCAGGCCTGGCGCTAAGCGCGTCGGCCAACGCGGCCGACGGCAGCCTTGCGCCGTTGGTGCCGAAAGTGGCTGATCGAGTGCCTTGGACTTCCCGGCCGTTCCCACTGAACCGCGTTCGTTTGCTCGAAGGTCCTTTTCTGCAGGCACGTGATCGCGACCGCCGCTACCTGATCTCACTGCCTAACGATCGTTTGGCGCATTGCTTCCGGCTGACGGCGGGTTTGCCGTCCACGGCGCAGCCGCTGGGCGGGTGGGAATCACCGCGTAGCGAAATACGCGGCCACTTCTCAGGTGGCCATTATTTGTCGGCCTGTGCGCTGATGTACGCGGCCACCGGCGATACCGCCATCCTGGACAAGGCGAATGCGCTGGTCGACGCCTTGGCCCAATGCCAGGCAAAGGATGGCTATCTGGGCGCCTATCCGGCTTCGTTCTACGGCCGGTTGGGGCGCGGCGAGCAGGTGTGGGTACCGTTGTATACCGGGCACAAGATTCTTGCCGGACACCTGGACATGGCGCGCCATTGCGGCAACCGGCAGGCGCTGCAGACCGCGGCACGGATGGCCGACTGGCTGGGCGCTTGGATGGATGGTTTCGACGAAGCCGCTTGGCAGCGAATCCTGAAGGTCGAATACGGCGGTATGCAGGAATCGTTGCTGGAGCTGCATACACTGACTGGCGAGGAAAAGTACCGCCGCTGGGCGTTGCGTTTCGAGGAAGCTTCATTGCTGGACCCGCTGGCTGAGGACCGTGATGCGCTCGCGGGACTTCACGCCAATACCCAGATACCCAAGTTGGTGGCCGCTGCGCGCGCCTATGAAGTTACCGGCGATAAGCGCTACCGCGAGATCGCCGAAAACTTCTGGCGCATCGTCACCGGCCACCACAGTTATTGCACTGGCGGCACCAGCGACTTCGAACTTTTTGGAAAGCCGGACCACTTTGCCGGCCGGTTGAGCGGGCACTCGCACGAATGTTGCTGCAGCTACAACATGCTCAAGCTGACCCGACACCTGCATGGTTGGCAGCCCGACGCCGCGCTGATGGACTACTACGAGCGGGTGCTGTTCAACGCGCGTCTGGGCACACAGGACGAGGCGGGCATGATGATGTACTTCGTGCCCATGGATGCCGGCTACTGGAAGGTCTACAACCGCCCGTTCGATTCGTTCTGGTGTTGCACCGGCACCGGAGTGGAAGAGTTCGCCAAGACCAACGACACCATCTACTTCCAGGACGACGAGGGGATCAGCGTCAATCTCTATATCGCGTCGGAACTGTCATGGCCGGAGCAGGGTTTGCGGCTGGAGCAGCGTACCCGCTTTCCCGAGCAGCAAGGCACGTCGTTGCAGCTTCATTTGCTGAAGCCGAAGCGGTTCAAGCTCAGGCTGCGGATTCCCTATTGGGCCGACGGAGCGAGTGTGCGTATCAATGGCCAGGCGCAATCGGTGCCGACGACCCCCGGCAGCTACCTCACGCTGGATCGGGAATTCGCCGACGGCGACCGGATCGATCTTGCATTGCCGATGCAGCTGCATGCCGCACCGCTACCGGACGAGCCCAGCCTGCAAGCCATGATGTACGGCCCGTTGGTCCTGGCGGTGCGGATGGGGAAGGACGGTATCGATCCGGAAAAGATCAACGTCTCGGACCAGCGGCCATCGTTGAACGGCATCGTGGGTCGCCAGCTTCCATCGGTCTATTTCGAATCGGAACAATCCTGGGTCCATGCCACCGATCAGCCGCTGACGTTCGAGGCGCTGGGTATCGAGGGGCCATTGCAGTTGGTTCCGTTCTACAAGATTCGCAACGAACGCTATGCCGTCTACAGCCGAGTGAGACCGATATGGGAACGCAATCCGCAATTCTAAGATGTTCGTTGGCGATTCTCGTCTCCACCGACGGCTTGTGCCTGAAACGTGTCACGCGTGTCGGCCGCGCGCGCACCGTCATAGGAATGTTGTTGATGTTGGTGGTGCATGTGGTCGCTGCCAAACCTCTGCCAGAGCTGGGCGAGGTAACCAGCCCGGACGGCAAGATTCAGGTGACGGTATCGCTGGACGCGCAGGGAACGCCGCACTACGACGTCGATCTCGAGGGCAGGGAGGTCTTGCGGTCCGCGCCACTAGGACTGGTGTTGAAGGAGGCAGACTTCTCCCGCGGCCTGCGGCTGAGCGAAGCCGGACCGGTGACGGCAATCAAGGATCGTTACGAGCTGCTGACCGGCAAGCGCCGCCATAACGAGTACCTGGGCAATCGCCGCGAGTTCCACTTGATTGACGCGAAAGATCGACGTGTGGACATCATCTTTCAGGTGTCGAACGATGGCGTGGCATTCCGCTACCGCTTTCCCGACGCCGATAAGAACATCCAGCACCTACGCGAAGAAGCCACTGCGTTCCGCTTTCCCAAGGATGCGCGTGCCTGGTTGCAGCCGATGTCCGTCGCCAAGACCGGTTTTGCGCAAACCAATCCATCCTACGAAGAGCATTACCTGCAGGATGTCGCGGTCGGCACACCAACGCCAATGGGCGCCGGCTGGGTATACCCGGCGCTGTTCCGCACCGGTGATACTTGGGTATTGCTGAGCGAAGGGGGCCTTTCGCGTGGTCATGCCGGCAGCCGTTTACTGGATGGCAAGATGGCAGGCGAATACCGGGTCGGCTTTCCCGACCCGCGCGAGAACTTCCAAAACGGTGCGGTCAATCCTGAGTTCCCGCTACCTTGGCAATCGCCTTGGCGCATCGTCGCCATCGGCAGCTTGAAGACGATTGCCGAGTCGACGTTAGGCACGGACCTAGCCGATCCACCCAGCCATCCCCCGGTGGCACCCGTCGTTCCAGGCAAGGCGTCATGGAGTTGGCCGCTAATGGGCGACGACAAGACCGTCTATGACGTGCAGAAGCGCTTCATCGATTACGCCGCGGAGATGGGCTGGCGCTACACCTTGATCGATTCGATGTGGGACAGCCAGATCGGTTACGAACGAGTGGCTGAGCTGATCAAGTATGCGCGCAGCAAGGACGTGTCGATCCTGCTTTGGTACAACTCTGCGGGCAGCTGGAACCAGGCCCCTCAAACCCCGCGCGACCGCATGCTGACCCGCGCCAGTCGTCAGCAGGAGTTCGAACGGCTCAAGGCGATGGGCGTGGCCGGATTGAAGATCGATTTCTTCGGCGGCGACGGGCAATCGTTCATCAACTACTACCTGGACATCATGGAAGACGCAGCGTCATACGGTCTTCTGTTGAACTTCCACGGTGCCACGCTGCCGCGGGGTTGGCAGCGAACCTATCCCAACCTGATGACGATGGAATCGGTGCGCGGATTGGAGTTCATCACTTTCGATCAGTACAACGCCGACCAGGCACCAACGCATGCGGCGATGCTGCCGTTCACGCGCAACGTATTCGACCCGATGGACTTCACGCCGGTGGTGCTGGACAAGGTCAACAAGAAGATCGAACGCCGCACCACGCCAGCGTTTGAGTTGGCGCAATCGGTGCTGTTCGTGTCAGGCATCCAGCATTACGCCGAGATCCCGGAAGGCATGGCGAAGGCGCCAGACTACGTACGCGATTTCCTGCGCGGTGTGCCTTCGATATGGGACGACAGCCGCTACATCGCCGGTTATCCGGGCAAGCAGGCGGTGTTTGCACGGCGCGGGGACGGCCATTGGTATGTCGCCGGCATCAATGCCGAAGCGCAATCGGAGTCGTTTGAGCTCGATCTGAGCGAATTGGGCGCGGTGGGTTCCGCAACATTGATTGCCGATGGCGATGGGCCACTGTCGTTCCGCCGCGAAGAAGTGCGGGCAGGAGAAGACGGAAAGCTGCGGATCGATGTGCCGGCGAGGGGCGGATTTGTCTTGAAGTTCGAGTGAACTGAAAGTCTGACGTGTGGGAGCGACGTGAGTCGCGACGAGGCTTTCATGGGAACACTTCATCGCGACTCACGTCGCTCCCATACGTTGGAGACAACTGGTAGGAGCACCGGGACGGCGCCCCTATAGAGACGAACCGCTACGGAGCGTAGCGAACGTTCTCAAAGATCTTCTGCAGTCCAGCCCTCGCGGCACTTTCATTGGCCGCAATCGTTTGCGCATAAATCAGGCAGATCCAGCCTTCACCGCAAGGCTTGCGGGCATACAGACCGAATTGCTTCGCATACGCGCTGCTGCTGTCGAGGCCTTTATGCGTGTACCGGACCGTCAGCGCTGGGTCTTTACCGAGATTGAACTCCGAGTACTCGGGCGTGCTGTATTTTTCGGGCTCTTCGTCCTGATAAACGTTCACCAGGAACTCGGCGGAATCTTGTAGCGTGGCCGCCGTTTCTTCCGGGTAGACATGCAGATTGGCTTCAAGTGCGTAGGTCTCGAAGTCGACCTTTACCGCCTCGAGACTGACGTTACGCCCGCCACCCTCGATCGCTTCGTTATTGGTGACGATCCAGTTGCCCGGGAGCTTGAAGCTGATGCCTTCCTGCGAATAGGGCTTTGTGTTCTTTACATCCGGGGCGTCGATAGGACGCGCTTTTACGTCCTGGGCCAATGCTCCGAAAGACGAGCAGCCAAGCGTGACGACAACAGCAATAAGTGCGGCAGCCTGCATGAAACCTTCCGATGGTGAATGGGAGGCGAGATGCTCCCACAAGAATTGCTGTTACACAATCTCGCAGGGAAGGGCGTGGCTGGATTCCGCTTTACGAGGAGAATCGGCGCGGCATTGCGCCGCGCCGTGAATACTCGGATTACCGCAACTGCAGCATCACCACGGACTTCGCTGGCAGATCAACCTTCAACTGGCCACCTTCCACACGGGCGCCACGGAACTCGGTGGGCTTCACCGCTTCCGGCTGTTCGAACGTATTGTGCGAAGTAATCTTCGGTGCGGTAAGTATGCGGCCGGTCACCGTCGAAGCATTCTGTCCCTGCAACCGTACAGACACCGTGGTGTTCCGGTTCGCTTCCAGGTTGGTCAGCGCCACATAGGTGTGGCCATCCTTGCCGCGTACCGCCGAACCATGCACGCTGGGTATCGTCGTCTTGCCAAGCTTGTACTCGGGAGCGGCGATATCCAGCGGCAGATAGGTGGCGTCCTTGAATGGCTTGTACATTTCGAAGACGTGATAGGTGGGTGTGAGCAGCATTTTTTCGTCTTTGGTCAGGATCATCGCCTGCAGCACGTTGACCATCTGCGCGATATTGGCCATCTTCACGCGGTCCGCATGGCGGGCGAAGATGTCGATCGTCAGCGAGGCCACCAGCGCGTCGCGCAGCGTGTTCTGCTGATGCAGGAAGCCCGGATTGACGCCCGGCAGGCCGGCGTGCCACGTGCCCCATTCATCGACGTAGAGCGCGACCTTGTTGTCCGGGTCGTACTTGTCCATGATCGCCTTGTGGCGGGTGATCAACTCGTCCATCTTCAGCGCGGCCGAGAGGCCCTCGATCCATTCGTCCTCGTTGAATTCGAACGACGAGCGCTTCGGTGGCCAGCCGCCCGTCACGGCGTAGTAGTGGATCGACATCGCACCCATGTGCTTGCCGGCGTCGCGCATCATCACTTCGGTCCAGTTGTAGTCGTCGGAGTTGGCACCCGCGGCGACCTTGACCGTGTTCTGGCCCGCGGCAGGCTTGACGAAGGTCTGATAGCGGCGATGCAAGTCCGCCGCGTACTCGGCGCGCATATTGCCGCCGCAACCCCACAGCTCGTTGCCGACGCCGAAGTAGGGCAGCTTCCAGGGCTTGTCACGGCCGTTCTTGCGGCGCTCCTGCGCCAGCGTCGATTTCGTATCCGAGGTGATGTACTCGACCCACGAGGCCATCTCTTCCGGCGTGCCGTTGCCGACATTGCCGGAGACGTAGGCGTCGGTGCCGATGAGTTCGGCGAAGTCCATGAATTCGTGTGTGCCGAAGGTGTTGGGCTCCTCGACACCGCCCCAATGGGTATTGACGCGCGTCGGCCGCTGGTCGCGCGGGCCGATGCCTTCACGCCAATGGTATTCATCGGCGAAACAGCCGCCGGGCCAGCGCACCACCGGCACTTCCAGCTGCTGCAGCGCCTTTACCACGTCGTTGCGATAACCGCGGGTGTTGGGAATCTTGGATTTTTCGCCCACCCAGATGCCGCCATAGATGCCGAAGCCCAGGTGCTCGGCGAACTGGCCGAAGATATTGCGGCTGACCACATCGCCGGGTTTGTCGGCATGCAACGTGGCCTGCACCGCCTTGGTGTCGGTTGTCTGCGCAGCGCCGGTGGCCGGCAACAGCATCGCGATGGACAGGGGCAGCACCCGCAATAGCTTCTTCAATCTCATTGGGGAATCTCTGGTAGGAAAGGGGAATATCAACCGCGCTTTGTTCAGGGTAGTCGCAGATTACAGTCGGAATCGTGTGTCGAGCGAAAGTGGTCCACGCGTCAGATGCCGGCAGAGTCGGCCAGGAATATCGAGTTCATCAATCGCCCTGCGTTGCGGTGGCGGATGGATGTACGGCATGGATCGCCGCCCTACGATGTGCGCTTTCGCGGGGCAAGGCGCTTGGCAGCGGATAGCGCCGGGCGCTTCCGTGATGGGTCAGGATCTTCATGCAAATAACCCCTCCCGGTTATCGGCTTGAAGGCCGGAGCTCGCATAGCGGCTAGCTCCCGACTTCCTAGATTGTGATGAGTGGCGGAATGCGGAGAATAGTGCGAAATCGAGGATAGTCGGCTTTGCGATAACCGGCCAATGAATTAAATGGACTTTGTGATATTTGAATTGTTATGCACCCCGCTGCCTTGGTAGAGCGGAGCTGCGCTCCGCGGTAGCGATGCGTCAGTAACAACGATGCCGTCGCAACGGCAGAAGATAGGGAAATGGCTGCTTAAGTAAGTGCTGAGCCCAGGAGGCGTGGCAAGCCCCGCCCCCGATGACAGAAACACCGCCCACCATATCTGAGTTGACATGGCGTCAACGGGGGAAGCGTGGCTATGCTCCCCCGTTCGAACATTGCATGGAGCCCCAGGTGACCGCATCCCAACTCTTCGGCCACATCGGCGAAACGCCAGTCCATTCTTTCCGCCTCGGTCAGCCGGATGGGCTGCAGGCAGAGGTGCTGCAATACGGCGGCATTCTGCGAAGCCTCAGCTTTCCCAGCCGCACAGGGCGCAAGGAGTTGGTGCTGGGTTTGCCCACATTGGAAGACTATCGGCGCGACACCGCCTACCTGGGCGTGATAGCCGGGCGTTTCGCCAATCGTATTGCTGGCGCGCAGTTCGAATTGGACGGCCAACGCTTCCAACTGACTGCCAATGAAGCCCCCAATCACTTGCACGGCGGCGCGGTCGGCTTTGGTCGCCAGGTGTGGCAGGTGTTGGATGCATCGTCCGACAAGCTGTCTCTAGGCTATCGATCCCCGGCGGGGGAGGAGGGTTATCCTGGCACGCTGGACGTCACCGCCACCTTCCGGCTCCAGACCGATGCGATGGAACTCCATCTGGAGGCGCGCACCGATGCCGCCACGCCGGTCAATCTGACCAACCATGCATATTTCAATCTCTCTGGCGATCCGCAGTTGCCGGTTGCCAAACACCGGCTCACTGTTCCCGCCGACCGCTACCTTCCCGTGACCGACGCGGCGATGATTCCCACAGGTGAAATCGCGGCAGTGACGGACACACCCTTCGACTTCCGCACCAGCCGGCCGATCGCCACCACCGAAAAGTATCTGCAACTCGCATTGGCGGGTGGCTACGATCATTGCTTGGTGATGGCCGCAGGGCATCGCTATACCGCCGAGCTGCATTCTCCGGAGAGCGGCATCACCCTGCGCATGATCAGCCCCATGCCGGCAGTCCAGTTCTACGCTGGGCAGAAGCTTCATCTGGGACACCCCAGCCTGGGCCACGGCCTTTGCCTGGAGCCGCAGGGATTTCCCAATGCGCCCAACGAGCCAGGATTCCCCAGCACCATCCTGCGTCCAGGCGAGGTGTATTCCCACCTGATTCGCTACGAACTGCGAAACGACGACTGAGCGAACAAATACGTCGTTCCTTCATAGGTGGGCCTTGGCCCCCTATGCGATTGGTAGAGCCGAGCTTGCTCGGCTGCTCTTCGGTGGGGCAGCGCGAAAAGCAAGAGCAGCGGAGCAAGCTCCGCTCTACGAGGTCAGTCTTCGTAGGGTGGGCCTCGGCCTCCCCTACATGGCCGCCGATATTCTGCGTAACCCGCCCGCGGCCAGCGCCATCAGAAGCGCCGTCAACACCGCCAACGCCAGCAACGGTGACCAAGGAAGCGAGCTTCCAAACGGACGTACTTCATACGCCGGCATGCTGTCGAAATCAGCGCGTGTGAAGCGGCGTTCCTGGAACAGGTAGGGATAGAAATACAGCCGCAGTTGCTTGTGAAAAGCGGAAATCCGGTCCTGATAGGCCAGTTGCGCATGCAAGTCTGTATCGGCCAGTCGGTGCAAGAGGCTTTGTGTGGCAACCCCGGGCAGCAGCCAACCGGCTCGATCAGACCACGCCTGGCGCGCCAACAGACTGTCGCGATATTCGGCAACTTGCCCAGCGACCGCATCGTCACCCGCCTGATGCATGGCGTAGTACCACTTCCAATGGAAGCGGCCCACGACGGGCGGCGTACCACGCCATTCCGGGTGCGTACGGAAGAAACGTTCGAACGTGGCTTCCTTGGGCTGGTCCCAACCCGAATGCACCCACTGGCGCTGCGCCAACATCAAATCCACACCACGGCCAGCGGGTATGGCGCGATTGATGACGGTATTGGCCAGCGTAGGAAGCAACAGGGTGATGGCGATCCAAATACCGATCAGCAGCATCGCGCTGGTGGCCGAACCACGCTGCCGCGCCGCCGCCCATGCCGACACCGCAAACCAAAAGGTAATGTACAGGCCAGCCACGGCCAGGACGGCAAGCACTTGCCAGCTCCATGCTCCCGCGTACGCGGCGCCAGCCAGGAACGGCAGCATCAATGCCGCTAGCACCAACACCCCACGTAGCAGAATCCGGCGGCGCCAGATGCTCCCCGCATGATGGGAAGCGGTCGCCATCAACAATCGCAAACGACCGCTCTCGCGTTCTCCCGTAACCAGGTCGTGCATCAGGGCGATCACTACCAGCGGCATCAGATAGACCAACACGAAGGCGAAGTCGAACGTGCCCGGCAAGACCAGTTCCGCGTTGAAGTTTTCCGATTCGTAAAGCTGCGCCTGTAGTCCCAGCAGCCGAACTCGCAACAGGTAGGGCTGGACATCTCGCTGGCCCAGCGCGGCAAACGCCAGCGGCGCAGGTGGATCCCACGTGGCATGGAAAGTGTAGTAGCCGGTATCACCCGCATCCTTGCCTTCGCCGGCATGCTGGCCGGCTTGGGTTGCCATCTCTTTCGTTTGCGTCTGCATTGCCCGGGCGATAGTCGCCTGTTGCAGGGACACCGCATGCAGTCCGGCCACGACCGCCGCCGTGCAGACGGTGAACAACAGCGCCAGGGCCGCAACGGCAATGCGCGAACGCATGATCAAGGCGAATTCGGTACGCCAGATACTCATCGCGCACTCCTTCCCAGGCGATTGCCACGCCAAGCCAATAGTGCAAGCAGCGCAAGCAGCCAGAGCGCAAGTACCGCCAAGGGCGTTATCAGTTTCGAGGGTTGCGTCATCGGATCGACAGGGTGATAGGAGAAGCGCGGCAGCGTTCCCCATTTTTCGTGCGAGATACGGGTGTCCTTGTCGCCTTCGTACGCGACCTCTTCGGCATGCATGCGGTTGAGTTCTTGAATCAGGCGATATCGATAACCTTCAGCCTGGGCCAGAAAGTTCTGGTGGCTGCTCAAATCGGTGCCGGCCAGATACATCGACAGCTGGCGCACGGCGATCACCGGGCTCAACCAGGCCGCGCCACCAATCCATCGATTCTGTGCCGCTTCGAGCGCGAAAGCGCGCTCGGCATAACGGTCGAACAGGGCGCTGGTCAGCCGCTCACCTTCCATCGTGACCAAGCCGGAGTAGTTGACCGGAAGGTCCTCGATGCGGGAGACGTTGTAGCGTTGCAACACCTGCTGGCGAAACGCATTGAAGTAAGGATCATCAGGATTGTGGCTGTCGCCGATCGCGGCCAAGTCGTGGTGGATGGCGATGTCGGTTTCCAACCGCGTCGGCAACGGATATTGCTGCTGTGCCAAACTCGGCGCCGTGCGTGGAATCAGCATCACGCTGACGATCCAAATGCCGACCAGCAGCAACAACGCATCACGTCCACGCTGAGACCAGGCGGAAATTAGAATGCTGAGCGTCACCCATCCCACCAGGTACAACAGGTAGGTGGCAATGGTCCACACCACTGCCGACAGACTGGATGCTCCGAATATGGCACTAGCCATCAGAGCAAGTGCAGCTGGCAGCATCACCGCCAGCGCAATGCTGGCATGGCCGACCCACTTTCCGAACAATAACTGCGCGCCGCTCACGCCTTGCGACAGCAGCAGGCGAAGATTGCTGCCTTCGCGTTCGCGGGTGACGGAAGCGAACGCGAGAAAGACGATCAACAACGGCACCAGCGTCTGCAGAACGAATGCCGGCGAAAGCTGCCCAAACCGCATCAGCAGAGAAGACTGGCGAACATCGGCGAAGTTGGCGCTGTTCTGTCGGTGCCCCTCCAGGAACAGCGTGTTGCCGGTATAGGCATCCACACCGAAATCGAAGAACGCTAGCGGGCTGAGCGGCCGGAACACGAACTGCCCGTAGTGCACCATGCGATGAGGATGGCGATCCGGCTGCGCCTTGAACTGTTCATCAACCATAGCTTGGTAATGCTCGCGGGCTTGGGTCAATGACCGTCGTTGCTCGTGGCTCACCCATGTGGCGGTCAGTACCAATGCCACCGTCAGCAGACTGGCGGCCAAGGCAACACGGTTACGCAGCAGCAACCGCCATTCTTCCCGCGCAACGCGCAATGCGATCGAAAGCCACTTCATGACGGCAGGTTTTCCAAGGCGTAGCGCTTGTGCAACGCTTGTACGTCGAAACGCTCCTGGCCTTCAGCGGCCAGTTCCGTGTCCAGCCGGCCTTGGTACAGGAAGCCGATACGGTCAGCGACGTCCGCCGCTCCCAGCAGATCGTGCGTCACCATCAGGATGGCGACGCCTTGGGACTTCAGTGTGGCCAGCAGCTGGTTGAACTCGGCGGTCGCGCCAGGATCCAGGCCGGAGGTGGGTTCGTCCAACAACAGCACCGGGGCGCGTCGCGCTAACGCCAATGCGATGGCAACTTTCTGCCGCATGCCTTTGGAGAAGCCGGAAACGCGCCGATCCCAGGCATCCTCCGGCAGCCAGACTGCCTGCAATGCCGGTTCGACAACGGCTTTCTGATCACGTAGCACCTGTGCCAACGCCAGGAAGTAATCGATATTTTCCAGGGCGGTGAGATGGTCGTAAAGCGCAACGCTTTCAGGCACGTAGGCCATCTGGCGCCGGGCTTGCGCTGCATTCGAATAAGGATCGACGCCGCACACCGACACCGTGCCGGACGTAGGCGCAATGAAGCCGAGGAACAGGCTCAAGGCCGTGGATTTTCCGGCGCCGTTGCCGCCTAGCAAGGCGTAGACCTCACCTGCGTGTACGTGGAGATTCAGGCCTTGCAATACCGGTTTGTCGCCGTAGCGGTATTCCAATGCATCGGCTCGCAGCGCTGCTGGCGCCGTATCGGTAGTTACTTCCATTGTGGGTACTCCAAAGATGTCTCGATCAACAGAAATCAGAACTTGGTTTGCACGCCGAGGGTGACCGTGCGACCTGTGCCGGGCGTGACCCAGAGCCGGCTGACGGAACTGCTGTAGTAGGTTTCGTCCAGCAAGTTATCCACGTCCAGCGAGAGGCGCAGACGTGGGCTGATGCGCCAATAAGCGACCAGTTTTCCGGTGGTGTAGGCGGGAAGTTCGAACGCCCGCACACCGGCATCGGCGTCGGCCTGTGTGCGGGTTTCGCCCAGGCGTTCGCCCATGTGGGTGACGCCGGCGCCAATGCCGTAGCGACTGCCGTTGCTCAGTATGTTCTCGTAGACGCCCAGCACGCTGCCATTGATACGTGGCACGTTGATCAGCGAACCATCCACTTCCAGCGTGTTGTCCTTCAGCACATCGACCTGGTCATAGACGAAGCTGCTGTTGATTCGCCAGTGTTCGGATAGCTGGCCGGAAAAATCCAATTCCACACCGCGGCTGCGTACTTCGCCCGAGTTAGCCGAAAATCCCGGGTTTGCAGGATCGGCGGTCACCACGTTGCTCTTGCGGATGTCGAACAGTGCGAGCGTTGCACCCAGCTGGCCGCTGGCGCTTTGCCATTTCGCGCCGGCTTCCACCGCGCGGCCGCTCTCGGGATCGAACGGATTCGCTTGCGCATCAGTGCCGATATTGGGCCGGAACGAACGGCCTGCGTTGACGTAAAGCGTCCATGCTTCGCTGGGGAGATAGCTCAGGCCGATGCGTGGTGAATTCTCATGAGGCTGCTGGCGAACCCGAGCACCGGTGCGGCGGTTATCCAACGTCTGCTCATAGCGATCCATTCGCAGTCCGGCCATCAACCGCCAGCGTTCGCCCAGATGAATCGCATCCTGTACATACAGCGCGACGTTGCGTTGCTCTTCGCGGGTGTCGGTATTCGGCAGTGGATCCGGGCGCGGCTGCCCGTAAACGGGATTAAGTATGTCGATCGCGTAAGGGTTGGCCGCACTCGGATTGATCCGAAGCATGCGTTGATCCAGCGAGAAGTCATAAGCCTCCGTGCCCACCAGCAGCTCATGCTGCAGGCCACCCATCGCGAAGCGGCCCTGAAGTTCGGCCTGCAGTGCCACATCTTCCGATGCGTAGTCGCGGTACCGATGCTGGCGACGTAGCGTCCGGCCGTCGGCCATCAGCGCATGTGCTTCGGTGGAGAATCCGTGCAGCGTTCCTTCGCGATAAGAAAGACCCGCTCGTGATGTCCATCCCTCCGACCACTCGTGTTCCAGTACCAGTTGATGCGTCTGGTTGCGTATCGTGATGTCGCCGTCGCCAGGTTCGCCCAGGAAGGCTTCGCGCGAGACTCGGCCCAGACGCCCATCGACAGAAACCACGCCGCGATCCAACGGTGTTTGATGGCGTATCCATTCGCCGCTGTAGTTCAGCTGCGTCGCGTCACCCAGGCGCCAAGCGAAAGCGGGAGCGACGAACTGTCGCTGCGAGTGGATGTGGTCGCGGAAACTGCCGCGATCTTCCGCGGCCATATTCAATCGATAAGCGAAGTCTTCAGTGAGCGGTCCAGTGCTGTCGAGGGCAGTGCGGTAGCTATCGTGACTGCCGGCATAGGCTTCCAGTGCGTGTCCCCATCGCCATTGCGGCTGCTTGGTGACCAGGTTGACGGTGCCGCCCGGCTCACTGCTGCCGTAAAGCGCGGCCGCCGGACCTTTGAGGAATTCCAGGCGCTCGATGTTGGCCATGTCGCGGGGCGCATTGAAACCGCGATTGCCGGAAAACCCATTGAGCAGCATCGAACTGCCGGTGTTTTCGTTGCCGGGCAACCCGCGAATGGCGATGTTGTCCCATAGCCCGCCGAAGTTGTTCTGCCGCGAAACACCGCCCACGTAATCCAAGGTGTCATCCAGCCGCGTGGCGCCAAGATCATCGATAGCCTGGCGCGACAGGATGCGTACCGATTGAGGCAATTCCCGCAGCGGAAGACGACTCTTCGCACCGCTGGCCTCGTCCGCGTAGTACGCCCCCGCGTCCTGGCGGCCGACTACTTCCAAAGCATCGAGTTCGGTGACGTCGTCTGCAGCATCGGCGACAGGGGAAGGTGCGGACTGCGCCAGCGAAGCCGCCGACCACGGAAGGGAAAGACAGGCAAACAAACACGGCGCTAGGCGGATTCGAACAGTAATGCTCACGGGGTTCTCGGTGGGGAATAGGGCAGGCGGTCGGCCCGTATAGTTATGTTATAACGTATTTTAATGAGTTTGCCAGCTCTGGCTATCGGGCCAGTCAATCACTGCCATCGCAGGGATACCGACAACCGTTCTAGCCGGCTCAGATTCTCGGATGGCTTCCTTGTGGGAGCGACGTAAGTCGCGACCGTAGCCAGCCAGCCGCCCTTGAACCCTGAACTGATCAGGTCCGGCTGTGTGGTTGATCCCTAGCGCTCCGAAATCGTTCAAGGCATCGCTGCCGAGGTGCTCGCCCGACGATGTAGCTGCCGAACACAATGCGTCTACCAGAACAGTTCCGGTGTCGATCAAGCCATCGATTCTTCGTTTTCTCCGCTGATAAATGCGTTTACTTGCATCGTCGCCAACCGTCGTACTATTGACTCAACGACGTGATAGAAATCAGGTCGTAACGTCCGCGCAGTGGAGTAGATCACGCGACGGACGGGGAAAAGGGGTTCTACAGTTGTCGTAAACAATGCAGGACCGCTCCGGTAGCTGATTCAGCCAGGGAGCGTTAGGAAAACGCGCACAGGATTGGGGAATCCAGATGGCACAAGGAAGGACCACGCTCGCCGTTGTTGGCGAGCGGGACGAGCAGACGACGGCTGAGCCGCTGGAGGACCTGGCGCTTGCAGGCCTGGTCTTGCTTGCGCAGTTCCATGGCATCCCGGCTGATGCCAATCAGCTGGCGCACCAATACGGGCGCAGCGATGAGTTGTTCGATGAAACCATGTTGCTGCTGGCCGCCAAACAGCTAGGCCTAAAGGCCAAGTTATCGACAGTTCCGACTGGCCGGCTCGATAAGATTTCGCTGCCCGCGATGGCCTACCAGCCCGACGGCGGGCATTTCATTGTTGCCAGGATCAACGACCAGCAGGTGCTGATACAGGACCTGCAGCTGCGCCGTCCTCAAGTGCTATCGCGTGAGCAGTTCGACGAACGCTACGGTGGGCGATTGCTACTGGTCGCCTCGCGCGCGTCGGTACTGGGCGAACTGGCCAAGTTCGATTTCCGTTGGTTCGTCCCGGCAATCGTGAAGTACCGCAAGATCCTGCGGGAAGTCTTCATCGTTTCGCTGTTCATCCAGCTGTTCGCCTTGGTCACGCCGTTGTTCTATCAAGTCGTTATGGACAAGGTGCTGGTGCATCACGGCATGACCACGCTGCATGTCATCGCCATCGGCATGGCCTCAATCGCCATCTTCGACGTGGTGCTGAATGGCTTGCGTACCTACGTGTTTTCCCATACCACCAGCAAGATCGATGTGGAGTTGGGTGCACGATTGTTCCGCCACATCCTGGCGCTGCCGTTGGCTTATTTTGAATCCCGTCGCGTCGGCGAAACCATCGCCCGTGTGCGTGAGCTGGAAAACATCCGCAACTTTCTCACCGGGCAGGCATTAACTTCGGTACTGGACTTGTTGTTCACCGTCGTGTTCCTGGCGGTGATGTTCTACTACAGCGGTTGGTTGACGCTCATCGTGCTGCTGTCGCTGCCGATCTACGCACTGTGGTCGGCGGCTATCACACCGGTACTGCGCAAGCGCCTGGATGAGAAGTTCGCGCGTGGCGCCGAGAATCAATCCTTCCTGGTCGAAACGGTCAGCGGCATCGGCACCGTGAAAGCCACCGCCGTCGACCCGCGCATGGCACGCACCTGGGACAACCAGCTGGCGGGTTACGTAAGCGCCGGCTTCCGGGTTTCCCGTCTGGCCAACATCGGCCAACAGGGCGTGCAGTTGGTCCAGAAGCTGGTCAGCGTCGGCGTGCTGTTCTTCGGTGCGCGGCTGGTCATCGAAGGCAAGCTGTCGGTCGGGCAATTGATTGCGTTCAACATGTTGGCCGGACAGGTGGCTGCGCCGATCGTCCGGCTGGCACAGCTATGGCAGGAGTTTCAGCAGGTCGGTATTTCGGTCGAGCGGTTGGGGGACATCCTCAATACCCGCACGGAAATCCCTGGCAGCCGGATGGCTCTGCCAGCAATCCAGGGCAGAGTGACCTTCGAACAGGTGGCGTTTCGCTATCGGCCCGACGCAGCCGAGGTGTTGTCCGGCATCGATCTGGAAATCGCTCCCGGCGAAGTCATCGGTATCGTCGGCCGCTCCGGCTCTGGCAAGAGCACGCTGACCAAATTGGTCCAACGACTTTATGTGCCCGAACGCGGCCGAGTGCTGATCGACGGGCATGACCTGGCGCTGGCCGACCCGGCGTGGTTGCGCCGGCAACTAGGCGTGGTGTTGCAAGAGAACTTCCTGTTCAACCGCAGCATTCGCGAGAACATCGCGTTATCCGATTCGGGCATGCCGTTGGAACGGGTCATCCAGGCGGCGAAGCTGGCCGGCGCGCACGAATTCATTTTGGAATTGCCGGAAGGCTACGACAACAAAGTAGGTGATAACGGCACCGGGCTCTCCGGCGGACAGCGCCAGCGTATTGCCATCGCCCGCGCCCTGGTCACCAATCCACGCATCCTGATTTTCGATGAGGCCACCAGCGCACTGGACTACGAGTCCGAGCATGCGGTGATGGCGAACATGCGCGCCATCTGCCAAGGGCGAACGGTACTCATCATTGCGCACCGGCTGTCCACCGTGCGCCTGGCCAACCGCATCGTGGTGGTGGAGAAGGGGCGCATCGTCGAAACCGGGAGCCATGACGACCTGGTCGACCGTCCGGGCGGGCACTACGCCCACCTCTATCGCCTGCAACAGGGCCACGCATGAAGCACATCTTTGCCGCCGCAGGAGAGTTCCTGGGACGCTATCGGCAGGCCTTCGCCGCTGCCTGGTCGGTCCGCGACAAATTGGATCCGCCCCAGCGCAACGAGGACGAAGTGGCGTTCCTGCCAGCCCATCTGGAGCTGGTCGAAACACCCACTTCACCGGCCGCCCGCTGGACGTTGTGGCTGATCATGGGCTTCTTCTGTCTGGCGTTGCTGTGGGCGATCTTCGGCAAACTGGACATCGTTGCCGTGGCCCCTGGGAAAACGGTCGTCAGCAGCCGGACCAAAGTCATCCAGTCAGCCGAAACCGCGGTGGTGCGCCGCATCCTGGTACGCGACGGCCAAACGGTGAAGCAGGGCGACCTGCTAATCGAACTGGACGCCACCGCCACCGGCGCCGAGTACGAGCAAGCGGACGAAGCATTGATCAACGCGCGATTGGCCGAGCTGCGCTACGCCGGCATGGCAACCGCGTTGAACAAAGGCACGATGCCTTCCACGCCGGTCGATGAAAGCCTGCCCGCCGCCCGCCTCACCGCCGAGTGGCAACTGGCCACCAGCGAGATCGCGACCTTCCAGGCCAGACGGCAAAGCCTGTTGGCCAGCATCGACCAGCGGCAAGCCGAAGCACAAACGGCGCTGACCCAGATAAAACCCCTGGAAGAAAGCGTGCGCATTGCCCGCGAGCGTTCCGCCGACCTGGAGAAGCTACTGGGCAGCCGATACGTCTCCCGCCACGAATACCTGGCCCGCGAACAGGAACGCGTGGATATGGAACGCACCCTGGCAGCCCAGCAAGCACGACTGCAGGAAACTCGCTCAGCTATCAGCGGCGCCAGCGAAGAGCTCCGAGTCCTCGAAGCCGACATGCGCCAACAAACGCTGGACGGTCTACGCCAAGCACGTGAGCAGGTCGCCCAGTACGGTCCTCAGGTCACCCGCACCCGCCAACGCGACCAGCTGATGCAGTTGCGCGCTCCAGTCGATGGCACCGTGCAGCAGCTCGCCATCCATACTGTAGGTGGCGTAGTCACGCCCGCGCAGGCTCTGCTGGCGGTAGTGCCCAGCGAAGAAACCTTGGAAGTCGAAGCCACGGTACTCAACAAGGATATTGGCTTCGTAAGGCCGGGTCAGCGAGCGACGGTCAAGGTCGAGAGCTTTCCCTACACCCGATATGGCTACCTGGAAGGCACCGTGGAAACCGTATCGCACGACGCAGCGCAGGACGAGAACCTGGGGCTTGTGTTTCAGTCGAGAGTGAAGTTGAGCGATGCCACGTTGGTGATCGACGGCGTCAAGGTGACGCTGACGCCGGGAATGGCGTTGAGCGTGGAAATCAAGACGGGAAAGCGGCGGGTGATTGACTACCTGCTGAGCCCTCTAAAGCAGCATTCTGCCGAGTCGCTGCGTGAACGTTGAAATCGTTAACTCTGCACTTGATGGAGTGGTCGAATTGGAGATGAACACATAGATGTTTAAGATTATTGCGCTGGTATTCATTGCGCACATGTTCGTAGTCGGTATATGTGGAATTGTCGTTCGGCTCCATGTAGCCAGCTTCCTGCTGGCGAAGGAATCCACAGAGAGTCCAAAATTCAGTACTAGATTCTTCTATAGATACTTTCTGTTCTGGACAAATTACATGATGTCCTTCTTTATAACCCCGGCCCTGATAATAGAGCCTATTTTTGGCAGCTTTGAAGCGCTGGCTGATAGTCGAGCGGTGCGAGGAATTATCATCGCATTGACGTGCTTGCCATTGGCTATCACGTTTCATTGGCTGGAGCGCAGGCTTCTTGTATGGGGGGAGGCCAGAAAAATTCGAGGAATGGAGGACTTCAACAGAAAATATGGGAGTCGACGACGTTGAACATTCAGTTCCAGCGAAGGCGGGCAAGATCTGATCGTGAGCGAAGCTAGCGATGTTGGTGATCGAAGGCCTGAGAGTGGCGTTGACGACGATGGAGTACTTTTGAGTGTGGGAACTAAGACGAGCAAGCGCGGGTGATCGACTATCTGCTAAGTCCCTGTCGCAGCATGGGAACGAAGCATCGAGGGAACAATGAGCTGGATGGCCGTAATGCATCGGAGTTTCACCTGCAATAGTCCTGCTGTTGCACCTTTGTTTGCGTCAAACTGGAGTTGATGATGGAAAATCTCGTATCCCTCATGCTAGGCCTGATCTGCGTGTCCGGCATCGTCGGTCTATCCTGGCGGCTGCGCGTCGCAGCATTTTTGTTGACGACCGAGTCTTTCGACAGTCCGCATAGGGCGCGTCGTTGGGTCAACCGATATCTGATCTTCAGCTTCTATTATCTGCTGTCGTTCCTGTTCTCTTCGGTTCTTGCCCAGCCGATCATGCGACTGATGGAGGAGGCCGGCGTCGGGCAGCTAGGGACCGGCATCGCTTATCTGCTGCTTTGTCTACCAATGGCATGGCTACTCCTCGTGTTTGATTTTTGGCTGGCGCGCCGTAGCGATGGCGCCAAGCGTCGGGGTCGTACGCCGACGGGGTGCGAACCAGGGTTTGATTCATGGCGTTAGATGCCGATCGTTCATGAGTGCGGATTATGTCAGTAACTTAAGTATCTATTGGCGAACCATGAAAATGGTGAAAACGACAATTCGAACGAAAGTTGCGTGATATCGATACATGCACCGTCCAGCGAAAAATAGGTGAGCACATAATGGGAAGAACGACAGTATTCAATTTCCTGATGGTGGTGTCATTACTAGTTTTGTTCTTTATTGTAGCTCCGATTGCGGGTGGAATGAGCAATGCCTTCGTCGCATTTTCTGTCGGAATCCTTATCGGCTTAGCCCGTTATAAGGCCGGGTTCGATTTGGTTTCAATAAAGGTATCGATCATAGTGTTTCTGGCGTCAGTTATATTTATGAACATCTTTGATACTGATGACAGGAAGTATTTCTTTACATTGATTGCAGTCGGTTGGTCTGTTTCAAGCGTCGTTATCAGCTTGACAATAAAAGCCAGAGTAAAAGATAAACCAAAAGGAGAGTGATCATGTCAAGTGTCAATGAAAATGTTGCGGCGATGTTTCTGACCGAAATCTCAGCGGTTTTGGCTGCAAACGTTAAGAGAGCATTTGATGAGGCTAAGGCTGCCGGAGATGGGGGAAACGCTAGCCCTACAGTCTTGTATGAGCTTTTTAGTGAGGTTCTTCATCAAAACATCGATCTTTTGGATGCTTACGTCACGAGATTCCAGCAAGAGGGGGAGACAGTCCTGGCGACGTGGTGCGCACAAATGCGGGACAGTGCTGCAAGCCAGCTTCAGCTATTGGAGTCGAATCAAGATCCGCTTGTGGGTCTCAAGGAATTCGCAAGCGGCGTGGTTAACTCGATAGCGGAGCAGACGGAGCATGTGGGTATAGGGTGGAAGGCCGAGAAGCTCATACCTTTGCTTAGTCAGGGATTGGATGCATGGGAGATCGGAGATAAACTGCTCGAAGGCGACTGGAGTGCAGCCGTTGCTGTTGTTGCAGCCTCATTGGTTGGGAGTGCCGTCGCGGGAGTTCTTACCGGTGGCGCAGTTGTGCTCGGTGTCGTCTCATGGCCGGTCCTGGCTGGTATTGCAGTTATTGGTGCGCTCGTCGGAGTTGTGGGCGGAGAAGCGACCGATTCAGTGTTGGAAGACCTGTTCGGATTGGATAAGGAGCCAGCGGATCTCAGGGAGGATGCATACACCAGAATCTCGTTTCTGATCGCGAATGGAGGCTCATCAGTCCTTCCTGAGCTGGGCGATTATTTGGCATTTGGAACGTCGGGTAATGATCACCTCACCGCTATTTATCTTGAGGCTGAGGCTAGTATTTTGATTGGTGGCTCCGGAGAAGATCTAATCACCGGCGGTCAATTTAGAGATAAATTGATAGGCGGCGGCGACGGAGACATTATTCGCGGGCTGGATGGAGACGACTACTTAAGCGGAGGCGCTGGAAACGATGAGCTACAAGGGGGCTCTGGCGCCGACAAGTTGGATGGAGGGGATGGATTTGACAAATATGAGTTTGATCCATCCGACCTAAGTGGCGGTGCCGCAGACATTATTGTTGACTCCGATGGCGTAGGCCTCATTAAGTTTGAAGGTCTCGACATAGCCACCTACGGTATAACGCCCCTTCCGGGCGGAGGGGCATGGAAAACCACAAACCGCCCTTTCAAGTTGACAGTTCTGGGGGAGGGCGAGAACCAAAGCTTGGTTATCCTGCACCTTGAAACCGGCGCGACCATCACAGTTCAGCACTGGAGTAACGGTGAACTCGGAATTACCCTGCCGGCTAATCCAGCACCCTACAATCCGATGCCGATCACCCATTCGGGTACCGATGCGGCTGATTACATACATCCAACCCTGAATAACTCAAGTCTAGATGGAATGCATGCCGATGGGGGAATTGGGAGGGACATGATCGTCGGCACCAATGGCCAGAATGAAGATGTACTAGAAGGTGGCTGGGGCAGCGACATCATCAACGGAAACAGCGGCAAGGACCGCATCGATGGTGGTGATGAAGACGACTTAATCACGGGTTTCGGCGACGACTCAACCGTTGAAGGTGGCGAAGGCGACGACGTCATTGTGGCATCGCACGCCTTTTATTGGTCCTTCAATCCGAACGATGTTCGTCTCAATGCAAATGGCATCTGGCGCGACGTTGCGTCATATTTTAATTGGACTTCCGCTGACGGATTCATGCTGATGGACGGCGGCCAGCTGGCGCTTGGTCACGTGTTTGATGTATTTGGCACTTTCGATCACTCCGGCGCCAGTTCGATAGAAGGCTGGACCTACCGCTTCTGGTCGACGGGCGAAACAACATATTCGCTTCAGTACTATTCCGCGGCCGAGCCCGATGGAATTTCCGCAGGTGGCGGAGCCATCTCGTACCGGCCTACTACGGCGCAATTTGAGAAAGGAGTATCACTATACGGTGGAACAGGAGACGACAACATCATTGGTAGCGCGGTAGGCGATTTCATCGATGGCGGCGACGACAACGACTTGCTTGCAGGCGACCGTGGCAACGATGTGATTCTCGGTGGCACTGGCGACGACCGTATCGCTGGCGGCGAAGGCAATGACGTTATCGACGGCGGCGACAACTCGGATATCGTTTATGGCGAGGAAGAAAACGACACCATTCACGGCGGCGGCGGGAATGACTTTCTTTGGGGCGATAGGTACAACGAGGATAATGCCACGGGGGGCGGCAAGGACATCATGGAGGGTGGCGCTGGCAATGATCAGCTTATTGGCGGCGGTGGTGACGATTACCTGAGTGGCGGCAACGACACCGATCTGGTTATCGGCGGTGAGGGAAACGATCTGCTCTTTGGCGGAGAAGGCGCCGACGAACTGCAAGGCGGAGCCGGTCGAGACAGCCTTTATGGTGACGCGGGAGACGACCGCCTTTGGGGACAGGGCGGTGCAGACTATCTCTCTGGTGGTGATGGTGCCGACCAACTGGTCGGTGGCGAAGACAACGACTCTTTGGATGGCGGCGCCGATAGCGACACACTGTTTGGCGAGGCCGGCGACGATACGCTGCATGGCGGCGCCGGCGATGATGCGCTGCAAGGAGATGATGGCAAGGACACACTCAATGGTGGCGACGGCGCTGACCAGCTATTTGGTAACGCCGGAGAGGACTACCTCCGTGGCGGTGGCGGCGACGACATTCTCACCGGCGGTGCGGACAACGACCATTTGACGGGTGGCGGGGGAATCGACTCGTTATATGGCCAAGATGGCGACGATGTACTGGATGGTGGCGACCAGAACGACACTCTCGCTGCCGGCAACGGCAATGATTCGGCCTATGGCGGAGCCGGTAACGATCTGATCTACGGCCAGATCGGTAACGACCGCCTGGAGGGCGGCGCTGACGACGACACGATCTACGGCAATGAGGGGGATGACACCCTGCTTGGCGGTGATGGTGCCGACTTCCTGCGTGGCAACGAAGGCAACGATGTGCTGGTCGGCGGCGCTGGTGACGATGGCTTGAACGGCGGCTATGGCCATAACACGTATATCGTGGGGCCGGATACCGGTAACGACATTATCTATATTCCAACCAACGCGGTACCAGAAGGGGAGACCCTGAGCGGTGAGCTGCAGATAACGGGTGGTGTTCTGCCCGATGGCGTGGAGGTCGCGATATCGGGTCAGGATGTAACGCTGTCCTTCGGCAACAGTTCTGTGATCCTGGGCGGTTTCATGGTCCAGTACGATCCTGGCCTGGGTGGAAGCTGGTTCCAGGGATATTCGCCGGTCACGTCGATTACCTTCGGCAACGGCACGGTATGGACCATATCGGATATCCGACGGACTTATCTGTGGACTGCGTTTACTGCAGGAAACGATTCGATCAGTGGCTACGAAGGCGATGATGCGATCCGCGGTGGCGACGGTGGCGACCTGCTCAATGGCCAGAGTGGAAACGACACGCTACTTGGTGAAAACGGTAATGATCAGCTGCTGGGCAGCTACGGCAATGACACGCTCAATGGTGGTGCCGGAAACGATACATTGACCGGGGGCTACGGATCTGACACCTATGTGTTCGCCCTGGGTGATGGCCAGGACACCATCAACAACACAGGCGCCGATCCCGATGTAAGTGCACCCACGCCGATCGATGCGGTGCAGTTCGCCGAAGGCATCCTGCCAGAAAATGTCGAGGTGATCCGCTCGGGCATGGACCTCTACTTGCGCATCCTGGGAACTTCCGACCAGATCAGGGTCTTGGATTTCTTCCGGAACGATGGACAGTTGATTGATGCCCTGGACGAAGTTCGTTTTGCCAACGGAATCACCTGGCATACCGCTGATTTGCTGGCAAAAGCCTTGTTGGGTGGCTCACAAGACGATGGCCTGGTTGGCTATGCCAGTGACGACTTGTTGGTGGGCGCCGAGGGTAATGACGCTCTGGACGGCGCGGGCGGCAACGATACCCTCCAGGGCGACGCTGGTTTGGATACTTTGATCGGTGGTGATGGCAATGACGCACTGCTAGGTGGCACGGATGCCGACAACCTGCAAGGCGGCGCCGGCAATGACGACCTGACCGGCGGCCAGGGCAACGACGCACTAGACGGTGGCGAGGGTGACGACACCTATCGTTATGCCCTGGGTGATGGTGCCGATACGCTGGCGGATGCGGGCGGTCTCACCACATTGCTCCTATCCGGTGTGACGCGGGCCCAAGTCTACTTCCGTAGGGAAGGAACGAGCCTTGCGGTTTACTTCGTCGGCAGCAACGCCGACCAGTTGATGCTGGCCAATTGGTTCGACCCCGCGACGGGCATCGGCATTCGCGACCTGGTGGTGGACTTCGGCAATGGCGAATTGATCACGCTGGATGCTGCGGCACTGGCATTGGAAGTGACTGCCGGTAGCGCAAGCGACGACCTGTTGTACGGTGACGCGACCAACAACACCATCAATGGTCAGGCAGGTAGCGACATAATCCATGGTGCAGCAGGCAACGACACCATCGGCGGCGGCGACGGTGCTGACCTGGTCTATGGTGAGGAGGGCGACGACAGCCTGAGCGGCGGGTTTGATGGCGACCAGTTGTATGGCGGTGTCGGCAGCGATCAACTGGCAGGCAACGAAGGCAACGACCAACTGTACGGTGAAGCCGGCGACGATCTGCTATTGGGCGGTAGCGGCCAGGATCTGCTGGAAGGTGGCGAAGGCGCCGACGAACTGCAGGGCGGTGCCAACGACGACATCTTGCGAGGCCAAGTTGGCATCGATGTGCTGTCCGGCGGCGACGGCAACGACCTTCTCGACGGCGGTGTGGATGTCGACCAGATGGCCGGTGGTGCCGGCGATGACCTCTATCAAGTGGATGATTCGTTGGACACAGTGGCCGAATCGGCAGGCGAAGGCCTCGATCGGATCCAGAGCAGCGCCAGCTATGCGCTGTCGTCTAACGTTGAAGTTCTCGAACTCATTGGCTCGGGGGATATTGATGCCACCGGCAACGCCGCGGCCAACGAACTGGTTGGCAACAGTGGTAACAATCATCTGCAAGGCTTTGGGGGCAATGACATTCTGATGGGTCATGATGGCACCGACCTATTGGAGGGCGGCGAGGGCGACGACGCGCTGGACGGAGGTATGGGTGCCGACCAACTGATTGGCGGCGCGGGCAACGACACCTATGAAGTAGATGCCGCGGACGATGTTGTTGTGGAGCTGGCCGGAGATGGTAATGACACGGTCCACTCGACGACTTACAGCTATGCACTGTCGAACAACATCGAGCAGTTGGTTCTGGTCGAAGGTAGTAATGCCTACGAGGCTATCGCCGGCACAGGCAGCCAGACTCTTACTGGCAACAGCTACGACAATCGACTGGATGGCGGCGCGAGCGTCGACACGCTGATCGGCGGCTTGGGTAACGACATCTACGTCGTCGACAGTAGCGGCGACGTCGTCATCGAGAATGCTGGCGAAGGCGTCGACACGGTCGAATCGAGCATCAGCTACACGCTGAGTACAACGCTGGAGAATCTGACTCTGCTGGGTAGCGGTAATTTCAATGCGACCGGCAATATTGGCGACAACATAATCCGCGGCAATGCCGGCAACAACCGTATTGAAGGCGGAGCAGGGGCCGACATGCTATACGGCGGCTTGGGCGATGACTACTACGTGGCTGTATCTTCCACCGACCAGGTGCGTGAGTACGCGAACGAGGGTGTCGACACCATCGAACGCATATTCGAGACCAACTTGGTATTGGGGAACCATGTCGAGAACCTGATCCTGGGCACTGGCATCGCAACCGGCAACGGCAACGGGCTGAACAACGCGATTACCGGAAACGCCAGCGACAACACCCTGGGCGGCTGGGACGGTAACGACGAACTGTTTGGCCTGGACGGCAACGATTCGCTGTTCGGTGGAACGGGCATCGATCGACTTCTGGGTGGTGTGGGCAACGACTATCTGGACGGCGGGGCTGGTGTCGACCATCTTGAAGGTGGCACGGGGAACGACATCTACATCACCGATACGGCTAGCGATGTCGTCGTTGAGGCTGCGGGCGCCGGCACGGATCAGGTCCAGACGACGGCCTCTTACGCCTTGTCGGTCAACATCGAGAACCTGTTCCTGATGGGTACGAGCGCCATCGACGGCACTGGCAACTTGCTGGATAACTACATCTCGGGCAACAGCGCTGCCAACCTCATAAACGGTGGCGCAGGTGTTGACACCATCGTGGGTGGCGGCGGTAACGACACGCTGTTTGGCGGTACCGGCGATGACAAGTATGTCTTCGACGCCAGCTCCGGCAGCGATGTCATCAACAACGTGGATGGCGGATTCGATGGTGTCTTCTTCACCAATGGCATCACTCGTGAACGCCTTTCGTTTAGCCGCGTCGGCGATGACTTGCTGATCACGGTCGATGCTGGTCCGACACCAGCCGTCCGCGTGCTGAATCATTTCCTGGGTGGCGACGCGGCGATCGACTATGTGCAGCCGGATGGCGGCTTCTATTTGACCACCGCCGAGATCAACCAGATCGTGGCGGGTGGTGGAACGGGTGGGCAATACGATCAGGTCATCGAAGGCACGGCGGCTGGCGAACAACTGGTCGGCAACTCGGGCAAGGATTTGATCAAGGGATTGGCCGGTGATGACGAACTGTTCGGTATGGGCGGTAACGACACGCTGCAGGGTGGGGATGGCAACGACTACCTGGCCGGAGGCAATGGCAGCGGCGCCAGTTCAGGCAATGACAAGCTGGAAGGTGGAGCCGGTGCAGACACGCTGTCGGGCGAGGAGGGCACCAATACCTTGATCGGCGGTACTGGCAATGACAGCTACGTCTACGGTGGCGGCCAAGACACCATCGACAATATCGGCGGCGGCTACGACGGCGTGTTCTTCAACGACGGCATCACTTCTGCGGATATGGCCTTTGCGCGCGATGGCGATGACTTGATGATCACGGTAGGCGGCAACACGAATGCGACGGTGCGCGTCACCGATCACTTCCTGGGTGGTGACAGCGCCATCGACTTCGTCCAGCCGGACGGCGGCAATATGCTGGACACCGCCGCAATCAATGCGTTGGCCGGCGGTGGCGGTGGTAACCCGGGTGGTGGCGGGAATGAAGGCAACGACGCCGACTATCCCAATGTCGTCACGGGTACGGCCGCCGGCGAGCAATTGCTGGGAACTTCCGGTCGCGATCTGGTACGCGGATTAGGAGGCGACGACACGTTGTTCGGTTTCAGTGGCGACGATAAGTTCGAAGGTGGGGAGGGTAACGACTATCTCTCCGGCGGCAACGGATCGTTCAGCGGTTCTGGCAACGACATCCTGATTGGTGGCAACGGAGGCGACACGCTGGTCGGTGAAGACGGCAGCGACATGCTCATCGGCGGAGCGGGGGATGACGACTACTACTACTCGGCCGCTTCCGGTAGCGACACGATCGATAACGTCGGCGGCGGTGTCGATTGGGTGTTCATGAATGGCATCGCCAGCACTCGCCTGAGTTTCCATCAAGACGGCGATGACTTGCTCATCCGAGTGGATGCGAGTGCGGCCCTGCAGGTTCGGGTACTCAAGCATTTTCTGGGTGGCGAATACGCGATCAGCTACGTGCAGCCTGGAAGTGGAAATGCCATACCGGCCTCCCAGATTCCCAGCAGATTGACTCCACTGCCACAAGGAGCCATGGCGATCATGGCCGATAGCAGCGAGCCGCTGAGATTCGATTCGATGAGCGATGCAAATGCATCCGTCGGCACCCAACCGGATGGTCGCGTTAGCCAATCGAGTCCATCCATTTCGGCAAGGAACACTGCTGAGTTACTTTCGACCTCGGATACGATTGTGCCGATCCAGGAGGAGAGCCTGTTCTCGGAGCCTAGCGAGCTGGCAAGCTGGGATTGGCAACAGCTCTTGGATCTGTCTGATCCACAGCAACCACCGGAGCAGGGCGTGGCAATGACAGATCCACCGCTTGTTAGCCGGGAACTGCTCAATCTGGTGAATGCAATCGGCAGCTTCGGCAGCCAGGCTTCGGATTCCACCGGATTTGACACCGGCGGCCAACTCCAACAACGCCCAGCCTGGAATGGCGACTGGCATCACGCCGATCACCACAACATGCATGTTCGCTACATGGTGCGGTGATTCTCAATGGGGAGGTTCGGTGCATCCGAGCCTCCCCTTATTGGTGAAGCTCAGCCGTAGCGCGAAGCACGCGAAGTCCCGTTGGGGCGACATGCTGCTGAGAGTGCGCGCGAAAGATAAGTGGAAATAATGAACTGGAAAAAAGCAACAGCAATCGGTTTCATGTGCTCAGCACCACTTTTAGCTTGTAAAAAATTGAGCCGTCCCCTCCCGCCAGATGTAACTAAAAACCGAACGGAACGCGAACTCGGAACGCACTTCGCCCAACTTTTCGCCCAATCCGGGTGCCATTTTTCCGAGCAGTAGATAGTCTCCAGGGAGCACATGAAATCCGTTTTCCGGCCCCTGGTAGTCCTGATTGTTTCGCTTTCACTGTTCGGATGCACCAAGTCCGCTCCGGGGAGGCAGGATGCTGGGCTCGATCTGTCCCTTTGCGATCTTTCGTTTCGAGCGGTCACTCCCAATGGCACTCTCTCCATCACTGAACTGATTCGTCCCGAACACATCGCTTCTGTGGAGAGGATGGAGCCGAGCTTTGCTGGAGATCA
Organism: Pseudoxanthomonas sp. CCNWLY206-1; assembly: GCF_039710385.1. Lineage (NCBI taxonomy): Bacteria > Pseudomonadati > Pseudomonadota > Gammaproteobacteria > Lysobacterales > Lysobacteraceae > Pseudoxanthomonas > Pseudoxanthomonas sp. CCNWLY206-1. Next base: position 624,377 of record NZ_JBDKXI010000001.1, on the reverse strand, counting down.
CCCCTGGTTCGTCACGCTCACCAATACTGGTGCGGAGCGCATGTTGGAGCACACCTCCACTAACGTGGAAGGGCAGATCGCGATGCTCTGCGACAGTCGCGAGATCAATCGCACTCTCATATTGGAGCCATTCGCAAAGCACTTCATCGTTCAAGGTATATCGGATGATGATTCAATAAATTCGACCGAGCAGGAAACGCTTCGCTGGATGCCTTAGTGGCTAGCTTTGTGATTCAAGCTCCTGACGGTTCCTCAGTCTCCAAGTTTCGCCTGGCCGAATGCAAAATGGAGTGTGTCGCTCACCTACTCACGGACGCGCCACACGCCGCGAAGTCTTACCTGCATTCGTCAACGCACCGACCGCAGCATCCGCATTCACCTGTACCAGTCCGTCGGTGGACTTGCTGGTCCGGCGCATGAGTTCGTGCGTGCTGCGTGCGTCCAGGTTTGGCGAGAGGGAAAGCAGCAGGGCGGCCATGCCGCTGACATGCGCGGCGGCCATGGATGAGCCGGAGGTGAAGTCGTAGCCGTTGCCGGGTTGGGTAGTCAGGATGTCGTCGCCCGGTGCGTTGAGCACGCCGGTTGGGGCGGATGCGCTGTTGCTGGTGCGCACGACGATCACGCCCGGGATGTCGTTGGGGAATCCGCCGAGGCGGCCATCCGGAGGCATCGCGGCGATTACGATGCGGCCTTGATGCAGTAGCTGTTCGAGCAACCGGCGCAATAGCGGATCGCTGGGACCGCCCAGGCTTAGATTGACGATGCGTGCGCTGGTGCCGGCGATCGTCGCCAACGCCTTGGCCAAGGTGAAGGAGTTGCAACGCGCAGCAGCGCCGGACACTTGTGGATACCAGCACGCCTTGTAGATGTTGAGTTTGGTCTTGGGCGCCATGCCGGCGATGCCGAGACGATTGTTGCTGTTCGCCGCGATGATGCCGGCGACTTCGGTGCCATGCGCGTCGCGATTGAAGGCCGGGGCGTCTCCTCCCACCAGATCGTGTACGTCGCGGATGCGGCCACGCAGGTCGGGATGGGCAGTGTCCACGCCGGTGTCGACAATGGCCACTTCCACGCCCTGACCCTGCGCGTGAATCTGCGCGGCGGCGGCATCGGTAGCGATGAAGCCACGTTGCAGATCGATATAGGGATCGTTATAGCTTGGTGTCTGGGCGGTGCGACTGGTAGCGGGCTCGTTCGACGAGTAAACCGAGAAATCCTGTAGCGGCTGCACCAACTGGACGCGTTCGTCGGCGGCCAAGGAGGCTATCAGTTCATCCCGCGACACGCCCGGCGGCGGCTGCAATACCGCGCAGTACACGCCAAGTGGCTTGATCGGCCAAGCCGCCACCTCGCGTAGGCCGTATTGGCGCTTGAGCGCATCAAGCGTGAAAAGTGCCTGTCTGCCCGCACCATAGGATTTTGCCGAAGCGTAGCCCAGCAGGTTGGAGCCGGCACGCGTCGGTGCTGGTGCCAGTGGGTTCTCCACCGCCAGTACGATGTCGCGTTGGTTGTCCAGCGCGGACGCCTCCCTGGATTGATCCGGCGGTAGCTGCGTCAGCCCGCCATCCAAGTGAGCGCAGCCAGCCAGTACGAAACTGGCTGACAGCAGCAGGGCAAGTCGTCGCTTCACGGAGCAGGGGAGATGGGTTCTGCCAGACGAATGCCGGGCGCGGTGCGCAGCTGTTGCACGATTTGGGAAGTCTCGGTGGCGGCATCGGGTGTGGCAGGCGCGACGATATACGCGCCCATGCCATTCGGTCCACCGACCACCTGTAGTTTGAGCGTATGCAACAACGTATTCCAATCAGCCACAGGCATTTGCGGATCGGGGACTACCCTGATTGCTCCGGTCGCGATGGGCGCGGGTGCGTCGCTGAGCGTGCGATAGGCCGGGGTCTGATTCGCCGTGAATAGCTGCGAGCTCAACACGCCAAGGCCGATTGCCTGGGCCAGTACCGTGGCCGCCAGCGCCTTGACCAACCAACCGTTCGATTGCCCCCGCACCGGCTTCTGCCGTGGTTCGGGCGTGTCGATTTGCTTGAGCAGGCGCTGCAACCCCGCCTCGGGATCGACGGGGAGGTCGGTCGGCAGCGACATGGCCAAGCGCAACTTGCTCTGCTGAGCGAACTCAGCACTGCAAGCGTTGCATTGGGTCAAATGGGTATGTAGCCAGTCGTTCTGTTCCTCGCTGGCGCTTCCTTGCAGTACCCAGGGCATCAGCTCCCAGGCATGCGAGCATTCCTGGCCAGGTTGCACGAAGAAGGTCTTCATGACAGTTTCTCCGTCAGTGTGGGGACGCTTCCGGCCAGGGCCGGCAGCACGTTGCGGAGCTTGACTCGCGCATGGAACAACCGGGCTTTTATCGTGCCGATCGGGCAATCCATGATGATCGCGATGTCCTCCAGTTTGTAGCCGACCCCGTACACCAATTCGATGACGACGCGTTGGTCGGCAGTGAGTCGTTCGAGTCCCTTGCCCAGCCAATCGCGCAACTCGCGGTCTTCGTCCGGATCGTCGGTGGCGAAGCGATCCTCTGCTACTTCGCTGTCGTCGACCGGGTCGCCGCCATGTTGGCGCAGCGCCTTAAGACCGCAGCGATAGGCGATGCCCATGATCCAGGTGGATGCCTGCGAGTCGCCGCGAAAACCTTCGGCCTTCTGCCAGACGATCCAGAAGCAATCGTTGATGGCTTCCTCGATGATGTCCGGGCGACGAGTCAGGCGCGACAGGAATCTGCACAGCCGGCCGTGATAGTTCCTGTACAGCGTCGCCAGCGCTTCGCGGTCGCCCGTGGCCATGCGTTGCAGCAGCACGCGGTCGGTGGCATCGCCCAGGGCGTCGGTATCGTTCATGGCAGGGGAAGGAGCATCAGATACCGGTATGTGCGGCCACTAGGGAGAAAGGTTGCATCCTGCGCAGAACCTGTTCACGCGGGCCGCATGCCGAGTGCGGCAGGATCGCTGGCAGGTTCTCAGAACGCCACCGAGAGCGTCGCGACCCAGGGCGATACGCGCTGGCCGCCCCATGGCCGCGGCACATTGGCGCTGGTGGCGACGCGGTCGAGCTCGATGCTCCAGCTTCCCCGGCTCCATATCAATCCCGCATGCCCGTAACGGTAATGACCACTACGCGCCTGTCCGTCATCGAACCGTGGGGGCTGGGCAATCCCCAGCCCGCCCGATAACACGAAATGTTCCGACAGCGAATGCTGCATGGTGACGTCCGCCGCGCCGTACACGCGTCCGCTGCCGGGCATGCGCGATGCCGACAGCGAGAAGGTCAACATGTCCCGGTAAGTCCAACCGACGCTGGCCTCGGTCCGCTCGACGTCCCATTCTCTGTCGTCGACGGCATAACGGTACCGGTAGTACGACAGGCTGGCCTGTGCCTGCCAGCGGTCGGAAAGCGTCCAGTGGTGGGAGAGCGCGATGCCCGATTCCAGCAACTGTTCCGGCGAACGGGTTTCGACGGCCGCGGACAGGTCCAGCGACCAGCCCGCGGCGGGCGCCCAGTAGACCGATCCTTGGACGACAGGTGTGCGGGAGGTGATCGCGATACCGCGATCAACCAGTTGGGAATTGATTGCGATCGCACCACCCAGGTCGGCCGCCTCTGCTGCCAGTGCAGGACAAAGCATGGCGGCCAGCAGCAGCCAATGGCTGCCAGCTCGCCGGATATTCGTGCGGATCGGGCGATGAATCACGATGCGGACTCGCCGGTGCATGCCGATCTCAACGTCGTCAAGAAAGCCGCTATCCGCACAAGCGCCTGACGGGAGGCGTGGAGGTCAAGGCGGCGGACGGATCGTTGTGCAAGGTCGTAAGCCGAAGGAGTTCGATGCCTATACATCCAGGCAGCGGTGGCGATACAGGCCGCTGCCGAAATTGTGGCCCGAGTATAGCCCTCTTCCATAGACCTGACGCCAGCGCGGCAAGCTTCAACGGCGCGTGCGCAGGTAGGCGATGAGGGCATCCACCTGCTCTGCATCGAGCCCGTCGTACTCCATCTTGGTTCCTGGAAGCGCTTTCTCCGCGGGCTGGGCCAGGTAGCGGCGCAGGGTGGCCTCGTCCCACGTCCAACCTGCCTGGCGCAGCGCTTTGGAATACTTGTAGCCAGGCACCGTAGCTGAAGGTCGGCCAATCACGCCGAACAGCGACGGGCCCTCCTTGTTCTTGCCATTGGCCGCGCTGTGGCACTCGGCGCATTCGGACATGAAAACCCTGACGCCGGGATCGGCGGCATGCACGGCGGCAGGCACCCAGGCGCCAGCCAACAACGCGCCGACCAATACGGCGCGCGACAGGACGGGAACAACACGTAAGGTCATCGTGTTCGGCTCTCAGTGGAGGAAATCAAAACGCCAGGCTCAAGGCGACCTGGAACTGGTTCAGGTCCTCCGCGTTGGTCGGCGCAAATGGGCCGAACACGTTGTCCGACGCTCCATTGAATTTGCTGAAGCGAAACCATGTGGCGGAAAGACGCATGTTGGCGATCGAAGTGAAGCTGTCTTCCTTGCCGAACGGGGTCCAGTACGCACTGATCAGATTGGCCGTGGTGTCGGGCACCCCATAGGGCGCGTAGCGCGCAGGATCGGCCGACCCGGTATTGATCATATGGGCCAGCAGTACGCCGTAACTCTGTCGGAAGGCGTAGTTCAAGCTCAACGTCTGGTCGCGTACCGAGCCGCGTCGGAAGGGCACCAGTGCCGGATCTCCGCCGAGTGGGTCGCCGTAGCGGCGGCGCTCATAGATGTTGGTATAGGCCACGCTCACCACGTGCTCGCGATTACCGAGGAATTGGTAGGTGAGGTCATAGCCCAGATCGGTAACATCGTTCGTCGGCCCACCCGTGCGCGGTCGCTGTTGCTTGGTGCTGAGCGCAGTCACGCCGGCCGAGAAGAAGTGACGTTTGAAGTCGCGCATGTACGCCAGGCGCATATAGCCGGTGTCGCTGAGTCTGCCGGGATCGCCAGAAACCGGGAAGCCAAAACGATCCTGCAACGAGGTGGACATGCTGCGATAGGTGCCGAGTTCGCCGTACCAGTCGCGGTCGTACACGCCGTACACGCTGGTGCCCAGCACGCGCCGCGACAACGGCGAAGAGTTGAGAATCGAATTGGACGTAGCGTAGGCCGAAGGCGCACCCAAACTGGAGGCCGCCGGCAGTACGCCGATCGGGTCCTGCGCGCCAAAGTTGTTGTTGACGGTGACGCCGACCGTCGCATTCTTCTCGCCGATCTTGAACTTGCTGGTGACGAAGCGCAGGTCCATCTCGGTGAGGCGCGTGTCGAACTTGTCGTTGCCAGTATTGGTGGATGCGACCTTGACGTATCCGCCGACGTAGTCGGAAATGCGGCCGGCCAGGTACAGATCGGCTTCATTGAGGCGTGAGGTGGTTTCGCCACGCGCCGGATTCGAGTGCACGCCGGTGACCTGGGCGGAAACAGGAATCTTGATGCCCTCGCCGTTGCTGTCGGTATAGCCGCCCAGTTTGAATCGCATGCCGTACGGCGTCAGCGCCGGGCCATAGCTGCCGATATGACAGTCCGCGCACGCCGAGCCGGTCTGGCGAGCGAACGACGGCACCGCCTGTGCGCGGGGACTGACCAACAGCATCAGCAAACAGACGATCAAGCCAAGCATGAGAATGTGCAGTTGGCGAATGGGGACGTTGCTCATGGGAGTTCCTTGGTCGCGTCGATGCGACAAGCTGCGGGTAATGGAAGCACGGGATAAAAAAGGCATCAGTCGCGCCTGCGCTGCGGCAGCATGTCGCGCAGTACCGCATCGCGTCGGATGAAGTGGTGCCACAGCGCGGCGCCGACATGCAGCGTGACCAGCGCCAACAGCGCCCACGCCGCATCCAGGTGCCACGCCTGCAACGTGTCGGCGAGATCCGGATCCGGTTCCACCAGCGTCGGCAAGGAGAGGCCGAACAGGTGCACGGGCTTGGCCAGCGCATCGCTTAGCGCCCACCCGAGCAGCGGCAGCGACAGCAGCAGTGCGTACATCGCGACGTGGGTCAGCGCGGCTGCGGCACGGATGATCCAACCCATGCCAACCGGCGCCTGCAAGCGGCCCAGGCGCAGTCGCACCGCCACGCGCAGGCAAAACAACATGAGTACCAGCAGACCGAAATGACGATGACCCTCCAGCAGCCATTGCCGTAGGGCGCGGCCATCGACCTCGCCGCGGACAAGGATCAATGTCGCCGCACCAACCAACGCGAGTGCAGTCAGCCAATGCAGCGCGACCAATGATCTCGGTCTTGGACGGGCGGTAACGATGCCAGCGTCCAAGACAGGTTCCGGTGGCGTCGGCGGGGGAGGGACGGCGTCAGGGGCAGGGTTTGGTGGCGTCATTGAATGATGGGTTTCCGGTCCGGGGATCGGTCGATGGAAGGTCGACCGCTATGTCGGTGGATCACGCATGGGTGGGAAGCCGCGCATCCCTATGTGCCGAGTTACCGGAGAAAGGTTGCGCCGGCGGAGTGGTCTTGTGACGACGACAACCTTCTCTCGGGTTGGCGGCACTCAGGAAGTGCAAGCGCTTCCTTCCAGGACGCCGTGGGGCAGGTCAAGGTCATGACAATCGAACTCATCCATCTGCACATGCACGGCGACGACCGCGGCCAGCTCGTCGCGCTTGAGCAAGAACGCAACGTGCCTTTCGAGATCCGGCGTGTGTACTACTTGTTCGCCACCCGGCAGGACGTACATCGCGGACAGCATGCCCACCGCCGCCTCAATCAACTGGTCGTGGCGTTGCATGGTTCGGTGACGTTCCTGGCCGACGAAGGCCATGGCCCCGTGGAGGTAGTGCTGGACGATCCCGCACGCGGCCTGCTGCTCGGCGGCATGGTCTGGCGCGATCTGTACGACTTCAGCGAAGACTGCGTGCTGATGGTGTTGGCCGACCAGCTGTACGACCCGGACGACTACATCGTCGACTACGACGAGTTCCTGCGCGAAGCGAACGGCGTTCAATGGCAGGAGGCCTAAGCATGGCAAAGCCTCTGGTACTCGTTGGCGCGGGCGAGCTTGCGCAGATCGCTTGCGAATACTTCACCCACGACAGCGACTACGAAGTGGTGGCCTTCAGTGTGGAACGCGACTACATACCCAGCCAAGGCAGCGCCGCGCCGACCTTGGCCGGCTTGCCCGTGCTCGCCTACGAAGATCTTGAGAGTATCCACGCGCCTGGCGACGTGGAGGTATTCGTCGCCATCCCGGCCACCGGGCTCAATCGCTTGCGGACCCGCTTCTATCTGGACGCCAAGCGCCGCGGATATCGGTTCGCCAGCTACGTCAGTTCACGCGCCTTCGTCTGGCGCAACGCCGAGATCGGCGAGAACTGCTTCATATTCGAAGGCAATGTCGTCCAGCCGTTCACCCGTATCGGCGACAACTGCGTTTTGTGGAGCGGCAACCACATCGGTCATCGCACGGTGATCCACGAGCACGCGTTCGTCGCTTCGCACGCGGTGGTGTCCGGTTACTGCGAGATCGGCTCAAGCAGCTTCATCGGCGTGAACGCGACCTTCAACGACGGGGTCAAGGTCGCTGCCGACAACGTGATCGGCGCCGGTGCGCTGGTCACCCGTGATACCGATCCCGGCCGCGTCTACGTTGGTTCGCCGGCGCGTGCCGTTCCGGATCGTTCCAGTTTCGACGTCAAGCTCTGAGGCGCGGATGTTCGCTTGGGCCAAGCAAGGATTGGTATTCGACGTCGCACGTCATCGCGTGGGTGGATGGATGCGTCATTCGGCGCTGACGCCGACACCCTGGCGGCTGGATGAAGAAACGCTGCGCATCTATGCGGGTTTCAGGGATGACGACGGCGTCAGCCGCATCGGCTACGTCGACGTCAGCGCGGACGATCCCACTACCGTCATGCGCGTCAGCGCCGAACCGGTGCTCGATATCGGGCGCGGAGGGTGTTTCGACGACAGCGGGATGATCCTGGGAGACGTGGTGCGGACGTCGGAAGGTCTGCACCTGTTCTACGTCGGCTTCCAGCGTGTGGCACACGCCAAGTTCCTGGCGTTCACCGGATTGGCGATATCCCGCGATGGAGGCGAGTCATTCCAGCGTTGCCAGGAGACGCCCATTCTCGATCGCGCGCCGGGCCGCAGCACGATTGCCGCAGTGCATTCGGCGCGTTATGAAGGAGGTCGTTGGCGGCTGTGGTACGCCGTCGGCGACGACTGGGAACCTATTGGCGATGCCCCTTTTCCGCGTTACCACATCCGCTATGTGGAAACCGCGGATCTGGCCGCGATCCCGCGCGCGGATCAGGTCTGCCTGCTGCCGCAAGGCAATGAATATCGCATCGGCCGGCCGCGCGTGTACCGTTTCGGTGGCCGCTACCTGATGTATTTCACCCGCGGCAACACCACCGGCGAATACTTCCCCGGCGTAGCCGAGAGCGATGACGGCGTGCGATGGCGGCGGTGCGACGAAGCATTGGGGCTGGCGCTGTCCGAAAGCGGCTGGGATGCGCGCACGCTGTGCTACCCGGCGTTGGTCCAGCATCGCGACAAACTGCTGATGTTCTACAACGGCAATGACATGGGCAAGGAAGGATTCGGGCTGGCGGTAGCCGGTCTACCGCCAAGCGCGGGAGGCGTGAATGTTCTTGGTTAGGCCGTATGCCGCCGCTGACGCCAAGGCCTGGAATGCGCTGGTCGCGCATTCCCGGAACGGCAACCTGCTGCATCTGCGCGGCTACATGGACTACCACGCCGATCGATTCACCGATGCCTCGCTGGTGGTCGAGCGGAGCGGGGAAATGGTGGCGGTGCTGCCGGCGAACGTCCGGGGCGATACCGTCGCCAGTCACGCCGGATTGACCTACGGCGGGCTGCTTTCCTCATACGCACTGCGCGCTGGATCGACACTGGCGGTGTTCGACCAGATTGGCGAACACTATCGCTCGCGGGGATTGTCGCGGCTGCTCTACAAAGCGGTTCCGCATGTGTTTCATGCTTCGCCCGCCGAGGAAGATCTCTACGCACTGCATCGGCTCGGGGCTCGCCTTCACCGCCGCGATGTGTCCTCGGTAGTCGCGTTGCGCGAGCCGTTGAGATTCACCCCTGAGCGTCAGCGCTCCATCGCCAAGGCAAGGAAAGCGGGCCTTGGCGTGCAGGTCGGGCAGGGCATGGCGGATTTTCATGTCCTGCTTACGCAGGTACTGGAGCGGCACGGCGCCGCACCCACGCACAACCTGGAAGAACTGCGTCTGCTTCACGACCGGTTCCCTTCACAAATTGTGCTGCACGAAGCGCGAGCCGGCGGCGCATTGCTCGCCGGCGCGCTGGTCTACGACTTCGGCAGGGTCGTACACACCCAATACCTGGCGGCGTCGGAAGAGGGCCGGCGCCTGGACGCACTCAGCCTTCTGCTGGCCGAGCTCATCGAGAACGTGTACGCACAGCGCGAGTACTTCAGCCTCGGCATTTCGACCGAACAAGAAGGACGCGTGCTCAATGAAGGACTGGTCGAGCAGAAGGAACGCTTCGGTGCGCGCGCCATCGTGCACGACTTCTATGAGTGGACGCTCTGATGGACGCCGCTGCCTTCGACCTGCCGCCCTTGGACGTACCGTTCCTCGATCTGCGCGCTACCAACACACGCTACGCCGCCGAACTGAAGGCAGCGGCGGCACGGGTGATCGATTCGGGCTGGTATGTGCTGGGCCAGGAATTGACTTCTTTCGAGCGCGAATTCGCCGCCTACTGTGATGTCGACCATGCCCTCGGCGTGGGCAACGGCCTGGACGCGCTCACCCTGATCCTGCGCGGCTATCGCGAGTTGGGCCGATTGTCGGAAGGCGACGAGGTGATCGTGCCCGGCAACACGTTCATCGCCAGCTTCCTTGCCATTACCGAAAACCGCCTGGTGCCGGTGCCGGTCGAACCCGATCCGGTCACGTTCAACCTTGATCCGGTGCAAGTGGAAGCAGCCATCGGGCCACGTACGCGCGCGATCATGGCGGTGCATCTATACGGGCAGCTCGCCGACATGGCGGCGCTGCGGGCGCTGGCTGATCGGCATGGTTTATTGCTGATCGAGGATGCCGCGCAAGCGCATGGCGCGGCAAGGGACGGTCGCCGTGCTGGCGCATTCGGCGACGCCACCGCCTTCAGTTTCTTCCCGACCAAGAATCTCGGCGCACTGGGTGATGGCGGTGCAGTGGTGACCCGCGACTCCCCGCTCGCTGAGCGGATAAGGGCGTTGCGCAACTACGGCTCGGACATCAAGTACCGGCATCTGTTTCCCGGTGTCAATTCACGCCTGGACGAAATGCAAGCCGCCATGTTGCGGGTGAAGCTGAGCTATCTCGACGAAGAGATCGGTCACCGACGCGAAGTGGCGCGGCGCTATCGCAACGGTATCCACAACCCGCTTATCCAGTTGCCGGTGGTGGCGAACGAAAGTGCGCACGTGTGGCATTTGTTCGTCGTACGCAGCGTTCGCCGCGACGATCTGCAACGGCACCTGCAAGCGCACGGCATCCAGACCCAGGTGCACTATCCGGTTCCGCCGCACCGGCAAATGGCCTATGCCGCATTGCTGGGAAACTCGCACCTACCGATCACCGAGCGCCTGCACCAGCAAGTGCTGAGCTTGCCGATGGGGCCTGCGCTGGCCGATGCCGATGTTGCGCGGGTGATCGCCGCCTGCCGGGCGTTCGGAGATGCTGCGTGAACGTGTTGCGCGCCGGCTTCTACACCGGCATCGGTACCGCCGCGCGACTGGTCGCCGCGCTGGCCGTCATCAAGCTGGTGGCGTGGTTTGCCGGTCCGGCGGGTGTGGGGCGACTGGGGCAATTCATGGGCTTGATGTCGTTGCTGGCGGTGATGGCCGGCGGCGGTATCAGTGCGGGCGTCGTCAAGTATGTAGCTGAGTATCGCGACGATGCGCCCAGGCTGGCGCGGCTGCTGGGCGCGGCTTTGGGGTATGCCTTGTGCGCAGCCATTCTGATGAGCGCGGCCGCGCTGCTGTTCAGTCGCCAGATTGCACAGCAACTGCTCGGTGATCCGCACTATCAGCAACTGATCGTTCTATTGGCGCTGGCTCAGTTCGGCATTGCGTTGCTCAACTACATCATCGCGGTGATCAACGGCTTCATGGATGTGCGCCGGCTGGCCTTCATCCATGTCACCGGGTCGGTGATCGGTGTGGCGCTGGCGGCGCTGGCAGGCCTGAAATTCGGGCTTGATGGCGCTCTTTTCGCGCTGGTCGCCGGTCAGTTGCTGTGGCTTGTCGCCGCAGTGCCAGCGTTGCGGAGGAGCCCATATTTCAGAAGCGGCATGTTGCGCGTACGCTTCGATCGCGAGATGAGCGGCAAGCTGGCCGCGTTCTCGCTTATGAGCCTGGTCTCGGCGGTCCTGCCGCACCTGGTGGGCATCGCGGTTCGCGACACATTGGCCGCCCGCTTCGGTTGGGAGCAGGTCGGCTACTGGCAGGCGGTGAGCAAGGTTTCCGATGCCTACCTGCTGTTCTTCACCACCGCCATCAATGTCTATTACCTGCCCAAGCTGGCATCGATGCAGGACCGTGCCGGGCTCGCATCGGAACTGAAGGCCGCTTATCGCTACCTGATGCCGATCGTGATCGCCGCGGCGGCTGCGGTGTACCTGTGCCGGGATTGGGTAACCCGCCTCCTGTTCAACGCCGACTTCGCGGCTGCCGATCCGCTGTACGGCCCACAGCTGCTGGGAGACGTCGTCAAGATCGCTTCGTTCGTGCTGTCGTACCTGATGCTGGCCAAAGCCATGACGCGGTTGTTCGTGGTGTCAGAGTGCGTGTTCGCGGCCAGCTACTTCGTGATGGTGCTGTTGTTCACGCAGCGTTTTGGGCTGGTGGGTGCGATGTACGCCTTCGTTGCCAACTACGTGCTGTATCTGCTTTTCAACGTCGTCGTGGTGCGGCGGTATCTGGGGAGGACGGCATGAGCTGTTCCGCGCAGCCGCTGGTCTCGATACTGATCCCGGCCTTCAACCACGAGCGTTTCGTCAGGCGCTGCCTGGACAGCGTGCTGGAGGATCCGTATCCGTCCAAGGAGCTCGTCATCATCGACGATGGTTCCACCGACAAAACCGCCATGTGTATCGAAGCATGGATGTCAGCGCACGGACATTCGCTGCCAGTGATATACCGGCACAGGGAGAACCGTGGCATCGCAGCCACACTTAACGAACTGGTGTCGCTCGCGCACGGCCGATTCCTGCGATTGGGGGCCAGCGACGACTACCTGCTGCCTGGCGGCCTCGAAGCGCAGGTGCGCTATCTGAGTGCACATCCGCGCAAGGCCGCCGTGATTGGCGATGCCGTGGTCGTCGATGGCGACGGGCGCACGTTGTACGAAAGCAGCATGAGTCACTTGTATGGCGTCGACAAGCAGCTCTATCTCTCCGATGCCAGTATTCGCCGCGCAGTGATCAGCCACTGGGCGGTGAGCGGTGCGGTCACCTTGGTACGGCGCGAAGCGGTCAGCATCCAGGCGGGCTGGAGCGAGGAACTGTCCATCGAGGACTGGGATTTCTTCCTGCGGCTGGCCGCGCGCGATGCGCTCGGTTTCATCGACGTGCGCGTATGTGCATACCGGCTGCATGGCGGCAATGTCAGCAAGACGAAGCATGTCGCCACCCGTATTGCCAATCTGGCCGAATCGCAGCAGGTGGCACTGAGGCGTACGGAACTGTTCGACGAACCCTGCCGGACGTTGCTGAGGTCGCAGGCTCACCGTATCGCGGCCAAGATCTCGTTCCTGCGGCGCCGCCCCATCGGCACGGCATTTCACCTCGCTGTCCATCTTGGGTTGAGGCTGTTGGCGCTGCTACGGCCGACGGCCGCCGTGCGCGAGACGAGATCGGCATGAATCGCTTGCTGCGCATGCCGTCGAGTTATCTGGGACTGCCCATGCTCTTTAGTTGCGGGGTGACCCTGCTGACTTACGAGCTGCCAACCGGCTATTTCGTTGGCATCGCGCTACTGGCGGCGTCGGCAATGGCAATCGTCGCGCTGGATCTGTTGCTGGGCATCCGGTTGCCACCACTGTCGCGGTTCCGTCAGCGGCGATACGCGGGAACCCGGGAGTCTTTCCTCGCACTGACGCTAGCCGCGCTGGTAGCGGTGTTCTGCGTACTGGACCTGGCGCTGTTTCCGGTGCCGATCTTCAACGATCCGTCGTCCTACGCGACACTCACTCCGCTGCACACGCATGTGCGGCACCTGTCGAACATATGTTGGGTGCTTCCACCCATCGGCCTGCTGTGTATCCGGAACAAGCCGCTGCGCTATCTGGTGATCGCCATCGGCTTCTTGTTTCCAGTGCTGGTGATCGATCGCAACCGGCTCTTGGCTTCGTTGTTCTCGTTCGCTCTGTTGATCGTGCTGCGCCGGGACGCCACGCGGCCGTTGCCCTGGAAGACCATCAGCCTGCTGGCGCTCGCAGGGGCAACCGCGTTTTCCGTGCTCGGAACGCTGCGTTCGGGCTCACTCGACACGGTAGCGTTGCCCTTCAGCGATCTATACCGGGCCGCGCCGCAGGGCGTCGAATGGCTGCTGCTCTACATCAGCGCGGGACCGTACAACTTCGCCGCGATGTTGACCAAGGAATACGAGAACGCCAATTTCCTGATCAATCAATTGGTACCGATGAGCGGCTCCATCGCCACGGCCGGCACGGACATTCCTCTCGATGCGTCGAACATCAACGTCGGCACCGAGTTCTTCCCGTTCCTGATGGCCTGGGGTGCACCCGGCGCGGTGGCCGCGCTGTTGGCGCTGTACGCCGCATTGCTGTGGAGCGTACGGCGACTGGGCATTGCGCTGTCGCTATTTCCACTGCTGATCTTCCTGCGCATCGCCTACACCTGCCTGATGTCGCCCTTCGCGCCACAGGCGTTCACCTGGACCAACGCCGGTTTCATCGGCATGTGCCTGGCACTGCACGCCCTCACGGCGCTTTTGCCTGACAGGAACGCAGGCACGCGGGCCGGATTTCTCCCACACTCCTTCAAGACCGAGCCGCAATGAAAGAAGAAGATGACATCTACCTGATCGACATGGGGCGAGTACTGATCCGTCGGTGGCGCTGGTTCGCCGTGACGATGGTTGCCGTACTGGCCGCGACATTCGCATTCACGTTCTTGTCGAAACCGCAGTGGGAGGCGACCGCGTGGGTGCAGGTGGGCGAGTTCGGACCCACTCCCGTCGGCCGCGACCCCAAGATCGAACCATTTCAGCGCGCCATCGAACGCATGAAGACGCGAGGCTTCCAGGACAGCGTGCTAAGTGAGCTGGGCCTACCGCTCAAGGGACGCGACGCCGGGCTCTACCGCAAGAGCCTGAAGCTGGCACCGGATCCTTATGCCAACCTCATCCGCTTGAGCGTGCGCGGGGGTTCCCCGGAACTGGCGCGGAAACTGGCGACGGCCACCGGCGGCCGCTTGCAGGTGATCCACCGCCGCATCAGCGCTCAGCCCATGGCGTTCACACAAACGCGCCTGCGGGCGGCGCGCGAGGAACTGCGCACGGCCAGATCCGAACGCGACCAATGGCTGCGAAAGACGGGCGATGGGATGACCCGCAGCAGCGAGGGCCAGTTGTTGGCCGGGATGATGCTGACCGAGAAGGAAGGCGTGATACGCGGATTGAAGGCGGAGATCGATGACCTGACCGTGCGGCTCACGCCGCGCCACACCTACGACACTTCGTTGCCATGGCCGGTCTACGTGCCTGATCGGCCCGCGTCTCCCAACAAAGTGCTGGCCTGGGGCGTGGGTTTGTTGCTGGGTGCCGCGCTGGGGCTGGCGGCAGCGGTGGCGGGTAATGCGTGGCGGCAGAGGTGAGCATCCGCTTTTGCCCCCTTTATCAAAGGGGGAGGCACGAGAGGGCGATATTCTCTCATTGTCACCACTTATCCCTCATCTCTCCAAACTGAGGGGATTCCTATTTATTAGCTGCGTACCTCAACCAAACCGCGTCCTGACGGCACTCACATGCAGATAGAAGACGCCTCCGCGTGGCGTCGCAACGAGACATTGCATGCTGATGAAAAAGACCGCCTCGATCGAAGCCTACCTGTTGGCGGAGGCGTCATGAAGTCCGTGACGAGCGAGCGGTACGACGCCCTGGACGCAGAGCAGCTGCTGGACACCCAGCGCGCCTTCGACAGCGTGGCCGCCGACTACGACGGGCCGCGCGGCAACAACGCGCTGATCCAGCGCATGCGTACCACGCTATGGAACACGGTGGCCATCGGGCTGCCCATTGGATCGCGCCTGGTCGACCTGGGTTGTGGCACCGGGCTGGATGCCCATGAATTCGCCCGACGCGGCTACCACGTGCTGGCCACCGACTGGTCTCCGAGCATGGTCGAACGCACGCGCCAGCGCGCAGAGGCCGCGTCGCTGGAATCCTGGCTGACGGCGGCCCATGTCGGTATCCAGCAACTGGACGGCATCGAAGGCGCGTTCGATGGCATGTACTCCAACTTCGGCCCGTTGAACTGCGCACCGGATTTGCCGGCCGTCGCCGACCAGTGCGCCCGGCTGCTGCGTCGCGATGGCCTGCTGGTGTTTTCCGTGATGGGCCGGATATGCCCGTGGGAAATTGCGCACTACGCTGCGCGCGGGCGTTTCAAGCGGGCAGCGGTTCGGGCCGCGCGGGGGATGACGGCAGTCGGCATGAACGGCCACACCATATGGACTCGCTATTACCTGCCACGCGAGTTCTATCGCGCGTTCGCCAAACACTTCTCGCTGGAGAGCCATCGCGCGCTAAGCCTGTTCCTGCCGCCGCCTTACCTGGTGGATTTCTACCAACGACATCCCAAAGGGTGCGAGCGTCTTGGCCGGCTCGATGATCGCCTGGGCGGACTGCCGCTGCTACGCGCAATGGGCGATCACTTTCTCATCGTGATGCGTAGGCGTTGATCGCGTGAACGGGCATGGCGCCAGCACCGGGATATGTTTGCAGGGCGCGCGTGCGCTTTTGGCCGATGGACCGTCGCAGGCGCCGCTGACGGTGAGCCAGGGCCGTTTGACCGCGGAGCAGGGCAGGGCGGATGCGCATATCGATCTGCGCGGACACGTGATCCTTCCCGGGCTGATAAACGCGCATGAGCACCTGCAGGTCAACGCAGTACCACCGTTGCCGCAGACACAGCCGTTTCCCAACAGCTATGCCTGGATCGAAGCTTTCCAGACGCACTTCGCCGATCCGATAGTCTCCGCCGCACTGCAGATACCCAAAGCAGTGCGCCTGCGCCATGGCGCGTTGAAGAACCTGTTGGCCGGCGTTACCTGCGTGGCGCATCACGATCCATGGCATCCGGAACTGGAGGATGCGGACTTTCCGGTCGCGCTGTTGCGAGATTTCGGTTGGAGCTATGCGCTGGGTTGGCCCGGTTACGGTCCATCGGTGCGCGAAAGCTTCGCCGCGACACCGCTTGAGCATCCCTGGATGCTCCACTTGGCCGAAGGTACCGATGCGGTGGCGCGAGCCGAACTGGCGGAGCTCGACCGGTTGGGATGCTTGGCGGCCAACAGCGTGTTGATCCATGGCGTTGGTTTGACCGAGCACGACATCGAACTCATCATCGAACGCGATGCGGCCGTAGTGTGGTGTCCGTCGAGCAACCTGACACTGCTTGGGCACACGCTCGATCCGCGCCGGTTGTGCGAAGCCGGACGCTTGACGCTGGGCAGCGACTCGCGCCTCAGTGGCGCGCGTGACTTGCTGGAAGAACTGCGCGTTGCCGCGAGTCACGGCCTTTCGTCCAGGCAGGTGCTGGAACTGGCGACCACCGCGGCGGCGCGGATCTTGCGGCTGCCCTCACACGGCGGCTTATCGATGGGTGGGCCAGCGGACTTTGTTGTCGTTCGCGACCGTGGTGGCGAACTGGCCGATAGTCTGGTCGGACGCGCACGCAGCGAACTAAGAGCAGTGGTGCGCGATGGCCGACCGCGGATTGCCGATCCCGATTTCGCTGATTGGTTCGCCATTGCAGGCGTGGACACGGTGCAGGTGACACTCGACGGGTATCCCAAATTACTCGCGGCCGATCTTGCCGATCCGGCGGTTCTGGCGCTCGAACCTGGGCTCGACCTGGATAACGACGAGCCTCAGATCCTTCCCCCATCGGGAGAAGGTGCCCGGAGGGCGGATGAGGGAATGGCAGTGACTCGCCAGCCAAGTTCCCTACCAGCGGACATCTCACTCCCTCACCCGTCGCTGCGCGCCACCTTCTCCCGGAGGGAGAAGGGAAGGGCCAGGAGTCGCTTTGCATGAGCGCCATTCTGACGCTCGAACCCGCCGAAGCCTACGCACTCTGGGCACGCGAATACCCGGCGCGCGCGCACAACCCGGTCATGCATGCGGAAGAACGCGCCATGCTCGCCTTGTTGCCGGCTGACTTGCGCGGCAAGCACGTACTCGACGCCGGCTGCGGCAGTGGCCGCTACTTGATGCACGCATTGCAGCGTGGTGCGACCCGCACGATGGGCGTGGATTTGTCGCCACAGATGCTGGAGCGCGCTGCCGCCGAGTTGAGCGTGTGCGGATTCGACTCGCGCTACGAACTGAAGCAGGGCCGCCTGGAGGCGCTGCCCGTTACCGACGCTGCGGCCGACATCACTCTGTGCGGATTGGTAATCGGGCATCTTCCGGCACTGCAGCCCGCGTTGGCCGAACTTCGCCGCGTGACCCGGCCCGGTGGCATCGTGCTGTGCAGCGATGTTCATCCGATCGGTCACGCGCTCGGCTGGTTGCGCGACTTCAGGATCGACGGACGCCGCTACGCCGTGCGCCATACCCAACACCTCTACAGCCACTGGCACGCCGCCTGTTCGGCGCTGGGGTTGGTTATCGAGGCAGTGGCGGAACCCATGCTTGATCCAGCCGACATTCCTGCCGGTGCGCATTTTGATCGTGCCGCATTGCACGTCCCGGTGGCGCTGGTATTCCAGCTTCGGTGCCCGCCATGAACGCCAACTCGATGCTTTCGCCATTAACGCCGACGGCCAATACGCTGCTGGTCAACCCGACCATCACCTCGCGTGCCAGCGCACGCTTTCCACTCGCGCTGTTGAATCTGGCGGAGGGACTGGATCGCAACGGCGCAAGCCGGATCATCGACGGCAACGTCGACCGCGACTTCATCGACACCACCTTGGCCGCGTTGGCGGAACAGCATGTCGATGCGATAGGCATCAGCGTCATGGGCGGGCCGCAGGTTGCGCCGTCGATTGCATTGTCCAAGGCGGTCCGCGAACACTTCCCGGCCACACCGATCGTTTGGGGCGGCTATTTCCCGACTTTGTACACCGACACCGCACTGGCCGCGCCGTATGTCGACTACGCGATCCGAGGGCAGGGTGAAGAAACTCTTCCGGCGCTGGTCGCCGCGCTACGAGGCGAAGGTTCGCTACTGGCGGAAATCGACGGCCTGTCGTGGAAGAACGGCGACACCATCGTGCATAACACCGGGCGCCGCTTCTCGCGCACCGATCCGGTGTCGGCGTTGCCATACGACAAACTCGGCGACCCACGTCGCTACCTGGCGCGCACGTTCCTCGGCCGCCGCACCGCCGCACACCAGGCGGCGCTGGGCTGCCGCTTTCGCTGCACCTTCTGCGGCGTCGCCGCGATGTTCGGCGGCGCTACCGCGCTGCCAGCCGCGCAGCGGCTGGAGCGCGAACTGAGCTATCTCAAGCATGAGCTGGGTGCCGACTCCGTCCAGTTCTTCGACCACAATTTCTTCGACCGCGAAGTGGAGATGATTCCGCTATTGGAAGTGATGGCGCGACTGGAAATGCCGTGGTGGTGCTACGCCCGCGCCGACGCATTGCTGAACTTGTCCGAGAGCACTTGGAAGCTCGTGCGCAAGAGCCGCTTGCGGATGGCCTACATTGGCGCCGAGTCGCCCAGTGGCGCCATGCTCAAGGAAATCCGCAAGGGCACGCGCCCAGACCAGACACTGGAAGCAGCCGAGTTGTGCCGGCGCAATGGCGTAATTCCGGAGCTGTCGTTCATGGTGGCGCCGCCGGAAAACACCGAGGAAGAAACCGAGAGGACGTTCGAGTTCATTCGTGAAATCAAACGCATCAATCCGCAGTCGGAAATCATCGTCTATATCTACACGCCGCTACCAGAAGGCAGCCGCCACGAGAAGGATCGAGGCAAGCATGCGGTCAAGCCGCTGCTTGATTTGCATGGTGCGCCAGTGGTGTTCCCACGAACGCCGGAGGAGTGGACCGAACAGCGTTGGATCGACTATGCCTGCCACGCCGACGCTCCCTGGCTCAGCGACACGTTGCGCCAGCGCATTCGCGATTTCGTAACCGTGCTGCGCTGCCGCTATCCAACGGTGCAGGACATGCGTTCACCGCATTGGGCAAAACGCGGCCTGAGCGCCATGGCGGGCTGGCGTTATCGCTTCCGCCGTTATGACCGGCCATGGGAGCTGGACCTGGCCGATCGGCTGGTGCGCCTGCGCCGGCCGCAAGTGTCCGGGCTGTAGCCATGCCGCGCCAAGACGCTCTGCGTAGGACGGGTTTCAACCCGCCATCGCCAACTCCCGACTCGTTGCATGTAGCGCAGATCAACCTGGTGCCTGCGCCAGCCTTCCATTCACCCGGCGAAACGTTCACGCGCTGGCCGTCATTGGCGGACATCGCAGAAGCGGTGGCCAGCGCGGGAGCGCGGGTCTCGGTGATCCAGGCGTCGCCCGTACCCGCCACGTTCAACCGAAGCGGAATCGACTATCACTTCATCGACCCTGGCAAAGGCACGGCACATCTTGCCGGCAAGCTCCGCGACATCGGAGCGGATGTGTTGCACGTGCACGGGCTGGAATTCGCCAGAGTGGCGCATGCCATCAGGCGCTTGCTGCCGCATCTGCCGATTCTGCTGCAGGACCACGCCAACCGGCCGCCGCATTGGTGGCGCCGCATACCGTGGCGGCGCTGGTACGCATCCGCATCGGGCATCGCGTTTACTTCGCTGGAGTTGGCGCAGCCGTTCCTGCGTGCGCAACTGTTTGCGACGTCGACCCGCCTTTTCGCCATTCCAGAATCCAGCAGCCGCTTCACTCCGGGCGATCGTATCCAAGCTCGCCGCGATACCGGTCTCGATGGCGACCCTTGCGTGTTGTGGGTGGGGCATCTGAGTCCCGGCAAGGATCCGCTTTGCGTGTTGGAAGGGGTGGCGCGAGCCGCATCGCGATTGCCCGGTCTGCGACTGTGGTGCGCGTTCGGCGATGCACCGTTGCTGGCGCACGTGCAACAACGCATTGAAGGCGATCCGCGCCTGGCCGGACGGGTAGGGTTGCTGGGCCGGGTGGAGCACGCGCGCGTGGAAACGCTGATGCGTGCAGCCGATATGTTCGTGGCCGGCAGCCTGCGTGAAAGCTGCGGCTATGCGGCGTTGGAGGCGTTCGCCTGCGGTGCGATGCCCGTGATTACCGACATTCCCGCATTTCGCGCGCTCACTGATGGCGGTCGGGTTGGAGCACTTTGGCGTTGCGGCGATCCCGATGCGTTGGCCGCAGCGCTGATCCGTGCCGCGACGCAACGGCCATCGCCAGCAGAGCTGCGCGCTCATTTCGATCAGCGCCTTTCGTTCGCGGCCGTCGGTCAGCGCTGGGCCAACGCCTATCTCGAGGTGTGCGAATGAAACTGGCGCTGGTGGTCCCAGGCGGCGTGGATCGCAGCGGGGAATTCCGCGTGATCCCGGTGCTGCTGACCCTCATCGAACGCCTGGCCAGGACGCACGAAGTGCACGTCTTCGCGCTGCACCAGGAAGCCGTGCCCGGTTGCTGGAAGTTGGCCGGAGCCACCGTTCACAACATCGGCGAAGGTTGGACTCGCCTGCGCGCGATCGCAGCCATCCGCGCCGAGCATCGGCACGCGCCGTTCGATTTGGTCCAGGCTTTTTTTTCCGGCTACTGCAGCTTGGTGGCGGTAGCGGCATCTCAGTTGCTGCGCCGCCCGAGTCTTGTCCATATCGCGGGTGGCGAACTCGTCGCCTTGCATGACATCGACTATGGCGGTCGTCGCACATGGCTTAGCCGTTTGCGCGAAGCGGTGGTGTTGCGTGTCGCCGATACGGTGACCGCGGCCAGTGCGCCTGTTATCGATTCACTGCACGCATTGGGTCTGGACGATGCACAGCGGGTTCCGCTTGGCGTGGACCTGCGGACCTGGCCGCCATTGGCGCCGCGCCGACGCGGCGAAGGCACGGCCAGGCTGCTGCATGTCGCCAGCCTCAACCGCGTCAAGGATCAGTCCACGTTGCTGTATGCGTTGGCGATCCTGCAACGAGCTGGCGTGCCGTTCCATATGGATGTCGTCGGCGTGGACACGCTGCACGGAGAGATCCAACGATTGGCGCAGCAATTGGGTCTGAGCCATCAGGTCCGCTTCCTCGGCTTCAAGACCCAGCGCGAACTGCGGCCCATCATGGAGGCGGCGGACTTGCTGGTGATGTCGTCGCTGCACGAAGCCGGTCCGATGGTCCTGCTGGAAGCGGCCATCGCCGGCGTGCCGACGGTAGGCACCGCGGTGGGCCACTTGGTCGAGTGGGCACCCTCGGCCGCCTTGGCGGTGTCGCCTGGGGACCCGGCCGCCTTGGCCGAAGCGGTACGCCAAGTGCTGAACGACGAGGATCTACGGCTCCGCCTGGCCTGGGCAGCGCAATGCAGAGCCACACGTGAGGACGCCAGCCACACCGCGCGCGTGTTCGAGCGGCTATACCACTGGCTATGCCTTGGCAGCGCGAATGCGGGAGTGATTTGACTTGCGCCGGCACAAGCCGCGCACCGAAGCGACGCTGGGTTGACTGAATTGCTGGTGCAATCTACATCGACTAACTTAATCAACTCCCAAGCAAATCGTTCGCCCGTCACGGATGAAAGTACCCAGCCAATACCCCGAAGCCCAGGACTTTGTCTCCGCGATCACCCAGCCATTCGACAGCGAACGGGGAAGCAGGGTCGTGACGCCATTCGGCATCGTGTGGTCGGATGCGGTCAAGCTCGATCCTGGCCTGGAGATCTACCACGTCACCGCGCCGCCGCTTGGCTTGGGCTTCACTTTCAAAGACACAGGCTTGGTGTCCGAGCAGGAGCAGGTTGTCGGCGAAGGCCCATTCTTGATGACGCACTGCGGTTTCTGGGGCCATGAAGACGAGTACGAGAGCTACAAAGGGCCGTTGTGGAACGACCTGCGGTTCTCCGACACAGTGGCCGACGCCGTGGCGAAACTCGGCGCGCCGACCCGCGTTGGCCGTTACGACATCCACTCTTGGGAACTTCCAGATTTCAAGTTGACAATCCACTGGAAGAGTCCAGGCAAGGTTCGGGTGGTTTCGTACTGGATGAAGCAGAACTGACGCACGGCTGGCCGACTGGTTATTCCTCAATCGTGCCTCCAAGCACGATGGCATGACCGGCATGGCGGATCTTGGATTCCAGATAGCCAAGATTGTGCTGGCTCACGTAAACGCCGGTTTCACGAACCGAGGCCACCGTGATGCCGAGTCGTTCGAGTTGGCTGCACTTGTCCGGGCTATTGGTTAGCAGAGTTATGCGGGTGATGCCTAGCGCGGCCAGCATCTGCGCCGCCGCGGTGTAGTCGCGTTCGTCATCGCAATGGCCCAGTAGCCGGTTGGCCGCGAACGTGTCGTGTCCAAGATCCTGCAGGTGGTAGGCCTCGAGCTTGCGGTACAAACCGATGCCTCGTCCTTCTTGCCGCAGGTACAGGAGATATCCACCTTCGTCGTGCAGTCTCCGAAGCGACTCTTGAAGTTGCGGGCCGCAGTCGCAGCGCGCCGAACCCAGCACATCGCCGGTCATGCATTCCGAATGCAGGCGCACGAGTGGCGTGCCGGTCGGCTCTCCGAACTGGAGCGCGACGTGTTCCTTGTCGTCCACGAGGCCATTGAAACTATGGAGCAGCGCGAGCGACTCGCGGCCGTCGGAGAGCAGAAGCGGCAGCCGTATCGTGGTGCGAACGCTGGGAGTGGACGCGAGAACCGCGTCGGAGGCGGGTTGCGTCATTCGGGTTGCCCCACAACGCCCGCCACCAAGGTAAAGCTCTGCAGGAAATGAAAATCCGGGCGGCGTAGCGCGAAGTCAGGATGTGCCGGATCGCACAAGCGTGTCAGTTGTTCGTAATCCTCTTTCAGCAGATACGGCTGCAACCGCGTGCCCCAGGTGTTCCGGAAGATAGCCTCGACCAGATAGTCCTCGTCCTCCTGACTGACTGGCGACACGCGTTCAATCATGGACGTGCGCACGGTGACGTCGCGCAATCCCGCCGCTCTAAGCAAGCCTACGAGGGAACGGACGGCGGTCAGGCTGCGCTCGCTGACCTTGTATCTGTTGCGGTAGTACTGGCGTACGGCTTCGTTGGTCAATCGCTCCAGCCGTGAATCCCACGCGAAATACATATCCGGAAGCAGCGAGCTTTGGCCCAACGCAATGCGACCGCCTGTTCGAAGCAATGTGGTGGCAGCCTTCACCGCGGCTAGGGGATCTTGCAGGTGATTGAACGTGTTGACTGACCAGATTGCGTCGAAGCTTGCCGGCGCCAGAGGGGCGGTCAACAAGTCCGCCTGGATGACCCATGCATTCGTGGGACCGAGGGCGCGTGCCGCGGCGACATGCGCGGTTGCCAGGTCCATGCCCACGACCATGCCTCCAGGCTCGACCTCGGCGGAAAGCCAGCCGAGCGCCTCGCCCGTGCCGCAACCGAGGTCCAGGACACGCATCCCCGGTTTGAGGCCCAGGCTGGTGATTGCCTGGCGTAGTTCCGGTCGCGCGAACGCGTTGAACAATTGCAGTTTGCGCGAGTAGTCGCGCGCCGTCGTGTCGCCGAGCAATCCGTGGGAGGCGGCAGGAAGGTTCATGCGCTGGTTCGCGCGTAGCCGTCCAGCGCCGCGCGCACCACGTACAGCGTATCCATGCGGGGAACCGGGCGGGTGAGGCGGGTCAGCAGGCGCCGACCATGAGGCAGCGTGACCCAACTCTGGTCTTGCAACCACAGTTGCGTGCGCACCATGTCGGCGCGCTCCTGGCGGTTTTCCTCGGAGGGATTGAAGCGGTTGCGCAAGTAAGCCATGGCTTCCTGAGGCGAACGCGACCACTCGATACCAGGCAGTGCAGGCAGCCACAGGTTGGAGCATGACGCGGCCGTCAAGCTTTGCCGGTGCGAGAACAGACGCAGTAGCGGCGGACAGTCCGCGCGCAGGCGTTCCAAAACCACCTTCGGGAACGGATCCCGGTAGTAGCGGCAGATCAGTTGAAGCGGCGGCAACGCCCACCACGGCACGCCATCGGCGCCTTCGCCCCACAACACCTGCCAATCGCGCGCGGTCATGCGCCGGGCCAACAACGCGATATCGTTCAGATGTATCAGGCGCAGGCTGCGGCTACAAAGATTGCCGGCCGCGTGCAGCAGCAGGTGGCTCATCAGCGCGCCGTTGGACGGATACGGATTCAGTCCAGGCTGACGATCCCATGGCAGGATCCGTTCGGTGATGTCCACGCGGGAGACGGGCAGCCGCTCCTGGATACGGGTATGCAGTTCGATATTGACCGGCGTGTCGCGGTGCTCGCCCAGCCCTTGGCTCGCATGGCCCGCAGTGGGCTTGAACACGCGGTGCTTCCATTGGGCGAAGGATTCCACATAACCGATCTCCCGCAACAGCTCGCCGACTTTCGCGGCGTCCGCATCGTCGACCAGCAGATCGATATCGGCCATGGGCCGGTCACCAGGCATATACAGGCCAAGCGAGTGCAGTGCGGCTCCTTTCAAGGCAACCACCGCGACGTCGGCGGCTTGAGTTCCTTCGTCAATGCGCTCGAGCAGTGCGGCCACGCGGCGATGACGATGATCAACGTGCGCACGCTGGCTCGCGAGGAACAGGGTCCAGTCCGAATCGGGCCACAGGGAGAGACGCTGCAGCAGCGGCGATATACCGTGCGCCGCCGCCGCCGCGGAGGCGAGTTGCCATTGAAGCGCGTCCCATGCCGGCATTGGGTTGCCGGGACGCGCCAGTTCGTGCGCCAGGCTTTCGGTCGCGATGCGAAGGCCGGTGCGGAGCGTTTTCAGTGGTGGCTGCGAGGCAGGCATCAACCGCTCAGCACGGCGGCGATCCGGCGGCCGGTGCTTCCCATGGGCTCGGTTCTGTGCTGGCTTTCGCGGGCGATCAGGGCGTCCCACTCAGCATCCAGCGACGCCCGACCGTCCGCAAGATCCTGTGCGGAATGCATCGCGCGTCCGCATTGCAGATCTACCTGCCGGTGCAGCAGGTCGCGCACGCTTCGATAGAACTCCGAATCGTAGGCGCCATGGAACATCATCGCCAGATCGTCGCTGTCCTGCCAGTGCGTCTTTCGGCCGAGTTGGCGCTTGACCTGTTCGTAGAACGGAGTGCCCGGCAGTGGGTACGACACGCTGACGCCGATGTCGTCGGGCTGTGCGCGCGCAACCAACTCGCGGGTGGCCAGGATGTCTTCCAGCTCCTCACCAAGATAGCCAAGCTGGATGAAGAAGCCGACGCGGATGCCATGCCGGCCGAGTCGTTCACGGGCGGCGATCACGCCCTCGACCTCGGTCCCTTTCGTCATGCTGTCCAGCACCCGCTGGCTGCCGCTTTCCGCGCCTATCCATGCTTCGATGCATCCCGCCTTGGCGAGCGCGGCCGCCATGCGTTCGCTGGATAGATCGGCACGGGTCTGGATGGTGAAGGGAACCGAGCCGTCGGCTTCATCGAGCCGTGCGGCGAACGCTTCCACCCACTCGACGTGAAATCCAAAAATATCGTCCGCCATCCACACGTGGTCCGGTGCGAACGTACGCTTGAGATGAATCATTTCCGCGGCAACTTCATCGGCGTCGCGACGTTTGTAATGGTTGCCCCAGATGGGTTTTGAGCACCAGTTGCAGCGGAACGGACAACCGCGCGATGCCGCCATGTTGAGACTGAAGTAGCCATGGCGCTCCTGCCACAGGCGTTGGTAGCGCGTGATATCGACCAGATCCCACGCAGGCAGGCCGGACAGCCGCGCATCCGGCGGTTGCGAGCCGAAGTGCGCGCGCTTGAGCGTGGGTTGCGCGGCGGTGGCGATGCCAGCAATTTCCGATAGCCAGGTGTCGAGCGCGATATCGGGTGCCTGCTCAAGTCGGGACACCAGATCGATCAGCGCGGGAATGCCTTCGCCGATCAACACCGCATGCGCGCCTGCGGCGAGAAACGCTTCCGGTTGGTCGGAAGCGTCGGATCCCGCCACGATCACGCGACATCCTTGGGCGTTCGCTTCGGCGATCATCCTGCAGTTGGCTTCCCGCATCCGGCTCAGGCACATCTTGGTCAGGAAGTTGAAGTTGTCTTCGTAGAACACCACCAGGTCGGGTTGGACCGCCTGCAGGGACTCCGAGTAGGCCTCCACACCTTCGGCCAGCATCGCGTCGAACAGCGAAACCTCATGACCCATCCGCCGCAGCAGCGCGGCTACCTGAAGTGTAGCCAGCGGTGGGTAGGGCTTGCCGCGCTCCCATTGCTTCGGGTCGTAGCGCAGGAAATAGGAATGACCGATCTGGATCTTGAGCATCTGGAAACGCGCCTCGTTCGTGCCAGGCTGGCTTTTGCGGCGCATGCCCGATGTGCCGCGTGCATGCGGTATGGCGGTAAGTGCTGTCTACGCGGCGTTTGGTTGTGCCGGTTCCTCAACGGCTAGCTGATCGAGCGCAGCACACGCTACAAGGATGCCTTGGCCGACTCGCAACCTTTTCCGCGTGGCGATGCACTCACGGCTCATCGAACAATGGATTCAGTAGATGTCGCACCTGGCCGTGCAAGCGGGACGCTGGATACCCCTGGATGATCCCGCTATGACGGCAGGCGGCATGGGCGACGATCCGAGCATCGACCCTTTCCGTGAGCGGCAGTCACATCGTCATGTGTTGGACATGCGATTGCTCGGCGGCCGATTCCGCTTCGCCAGCAACAGCGAAGCACTGTTGCGCCTGGTCGAGGGGGCGTACGCGGAAACGCCAGCGCATCGGCTATCCACCGCGCCCGACTTCCACATCCAGCTGGATCTGCTTCCGCCTCGCGACACGCCCTATGCCCACGAGCCGCCGTTGGTACGAACGCATTCGGGCGCGGGGGTGCTATGTGGCGTCATCGACGACCGCAACTACCTGGTGCTCTCGCCCAGAGAGGGCCGCGCACTGATCGCCGTGTCGGAGGACATGCTCGAGCATGCCTATCACGTGCGCTATGAACTGATCGAATTCGCGGTTTTCATTCTGGCCGCACGTCGCATGGGTCTGGTGCCGCTGCATGGCGCCTGCGTGGGACGGCACGGACGCGGCGTGCTGCTGCTGGGGAAGAGCGGGGTGGGGAAATCGACACTGGCGTTGCACTGCCTGTTGCACGGTCTGGATTTCATAGCCGAGGACGGCGTATTCGTCGAACCCGAAACCCTGCTCGCCACCGGCGTCGCCAATTATCTGCACCTGCGCCCGGATGTATTGCGGCGATTGGATGGGGAAGCGCGGTCCTGGATTGCTTCATCGCCGACGATCCGCCGGCGTAGCGGCGTCGAGAAGTTCGAAGTCGATATCCGGCATGGCCCTGGCCGGCTTGCGAGTGCACCGCAGCAGCTGGCAGGAGCGGTGTTGGTGTCGGCCGAACCAGCCCGCGACGGCGACCCGTTGCTGGAGCGGTTGTCGGAGGAGGAAGCAATCGCATGCCTGGTGGCCGACCAGCCTTACGCGGCGGGACAACCCGGCTGGCGTCCATTCGTACAGCATCTGACGCGGATCGGAGTGCATCGGCTGCGCCGCGGACCGAGTCCGGAATCTTCGGTGCAAGCGGTCTTGCGGTTGATCGGATGAGCGCCTCGTGAGACTCATGCGTTTCCCAGTGCCTGCTTCCGCACGATGTGACGCATGGCAACCCTGATGATGCACCGCGAGCATCCACTGGATCGCACGCGTCACTTGCTGCGTGCGTTCGCGCGCACGCTCTCGCTCGCCGAGCGAAAACGCATCGGCATCTACGTGGCGCTGTCGTTGGCGGGAGCGCTCGCCGGTAGTGTGGCGGCCGTTTCGCTGGTGCCGTTGGTGCAACCCGGCCATCCGTTGAGATTCGGCGGTCAAGCGATCACCGTGCCCGATGGCATCGGCGCGCAGGTGGCGACCTTTGTCGCGGCCAGCGTTGGTTTCGCACTGTTGCGCTGGCTTATCGCGCGCTTGGGCGCACGCCTGGCCAGCGGCTACGCCATGGAGTTGCGACGCAGGGCGCACGCAGGCTTGATCGAAGCGCCACTCCCCGCTTTGGCGAACACGAGTTCGGCGGAAATCGCCAACGTGCTGACCTACAACGTGGAGATCGTCACCCAAGGCTACAACGCCGTATTGCAGCTACTGGTGGCCGGCATCACCTCGGTCGTAAGCCTGGCGCTGGCGTTCCTGGTTTCGCCCACGCTGATGCTGGCGATGCCGTTCGTGTTGGGATTCGGCGTGCTGGCGCTCCGCGTTTCCGGTCATGAACAAGCGCAGGTAAGTCGCCGCTATGTCGCCGACATGACACGGCTATTCTGGCTTAGCGAGGATTTCCCGCGGCGCTTGCGCCACATCCGCTCTTTCCGGCGCGAGGACGCGGAGAAAGCAGAATACGAGACGATTTCCGCGCGCCTGGGTGAGGGTTACCGGCGTCAACAGGACCTGGTTGGGTCCGGGCGGCTGATGCTTGAGATGGCAGCCGTGGCAGTCATCGCATGCGTATTGGTGCTGGCTGATCTCCAGCATGGCACGGATCGCACCGCGCTCATTACCGTGAGCCTGCTGCTGGGACGTTTGCTGCCTTACCTGGTATCCACGCGGCAGAGTCTGCAGCAGCTGCGTTCCGCCGCGCCGGCACTTGAACTCTGGCGACGTCACGCCGACGCCGGCGTGACGTGTCCGGCGGACGCAGACAGAGGAGATGTTGCGGTCGGCGGGCTGCACATCGAAAAAATCCAGCTGGCGCCGCCGTTGATGGACCTGGCCGTCAGTGAGCTGGCGTTGACTCCAGGCCGGATGACGCTGGTGCTGGGACCTTCCGGTGTTGGCAAGAGCAGTCTGTTGGATGTCCTGGCGGGCATGGCCGAACCATCGACGTTTATCGCCCGCCAGAATGGCAGGGCACTCGATTTCGCCACCTACCGTGCACTTGTGCGCAATGGCGCCTACGTTGGCCAGGGTGTCCTTCCCTGGCAGCAGACCGTGCACGAATGCCTCGCGTGGGCCGATCCCGACGCGAGCGAAGAACGGATGTGGGAAGTATTGGAGGAAGTGGGACTGGCCGGCCGTCTGATGGATCCCGCGCCCGGCTTGCGCACTGCACTGAACGATGCATCGAGCCAACTGTCAGGGGGAGAACTGCAACGCCTGCTGCTGGCGCAGGTGATCCTGCGTCGACCTTTCCTCGCGCTGTTGGACGAAGCTACCAGTGCATTGGACGCGGCATCGGAGGAAGCGGTGCTTGCGGCGCTGAAGCGGTGCCTGCCGCGGACGGTGCTAGTGGTCGTATCGCACCGCGCGCGTTTGGCAGCGATGGCGGACCACTGCCTATCCATGCCGCACCTGAAAACGTCTCCCATGCCAGTTCCATGCGATGTCCGCTAACGCATCTCGCAACCTTTTCCTGTCGGGCAATGCACCCACGCTGCAGCCAGTGGACGGTTCCGCGTGGACGCCGCGCTTGGCGGTGCAAGCAGATCGATGGTTCTGCGTGCCACGTCGTCATGCGGCATGCCAGCCGCCATTGGATTGAACAGAGGAGCGGGGAATGAGTTCGTGGCGCGAACGATGCAAGCACCTCCTGCCGCGCGTGGCGGTGGCCGTGCACGATCTTACGATGGTCTGGCTGGTCTGGCAGAGTCTTTGCCGCCTGCGCTGGGCCATCGAGTCCACGGACAAAGCCTCTTCGTTGCCGCTGTGGTCGGTGGAGATCGCACTGGTCTTGACGGTGCAAGGACTCGTGTTCTGGCAAATGGGTCTCTATCGGGGTTTATGGCGCTTCGCCAGCCTTCCGGACCTGTGGAACATCCTCAAGGCTTCGGTAGTGGGCCTGTTCGGAATCGCGTTGAGCTTGTTTCTCTATAACCGGCTCGACGCTTCGCCGCGCACGGTGCTCATCCTGTATCCACTGGTGCTGGCGGGCATGCTGGGCGCGCCGCGTCTGCTTTATCGAGTCTGGAAGGACATGCGCACCGAGTGGGGCGGCCGTGGGTCCATGCGCATTCTGATCCTCGGTGCCGGCAAGACGGGCGAAGCGCTGGTTCGCGACCTGCGCCGCGTCGGCACCTACCATCCGGTTGGATTCCTTGACGACGTCGCGCGACTACGGGGTAGCAAAGTGCAGGGGGTCCCGGTACTCGGGCGGGTGCAGGACGTCGCCCAGATCGCCCGCGAGACAGCGGCCAAGTTGCTGGTGATCGCCATGCCATCCGCCGACACGCATGCGATGCAGCAAGTAGTGATGGCCTGCGAAAGCACGGGTTTGCCATTCCGCGTGGTGCCGCGTCTCCAGGACATGCTGGAAGGCAGGTCGCAGCCTGGCGAGTTGAAGGAAGTCGCGATCGAGGACCTGCTGGGTCGCAAGCCGGTGTTGCCGGATTGGAAAGCGATACGCGCCTGGCTCGGTGGGCGTTCGGTCCTGGTTACCGGCGCGGGCGGCTCGATTGGTTCTGAGCTGTGCCGGCAGTGCGCGCGCCACGGCGCGCATCGTATCGCGCTGATCGAAATGGACGAACTGGCACTGACGACCACGGAGACCACGCTTCGCCGCGATTTTCCCAATATCGACATCATTCCCGTGCTGGGGGATTGCGGCGATCCAGCGGTGATCGCCCATGCGCTGGCCAAGGCCGAACCCGATGCGGTTTTCCACGCCGCTGCCTACAAGCAAGTGCCGGTGCTGGAACTGCAACTGCGCGAAGCCGTGCGCAACAACGTGCTGGCGACCGAAACCGTCGCGCGGGCCTGTAGCGATGCCGGCGTCGGGACATTCGTGTTGATCTCGACCGACAAGGCAGTCGACCCGGCCAACGTGCTCGGTGCCAGCAAGCGATTGGCGGAAATGATCTGCCAGGCGCGAGCCGAGCAGTGTCCGACCCGTTTCGTCACGGTGCGTTTCGGCAATGTCCTCGACTCCGCGGGCAGCGTGGTGCCGCTGTTCCGCGAACAGATTCGCAATGGCGGTCCGGTCACCGTGACCGACCCGGAAGTCACGCGCTTCTTCATGACGATTGCCGAAGCCTGCCAGTTGATCCTGCAGGCATCGGCGATTGGTACGCACGAGGCGATCTACACGCTCGACATGGGCGAACCGATCCCGATTAGATTGCTGGCCGAGCAGATGATCCGGCTGGCCGGCCGGCAACTCGGCCGCGACGTAGCGATCGTCTACACCGGCCTGCGTCCCGGCGAGAAGCTGCACGAAACCCTGTTTCATGCCGATGAGCGATACCGGCCGACGACACACCCCAAGATACTGCAGGCGGAACCGCGCAGCGTTACCGCAACGAGTATCGAAAGCGCGGTGACCCATCTACGCGACGCCGTGTCGCGCTACGACCTGGACGCACTGATCCAACAACTGCGTCGTGCTGTTCCCGAGTTCCAGCCGATTGGAGCGCATCTCGAGTATCGGGAATCGGCCACCGTGGTCGTGTTTCCGGCACGCACGGCCAGCAACACTGGCGCACCCATCATTCGCCAGGCGCATCAAGCCAGCGCGACGCTGGATGATGGTGGTCATTGATCTGATTTCCGGGCGCGGCTCGGCGTAGCGCTGGCATGGCTGGCAAGAGATGTGGCGGTGCTCGATACGGCGCTTGCCATTCAAGGAAGTATTGATCCCGTGAACGGCGCAGTGACCCGTGACGCGGGATGATCCACTTGCATGTCCTCATCCATGCACGGCGTGCGTTGATCGATATGACGGCGGGCTGGTGCGTTCAGCCCGCGCCCGCGGATCGCGCCCCGCTCTTCAGGCGCCAGGAGCAAGTCATGGCACAGATCAACTCAATCCAACTGCACCTTGAGACCGGGGATCTGTCAGGTGCGGGAACCGACGGTGATGTCTATCTCGGCGTGTGCGGCCGGGAATTCTCCATCGACTCCACCCGTGATGATTTCGAGCGGGGCAGTGGCCGCACCTACGTCCTTGGCGAGAATGCCGACATCCGCAATGCGGATGTCAACGATCCACGCAAGCAGGCGCTATTCACTGAAAACGTGGCGCGGTTTCCGGTCTACATTCGCTTCCAGCCGAAATCGAGAAGCGACAACTGGCAGTTGCTGCGCGCCGACGTGCGCTTCAACGAGTCGCTCCACATCGACTGGGATACCAGGCCGTTCATCCTGCCCGGTTCGGAAGGAATTTGGCTGGGTGTGCGCTCGGGTCTGTTCGTGCATCTGTTCGATCGCAGCCATGAACCGGTTCCGCTCACGGCCTAGGGCCAGAGCCCGGTCGAATTGGAAGAAACCGCTACTGTCCTGTTGCCTGTATCCGCCGAAGGTGAGCTAATCGTCGGCGAGTACATTGCCGTGGATGGGACATCAGCGGATCCTCACTACGCAGCATAAGATTGAGCGCCATAAGAAGGACAGGACGCGATACGGGGCGCGCGAAGAAGGTATCTATCTGTTTATCAGTTGGTTTTCCCTACCTCCGCCAGCGTCGATATCAGACGCTCTAGATCGTCGGTCAATTAGGGGCTCGGCTAGTCGTGGAGCACGCGGCTTTGGCTTAGCCCTTTCCTGCGGTTTACATGAGGATGAGGTGAAGATTATGTCGAAAACCAATCAAAACTCGCCAAACGTGCCTGGCCCGCAACAGAAGAAACTGGGCGTTTTCCTTGGCAGGTGGCATACGACCGGAGAAGTAGCGGCGACTGCATCGACCCCAGCGGCAAAAGTGGATTCGATTGACACTTACGAATGGTATCCCGGCGAGTTCTTCCTGGTTCATCATGCCGACGCGAAGGTCGGGAGCGACACCATAAAAAGCCTGGAGATCATTGGCTATGATCCCGAGCGCCAGTGTTACCTCGCCTCTTTTTTCGACAGCACGGGCGGCTCCGGCGTGGAGGAGATACGGTTGAACGGCGACACCTGGACGTGGCGCGGTTCAAATGTAATGGGCGCAAAGGAGCATCGCTGTATCGCAGTGGTCAGCGACAATGGCAAGACGGTCAGAGCGCGTCACGAGAAATCGGAGGATGGATCGGATTGGACATTGTGGATGGACGTGACGTTGGCCAGAGAGGATTCCACCGCATGACGGGGGTGATATCTGAAAGGTCGAAGATGGACTGCTGCGTCAAAAATGCAGGGAAATTTCAGGCATTGGCCTCAGGCCGTCGCTCCGATCAGGTTCGTAATGGATAGAGAAGCAGGCACGCAGTTCATCGGCATCCGCGCTGCAATCAACCGCGGGGATATCTTCTGGGTCGCCGCGGACGAATCAAAGGGTTCCATCCCCGGATCGCCACACCCGCACGTCGTTGTGCAGGACGACGTCTTCAACCACTCCCGGGTGACAACGGTCATCGTCTGTGCGCTTAGTTCAAATCTCAAAAGAGCATCGGAGCCTGGGAGCGTCCTGCTTGACGTCGCTGAAGGCGGATTAGACAGGCAGAGTGTTGTGATTGCCTCCCAAGTGTCGTCTATTTACAAGAGTCGCTTGGGAGAACGCATTGGATCACTGTCCAGGCAGCGCGTTGATCAGATCGTTGCGGCGTTGAACTTTCTGCAGGCGTCGCACTTCCGTGGCCGATAGGCGGCCGATCATTCACCAAAATTTTGGCCGCGCGGAGATTCTCATGTTTGTTCTGGACCATCAGGATGGGAAGTTTGAGTACGCGGTGGATCGGTCAGGGTTCTGCGTGGAGAATGGAAAACTGTTTATCTCCATTCAGTGCACCGCGATCGAAGAAGACACTTTTCCCGATTCCTACGATTTCGCTATCGCATGCCCGACGCCAGGCGAGCTAGTGCCCCAGATCATCAACATTCAGTCCAGCGCTGACGATGAACCTCCTGGCGTCTTTGTGTACACGACCTTCCATGCCAGTCACGTAGACGCCACGCTAGTGATAAACGTGGTGACATCGGCTTGGATCGACATCGATCTTCGCGTGGTTACCGAAGATGTTGTCTATTACAACGAGCAAGCAAAAAGAACGCCATTTCACGGTAGCTGCCGTCTTGCAGCAACCACCAGGGAATCATTGTGGCTCCCTCTCTGATGTCATGGCGTGCTGACAAGCGCTCGCGCTAGTCCTCGATATCGATGGTGGGACATCACTGCGTCGGCAAGCGACGTAGCGCCGAATGGATGGGGTACGCGCAAGTGTGTGTTCGCGCCAGGTAAAAGCTCGCAGGGAGCCATCAGCGGGAGGCGGCTGAGTCGATGATGCCGGAGACGAGCGCTCCCGCCTGTGTGCCGACGGTGCCGCCAGTAGGTGCTGGCGTCGGCGTCGGCGTCGGCGTCGGCGCTGGTGTTGGTGTTGGTGTTGGTGCAGCGACGCCGGTTGTAGGCGCAGGCGTGGTTGTAGTCGAAGGTGCCGGTGGGGTGGGCGAGGGTGCCGGACGTGGAGCGGTCGGCGTTGGCGGAGTTGGGGACGGCGTGGGTGCTGGGGTGGTGGTCGCAGTTGTCCCCGGTGCGGCCACGACGGGTGCAGCGGTAGTACCGGGACGCGTGACCGGGGCGGGAGTGGTGGTGGTGCTAGGCGTGGCGGTTGTTGTGGGCGCGGGTGCAGTGCCTGGTGCAACCGTGGTCGCACCGCCACTGCCCGGCGTGGTCGGACGTGGCGGCGGCGCGGGTGCCGTGGGCGGCGTGGGCGAAGCAGGCGCGACAGGGGCTGGCATCGAGATCGGCGTTGCCGTACGCCGTGCTTCCTCGGCGGTGCGCTGTGCGGCCTGGCGCGTGGCGCGCGCCGCCGCGGGGTCTTCCACCACGGTCGCTGCGGGATTCAACGTGCTGTTGCGGATGCGCTCCGCCTGTGCCTGGTTGGCCATCTGGTTGAGCGGCAGGTAGTCGCTGCGGAAGTTGAGTTCGACCGACGAATTGAGCTCCAGGTCGGTGTTCATTTCCTCAGTGGCCTGCGTGCGTTGCGTGGACACGTAGCCGATGGTGTTCTCGACCTCCGCGCTGGCGCCCCAAGGACCCAGGCCGAAACTACCGCTGCCTTTGATGCGGTTCTGCATGCTGGTCTGGCTGCCCTGGTCCTGGTTGGCAGCGCTGCGGGTGTCGATATGAAAGCGCATGGCCGCGTTGATCTTTCCGCTGTCGATGACGATGCGCTGCATGCCCATCATCACCATGGTCGCGAGCATCTGCTGGCGCTGCCGGGCCAGATGCCGACGCGCGAGCGGCACCAGCTGCTCGGGCGAGCCGGCCTCCAATGGGTCCTCCGGCGCCATGCCCAGGGTGGCGCGGATGACTTCCAACGGTGGCATCGACGCGCCGCTGCGCAGGCGCAGGCGCGTGTTGGCGATCTCTTCGGGGTCGGGCGTTTCGCCAGGTTCGATCTCCGGCGCGTCGTATTCGATCGCCTCGGGGAACTGGTCGGCCAACCATTGGCGCACGCGCATCAGTCCGAACTGCGCACCCTCGAAACCTTCGGTCGACGCCGACACCGCATTGAGCAGATTGACGTACTGCTGCATCTGCGTCTGATTGGAGTCGAGCATGGCGCGGAACACGCCGTTGATCAGGTCGGTGACGAAGCGCGGGAACGACACGGCATTGAGAATGTTGTGGGTGGTCTGCGCCACCCGGTCAGCGGCGGCGGCGAAGTCAGGTTGCGACTGCGCGCGTGCCAGTGGTGCGGGGGCGGCCGGCGACTCGATCGCGGTGCTGGCGTCTTCTTCCTCGTCGATGAGTTCCGCGGCCAGCGCCGACACGCGCACCATGGCGTGGGCCAGCGACCGGCGATCGGCCTCGGCGAGCGTCTGATAGCCCGATGTTCGCTCCAGCACTTCACGTACGGCGCCGCGGATCCACGTCGGCGGTGTGGTCTCGCGTGCCGGGTGTTTCGTCGCGCTCGCCAGGCGCTCCCGCGGAGGGAGCGGGGCCTGAGCGCGGGTCGACGTGCGGGAGACCGCGTCCATGGCGCGGTCTCAGGCCGCGATGGGAAGCGAAGGCATCGCGCCCGGCGCGGGTTGCGCTGAAGGCAGCGGCGTCGCATCGAGCCAGCGTTGTGCCGCCATGATCAGTTCCACGTGCTCGGCATCGCGTGGGTCGAGCGCAAGACTCGTGCCTTGGTAGTTCGAGGCCAGCCAAGCCAGCACCGACTGCCCCGCACGGCCGCGCTCGGCGTGGTGTTGCGCCGCGGTCGCGCTGCTGAAGGTCGTGCCATCGCCACTGGGCGCGGTGGCGACGAGCGCCCACAGCGAATGCGTGCCGAACGCCGCTTGCAGCATTCGGTCGCGCAGGAAGCCGATGGCCTGGTTGATCGTGTCGATGACGTCGCGCACGGCGATCGATGCCATGGCATCCACGCGCTGGGCCAGGAACTCGGCTAGCGACTGCGCACTGGCGGCAAGGCCGACGTGTTCGCGAATGTCCTGGCGCATGCCCGTGCCATCCGCGTTGTCGGCCTGCGCGACGATGGCGCGGCAGAGTGCGCTCATCAGGCGCTCGAAGTGCGGCGGCTCCAGCACGCGTTGAAAGATCGCCTCGCGCTCTCCGGCTTCCAGGCGTTCGCGACGGCCGCGCCAGAACGTGTTGATCGTTTGCGCCACCGGCCCCAGCGGCTGCGTGATGGTGCCGCTGGCGAACAGGCCCGCCACCAGTTCCGCGCAGCGCAACAGGCCCGCGGCTTCGAGTTCTGCCGCGAAATACAACGGACCCGCGGCGCGCAACTGCGCGGCGTCCATGGCGTTGGGCGCGCCGTCCGGCAGATCGATAGCGCCCGGATCGAACATCAGCGCGTGCGCCAATGCCCACTCGTGGCCGGTCACCTGCGAAGTGGCGAACGCCAGCGCGTGCAGCAGCCCGGCATGCGCCGGTCGCCACGGCACGCGTACGTCCGGCGGGGGCGGGGCCAGGCGCATCGCGCGCCTCAGACCGGTGCGGGCGCGGCGCCGCTGCCGGCCCCGGCACGCGACGGTGGGATGTTGGGATCGACCGGCGTGGAGTTGCCCTGGATGGCGGCCATCATCGCCGGCGAGGCGAGCTTCTCCATCGGGAAGTAGTCGCTCTTGAAGTTGACGCGTACCTCGCCGGTCAGCTTGGCCTTCATCTCCTGCTTGGATTCGGATTCCTCGTTGACCGAGGACGAGACCGTGGTCATGTGCCGCTGCACATTCTCGTTCTTGGTCGACGCGCCACTCCAGGGCAGGCCGATGCTCGCCTTGGTCGTGTTGCGGTTGAAGCTGGAATCGTGTTCCGACATGCCGGCCTGAGCGTCGCGCATCATCTCGTCGCTGGCACGGAAGTCGAACACCACCTTGGCATTGATCTGTCCGTCGGTGACCACGATGCGGTTGATGCCCAGGATCACCATGGAGGACAGCATCTGCTGGCGGCTGCGCGCCATCTGCAGGCGAGCAGCCTGCACGAAACGCTGCTCCTGTTCCTCGTCGGAAATGTCCTCGACGGGCTGGGCCAGTCCCAGCTCGGCGTTGATGCGTGCCATGGTGGCTTCCACGTCCTCGACGTCGCCCATCGCCAGCATCTTGCCGCCGCTGTCAGGGTTTTCCTGCACTTTGAGCGCGTCGGGGAACTTGTCCGCGACATAGTCACGCGCATTGTCCAGCGTGATGTTGTCCTGCGCGAACTGGTCCACTGACTGCGACACCGATTTCAATAGCTCGCCGTAGGCGCGCATCTGCTGGATGGTGGCATCGACGATCGCCTGGAATACGTTCTGGATCAGGCCGCCGACGAACTTGGGAAAGTCCACCGCCTCCATCAGCTTTCGTGCGTTGTTGCCCAGCGTGCTGGTGGAGGCATCGACGAAATCGGCGCCGGCCGACCGGCCCACTCCGCCCGTCGCCTTGTTGATGGCCTGCTGGTTGACGCCGGCCAACGCACGCGCGGTAGGTGCCATGCGCGAAGCTACGGCGGGTGTGGCGACGGCCGATGGTTCGTCGCGCGCCAGCACTCCGCCACCGGAACCGAGCTCCTGGCGCGCCAGGTCGTCCGGGTTGGCCATGTACGAGGCCACCCGAACCATGTTGCGCGCGATCTCCTGTTGTTCGTGGGCGGGCAGCGCGCGGAAGCCCGGCGAAGACTGCAGCATGCGGCGCACCTGCGGGCGGACCACATCGAGTGTGGCATCGCCCAGCCAACCGGGTTCGCTGCTGGAAACGCGTTGCGCGGCGGCGTACATGGGAGGCTCCGTTGCGAAAGTCAGGCGGTGGGGGCGGGCACGGGCGCGGGTGTCGCGGCCTGGCCGGGCGCCGGGCGCGAGGCGAGCGTCTTGACCATGCCCGGCTGCGCGTTCATCTGGATCGCGGCGATCGACTCGGGATTAGCGAGTTTCTCCAGCGGCAGGTAGTCGCTCTTGAACTTCACCTTCATCGTGCCGGCAAGCGAGGCCTTGGCGGTGAGCTGCGAGTCGCCCTGGGTCTGCGTTACCGACTGCATGGAGATCAGCGGCTGGCTGACGCTCTTGTAATCGCCCTTGGTATAGAAACTGGCATCGCGGCGCTGTTCGATAACGCGGCCATCCGGCAGGCGCGCCATTGTCGTGGTCGGGCCGCTGCGCATGATCGCGCCGTTGGCGACCTGTTCTGTCGTCACGCTGGCATTGCCGTAGTCGAATGCCTGCGCAGTGTGCTGGAACTGGAAGTTGTCGCGCGCCTGGAAATCGTACATCACCTTCGCGGTGAGTTCGCCATCGGTGACCACGATGCGATTGATACCCAGCGTCACCATCGTTGCCAGGAGTTGCTGGCGCGCGTTGGCGATCTGCGTGCGCGCGGCGGGTACCAACAGTGCTTCGACGAGCTCATCGTCGAGCGTCTCGATGGGCTTGTCCAGCGGCAGCGATTGGTTGATGCGCGCGATCGCCGCGGCCTCGTCCACACCTTCGCGCACTACCACGCGCGGCTGCGGCGCAGCGGGCGCGTCGTTGAAGGCGCCCGACCCGAAGCCGAAGGGATCGTCGCCACCCGTCTGCAACTGGAACACGTCAGGAAAATTCTGCACCAGTTGATCGCGGCCCTGGTTCTGCGTGGTGTTCTCATCCCGGAATTCGCTGAGGCTTTTTGAAACATCCGACACCAGCTTGGCGTAAGCCTCCATTTGCTCGATGGAGGTCTGCACGATGGAATGGAATACGCCGTTGATGAGACCGGCGCAGAAGTCGGGAAAGTTGACCTGCTGCAACAGCGCACCGGCCACGGCCGCGCCTTCACGCGCGCCCTGCGCATCGAACTTCGGCGTCGCGGGCGGCGTGTGCTTGTCGTCGGTCTCACCGGCCAAGGCGCGCACCTGCGCACTGGGACGGGCGATGTCGCCGCGCGGTGCCACCAGTTCCTCGCCGATGCGCACCATGCCCTGCGCCAGGCTGCGCTGCGCGTCGGGCGAAAGCTGCCGGAAGGCAGGGCTCGCCTCGAGCAGGTTGCGCACGGCTTGGCGTACCGGCGTCCGGGCGTCGGTCGCAGGCGCCGGGGGCGTATAGGTGCGCGTACCGGGTGGAAACAGCGAGGCGCGAGCGGTGGACATGGCGGGCTCCGGATGGATCGGTGAGCGATGGAACGTCGCGTGGGTGTGTACGTGCCGAGCGGAAGCAGAACAAGAACCGCCGCGCTGGCTGGGCGCTACCAGAGCGTGCGCGCTTCCTCCAAGGCGTCGCGCATTTCGAACTCGATCGGGCGCACGTACAGGCTGATGCGTGCCGGCGAGACCGGGTTGACGCGAATGCTCAGCACCGAGAAATGGCCCTCGTCGCCGGCATCCATGCCGAAGGCTTCGAGCCAGCGCGAGAGCGCGGCCAACTGCCGTGGTCGTTCCGACAGCCCGAGCTTGAGCAAGTCGAGAAAGCGCGAGGGCAGGTCGGGGATAGCCGCCAGCAGCAATTCAAGTTTGAGTTCCGCTCCTTCGGGAGCCTCGCGCACGCCCAACAGCACGCCACCGGGCGGCAGTTCGAATCGTCCTCCCAGCGCCACGCCGACGATGCGCATCAGGCTGGGCAGCTGATGGCCGATGCCAAGCCGGTTCATCAACGGGCCGAGTGCGGACACCGCCATGGGCCCACGATGCAGAAATGTCACCCGCTGGCTGCCGCTTTCGCGCTTGCAGCCGATGCTGGTGAAGATCGGCATCAGGTTCGGCATTTCGGTCATCACCTGTCGCGTGAGGTTGGCCAGGCTGGGTGGAAGCGCATCGATCTGCGTGGGGAGAAGTTCGTAGTAAACCTTCGCCGCATACAGTCCGTCTTCGTCGAACGCGCTGCCGAACCAGGCGCCGTAGTTCATCCATGACAGGCCGCCGAAACCACGCCACTCCTCGCTGCGGGAGTCGAACCATTTCAGCGCGTCCCGGCCGAAGATCGGCGAGACGAGGCGGCGCATCTCGCTGGTTGCCTCGTCGCGTCGTGCCATCGGCGTGGCATTGGGCCCCAGCGGTTCGATGGTGAAGCGCAGCTTGCCTGGCTCGGTCTCCGAGAACGACGGCTCGTAAGGCACCGCTCCCGGTGCCAGCGAGTTCTGTGCGTACGAGTAGTCATCGTCGGGCAGGTAGAACGTGCGCTCGATGAGGTTGTCGAGGTAAGGCAGCGGGTCGCGCGTGCCGAGCGCGCGCGCGGCCGACTGCAGCGAGCGCGTGACCAGGTGCTTGACCGGCCGCGGGCCAGCCTGTTCGGGGAAGGTGGAGACGTTCATGGCTAGGCTCCGGGGTCGGTCAGGGTCACGTGGGTTGCGAGCTGGTTGTCTACAGGCCGGGAATCACAGGCCGGGCAGGCTGAAGCCCGCCTGGTCGAGCACGGCGCGCGCCTCCGGAGGCAGGCCGTTGCCGTTTCCTATCGGCCGGCTGGGAATCGGCGGCGACAGCGCCGACTGCGAGTACTGCTCGACGCTGGCGGTCTGTACGCCTTCGACGGCGAGCCACTGCTCGCATGCCTGCACCAGGTCCCAATCGTTGGGGTTGAGCATCGGCTGGTCGCTGCCGCTCATCTGCGGATTGGTCAGCGCGTTGACGCTGATGACCTCGCCGTAGCGCCCGGCCAGCCGATCGCTGTGGTTGGCCAGCCAGCGGATGACGACCGCGCTCGAACGCGCCTGCGTGCGGTGCTGGTGCGTGTTGCGCAACCCGCCCAGGTAGTTGGCATTGACCTGGTCGATGAACTGCCACATGTCGCGCGCGCCCACGCATCCGCGCAGTTCCTGGTCCGACAGCACGTCGCGGAACTCCAGGATCGTCTGCTGCAGTTCGGCGGCGGCGAAGCGCACGATGCCGAAGCTGTGCACCGACAGGTTGGCGGCCAGATCCCGCCCGGCCTTGCGCACCTGCTCCTGGGACACCGAAACCGGTACGTTGGTGCGCAGCATGCGGTCCACCGACAGCTGCCTGCCGAAGTTGGATACCGCGGCGATGAAGCGCAGCCACAGCTCCTTGTATTCCGGATTGCCGGGAGTCGATGGATCGCCCTCGTTGCGTCCGAGCACTTGCCGATACAGATCCAGCCGTTCGTTCTGCGTCATGCGTTCAGCGGACTTCTTCAGGTAGCCATACAGATAGTCGCCGGCCTTGCCGCGGCTGATCGGCAGCAGGCCTGTGCGGAACAGGTCGACGCACTTCTCGACCACCTGGAACATGTTCATGTCCTCGCAGTGCGCCGCGAATGCGACGGCCTGCGCGCCCAGCAGGTTCTCGCGCACGGCGACCTGGTCGGTGGCGTCGTCGAACTCCGGCAACGAAATCTCCGTCGAGGAAATCGGCGCACCCTCGATCACGCCGGACTGCATGTCGTAACCGTTCTGGATGCGACTGGTCAGCCATGGATCGTTGGCGGTGACGCCGGTGGCGGCCATGCGCCGCACCATCGCGGCCACGTTGCGCGCCGACAGCGCGCACACCTTGTCGGTGCCGCTGGGACGGAACGCGCGGTCGGTGCTGACCGGGTCGCGGCGTTCGTTGGGATCGCCGCTGGGCGCTTCGCAGCCGATGATGTCGGCGTCGATCAACCCCGCGTCGATCTGCGACTGGATGCTGACCACGTACTGCGCCGAGAGCTGCTGGAACGCGGCATCGAACAGCGCGCGGTTGGCGCGGTATTCGCCTTGCGCGGTGCTGACGTGGCGCACCAGGCCGCCCTTGTCGCGCGCGATCTCGACGTGGTTGTCCAGTTGCAGCAGGCCGGCGATGCCGGCGATCTCGCGCTCGCCCTCGCGCAGCTCATCGAGCAGCTTTCCGGACATGCGCTGGCTGCCGAACAGGCCGTACAGATGGACGAAGTCGTTGTCGGTGGCCAACTCCTTCCACGGGCGCTGCGTCACCGTTTCGGCGACCACCTGGTAGAACGGGTCGGCGGTGATGTCACTGGCGAGCGTCTTCTTGATGGCCTCGTACTCGCGCTGTTGCGTCGGGTTGAGACCGTCGAGACTCTTGTTGGCAAGAATGGATTCGTACTTCAGCTTGCGTCCGCGCAATTCCTCACGGGTCTTGTGCTCGCGCTCGCCGAGATCGACCAGCAGGATGCGGTTCATGGCGTTTCTCTCATCGTGGTTAGGGGTGTTGCGGGAAGTGCCTCTCGCGGCGGCAGCCGAGTCGGGCGGTGGTGCGTTTGCACCGGTGGCGTTGCCGCGGGGCTTGGCCTTGGCAGCGGATTTCATTGCCTTGAGTCCCGGCGCTTTCCGAGTTGCGGACTTCTTAGGACTTCGTTTCGTCGCCATTGCAGTCTCCTCGGATGTCACGCCGTCACGGGCGCGGGGGAAGGCTCACGCCAAGCGGCGCCGGTGTCGGCGTCGCGCAGGTGCAGATCGATGTCGTCGTCGAGCGCGTGCAGTGCGGCGGCGGCATCGAGCACGCCGTGGCCGCAGCCGGTGACGCCGGCGCGCGCGAACGGGCGTGCGCTGCCGATGAGCAGGCGCTTGCAGTCCTCGCCGCTGAGCGGCCAGGCGCGGCGCTGCGCGCGCGATGCCATCAACGCGCACACCGCCGCCACGAACGGCGCGGCGAAGCTGGTGCCGGTGGCACGCTGGTAGCCGTCCAGACCACAGGTCACGATGTCTCGGCCCGGAGCGCATAGCGCCACGTGCTCACCGCGTGTGCTGAAGGATGACGGCTTCAGTGCTTCGTCCACCGCGCCCACCGCGATCACGCCCTCGTGCGCTGCCGGATGGAAACGCTCTTCCAGGCCTGAATTGCCACTGGCCGCCACCAGGATCACGCCACGCGCCAGTGCGTATCGGATGACTTCCTCGTGCGGACGCGGCGCGTCGCCGGTGAGCAGCGAGTCGGGTGTACCGAAGCTCATGTTGATGACCTTGACCCCAAGATCGACCAGCCGCTTCATGCCAGCGTCGATGTTGTCCAGCGCTCCGACGCCGAAGCGCCTGGCGTCCGCGCCGACCGCCGCGCCGAGCACGCGCACGGGTGTCAGGCCGCAGAGACCTGCGCCGCCCGACGGCATGCCGGCGCCGCGCGCGACGAGGATGCCCGCGCATCCGGTGCCATGGCCGACATCGTCGTCCGGGCGCTGGCCGCGGTGGCGGAAATCGCCGACCAGCGTGAGTCCGCCGACGGCTTCAGGATCCAGATCGACACTGTCGAAGCCGGCACGTACCCGGGTGTCGAGTTCGGCGTGACGCATGGCCACACCGGTGTCGGCGAGCCCCACGACAATCGCCGGGTCGCCCGGTTCCAGTCGCAGTGCTTGCGGCAGGCGGATGGCCTCGTGTGCCCAGGCCGCGTTGCCCGCACGGTGTGCACCGTCGGCGATGACGGGTGCATCGAAGGGTGCGTGGCACAGGTAGTCCGCGCCCACGCGTTCGACCATCGGCAGCTCCGCCAGCGCGGCCATCAGCGACTGCATCCGGTCGACCTCGCGCACTTCAATGCGCAACACGCGCGCCACGCCGCTGAGCTGCTCGGCATCATCGAAACGACGAGCGCCAATGACATTGCTCCGCTCGGCGCGGCGCACGCGCGCGCTGTGCAGCCGGGCGGCGCGAATGGCGCCGCCATGGTGACGCAGGATGCGGTCGATAATGCCGCCATCGACGTAGTCGGCTTCCGGCGTGCCGAATCCGCGCACGGCACGCAGGCCTGGTACGTGTTCGGGCATCTCGCCTAGTTTCAGCGTCAGCAGCAGGCGGCGGGGAACGGTGCGGGCGTTCATGGCATGAGTGTTCATGGCGCGACGTCCCAGTGGCCAA
Organism: Pseudoxanthomonas sp. CCNWLY206-1; assembly: GCF_039710385.1. Classification (NCBI taxonomy): domain Bacteria; kingdom Pseudomonadati; phylum Pseudomonadota; class Gammaproteobacteria; order Lysobacterales; family Lysobacteraceae; genus Pseudoxanthomonas; species Pseudoxanthomonas sp. CCNWLY206-1. Next base: position 579,971 of record NZ_JBDKXI010000001.1, on the reverse strand, counting down.
GACGGCCTTCAGTGAGTTGCACTCGGGCGAACTCGCCGTCGCCGAAATCCACTTCGGCCTCGCAACCCATTTGCGTGGCCATTGGCGCCAGCACGATCTCGCCATCGCTGGCGGAAACCACCGGCACCGCGCTGCCCGCGGCACGCACGAACGGCAGGCGTCCCGCGCGCAGGCCGGGTGCGTTGAGGTGCACGCGTTCGCCGTGGCCATTGCGCTCCACGCGCGTCACTCGCGGCGCCGCGGCACGCATCATCGCCTGTTGCAAGCGGTTGACCGGCATGCGCGACAGGCGTGCGATGACATCGGTACCCGCGGTGGCCTTGAGTTCGTTGAGCTGGGTGATGGTGCGCACGCCGATGCGTTCCAGGCGGCGCTGCTCATCGTCGGAAATTCCGTCGCCCAGCGCTTCCTTGAGGTTGAATTTCGGATCCTCGGCTTTGAAGTCGATCGCGTTCTCCTCGACCATCGCCTTGGTGATCGTGGTGAGTGCGAGCTTGATGGTGCTGGCATCCGACTCACCCGGGCCCGCTGGGCGCAGATACACTTCGTCGTCAACCATCTGCACGAACGCGCGCAGGTCGATGGAGACATCCTTGACCGCGAAGGTCATCGGCATGCGCCCGACGCGGGCCTTGATCGCCATCGACGCCTGCGCCTTGTCGAGCTGCTCGGTGAGCGCCTGGATGAACATGTCGAACGGCACGCCCGAGTCTTGCACGAAAGAAGGCATCTGGGCGCTCATGAGAAGCGCTCCCCGGGTGGGGTTGCTTGCCCAGTCATGGCATGCCCAGTTGCGGCGTATCCAGTTGAAGAAGGCGAGCCGAGCGCACCAGCATCGGCGCTCCATCCGATCACCAGCTTCGACGGGCTAGTCACCCACGCATCTATTGATCGTTGCCGCGGTACGTCCGCAAGCAGCACGCAGCCGCCATCGCGAAACACGGGGCGCAGTTCGAGCGGCAGCGTCATGTCGACGTTCGATAGCCGCACGCCGCCATGCACCTCGATGGCGTTGAGGCCGTCGTGCAACTCATTCAACAGATCATGGAGTTCGCGCAGCATCACGCGGCTCCTTCAGCGGGTGCCGCCGGCACCGGCGTCGCCGGCAATGGGGCAGGCATGGCGGCGCGCAATGCTGGTGCGTGGCGTTGCACCAGTGATGCCTTCACCGGGTCCACCAGTTTGTCCAGGGGCAACGTCTCGCTGACGAAGTTCAGCTTGACCTCGCCGAAGAGATCCGCGCGCACGCTGGATTCGTTCTGCGCGTTGACGGCCAGCGTCGACACCATGGTCGAGCTCTGGCCCGCATAGCTTTGCGAGCCGCGTTCGCCCCAGTTATTAACGGATTTCGGGTCGCTGGCGGTGGCGTACTGCACGCCGGCGGCGTCGCGCGCGGCGGCGCGGAACATCACCTTGGCGCTGATGCTGCCATCGCGCACGGCCACGCGGTTCAAACCCAGCAGCACCATCGTCGACAGAAGTTGGTGGCGCTCGGTGCCGATGCTCTTGCGCACCTGCGGCAGGACGCGTTGCTCCAGCAGTTCTGGCGTCAGTTCTTCGCCTTCGACGCCGTAGTCGGCCAGCCACGCCGGGGTCAGGCCTTCGGTACGGGGTGCAATCTGCGGTTCGCTGCGTTCCGCACCATCGGGCAACAGCAGCGCCACGTCGCCGGGGTAGCGGGTGGCCAGCCAGTCGCGTGCCTGATTGGGGGTGACGTTCGCTTCGGTGAACTCATCGACGGTCTTGGCGCACGCGCTGACCAGTTCCGAATAGCTCTCCATCTGCCGGATCGATGCGTCGACGATCGCGTCGAAGGTGCCATGCACGAGTTGGGCGACAAAACCGGGGAAGTCGATTTCGTCGACCATCGCGCCAGCGCGCCGTGCGATGGTCTCGGTAGCCTGCGGCTTGGCCGGCGTGGCGGCCGCGGGTGCCGGCTCATCGCCGTTGGCCAGCGCGTACGAGCGTGGGCTGCGGGCCTGCGCTTCGCGCGCCATGCCGGGCGGGAAGATCCCACCGCGGGCTGGCGTTCCGTTGACGGGCGGGCGGGCGGACATGGGGCTTCTCAGGCCGCCAGGCTCGTATCGGTCCAGCGGTTGCTGCGCTCGTAGCGGCCGTTGCCGAGCAAGCGCAAGTCGATTCGCGCGGCGGGTGCGCCTTGCGCGAGCCCGCTGAAGCGCACGTCGATGCTCACTTTGAGCGTGGCCACGCCATCGGCATCAGGTGCGTCATCGATGCGTGCGGCCACTTCCACGCCATAGCCGAGCTGCGTCGGCGCGCCGGCAATGATGGCGACGTCACCCACCGAGCCATCGGCTTCGCTGCGGAAACGAACGGTGAGCGGTAGTGGTGCGGCCTGGCCTTCCAACGCGGGCCATTCGCCAAGGTCGATCACCACATCGGTGGGCTGCAGCGACGACGCCGACGGCACCAGTGCTTGCGGCGCCTTGCGGCCTTCGAGTTGATCCAGCGCCCAACGGCTGGCGCCTGCGCTGCCGCGTATCACGCTCATCCGGGTGCCCGGTACGCGCGTGGGTTCGATGGGCTCGGGCGCACCGTCTGACAATGCGCGCCCCAGTGGTGCCGGTGGTGGCGCCAGGCGATAGCGCCCACGCGCGTTCAGCGACTGCGCTTGCGCGGTAGTTGCCGGCAAATGCAGCACGCGCCAGTTACCGTAGTCGGGCTGGGCCATGTTGCCGAAATCGGCGGCGAATGCTTCGAACGACATCCAGCCTTCATGGCCGCGGTTGGGCGGGTTGAACGCGACCGCGTCGTTGTCGAACGCCGTGGTCGTGTCCCATGGATTGAGTACGTAGACGTCCGTGCCAGCCGCGTTGCTCAGGTCGCCGCGGATACCGGAGATCACCACCGCGTGCGGCGCGCCGACGATCACCACCCACAGCGGTCCGAAGTCGCGCAACCACTGCGCCCATTGCGTGGGCGTGTGGTACAGGCTGGCGTTGGACGGTTGCTCGATGACGCGGAAGCCGTAGTGGTCGCGCACGCGCTCAAGCTGATCCCAGCCGTAGGAAGTCGCCAGCGATCCGCCCGCTTGACGTACGAAGGCTTCGGGGTCGAACGATGCGTCGCTGCGGAACGACTTGAGCATCGTCATCGACGCCGCCCAGCACGCGTTCTTGTCGGGCTGGGGAACCAAGGCGACGCGGTGCTCGACACCTTCCGCCGACAATGCGCGCGGACCGCGGTAGCCGAACGTGGTGGCGCGGTTTTCAATGAAATCTATTTTCGCTGGCGTGATGAAGCAGCCCGTGTTGACACCATCGCTGGTCGCGCGGGTACCGCTGACGTGCACCGCGCATACATGCGCCTGCAGGCCGCTGCCGTCGTCACGCAAGGTGTACACAGGCGAACCACTCGCGCCGGCCAGCGACAGGATGGGATAGTCGATGGTCTCGTGCGTGTGCATATCGCGCGCATAGCCGCCGTGCAAGTGCTGCTTGTAGCCGTCGATGGCTGCGGTGAGGTCCGGCACCCTGCGCGATTGTGCGGAGTAGCCGCAGACCACCAGCGGCATATGGCTGGAAGGCGTGGCATGCAGGAACTGGAAGTAGGCGCCGCCCGGTGCCGCGATCGGCACGTTGTCGATGACCGCGATGTCGTTGTCGAAGCTGCGGTTGTCGCGGTACTTCTGCGGGACTCGCCAGGAAGCATCCGTCACGGTGCAGTCGCCGAACGGTTTGACGCCGGCGCCGTTCATGCCGGGCGTGATGGTCACGCTCGCGGCATCGACCAGGTTGTGGCCGCAGGTGAGGATGCGGTTCGTTCCGATGTAGAAGCCGCTACCAGCACCGGCGTCGTTACCGGCACTGTCCCACATCTGCAGATGACAGATAGCCGAATGCGGGAATGCATAGGTGCTGTCCACGCCGACGAACCATTCCTCCATCGCCTGACTGAAGGCGTTGTTTTGGCACTGCAGCGCCGTGGCCGGATCGGACGGGTCGTAGTAAGGCGTGATGATTTCCTGCGCGCGCGCCACCGGCGGGTGCGCTGCGCGCGGACGCGCGACGGGGCGATTGCGTGGCGGGGAACTGCGGCCAAGCGACTGCGCCATCGTGTCCAGTCCTACGCCGAGGAAACGAAGCTCGTCCTGCCAGCCGCGCAGCGCGTGCGCAGCATGTTCCTCGATCAGCGATTCGAGCTGTGGCTGCAGCGGCATGTCGATGACCTGCACACCAGGATAGCGGGCGAGAATCAGCCCGCGCAGCAGCGAAGCGGCGACGCTGCGGTACGCCGTTCGAACGGACGTCATCGCACCGGCCAGGTCGGTCTGCGGTCGGTCGAAGTCGGGGGTTGCCGCCTGCATCGCGGCCTGTACTACGAGCTGGACGATGGCGACGGCTTCGCCGAGACCGGGCGCGAGGCCCAGGATGGTGCCGGCGCCTCCGATCAACCCATTCATTTCATCCCATTGCTGACGATGCGCGGCAATGCGGCTGGCGACGTCGGCGTTGGCCTGTTGCACGCCCGCATCCATCCACGCCAGGAACATACCGATGCGTCGGCTGATGGCCGGCAGCATGCCGGGCACGATGCTGTCGCCGGGTGTTGCGGGCCACTGACTTGGATCGGTCGACAAAGGCGCGTAGGGCGTGGCCGGCAGACGGTCGCCGACGAGTTCCAGCACCTGCATTGCGACTGCCGTGGCGAGCGCCAACACGTCGCGTTGAATCAGCATGCGATCCGTTGAGGACTGCAGGTCGCGGCCCAGTCGCTCCACGATATCGGTACGGGTGCGGGTCCGCGCGCGCGCATCCGCATCTTCCGCGGGCTGATACTGGGTTGGATCGGGCGCCGGCGCACCGTACGCACCTTCGTCGAGCCGCTGGTTGTACTCGTTGGCGAAGGCTTGTACCCAATGCCCGCCACTGGCGAGCGAAGCGGGCCATGTGAAGCGTGTCGCATCGGCGTTGTAGGTGCGCACCGGGACGCGATTGCGCAGCCCCTGCGATGTCGCCGGCACCTGGCCGGTGGAGCTGTTCTGCGCCAGCGCCTGGGCGGCCAGCTGCACACATTGCATGTACGTGTCCCAGTCCCAGTACGAAGACGGGCAATCGTGGTTGTCGCCAGGTGTTGCCTCGATGTGGCCAACGATATGCGTGCGATCCAGCGGAATGCCGTACTGCGCGCCGAGCCATGCGACCAGGTGCGCCGACGCCTGGTACTGCTCCATGGTCGGCGGCAGGTCGCGCCGGTTGAGCCGGTAGGGCTTGTTGGCGTTGTGTTCGATACCGATGCTGCGGCTATTGGCGCTGGATGCGTGGTAAGCGGTGTCGGCATTGCGCACCATCTGCACCACCTCGCCATCGCGGCCGATGATGTAGTGCGCACTGCTGGGGCCGGCTTGTTCGCCGGTGGTGGCATTGCGCCGTTCGCCGTCCTGGAACCATGCAATAGTGCCATCGATGCGCGGCCCACCGGCGGTGATGTGGATGACGATGCGATCGATAACCGTGCCCTGGCGCCGGCCAGCGCGGAAGTTGCGCGTGTGTGCGGGCACGAAACGGCTGGCGCCAGGATAGTCGGGCGTGGGCGTGTTGAAGGCGCGCGTGCGCAGTGCCTGCGCTTCGGCGAACTCCGCCTCGACCGGCTCTGGCACGTGCGTATAACGCTCTGCGTCATCAAAGCCTGTGTCGTCTGCGGTCAGGGCGTCGTCGGATAGCGCCCGCGCGCCGAGCGAGAAGGTGAGCGACTGGCTCCACGCGGCCGCTTGCTGGCGGATCCACGCCAACTTGGCTGGCGTAATCCGGCAGCCCAGGTTCGTTGTGTCGCTATGGCCGGCCACGTGCACGCCGACCATATGCGTGCGCGGCGCATCGCCATTCTCGATGTAGTACACCGGCGAGCCGCTGGTGCCGCCGAGTGATTGCAGGTCGTAGTCGAACGTTTCGTCGGTAGGCAGCGAACGGATGTAGCCGCCGTGCATGTGCTGCTTGTCCGCGTCGATGGTCGCATTGACGATGCTGTCGATGATGCCTTGTGGGTCGGAATACGCGGCATAGCCGGATACCACCACGCCCTCGGGCCGGGACTGGGTGAGTTCCTCGACCAGTTCGAAATAGTTGGACGAAGCGTTCGCCGCGGGCACGCGAATCAATGCCATGTCGAAGTCGCGGCTCGACGCTACGTACGAGGGGTGCATGACCATGTCCGCGGCCGACACGTGGAATCGCCCGAATGGTTCGTTCGCGCCACCGCTTCCCGCACCGTTCTTTCCCGGCACGATGATCAGCTCGCTTTGACCATCGACTACGTGCGCCGCTGTAAGCAGCAGGTTGGGGGCGATGAAGAACGCGCTGCCGTGCTGGCCGCCTTCGGCACTGCCGTCGACCGCGCGCGCCTGGCAGATCGCACTGTGTGGCATGACCGTGGTGTTCTCCACGCCAGCCCACCACTGCGCGCTGGTGGCGAAAAGTCCGATCTGGGTGCGCAGCGCATCCAGCCAATCGCTCGCGTTGTAGTAGCTCGAGACCACGCGCATCGCGCGGGCGGTCGGTGCAGCGGAGGCGGGGCGCGAAGCACGGTGCACGACCGGCATTGGCCCGAAGCCGTCGTCGTAGTTACTGCGCTGCGGTGAGGCGCGGAATTGCGACTGCCCGTTGCGTGCGTACGACTGCCCGCTACCGCGGAGTGCCTGGGCAGTGGCGGTTGCCGGATCGGTGGCCGCGGGAACGGCCGCGCCGGTCGGCGCCGCTGCGGGCGCTGTAGCCCCTGCGGCTGGTTGCCGCCACAACTCATCGGAATAGCCATCGCTGTAAGGAGCAGGAGAGGCGGTAGTGCCCGCACCGTTGCCGTTCTGTGGCGGTGCCGCGTTGGCGGCGGTGTCAGTCGCTGTGTCGCCGCCCCAGGTGGGCGCTGGCGTGGGCGTGCCGTAGTTGGCGCCGTTGCCACCGTTGCCGTTGCGAACGCCGCGCCGCAGGCCACGCTCGGTCAGTCCGCGCAGACTTACGTACATGTGGCCGCTGTCGGGGCGGCGCACGGTGATCGGCTTGCTGCGATCGGTATCCGCATACGTCGCCACGCCGAAGTACAGCCGCGGTTGGCCAACGAATCGCGCCACCACGGACGGCGGCACCAGATACACCGCATCGCTGCGCGGTTGCGTACCCTGCAAGGGACTTGCGTAGAAGTTGCCGGCAGTGCGCTGCGCACGGTGCTCGGGCTTGAACAGCTCAGGATCGGTGGCCAGCCCGACCTCGTACAGCGGCTGGTCGGCGTTGACGGTGAACCCGAGCACGCTGAAGCGATCGTCGATCGATTCGCGGTTGGCACGGATGCGGATCATGACGGACTCCTGGCTTGCAGGACGACAGGGGAGGGGACGGATGGTTCGCCCGTGGGGGGCGCGTCCGCGGAGGGAATGGGAATGTCGACGGGCGCGCCCGGAGGCGGGTCGTCCAGCGCGGAGGAGATGCGCTCCCAGAAGCGCTGCTGCGCATCGATGCCGATGCCTTCCAGATGCGGACGGACAAACTCCAGCACCGCCTCGAGGTTGCGGAAGAACGCGCGCTGCCCGCTTTGGATGTGCTCCACCGAGCCGCGCCATTCGCTGACATCAGCACCTCCATCGCCACGCTCGCACCACACGCGAACGATGAAAACGGCGGTGCGGTCTTCGAGTAGGGCCATCTCGGGCGACTCCGGCGGCAGATGTCGGGGCGACGCTACGCCGCGGACATCACCGGTGGATCACGCCTGGATCACGCGCTAATCACGCGGTCCGGCCGGTCGCGTGATGCAACGATGATCCACGCGCAAACACTCCACCCGCCCGGCAGGAGGGGCAGAACACTCGTTACGTTTGTACGGTTGCTTCCCTTGTGGGAGCGACGTAAGTCGCGACGTTGATGTTTCCAGTCGCGACTCTCCCATTGGCATGCGTGCGCAACTCCCTACAGGACGGCTATATCAGCAGCAACACCCACGATAGTTGACAACGTAGTATCCGGCCTCGCCACTACTGCGATCCGGGTCAACTCGATCTCAGCTTCCTCGCGTCTAAAAAAGACATACAGCTGTCCCGACACGTATGGCGATGTTTCGTAGATGTCGACTTGTAACGCTTGGTACATACGTTTACCAGAATTCCAGTCTTCCTTTTGCAATTCGAGAGAGATATGTTCCGCAGTAGGATTCCGCGAGGGGATATTGCGCGGAAACGGGGAAATGGGGCCTGGCCCTGTGGCCAGAGAGAAAGCGTGAGGTTCATCAAAGAGCGCAGCGCGAGCTACAGCGCGAGCCAAGGCAAGCGTGCCGATGTCTGCTTGGTTGCTCAAGCAGCGTGTAGGTTGTGGCGGGGATATCGATACGCGCGACGGTGTGGCCTATTGGGTCTGCGTCGATAGTGGCAACGAAATTTGTAGCTAGGCCTCTGACGGCTCGACCCCGCATTGGCTAACTAACGGATCACATGGGGGATAAGTAATGTTTAAGGAAGCTGGCGATATGCGAGCGTCACTTGTGATTCGCCATTTTCGGCATGTTGCCGCGCTGATACTACTTCAGCTCTATTTTGCCAGCAGCTGTCTGGCACAGATAATCAATGACCTCGAGCCCATCGAGGACTACAACAAGAAGATTCAGTCCGCTCAGGTGATATCGCCCATGACCGGCGACTCCTTCGGCGAGAGCGTGAGCCTTTACGATGGGAGCACGAGCTTCAGTGCGACTGATATCGATCTCCCGGGAAACAACGATTTACTCGTCAGGCTGAGTCGCCATTTCAAAGTGATCAACCGCAGGAAAGAGTATGGTCTGCCTGGGCTAGCGGACTGGGAACTGGACACCCCGCGTCTCTCTGGTGAGTTCTACGTCGACAAGGGCTGGAAGACGAAAAGCGCCTCGCCCTATAGCCGCTGTTCCATTCCAGCAATCGCGGATGCCGCAGCCGTAATCAACGGCGTGGAGAATGCGGGAACCAATCATGAAATCTGGCACGGCTATCACATGCACATGCCGGGCGCAGGCGACCAGGAGCTTCTGCTAAACACGGAAACCAAGATTCCTGCGGTGCAGGATGGCGTTAGCTATCCCTGGATCACGCGCGATTTCACTCGCCTGGGCTGCCTGCCGGCAACGAAAAATGGCTATCCGGGGGAGGGCTTCTTTGCGATTACCCCTGATGGCACCAAGTATTACTTCGATCATGCCGTGACCCACCCCATCAAGGGCTACAAGGTCATGGTACAGACCATCATGAACTATATCGGTCGCACGCGCGTCCATCTGATGGCGACACGCGTGGAGGATCGCTTCGGTAACTGGGTCAAGTACAACTACACAGGCGATCTGCTTACTAGTATCGAGTCCAACGATGGCCGCCTGATAACGCTCAACTATACGGATGGGCGACTAACAAGTGCCGTTGCCAATGGGCGGACTTGGACCTACAGCTACGAATGGAGCGAGGCCTACCCAACGCCCACGGGTGATTATCGGCTGCGCTCTGTCCAGCGACCGGACGCATCGGCCTGGGGATACCGCGTGGCCAGTGGTACGTTGATGCCACTGCGCGAGCAGCCACCAGATGGTGGGCAGAACAATAATTGCAGGTCGGAGCCTGACCGAATGGACGGGGCTTTCAGTTTGGAAGTCACCGCGCCTTGGGGTGCGTCCGCGCTGTTCGATTTTTCGCATTCGCGCCGTTATCGCGCTCACACTCCCATTCATCCATGCGACACCCCGCCGGGCGTGCCTGAACTCATTCCGTACATTCCCCATTTCTTTGATACTTACTCTTTACGTAAGAAGACAGTCACTGGTCCAGGTCTAACTCCCGCGATCTGGGACTACTCCATTGGCGTAGGCGCGCGTGGAATTTATACCAGCGGAACCTCCAGTGATCCTTGCCCATCGTGCGTACCTTCCAAAACTACTACGGTGACGGCACCCGACGGTGTCAAGACGCTTTACGAATATGGAATTATGTATGGGCTAAATGAAGGCCGTTTGTTGTCTACGACCATCAAGGACTCCGCAGGGGTGACCCAGCATGTGTCTGCTCAGGCATATGTCCAGGACTCTGAAGTCACATCGCAGAAGTTTCCTGCGCAGGCAGGGACAACGTTGCTTCATCTTCCCAATGCAATGGCCAATTTGATTCGCCCCGTCAAAGCGACGACGCAGGTTCGCGAGGGCGTGACTTACACTAAAACAGTAGACTCTGGTTGCGATGGAGTATTGTGTTTTGACGCATTCGCGCGTCCCACGCGCGAGACCCGATCCAGTCCCTGGTACAGCCGCACCGACACCGCCGAGTACTACTACAACTTCAGCAAGTGGGTCCTGGGCCAGGCCAGCAAGACAATCAACGTCAATACCGGCTTGGTATCCGCCGAAATCATATTCGACCCCAACACCGCGTTGCCGCTGCAACAGAGACGCTTCGGCAAGCTGCAGCAGACGTTGACCTATAACGCCGATGGCACGGTGGCCACCGTCAAGGACGGCAACAACAACGTCACCACGCTGAGTAGTTGGAAGCGCGGCATTCCGCAGCTCATTACCTATGCGGATACCCATACCCAATCGGCGGTGGTCGATGATGCCGGTTGGGTCCGGTCGGTCACCGATGAGGTCGGTGCGAAAACCTGTTACGACTACGATCTGATGGGCCGGTTGTCGCGGATCGATTATCCGTCGGAGACAGCCGGTGTGTGTGGCGGCCTATGGCATCCCACTACCCAGACCTTCGAACCGGTCGCCACGCCGGAGTGGGGCGTGCCGGCTGGCCACTGGCGACAGACGGTCAGTACCGGTTATGGCTACAAGGTGTCCTACTTCGATGCACTCTGGCGTCCGTTGTTGGTTGCCGATTTAGACGTGAATAATGTCGGCGGAACACAACGCTTCAGCCGCTTCACCTACGATCATCAAGGGCGCGCCACGTTTGCGGCCTACCCGAGCACCAGTAGCGCAGCCGCGACGGGCGTCTGGACGATCTACGACGCCCTGGGCCGGGTGAGATCGGTCTCGCAAGATAGCGAGCACGGCCCGTTGACGACGCTGACGGATTATCTTGCGAACAACCAAGTCCGAGTCACCAATCCCAAAAGCGGCCAGACCACCTCCAGCTTCCAGGTCTTCGATCAGCCCAGCTACGACAGCCCGGTGATGATCAGCCACCCCGAAGGCGCGTTCACGGACATAAGCCGGGACATCTTCGGCAAGCCCACGGCGCTGATCCGGCGCAATGCCGACAGCAGCCAATCGGTGACCAGGCGCTACGTCTATCAGGCCGACCAACAGCTCTGCAAAGCCATCGAGCCGGAAACCGGTGCGACAGTGTATGGCTACGACTTCGCCGGTAACCTGACCAAATCGGCCACGGGCCTCCAGGGCTTCGGCGATATCACCAGCTGCAATCATCCCGAAGCCTGGGCGTCAGGTCGAGCCGTGGACTGGACCTATGACGCCCGCAACCGGACCAAGACGTTGAGCTTCCCGGACGGCGTAGGCAATCAGGTTTGGGATTACACCGCTGATGGCTTGCCCGCCCAGATCACCACCTATAACAGCAACGGGGGCGATCCGGTCATCAATGCCTACGGCTACAACAAGCGGCGGATGCTGACGTCCGAGAACGTGACCCAACCCGGTGTGTACAGCTGGTCGCTGAACTACGGCTATGACGCCCACGGTGCACTGGCCAGCCTGACGTATCCCAGCGGACTGCAAGTAGGCTTTGCACCCAATGCGTTGGGGCAACCGACCCAAGCCGGCAGCTATGCCACCGGGGTGAGTTATTACCCCAATGGGGCGATCAAGCAGTTCACCTACGGCAACGGGATCGTGCACACGATGACGCAGAACGACCGCCAGCTGCCCTTGCAGGTGCGTTCGGGTAATGTCACCGGCTACGAATATTGGTACGACCGCAACGCGAACCCAACCCACGTCCATGATCTGGTGCAAGGAGGCAATTACAGCCGGCTGTTGGAGTACGACGGACTGGATCGGCTGACCGGTGCGGGATCGGTGTCGTTCGGTGGCGACCACTGGCATCGCTTCACCTACGACGCATTGGATAACCTGAAGTCTTGGAAGCTGGCAGGCGTGAAGGACTATGCGAACTATTATTACGAGCCGGCGACCAATCGGCTGTTGGGCATCCAGAACTCAGCCAATGCCACCATCGTCGGCTTGTCGTATGGCGAGCGCGGCAATCTGCGAAACAAGAACGGGCAGCAATATGTGTTCGACTTCGGCAATCGGTTAAGAGAAGCCACGGGCAAGGAAACTTACCGCTACGACGGACATGGCCGTCGCGTGTCCAATAGTTCGGCGCAAGGAAGCATCCTGTCGATGTATGGCCAGGATGGCGTGCTGCGCCGGCAGGAAAATGCACGCCTGGGCAAGAACACCGAGTTCGTCCACTTGGCGGGCAGCCTGGTGGCGCGGGTGAATGTGGCAGTGGCCCCCGGCGTGCCGGCACTGACCGCCCCCGGTTACAGCACGCAAGGCAGCTATACAGTGCAGTGGTCGGCGGTGCCCTCGATCAGTCGCTATGAATTGCAGGAGCAAGCCAATGGCGGCGCATGGCAAGGGGCTTATTCCGGTGCAGCAGTCAGCCAGGCCATAGCGGGCAAGACCAGCGGCGTGTACGGTTACCGCGTGCGCGCCTGCAATCCGACCGTGTGTGGCGGTTGGAGCGGAATAGCGACGGTCACGGTCGAGTTGCCGCCCAGCACGGTGCCCACGCTGAGCCTGCCGGGTAGCAGTTACAGCGGCAGCTATACGGCGTCCTGGAGCGCGGTCGTCGGCGCCACCAGCTATCAGTTGGAAGAAAGCGCCAACGGTGCCGCATGGGCCTTGGCCTACAACGGCGCGTCGACCTCGAATGCTTACAGCGGCAAGGCCACGGGTAGCTATGCCTATCGAGTGAGGGCCTGCAATCCGGCCGGCTGCACCGGTTACTCCGGCACAACATCGATCAGCGTGCTGTATGCGCCGGCCAGTGCGCCCAGCGTCAGTTCGCCGGGACTGAACAACACGGGCAGTTACGGCATCAGCTGGTCGGCGGTAGCGAACGCAACCCGCTACCAGTTGGAGGAAAGCGCGCTGGGCGGTGGCTGGACCACCATCTACAACAGCAGCGGCACCAGCACCTCGGTCGGCGGCAAGACGGCTGGTAACTACGTGTATCGAGCCACCGCCTGCAATGCAGCGGGGTGCGGTCCCGTCTCGGCCACGGTGACGACGTCGGTGGTGTTGCCGCCAACCGCGGCTCCTTCGGCGTCGGTGCCGGCGTCGAATATGACGGGTGCCTACACGGTGAGTTGGTCGTCGGTAGGCGCGGCCACCAGCTATCACCTGTGGGAGCGAGTCAATGGCGGCAGCTGGGTATCGGTGCACGATGCGCCAACCACCTCGCTGAGCGTCAGCGGAAAAGCCAATGCGACCTATGGCTACGTCGCGCGTGGCTGCAATGCCGGCGGCTGCGGCCCATGGAGTGCAGAGGTGTCCACGGTGGTGAATGTGCCGCCGGCTATTCCGGCTACACCGACCGGGTTATCGGTCAGCCGGTTCCGCGATGAAGAGCTGCAGACGACAGTGGCGCTCGTAAAGTGGTCCGCTTCGTACGGTGCTGTCTACTATGAGGTACAGGAAAAGAAAGGCACGGCGGTGCCAGTCGTCTTCAACAACGGCGCTGCCACCAGCATCAGGCGAACCGGGGTGGGGACTACCGCCGCACTGACCTATTGGGTGCGTGCGTGTAGCGCAAATGGCTGCTCGGCCTGGTCGGCGGGGGTGTCGCCATGAGCGCGGTGATCAGGAAAGATATGTTGCATGCATTGCCGCGCTTGGCTTGCAGAGCATTGCTATGGCTGATGGCGGCCTTGGCAGCCAGCGCGGTGCAGGCACAAACCACCGTGGAGTACATCCACACCGATGCTTTAGGCACTCCGGTGGCAGTGACCGACGCTAGCGGAAATGTGATCGAGCGTAGCGAATACACGCCCTACGGCGAGTTGCTGAACCGGCCTCTGACCGATGGGCCGGGCTATACCGGGCATGTGCAGGATGCGGCGACCGGGCTGACATACATGCAGCAGCGCTACTACGACCCAGGGGTTGGGAGGTTCTTGTCAGTTGATCCAGTGGAAGCTGATCCACACTCGGGTGGCCTGTTCAACCGCTACATGTACGCAGCGAATAATCCATACGCGTTCATTGACCCTGATGGCCGTTGTACCGGCTCCAGAATCGAGAACGGTGATGGCACATGCGTGAGTACCGGGGACTTCACTACAATGGGGGGAGGGCCGACGATGCCGGGGGCGCAGACGGTTGTACATCAGGCCTCTATTGAGGCGCAGCTGGGATTTAATCCACAGACCGCACTGGCGGCAGATGACGAGCCAAGGGTTCCGCTGGCCGGAAGCATGAGTGAGCTAATTGCTTCTACATATGAGAGGGGCATCCGCCGAACAAGCTTTGTTGCTAGCGGTGGATTGGCGGCTGGCTTAGGATTTGATCTAGAAGCAACGAAGACAACACGCCCCTGGCAAAAGGATAAGCTTGGAGCTAACTATGTGGCAGGTCTAGGTGCGTTTTTGGGGGCTCACGCGAAGTTCAGGACGTTTTCCTGGGGCGATGGACACGGAACAACCGGAGGGAAACTAAAGGTGAATCCTTTGGGCTACTTCAAATTGAAGGTTGGGGCAGGATTGTCGGTAGGCTTGTCTGGATCTTTCAACGATCACGGAGGTGGAACATTGAGTATCTCAGTGGGTGGAGGCTTGGGTGCTCAGGCTATCGTTAAGCCCACAATGGCACCTGGCTGGGAGATAGAGCTGTGAAAACGTTGATTAGTGCACTTTTCCTGCTTTCTTTCGTAAGTATGTTTGTCGTCTATCCACTTTATTTTTACTATCTCAATGAGTTCGGGAAGAGGATTTCTTTACATCATTCTGATGTATGGAATCGTCTTCTAGAAAGAACTAGTGGAACGTCCTTAGGGGCAGCCTATCGCGCCCTTAGGCTGTCGCGTGACGGAAATATAGACGGTGCTAAGCTTTCTAGCGAAACGCTAAGAATTAGAAGAAGTGCAGTGTTCTATTTATATCTAGGCATGTCGCTTTTCCTTATCGTTTTAGCGATTGGTCTTGGCGATTCGGTCATTCAGGGAAAATACTAGGTTTTTGCAGGGTTGCGAGCCACCCAGCCAGCCCCCGAATGGTTAGCGGTCTAACTCGCCGAACTTAGCTTAAGCAATGGCTTTACCGCCCGGTGGCTGAAACAGAATAGGTCACCAGAACTGACTGCGGGCGGCCGTGCGGCCAACTTATGGCTTCAATCAGCGGTCAACTTATGCTTTAAAGAACAGCGGCAATGTGATCGAGCGTAGCGAGTACGCGCCCTACGGTGAGTTGCTTAATCGGCCTCTGACCGATGGACCGGGGTACACGGGCCATGTGCAAGACGCGGCGACCGGACTGACATATATGCAACAGCGATACTACGACCCGCAGGTCGGGCGGTTCTTGAGTGTGGATCCGGTGACGGCAAGCACAGCCAACGGCAGCAACTTCAACCGCTATAAATACGCGTCAATTAACCCGTACCTATTTGTCGATCCGGACGGCCAGGCTGATATCGTGATGTTCCAGCGTAATGAAGGGCTGGCGGTCACCGGACGTCGCTTCGATACCCCAACTGGTTCACTGTTTTGGGGCACGGCGGAGCACCTCCACATGATCCATGTCTACAAAGTCCGTGATGATAGCTTGTCGGAGAAACTTTTCACCGGTCCTCGCTTAGGAGCCGAGGAGTTGACGAGAGAAATACGAACGCGAGGATTTTATCCTGGGCGAGAAAGGCGTTTTTCTAGGGCAGTGCGGCGTTGGCGTCTTCGCTGCTGAAGTGGCCCGGCGGCTCAACACGCCAGTGATGGCGAGTGGCGGGTACGTTATGACAGTGCCGAACAAGACATCTGGATCGATTGTTTACACTTCTAACTCGCAGCAGGATGGGAAAGGGCAGGCAATGACTTTTAATGTAACGCTTCTCGTATTGTGATGAAGGAGAATGGGTCCGTGTATGGAGTTCGGGCTACACCGGCCACCGGCACGCACATCAAGAACGAGAAAATCAAGTAATGGAAAAAATACTCTTGCTTGCCTTAGTGCTTTTGCTTGCAATGCTGGGTACTGCATGCGCAAAGGATACATCTGTTGGAGACAATGCTTCCATCCCGGATTCGCGGACAGTAGTTTCCCAGTGTCGTAAACAGCCTATCGAAACCAGTCGCGCCCGAGGAGTTTCAGCTGAAGCGATTGCTCGTGCACTAGAGGGGAATGAAGAAGATGCGTGGGACATTCTGTCATCCATGCTGGCGGCAGGTGAAAAAGACCAGAACGATTATGTTGCCGGCTGTTTAACGCTTTTTTGGGCAGAGGTCGCTGCACAGAATGGAAGCTTGCCTGCTGCATATGAGATCGCCATCTATCAAGGCCGAGACTCCTACCTCTGCCACAGGTCGAAGTTTTGGGCGCAGGCTGCTCTTTCCAGGATTGATGAATTCAAGAAACTAGTGGTTTCTGGTGCAGCCAAAGAAGATATCGATGCCATGGTTGCGATAAGGCGACAACAGCTTGTTTCTTCGTTGTCAAAGGCCTGCCCTGCTTTGTAAGCCGGCGTTGCCCGAACATCCCGCAGGTGAGCCAGGCCAGCTGCTGTCGAGTGCTTTTGGCGAGGATCGCCAGTTCATGCAGGCTTTTGAGTAGTAGCAATGACAGAGAAAGTGCCGGTCGGCTCAAAAACAGGGGTCCAAAAACAGGGGGCAGAGTCTGAGATATCCCCAGGTTTTTCATACTGAGATCAACCGCTTATTGGCGATCTGACTGGAAAGTAGTGCGCGCATGACGCAGTCTTCAAGGTGACGAAACCAAAAAAGGACTGACGGCCATGCGCGCCAGCGAAGTATTGCAGAAGTGTCTGCAGGATTCATTGGGTCGGATGCACGGATTGCGGGCACAGACGCTGTTGCGGTCGGTCGAGGCGCTGCTGGAGGGCTCGCAATCCTTAGCGGACCCGAAGGCTGGGCAGTTCTTCGAGGCGCTTATCAGTTCATAACGCTTGGACGTGAAATAAGCTTCGGCAAAGATGTTCGAATTGCCCCGTTTGGGAATAGGACTGGTCACCCCTATGGCCGCTGGCCGCATTATCATAGACGTGGCAAGGACGCGTCCGGGCAGACAAGGCCGGGCCAAGGAATTGGCCGTCATAGGCCAGCCGAAAAAAATCAACAGATAAATCGTTTAGAGATCGCTTTTAGTGAAAACTCCACTTTTTCTCATCGATAGCGGTGACGTATCAGCATTCTCAAGCAGTCAGGATCTGGAGAAATATATAGAGTCTCCGGATATTGGTGGTTACTTGGTATTCGATGCGTCAGGGCTTAAGTTGGAGTTGCAGTTGGCTCAAAAGCGAGTCGGCATGATCGTTGACATTGATCGAGTTCGTTTAGTTGGGTCCAATAATGTGCCTCAGCCTCACTTGCTTCGCGACATCCTGAGCTCATTTCTAAAAAAGTTGAATGTCCCAACGTTAGCTGACGATGATCTCTCGAAACTGGTTAGGCTCCTGGTGGAAACTGTTGGATACACGCGGTAAGTAGGAGCCGAGAAGTATGGTGCAGGACCATGAAACGCTGGGAGTATCTCAGTGGTGCTGGGGAGTTGCCGCGATAGTCGTCGTTTACGATGGCGCAAACACCTAGGTTCGTGTCCTCAAAGTAGGTGCTGCCCCATTGGCCTGCTGGGTGCGCGCTCGCAGCACCGACGGCTGCCTCCGTTTGGTCGGTAGACTTCACCACAATGGTGGAGGGCCGACGGTGCCGGGTGCGCAAGCGGTGAATATTCCTGAATAACCTGGGCAGCTTTGTGCCGCCCGTAACGAGAGCGGCGGAGCAAGCTCCACTCTACATGGAGCAAGGCGTGGAATAGGGCCAACCAAACAAGTTCGGCACTACAACGCCTCTGCCGTCATAGCATTCTCGCTATGGGTCGACGCTGCTCAAGATGTGCCGCGCACCTGAGTCAGGCCAGCAGATCCAAGCTCAGCTGCAGCTGCACATCCGCTGCCGCCAAATGCGCGCGGGCGTCTTGGAGTAGGTCGCGTGGTTCAACGCCGGAACTGATTCGGGGTGCTGCGTCGATCGCCAGCGGCATTGCGCCCGCAGATAACATCGGTTCTTCGTTTTCCCGTAAACCCACCGCGCTGTCAGCAATCCGCCGGTACAGTGCCTGCGTTTCGCGCATCGGCTGGATCGCCAGCTCGTTGCGCAGCAACTCGCGGCAGTGCTCGAACTGCCGCAGCGCCAGCGCACGCTGGCCGCTGGCGACGAACAGCTGCATCAGGTCGCGATGGACGTCCTCGCGCAGGGGATCGTGGTCCAGGATACGTTGCGCGTGAGTAATGCCGTCCCCGTATCGCCGGCTAATGGTGGCGATCTGCATCAGCCGGTATAGCGCGTTGAGGAAGTTGCGGCGATAACGCTCGCGCGCACGCAGCGCCCAGTCGTCGGTCAGTTCGATCAGCAGGTCGGCCTTGTACAGTCGCACGCCGTGTTCAAGCGCATCGATGTCTTCTTCGCTCAATCGCTCCGCCGCGCAGGTGAGCCGTGGCGCGACCAGACGATCGAACTCGGCCACGTCCAGCCACACGTCCGCTTGTGGGCACAGCGCGATGGCGCCGCGGCGGTCGCTGGTGATCAAGTTGCCATGCGCGAGCGGCGGCGTTTCCAGCAGCCGGCGCAAACGCCACAGCGCAGTGTTGAATGAGCCGGTGGAGGCGCTGGCGTCGGGATCGGGCCACAGACTGGCCAGCAGTTCCGAACGGCTGAAGCTGCGGCCATGACCCAATGCCAGGTAGGCCAACAGGCTGGCGCTCCGCCCAGCCACGGACACCTCCGGCGCGCCACCTAGGCCCGTGGCCAGCGCCATCGAACCGAACAGGGAAATGCGCAGCATCGATGTGCCCCTCTGCATGGACCGGCATCCTGCCGGCGCGGTCGGCGCCGCGCGCCGATATCGTCAGCGCGGGATCACGCGCCCGATCCGTCCGGGATGCAACTACCCGCGCGAGCAAGCGCCGCTGACAACGCCGGCTTCCGGCGCAAGCGCCTGCTTCCACCGACGAACGGACAGCACGGCTGGACCACGTGATGCCAGAATCACTGGCCGGACAGGCGCACTCTCCTGCGTTTGTCGTAGTTCAGGGGCAGGTATCCGCAAGCCGTTATCACCGCCAGCGAGAACGCCATGACTTCGTTACCCCAGCGTATCCGCCGCGCGCGCACCCGCGCCGGTCTGTCACAGACATCCCTGGCCACCCGCATTGGCATCAAGCGCAGCGCGGTAACCCAGTGGGAACATCCACACGGCACCAGGCCCAGCGTGGAGCACCTGATCCGCATCGCTACCGAGACCGGCACCGGATTCGAATGGCTCGCCACCGGCCGAGGCCCCAGCGAGTTCGACTCGCTGAGCGCGGCACCCGCATTGCTCATGGACGACTACGCCGGCGACGAACTCGAAGCGAAGGCCCTGAGCCACCTGCGCCACATGGCGCCAGCGAAGAAGCGCATGGCGGTGGCTATCTTGGAAACGATGGGGCAGTGAAGGGCGATTGCGTCGGCAGGCAATTCACGTCATCGAAGTAAAGCTTAGTAGCTTGATGGATAACCATGAATTCCCGCCCAGGGCTGGAATCCCGCGTCGTCTTCGGCGACGCCCTGTAGCATCAGTTTGGCGGAACCGAACTCAGTCGGTCGCAGGCAACGACCGTACGTGACGGTTAGGAAAGGCGAATGGAGCAACGATGCTGGCTGCCGACGAATCGCCGCAAATAGCCGGGGTTCTCTCTTCGCGATGAAGCCAATACGGTAATGACTGAACTACCGTTCGTCGGCTTGCTGCAAATATCAAGCGGTTAACTGGCCGAACCGATCGTTTGGAATGCGTTGAGCCGAAAGAAGACGTTTGGCCCAGCATGGGCCTGGAGGGATCCGTGATCATCGTTCGAAAGGCCACTCGTTCGACTTCTTGCTCATCCGTGTGCCGCGTGCCGCCTTCGCCTGAACTAATGCAGAGGCTTTACGACAAGTACATGGAATTGCTCAAGCAAGAACGCATTCCAAGATCACTCACATTCAAGCAGTTCTTCGATGTCTGGCTGTGCGATCGGCGCGGCGAGGACCTGATCGGATTGGACGACGGTAGCGTGGTGACCGGTCCTGCGAAAGCTGTCCAGTTGATCAAGCCACCGGACCAAGTACTTTCCGGCATCGTCCGAACCCTGGTTCTGCTAGTGGACTTTGTCGATCGTCCTCACGCGCCTGAGTACACCACCAAGCACTATCGCGACATGCTGTTCGGCAACAAGCAAGCGTATCCCGCTGGCTCCATGCGCGAGTACTACCGCAGCATCAGCAATTACGGCGACCACAACGGCATCGACATCCAAGGTGACGTCAAAGGGTGGTTTCGTATGCCCCAGCCGCTGTCCTACTACACACAGGATCAATCAGGCCTTGGAGACAGTTTTCCCAAGAACGCCATGGGAATGGCGCGAGATGCGATCAAGGCGGCAAAGGCCGCGGGTGTCGACTTCTCCGGTTACGACGTACTTGGTGAGGGAATAGTCACGGCGCTGTTTATCGTGCACGCAGGTCGCGGAGCCGAGGAGACGGGTGCGGCTGGTGACATATGGAGCCACAAGGCCGTCATCCCCTCGATGAAGGTCGCCAAGGGCGTAAGCGTTACAACGTACCTAACCGTTCCAGAAGACTCGAAGGTTGGAGTATGCGCACACGAATGGGGCCATCTGGCCGCCCGCTGGGCCGACTACTACGACACCGGCGAGGAGGAAAACTCTCGATCAAATGGTCTAGGGCACTACTGCCTGATGTCCTCTGGATCATGGGCCAACCGTGGTAGCACACCCACGCTGCCAACCGCTATGTTGCGCCGCTTCCACCGGTGGATCGAAACGGAAGTCGTCGAACAGAGTACATCGAATCTTGCACTTCGTCCGGCGGCCGGCGGCGGCGGATGTCTTCTTGTGCGCAATGCCGCTCGCATGAGCGCCAAGCAGTACATATTGCTGGAGTACCGGCGACGTATCGGCCAAGACAAGCACCTGCCGGATGAGGGTGTGGCCATCTACGTGATCGACGAGAAGATCAAGGATGTCAACGATGAGAATCTACTGGCCATCGAACTGATCCAGGCAGACGACAAGCGCGATCTGGCGCGCACGTTTCAGGCTGGCAATACAGGTGATCCAAACGATCTCTACCCGCATGGCAATCTCAGACAGCTAGGTCGCGACACCAAACCTCCACTGCGTCTCTCTGATCGAACCACCTGGAGCGGCGTCACCCTTACGATCAAGGGAAAGCCAGGCGACGCGACCATGCGCGTCGATGTGGAGATCGATTCGCGCCCCGTACGAAGCAAAAAGCGAACTATCGCAAAACAGCGCACACGCCGAATCGGATAATCCGGGAGAACAACGCATGGCTAAGACGGCTCAAAAAAAGACTAAAAGGAAGGTCGCACCTGGAAAAGTCGCCGAGAAGGTGGGAACCAGCTTGGCGGATGCAGTATTGGCGCGCCGTACGCAAGCGGAAAGGCGACGCGCCAAAGCCATCGCCAAGGTGAAGCTCGCGCCCGGCATGAGCGTGCGCAGTGCCGGCATCGTGGTCGCCGAGGGCGATTCCTGGTTCGACTACCCATTCAACGACATCCTCAAGGGATTGGAGGACGACCATGGGTACGACGTGGAGTCTGTCGCGCAACGGGGGCACCGCGTGGAAGACATGGCTTACTCGGAAGGTCAGCTCGACGATTTCGCCCGTCGTATCGAGAAAGTAATGCGCAATGGCACTGCTCCCAAGGCGATCCTTGTTTCCGGCGGCGGCAACGATATCGCCGGCCCTGAACTTGCGGTCATGATCAACCATGCCATGTCCAACATCGCCGGCCTCAACAACGAGGTAGTGGCCGGCATCATTGATACGAGACTGAGCAACGCCTACATAACCATACTGAGCGCCATCACTCGCGTCTGCGAGGTCAAGGTCGGAAGCGTGGTCCGCATCGTCCTGCACGGCTACGACTATCCGGTGCCTGACGGGCGGGGGGTATTGGGAGGGGCCTGGAAACTGCCCGGGCCTTGGCTAGAGCCGAGCTTCCGCATGAAAGGATACGGCGACATGCAGGTCAGGATTGCACTGATGAAAGCGCTCATAGATCGTTTCAACGCAATGCTGCTTGGCTTGACCCGGCGTCCAGGATTCGGGCACGTCAAGTTTGTGGATCTGCGCCGCACCCTTTCCACGGCATCGGACTATAAAAAGTGGTGGGGCAATGAACTCCATCCTACCGAGAGCGGATTCACCGCGGTAACTAAGAAGATCGCCGCGGCCATTCCTTGATGATTCCCGAATGCGCAATGCGAAGCCTATGTTTCTGAAGCTATCGAGCGTCACACAGAAAAACGCCCCGGGGAAACCGGGGCGTTTTCGTTTGCGGTGCGCAATGACGTCAGCCGGTCTTCAACGTGAGCCCATAGGTCGTCAAGATCGGGTTGAGTGGCTGGAAGTAACTGCGGGTGCGGTTGTTCGGCTGCTTGCCCTTGCAGCTGCCACTTCCGCCCGAAAGCACGCCCTGTGCCTGGCCGGGACCGGTGATGAACGAGCCACCGGAGTCGCCGCCCTCGGAACAAGCCGTAGTGCGGTTGACGTGCGTGATGGTTTCGCCAGTGCTGTAGTTGACGCTCACGTCCACCTGGTCGATGGTCCCGCACCTCCAGCCCGAGGTGCGGCCGGAGCGGCAGATCGCCGTGCCGACGCCGCCGGCGGTGCTGCCCTTGACGACGACGTCGGCGGTGGTCCAGCCGTAGACGCTCGCCACCTGCGTGTTGCTGCCGGAGATCGTCACGTAGCCGTAGTCGGGGCCGGACTGGCCGGGCTGCGGGAAGTTCGATGCGGTGAACGTGCCGATCTGCGGCCCGAGCGTCCACTGCGGGCTGAGCTCCTGGTACACCTGCTCGCCGGCGTCGCCGCAGTGTCCCGCGGTCACATAGACCGGCGTGCTGCCCTTGAGGGCGTTGAAACCGATGGAGCAGGCGTACAGATAGCCGTCCCCCGGATTGCGCAGGTAACCATGGCCGCCCTTCAGCGCGGCGTGCTTGCTGGCTTGCTCTTCCTCGACGACGAAGCGCACATGCTCGGCATTGACGCCGCTGATGGCCACGAAGTCGATGCCAGCGTTCTGCTTGCCCTTGCCGATGCCAACCACCAGGGTGTTGCTCGGCAGATCGACGTACCAGCTGTACACGCCGTTCGGCACCTTGCCACCGCGTTCGATCATGGTGTCGAGCTGGGCCTTTGAGGCGGCAAGGTCGGCGAAGCTGTGGCGTGCGGTGCGGAACTCAACGCCGGCGGGGCCTTTCTGCGGGAAGCTGGAGGTGGTCGCGACCACCAGTTTGAAGCTGTCATCGGCCTGGCGCTCGATCCAGCTGCCGGCGAACTTGCGGCCTTGCCCGGTGGCCAGCTGTTTGGATTGCAGCTCCGCGAGACGTTCGATCTTCAGGTACTGCGACAGCTGGGCCGACGTCAGGCCGAGGTCGCGCTGCATCGCGGCGCGAAGGGTAGGGGACATGTTGTCGGCAGGTCCGACTGCCGTAGCGGTCATGGCAAAAACAAGCGGAAGCGGGGCGAGCACGAGCAGGCCGCGTTTGGCCCAGGAAGCGAACTTTCGCATCTGCAGATCTCCAGTCGGGTGGATTCAGGTTGCAGGACCGATCGTTCGCCGAAGCGAATGCCAGCTCGCGAAGTGGGCCTGGTCGGCGGATGCTTGCACAGGTAGTAAGTGCTTTTTCACGGCCGCCGTCACGATTCGCGTGTCTGTTATTGGCCGAATACCGGCCCAATGATTACTACACCGAATGTGCATCTGAAACTCTCAGGGGAATGGCTGACTCGATGAATCCCCTATAGATAGCTATGGCTAATCGCCCCGCGCAACCCGAGCAGGGCCCGCCCGGCGGCATCACCGAGCGAGGCCCAATAACTCTTTAGCAGCAGCAAGTGAGGCCGGCGAAGGCAGATGCGCCTTCCATGGCCATGTTCTACCGACTGCGGCGCTCGGCCATCTTTTGACCGGCGGCGCGCAGCTCATCGGGGGACAGCTTGCCGTTGCCATCGGCATCCAGCGTGTCGAAGCGCTTGGCCAGGCGCGGCAGTTTCGCTTGCGCTTCAGCCCGATCGATCAGTCCGTCGTTGTCGGTATCGGCGGCTTTCAGGCGCTCCTGCAGCGTGGCTTTCTGTTCGTCACTCAGCGCACGCTGCTGTGCGCTGGCGGAGACGAACACGAACACCGACAGCATGGCGGCCAGGAGAGATAGGGAACGAGACATTGGGAATCTCCGGATGTGGGAAGAAAAGAAGGTGCAGGCGCGGCGGTGCGGGAATGCGTCCATGCGGCGTGAGGGGGCGCCATACCGCCACGCCTGCGGGAAAGTGCGTGCGTGAAAAGATCAGTTGCCGCGCTGGCAGCCGATGGCTTCACCCGCGGCGTTCGTGCAGCTGCGGGTGTGCACCAGCGTGCCCGCGGATACGGTCGTGCTGCCGTGGTAGCTGTTGCCGTTTGCACCGGTAGCGGTGGTGCTGCGTGCGCCGGCGACATTGCCGTCCGCGTCGCGGGTGACGCCGCTGCTGGTGCTGGCGGTGCCGCCGTTGGCGCCGTTGATGTAGGCGCTGCGCTGCCGGCCGGCGCTGCCGTCGGCATGGCGATAGCCGCTGCGGTCGTAACCCGCACTCGCGCCATGAGCACCGGTGATGTTGCCGCTGCGTGCGCCAGAAGCATTGCCTTGGCCATCGGCCTGCCAGTTGCGTTGGCGATGGCTGTCGAAGCGCGCGTTGCTGCGCTCGACCGCGACACTGCCGCCTTGGGGGGTACGCTGCACGGCGCGGCTGCGCTCGCGGGCTTCGGCGTGATCGGCGAACAGGCTGGTGGCGCACAGAGCGAAGGTAGTGGCGATCAACAGCGTGGTCTTGTTCATGGCGGAATCCTCGTCAGGGTGGGGATGGCCGCATTGGGGTGGCGGCAGGGCCAAGGTAGAACGTGCAACGGCATCAGGTGTGTCGCGGTTGCCAGCAGATGTGTCTGTCCGCCATGCCTGAAACATCCGCTTACAAATCGACCGCCGCCGGGGTTTGCCGGCCATCGTGTTGGCGGGCGATAGTGCTCGCATGGAAGAAACTTCGGCACGCATCCTGCTGGTGGACGACGACGCGCGGCTGCGTGAGCTGCTGGTGCGATACCTACAGTCGCAGGGCTTCGAGGTGCGCGGCGCGGGCGACGCCGCGCAGATGCGGCAAATGCTGGACCGTGGCCACTTCGACCTGATCGTGTTGGACTTGATGCTTCCCGGGGAGAACGGCCTGGAGATATGCCGCCGCCTGCGCGGGCAGGGCGACCTGACGCCGATCGTCATGCTGACAGCGAAAGGCGACGAGATCGATCGCATCGTCGGACTGGAGATCGGCGCCGACGACTACATTCCCAAACCGGTGAATCCGCGCGAGCTGCTGGCCCGCATCCGGTCGGTGCTGCGGCGCACCCATCCAACGCCAGGAGCGCCGCAGGCCGAAGGCGGCGAAGTGGCCTTCGGTCGGTTCCGCCTGGATCTGGGTCGGCGTGAACTCACCCGCGATGGCGCACTGCTGCGACTCACCAGCGGTGAGTTCGCCGTGCTGTCCGTGCTGCTGCGTCATCCGCGCCAGCCGCTCAGTCGCGACCGCCTGATGAGTCTGGCACGCGGGCGCGAACATGAGGCGTTCGAACGCAGCATGGACGTGACCATCGCGCGGCTGCGCCGCCTGCTGGAAGACGACCCGCGCCAGCCGCGCCTGATCCAGACGGTATGGGGCGTGGGCTATGTGTTCGTGCCGCCTGAAACGGACGCGGAGGCGGCGCAATGAGGCTATCGCTGCCGCGCAGCGTGTTCGGCCAGCTGGTGCTGGTGATCGCGCTGGTGCTCACCGGTGCCGGGGTGCTGGCGCTGCTGCTGGGGCGCGAACTCGCCACGCGTCCCGCCGCCGACCAGTTGCTGCGCGCGATGCAGGGTTTCGCCGAAGTGGTGGAGGCACTTGACCGTCACCAGCCGCACGACCGCACGGTGCAGCAGCTGCGCGATGCCGGCTTGGACGTGCGCGCGATCCCGCCAGCCGACACGCGCGTGCGCTTCGCGCCTCTACTGCGAGAACTGCGCGAGGAGGCCGATCACGCACTGGGCGCTGGGCGTGCACTTCGCATCGATGCACGCGGTAGTTCGCGCGTGATCTGGCTGAGGCCGGCCACGCGCGAACCGATGTGGGTGGCCTTCGCCTCCGACCGCCCCGGCACCGGCATGCGTCGCTTTTCGGTGTTCATGCTGGTGGGTTGCGTGGCCCTGGTGTGGCTGGCGGCCGCGTACTTCGCACGTCGCTTGGTGCAGCCGCTGCGCCAGCTTGCCGCGGCGGCGCCGGCCATCGTGCGCGGCGATGCGCCGCCGCCCGTGCATGCGCGCGGCCCGCGCGAGGTGACCAACCTTGCGCAGGCGCTGGGCGATGCCAGCCGTGACGTACGCGCCGCGGCGGAAGATCGCGCGCTGTTGCTGGCCGGCATCTCGCACGATCTGCGCACGCCGCTGACGCGCCTGCAATTCGCACTGGAGATGGTGCCGGACACGGATCCCGAGCTTACCCGCAGCATGCACCGCGACATCATCGAGATGGACGCGATCCTCGGCCAGTTCATCGCCTACGCCCGCGATGGCCGCGACGAGGGCAGCGAGACCGTCGACCTGGCCGCGATCTGCCGCCACGCCGTTGCTGCCGTGGCGACCGCGTGGCAGGTCCATCTGCCGGACCACGCGCTGATGCGGGGCAAGCCGATGGCGTTGCTGCGCGCGGTGGAAAACCTGCTGGTCAACGCCGAGCGGCATGGCGCGTTGCCATTGTCGTTGCGACTGTGGTCGGAAGGGCCGGCATGGGTGGTGGAGGTCGCTGACCATGGTCCGGGTCTGTCGCCGGAAGCCGCCGAGCGTGCACGCCAGCCCTTCGTCCACGATCAGGCGCAGGGCGGTAGCGGCCTGGGCCTGCCCATCGTCGATCGCGTGGCGCGCCAGCACGGCGGCGAACTGCGGCTGTTGCCGAACACCCCTCACGGGCTGCGTGCACAACTGTGGTTGCGTGCAGGTTGATTCCTCTTTTTTTCTCGAGGTGATGCAATGAATATCTTGCTCCGCACAGCCCCGTTGCTCTGCGTACTGCTCACCGTGCCGGCGCCGCTGACGGCCCAGACCTTCCGCGAACGCCTGGAGCAGGCACGCGAAGCATCGCGTCAGCCCGCCGCGCACGCGCCCAAACTGCCCGCCGGTGCACGCGCACTGCGCGACATCGCCTACGGCGACGATCCGCGCCAGCGCTTCGACGTCTACCTGCCGGCACGACCGCATGCTGCACCCATCATCCTGTTCGTGCACGGCGGGGGCTGGGTCAACGGCAACAAAGACAATCCGGGCATTGTGGAAAACAAGGCCGCGTACTGGCTGCCGAAAGGCTACATCCTGGTGTCCACCAATTACCGCATGCTTCCGGATACCGCGCCGCTGGACCAAGCGCGCGACGTTGCACGTGCACTCGCCGCCGTGCAGAAGCGCGCGGCGGAATGGGGCGGCGATGCGTCGCGCGTGCTGCTGATGGGCCATTCCGCTGGCGCTCACCTTGCTGCGCTCGTCGGCGCTTCGACGAATCTATGGCGCGAAGCAGGCGCGCAAAAACCCCGCGGTGTGGTCTCGCTGGACAGCGGCGCACTCGACGTACCGGACCTGATGAAGCGGCCACGCATTCCGCCGCTGTATCACCGTGCATTCGGCAGTGATGCATCGGATTGGGTGGCGGCCTCACCCCACCATCAACTCACCCGCGACGCCGTTCCGATGCTGCTGGTCTGCTCCTCGCGCCGACCTGATGCCTGCCCGCAAGGCCGCGCCATGGTGGAAAAGGCGCAGTCGCTGGGCGTGACGGTGGATGTCTTGCCGGAGAATCTCTCGCATATCGAGGTTAACCGAGAACTCGGCCTGTCCTCGGCTTACACTGAGGCGGTGAACGCGTTTATGCGGCGCCACCTGCAGTAGCACGCGCTGCTTGGTGGACTACCCTGGGAAAAGGAAGCAGATGCGCAGCGTATGTTCGTACCTTCAGCCCAACACACCAGCCGCGGCTCTGTCGAGCAGCGGCGCGGACCCTTCTGATCGTGGCATCGGCTGGCGGTTGATTCCAGCCTCAAGGCTCGACTATTAAGTAGTTAGCCTCAGCCAGACCTCATGGACAAGCATATGGCAGCCCCCGTTACCTTCAGGCCGTATTCCTTCGCGGAGAGAGAGACATGCCTGAGTCTATTCGATGCAAACTGCCCAGAATTCTTTGCGCCGAATGAGCGCGCTGACTACTCGAACTTCCTCGACACAACCCCAAGTGGTTATGAGCTTTGTATCGCCAATGACCAGGTGGCTGGCGCTTTCGGACTCATCGGCACTGGCACGTTGCGCCGGAGCTTGAACTGGATAATGCTCAATCCGCAGTTCCAAGGTCTTGGCATCGGTTCGGCCGTTATGGCACGCGTTACTGCGCTCGCCATTGTCGCTGGGTTAGAGACGGTGGATATCGCAGCGAGCCATAAATCCGCGCCGTTCTTTGCTAAGTTTGGAGCTAGCACCACGGGAACCATTCCAGACGGTTGGGGCCCAGGAATGCATCGCGTGGATATGTCGCTATCAATTCAGAAGCCTACCAATTCATTCAAGCCGGATCCGCTTCGCGGATCGGCTCAATTCAGGCGTTGAATAACACCCGGGGATCCCTGCATGCGAAGTTTCCTGCTAGTGCTTCTAGTGGCGCCTCTTTGTGCGTCAGCCGTTGAAAATACCCCCGAGCAAGCCGTATCCGCACTATGGAGGGCTTTGTCCAATGACCCCGGCGAAAATGCAGATATTGTCACGCTGAAGCGACTCTTCCACGAGGACGCCGTGATCTTCGGTGGAGGATATAAGGAAGGTACTCCTACCGTACGGCGCTCGATAGCCAAGGATTTCCTCAAGCCCTACGAGCACGCCGGAAAGAAAGGTTTCTATGAGTGCGAGATTTCGCGGGCTATACGGACTTACGATCGCTTTGCGGTGGCCTATAGCGTTGTCGAGTCTAGAACCGAGAAGGCGGCAACAGCTCCGGACTTCATTGGCGTGAATAGCATCCAGCTGTACAAGGTGGGTTCGCAATGGAAAATCCTGTCGTTGTATTACCAGGTGGAAAAGCAGGGGCTGCCTATTCCTCTTGATGGCGGACGCTCAGGGAAGTGCATCGCCTGACAGTTCATGACGGCGAAACCAAAGAGACCCTTGGCTTCGGCGCGCAATCAAACACCCAAGCGGATTGCGCTACGCTTCGGCGACCGCTTTTTCTGTCAGCAACGCCGGGTAGGTGACGCGCGCCGACGGCGGTGAAACACCCTCTTGCACGTCCGTTCGGGCCCCTTCATACTGAACCACATGGTTCACCATTCGCCAGCACACTTCAACGCGTCCTTCGCGGCCCTCGCCGACGCCACCCGCCGTGGCGTCCTCGACCATCTCGCGCGCGGCGACGCATCCATCACCGACCTTGCCGACAAGTTCGAAATGACCCTCACGGGCATGAAGAAACACGTCGGCGTGCTGGAACAGGCAGGCCTAGTGACCACCGAAAAGATCGGTCGCGTGCGCACATGCCGTATCGGTCCGTGCCGTCTCGAGGAGGAGATGGAGTGGATCGCGCGTTATCGCCAGCGATGGGACGCACGCTTCGAAGCGCTGGACGGTGTCATCGACGAACTCAAACGACAGGAGAAGGCCCGTGGTCGCAAGAAAAGAAAGTGAATCCCAGCGCACGACGGTTCAGAAGAAGTCGGAGCGCGAGGTCGTCGTCACGCGCACGTTCGACGCGCCCGCGCGGCTCGTCTTCGAAGCGTGGTCCAAGCCCGATCTGTTCAAGAAGTGGTGGGTGCCCCGTTCCCTGGGCATGACACTTCGGTCGTGCGAGATGGACGTGCGCACCGGCGGCAAATACCGCCTGGTGTTCGGCGATGATCCTGCTAACCCGATGGCGTTCTTCGGTACGTACCTTGAGGTGGTGCCTGACGAGCGCATCGTCTGGACGAACGAGGAAAGCGGTGACGCGGGGTCCGTCACCACCGTGACATTCGAAGAGCGCGACGGCAAGACGCTGCTCGTCATGAGCGAACTGTATCCCACGAAGGAAGCGCTCGACGAGGCCGGCATCGGCGCGCAGGAGGCGTTGAGCGAGACGTTCGGACAGCTCGACGAACTGCTCCCCGAGCTATCCGCGCGCTGACTCAGTCCGCGGTGAACCTGTGCGGGGCTGCGTCCTTTCCATGTGATCTGACGCAGCGCTAGCCAATGCTTGGGTTACCGGTGCGACGTTACGTTAGCCAGATGCTCGTGCAGCGGCTTTCTGTAGCGTCGGCTCACAGGCAGTTCGACGCCGGTACGCAAAACGACCGCATATTCTCCCGAGCTTTGAAGCTCGAGCCCACGAATGCGCTCAAGATTAACGATGGTCGAGCGGTGAATACGGATGAAAGTGTCGCCGAGGTCCCGTTCGAGTTCCGACAAAGTGCGGCGGATCACGTGCGTCTCCCGCCCTATATGCAGGCAGGCATAGTAGCTGGCGGCTTCCACCCAATCGATGTCCGACACATCGACGAATAGCAGCCGACCCGGAGATTTGACGACAACCCGGCGCGGCGTCTGTCGATGTGACGCGTAGTGCGCTATTTTTTCCTTCGCGCGGGCCAGCGTCCTCATGAAACGCGCGTCATCGAAAGGCTTCAGCAGATAGTCGAACGCGCCAGCCTCAAAGGCCCGTAACGCGTGTTCATCGTGGGCAGTAACGAAGATGATCGTCTGGGGCAGGTCGACGCCCAGCAATTCCAGGACATCGAAGCCCCCGCACTCGGGCATCTGCACGTCGAGAAACACCAGATCCGGTTTCCGCTGTCGAATGGCCTCGATAGCCTCGGCGCCCGACGCGCATTCTTCGATCGACCCGATGTCGGGGTCACGGCGCAGCAAGAGCGAGAGATTGCGCCGGGCAAGAGGCTCGTCGTCGACGACGAGGGTGCTGATTGGCGCGCAGCGATCGGACGACCTCATGCGGCATCGGCCATGGGCAATGTCACGACCACTTCGACACCGTCGCCCGCACTTCTGACAAGAAGATCGGCGGCGTCGCCGTGCATGATCTGCAGTCGCCTGCGCAGGTTCGCAAGGCCGACGCCGGCGCTATTCGACTCCCAATCGGCGGCGAAGTCCGAGCCGTCGTTATAAACGCTGAGACACAGGACCGCGTCCTTTCTCGTTGCCGCAACGCGGATCTTTCCGCCCGCCACCCGTTTCGCGAGCCCATGCTTGATGGCGTTTTCCACAAGTGGTTGAAGCAGGAGACTCGGGACTTGCGTACCCATCAGTGCTTCCGGAATATCCACGCTGTACCCAAGGCGTTCTTCGAAACGGACCTTCTGAATGTCGATGTAGCGCTGTAGGTACTCGACCTCTTCCGCAAGCGTCACCTCCGGTTTGTGAAAATCCTGGGACGTGCGACGAAGGATCTCGCTGAGACCGACGATCATGCTTACTGCCGCTGTGTTGCGACCGTCGCGCACCAACCCGGCAATGGAGTTGAGCGTGTTGAACATGAAGTGCGGCTCCATCTGGCGACAAAGTGCCGAGAGCTGGGCTTTCGAAAGCTCGGCATTGAGCTGTGCGGTCTCGGTCACTTTGCGCGCGACCTTGTCTCGCGAGTCCACAAAATAGGTGATGGCCAGGATCAGCGCATAAGCGAATACGCAGATCAACCCGTGAAAAACGAGCGTTGCGCTCAACGTATCCCAAAATGTTGGCGCCTGCCGATGAGTCCAGGGATTGAGGAGCATCTGGAGTGCCGCGGACCAAGTCTCCGCTGCCATGCTGATAACGAATAGCGCCAGAAGATGAGCAGCGATGTCCCGTACCGTTGGGGCGGGAACAATCGGGCGGCGCCTGGCCAAGTTGATGACGAATGGGGTGGCTAGCGCCCAAGGCAACCAAGCCGCCATTTCGGTCACGAAGAGCAGCAACTCTCCGCCTTGCCTTCCTAGCGCATGCAGGATGAGGACGGACTGCGTGGCCTCGAACACGGCGCCAGCAGACCAGAACACGGCGATCCATCGCCAGTTGATGATCTGCGCGGAAGGAGCGGCGGCGTGGGTCATGCCGGCGATATTAGTCCAAGTAAAAAAAAACGCCTCATCAAATGCAGCGAAACGCCAGATGGCTGCAGCGGGCTGCCTTCGCCTGCGTGATCGGCGCCCCTAGGCTGGGCGCTGCATTGGCGAGAGGAAGCACTTCATGCGCGACGCGTGCCCTGGGTTGTCTTCACCGTCCGCCCTTCGCGCGGATGCCATCTCGCCACGGCCATGGATCGGAGGGATCGTTCTTATATTCGCGGGCGCCGCACCGGCGGCGGCCCAGGACAATGCCGTTGCCAGTGCTGCCGATGCATTTGGGGAGCGTGCCGGGATCGAGCAATCGGGTCTCTATACCGAGAGTCAGGTTCGCGGCTTCGACCTCAATGACAGCGGCGCCTATCGCATCGACGATGCCTATTTCAGTCGTGCCCAAGCGCCGGATGACACCATTCTGGCGGGCGTGAGCATGCGCGTCGGAGTGAACGCCGCGCGTCTTCCTTACCCGGCGCCCTCGGGGGTCGTGAACTATCGGTTGCGCGAGGCCGGGCCGACGAACGAAGTGCGGCTGGGGGTGGGCTTTCGCGACTTCGGCACCCGCGTGGTCCAGGGCGACGTTTCGTGGCGTGCAGGGGCGCTCAGTCTCGCCGGCGGCGTCGTGTGGCGCCCCGTATGGCGTCTGGCAAAAGGCGAGCGCGGTTCGGGCATCAATGGTGGCGCGGTGGTCGGCTGGGACGTCGCCCCTGGGCACCGACTGCGCATTTTCGGCTCGGTCAATGATCGCGAATATGACGGCGACTATGCGGTCATCCCGACCGCAGGGGAGATCCCGCCGAACCTGCGGACGCTGCACCAATATTCGCCGGACTGGGCGCGGACCGTCGGCACCACCACCAATCTTGGCTTGCTCTATCGCGGCGAGCTCCACGGCTTCACCGTTGACGCATCGGCTTTCCGCTCTATCTTCTCCCTCGACAATGCGGACAACACGCTGATCTCATCGGACGCGCAAGGGAACGCTACCGCCACCACGCTGCGGACCCCAAAGCGCGATTACAAGCTCTCGGATACCGGCGAAATCCGGCTGGCGCGCGCATTCGGTAAGGGCGATTTCGGAAACCACATCACGCTGTCGTTGCGCGGCCGCCACACCACCACCGAGCTCGCTTCCAGCCTCGCCATTCCGCTGGGTGCTTTCGACCTCGCCACGGGCGATCCACCGGATGTACCGGAACGCCCATGGTCCGGCACGCGCGGCGAAGACACGGTCAGGCAATACACCGCTTCGACGGGCTATGGCCTCACCTGGCGCGAGCGGATCCAGCTACGCCTCGCGGCGCACCGGACGCGCTACCACAAGACGGTGCTCTCGACGTCCGGTGTGACCAGCGAGCGCCTCAGCGAGACGACGCACTACAACGTTTCCACCGTTATCAACGTGACGGACAATGCTTCGGTATTCGGGAGCTGGGTGACGGGGCTGGAAGAAAGCGGGTCGGCGCCCGCGTCCGCGATCAATCGCGAGGAAGTTCTGCCGCCGGTGGAAACCGAGCAGTTCGAGCTGGGCACGCGCTACGCAATTTTTCCGCGGCTGACCCTGATCGTCGCACTCTTCGACGTTTCCAAGCCCAGTCAGGGGTTTCGTCTCGACGGTTCGTTCGGCGTCGTCGGCGAGGTTCGCCATCGCGGTTTCGAGGGCTCCATCGCGGGCGAACTCACTTCCAAGACCAGCATCCTGGCGGGCTTCGTCGCCTTCGAATCCGAACTGTCGGGAGCGCTTGTGGATGCCGGCCTGGTCGGTTCGCACGACATGGGCGTATCCCAGCGCGTCGCGAACGCCACGATAGTGCGCCGGTTCGGAAACGATTGGTCGCTGGATGCGACCATCAGCTACATGGGCGAGCGCTGGGCCGACACGGCAAACAGCTTCAAGGCGCCGGCCGTGACGACACTAAGCCTGGGTCTGCGCCATGGCTTCATGCTCGGCGGCCGCCGCGCCGACCTGCGTATCCTGGGTTCGAATCTCCTCGGAGCCGAAGGCTATCTTGTCGCGCAGTCCGGGCTCCTTTCGCCCGTCCCGCCGCGGACGGTGAGAGCAGTGCTCACCGTCGCCCTTGGCGCAAATGATTAGGATGCTCCGCGCGAGAACTGACGGCCTTGTGTTAGTCGCCTCGCGCGGTCGATTTGCTCTCGAGCTGGCTCCGTGGTTGCAAGCTATTGATCGTAAAAGACTTCATAAATCTTCATTCGAGCATCAGGCACTTCACTCCGCAGTACGGTGAGCTGGCTGCTCCTCACTTGGAGCGTTGTGATGTCATTCCTGATCCGCCTTGCCCTGTTCACGGCCTTCATTCTGCCCGTGCTTTCTACGGCCACTGCCGCACCGCCCTCTGCGTCCAGTGACGATTGGACAACCGCCGATCCAGCCGCGCACGGCTTGGATATTGCCCGGCTCGCCGCCTTGAACGCCGCGATCACCAGTGGTCAGGCACCTGACACCACCAGCGTGCTGGTAGTACACCAAGGTGTGCTGGTCCACGAGGCCTATTTCAACGGAGCTAACCGCACGACCCTGCACAACACCCGCTCTTTAACCAAGAGCGTGACCGCAATGCTAGTAGGCGCCGCGATCGACCGGGGCATGATCGCCGGGGTCAAAGTGCCGGTGTTGAGCTTCTTTCCGGACAGGACACCCGCGCATCCGGGTTCTTTCAAAGATGCGATCACGCTCGAAGACCTGCTCACGATGAGCGCGCAGTGGGAGTGCGACGACAACAACCAGTACTCGGCCGGCCACGAGGAGCGCATGTACGTCAGCGCCGACTGGACGGGCTTCGCCCTCGACCTGCCCGAGCGTGGCTACGCGCCATGGACCACGCGGCCAGCGGATAGCCCACACGGGCGCGCCTTCGCCTACTGCACCGCCAACTCTTTCCTGCTCGGCGCCATTGTTGAACGTGCCAGTGGGATGCCCTTGGAGCGTTTCGCGGCCGACGTTCTGGAGCGGCCGCTGGGGATCGAAAAGGCAGTTTGGCGGAAGTCGTCCGAGGGAGTCGGTATGGGCGGCGGCGGCACCGAATATCGAAGCCGGGACCTTGCCAAACTGGGCCAGATGGTCATCGACGCCGGGCGCTGGAAAGGCCGGCAGATCCTGCCGGCCGACTGGATACGGGCGATGACGCAGGTGCGGGCACAGACCCCATTCGATGCGGATTACGGCTACCAGATGTGGCGCTTTCCGTTCACCGTCGGCGCACAACAACTGCATGGGTGGACGATGTCTGGCAATGGTGGCAACGCCGTGTTCGTGGTACCGGAGAAACAGCTGGTGGTCGTCGTGACCCGTACTCGCTTCAATCAGCGGGGCATGCATCAGGAAACCAAGAAGCTGCTGCAGGACTACATCCTCAGCGCGCTACCGTGACCGCGTCCGCGTCCGCGCGCGCGTCGCGCGGTAACTGGCCAGTTATGTTCACGCGCGTCCGGTCGGCTGCGACGGCTGTTTCCACCATGGCCAGCACCGAGGCGAAGCCGGGATCATCGCGCAGACCGGCGAACAATGGCGACACGCGCAGATAGCCGGCATTGCGGTGACCAGCGGCGACCGCTGCCCGTAGCGCTGCCAACGCGGCGTGGCGGTCGCCGGCGAGCTCCGCTAGCAGGGCGGCATCGAGACCATCGACGGGATCGCTGCCTTGCGCCAGCCCCGCGCGCAGCGCAGCGGAGTGCTCCAGCAGCACCGCTGCCGATGGTTTGAGTTCGGCCCCGGTGACCCAGGCGAGGGTCGTCGGCAAGCTTGCGTGTGGCTTCAGCGCTCGCGCCCGCTGAACCTCCGTCCGCGCTACAGGGAGATCGCCCCGATGCAGCGCCAGCTCCGCGGCCAGCACATACAGCGCCGCATGCTCGGTCCGCCGCGCCAACGCCTCGTCCAGCGCTGCCTGCGCTTCGCCAGCGCGCCCATGTTCGTAAAGAAAGGTGGGCCAGGCGACGTTGGAGAACACGTTGTCGGGATACAGCTGGAAGCTGCGCCGGTAACGTATCTCCGCTGCTTTTGTGTACCCGAGCAGGTCGAGGTTGGAGGCGACCTGCAGTTCCCAGAAGCGCACGTGTTCGGGGCGACGTACGGCCAAGTTGGTGGCAAGTGCTTCACTCAATCGTCCTTGGCGTGCATACAGATACGCAGCCGATGCACGGCTTGCATCAGCCGACGGATCCAGTTGCACGGCACGCTCGTAGCCGGAAATTGCCGCTTTGACCTCGCCACGGCAATCGTGGGCGTAGGCCAGCACCGCGTGGGCGGCGGCCAGTCGCGGTTGCCGCGCGATCACCGCCTTCGCCAAAGCCAGCGCCTCGTCGGCGTCCTCGCGGCTGCCGTTGTAAAGGCACAGGCGAGCGGCTTGGGCGCGGGCAACGCCCAACAGTGCCTGCACATCGTCTGGGGCTTCCTGCAAGCGCTGGCGATACAGCGCGATCGCGCGCTCATTGTTGTCCCGCTGGCCGATGCCGGCGTAGTGCTCCGCGCGCAGCAGCAACGGCGAGATAGTGCCTGTATGGAATACCGGCCACTTCCACCAGGCGATGCCAGCCGACGCCATCAACAGGGCAGTCACCGCGAACGTGAGGCGGCGCCTGGATACAGGCGCCAAGGTAGCCGCTGTATCTTCGGCAACAGGCTCGCTACAGAGCTGATAGCCATGTCCGCGCACCGAGCGCAGGTAGCGCGATTGGCGCCCATCGTCGCCCAATGCCTGACGCAACAGGCGCACGCGTTGGGTCACCGTTTCTTCGTTGACGTGAGCAGGAGCCCAGACCTGCGTGATCAGCTCATCGAAACCGACAACTCGGGTGCCTTGCGCCAGTAGGAAATGCAGCAGGCGAAAGCTGAGTCCGGATACGTCCAGCACCTGACTGCCATTACGAATCACACTCTGCCGCGCCACGTCGACGCGCAGATCGTCTAGGCGATAGTGCAAGGGCGGGTTGGCGCGAGACTCAGGCATCTTGAGGGGCCGAAACGGCCAGCTTGCCAACACAGAGTTTCAGCCGAAACTGAGTGATTCCAAGCTTGGTGTCTGACGACGCGATATGGTCGCCGCGGGATCCGTGGCGGTGCAACGCAATACGCTTCTTCCGGATAGGCGGCGGGACAACGATGATCCTGATCGCGGCGGATTGCGTAATTTTTAAGGTTCGCATGGCGGTGGAGATTACCAGCAACCTGGTCGCCCTCATAAGAAAGTTCCGCAGGGAGCGGTGTCTACTTTCGGCCGTGTGGCTGAGCAGAACGCGATTAACGCTGAAGGTGGGTCGACGTGCTCGACAATAGAAGAAACGAAATCCGCGAAAGTAACTGGCCGCAGTTCGGAATCAAACCTCCAGGAGGATAGCGAGTGAGTTCCGCCTTCACAGTGGTGCTAAATCCATACAACGACCCATATGGCGTCGATCGTCCCGGCGCCATGCTTACGGGAAAGTGGGTGCCAGGTACTGAGCGAGAACTCCACGACCGAGGTATAACCGCGCTCTACCTCAACGTTAGTCGTGGCTGGGCGCAGAGCGACTTTTCCTTCTTGTGCGAGCTGCCCTGGCTCGAAGAGCTGAATATCATCTTCTCCAAAGCGACAGGGCTGCAGGCAATTGAATCGCTAACGAAGCTCCAGAGGTTGTCTTTGATGGCAACGACGCGTGAGCGCTTGGATACTCCGGAAGTACTGCTGGCAACCAAGTAAGATGTTTATCGCGGGTATGCCGCGTCAACCACTTGGTCAGCGCGAGCCCCCGCTTGGCCCAATCCGGTAGTAGTCGAAATCCACGCGGCCGCCGGCGGTCTTGGTCGAATAAAAGAAGAGGCCGAAGCGATAACCCATGAAGTGAGGGAAGGTGTAGGCAAGTTTCGAGGGACGGCCGATGGGCGTCCAGGATTTGCCGTCGAGGCTGTAGGAGAAGCGGGCGACTTCGGGCGAGGGCTCAAATTCGCATTCGACCTTGAGGTGAACGGTGTTGCCAGAGAGGGGAATGGAGGCGATTTCCTCGGGATGGTCGGAGTCGGCGCTCACCATGACGAGAGATCTGGCGCCGTCGCTCATTTTTACGCCAACAAAGCCATAGTTTTTCTGGAAAGCGGCCAAGCCAGCCCAGTCGCCGTCTTTCATGCCGCTCACGTCGATGCTGGTGGTGGCGGAACTGTTGGGACCAAAGGTGCGTTGGGTGAGGGTATTCCGCGCCTCGGGCAGCGTGGAAACGATCCGGCTGGTGACCAGGCTCAGATAGCCCGGGCGCTTGGAAACCGACCAGTCACGCGGCACGGGATTGTGATTCCACTGCCAGGCGAGGGGCAGGGCAGGGGCGCCGGGCCGGCGGTCGAATTCGTCGGAGGCGACGATGCCGGAGGCACCGGAGATGCCCTGTCCGCCGGCGGGGATGTCGAGCGTCATGGGCACCTTGCCGTCTTTGCCGAGCACGGGCCAGCCGTCCTTCCAAGTCACGGGCACGAGATAGGGGATGCGACCGACGGCGCCGTTGTCCTTGAAAAGATAGGCATACCATTTGCCTTCCGGGGTGTCGATGAGACCGCCCTGGGCGATGCCGCGATCATCGAGCGCGATGCGACCCTCGTAGGGACCATCGATGGCGTCGGCGCGGTGGACGATGACGGTGCGCGCCCAGCGGCTCCCGGGCGAGGCGATGTTGAAGAGGTAGTAGCGTCCGTTGATCTTGGAAAGTTGCGAGCCTTCGCCATTGAGCCCGCCCAGGTCGGCACCGAAGAGCGTGTTGACGTTTTCGATGAGAACCTTGTTCACGCCACCGGGCTTGATTCCCGAGAGATCGGGTTTCAGCTCGGTCAGCATGATGCGACCGCCCCCGTAGACCATGTAGACGCGACCATCGTCGTCGAAAA
Organism: Pseudoxanthomonas sp. CCNWLY206-1; assembly: GCF_039710385.1. Taxonomy (NCBI): domain Bacteria; kingdom Pseudomonadati; phylum Pseudomonadota; class Gammaproteobacteria; order Lysobacterales; family Lysobacteraceae; genus Pseudoxanthomonas; species Pseudoxanthomonas sp. CCNWLY206-1. The sequence goes on along the minus strand of NZ_JBDKXI010000001.1, from coordinate 540,716 downwards.
ACAGACTGTGGTCGTGCATCACGGGCTCGAAACTCGTCTCTTTCCAAGGGCCGCGATCCGGATCGCGCGTGGTGTAGATGTGGGTGCGTCCGCTGGTGGCGGAGAAAGTCGAGGCATGGAACACGCCGTCGTGGTAACGCAGGCTGCTGGCCCAGGAGCCGGCACCGTAGGCGTTCTTGCCGTTTTCCAGCCGGAAGGCTTCGTTGTCGGCAAGCGTTTCATAGGCGTAGGAAGCCATGCGCCAGTTGACCAGGTCCGTCGACTTCATGATCGGCAGGCCCGGGCTCATGTGCATCGTCGTGCTGCTCATGTAGTAGGTCTTTCCTACACGGATGATGGCGATGTCCGGGACGTCGGCCCAGATAAGGGGATTGTGGGCTGAGTCCGCCTGTGCCGACTGTGCTGCCGGAACGGCCTGAGGCGCAACGAAGGCGAGGACGAAAACCATCAGGAGGGAAAAAATCGGGCGGTTCATGGGCAAGCGGATCCGTGTTTTGTTTGCGAGGTAATGACGGCGAGTCAGGGCATCGGTCAATCAGTTTTCGGTCGGCTCAGCGCGCATAGAGCGCGAACGCGAAGTCCGCAGGGCGGCCCTCTTTGTCCTTCAGCGGTCGGTCGTCGAGGCTGGCCTCGCCGTCGGCATAAACGTCGTCGCGGCTGGCGCGCAGATAGACCGTCAGCCCCCCCTTGTCGCCCTGCAGCGCCAGCGCGTAGCGACGACCCGCCTGTAGCACGACGGGTGGATGGGCGCTGAAGTCGAAGCTCAACAGTCCGGCCCCTTGCGGCCGATAGGCGATGGCCAGGTCCTGGCCGGCGCCGAGCAGTTCGGTGCCGGCCTCCACGTCGCGCAGCGACAGCCGCAATGGGTGTACGACGTCGGTGCCGTGGCCGTCGCCGGCATAGAGACTGAGCTTGCCCAGCGCGATGTCGGTGCGCGGCACGAAGGTCTGCGCCAGGCGGCTGGCACCGCCGTCGCGGTTGAAGCCCACGGGCTCGGGAGCCTGTTCGAAAGGCCGGGCGACCGAGGCCAGCGCCGGGCGACCTGGCCAGCTTTCGGGATAGCCCTGGGCGAACTGCTGGACGGCCACGCGGGTGTCGGAGCGGCCCGGATCCGCCGGCGCGGGCACCTTGCCTGCCGGCGGCTTGGGCGGCGCGCTGATGCCGGCCTCGGTCTGCGCGACGGGCCACATGCGGCCATCGGCGTCGTAGTAGAGGTACTCCATCGTGACGGAACGGCGATTGCCGGCGCCCGTCTGGCCATCGGGCAAGGTCAGTTCGCCGTTGTGATAGACCAGGTAGGACTGGCCCTTGAAGTCGTCGATGACGCCCGCGTGGATGGTGTAGCTATTTTTCGTCGGGCCTGTCAGCAGGCCTTGGTAAGTCCAGGGCCCGCGCAGGCTGGGAGCGGTGGCATAGGACAGGTGCTCCCAGACGTTCTGGTGCGCCATGGATGCGTACGTCATGTAGTACATGCCGTTGCGCTTGGACAGCCACGGCCCCTCGGTGTAGTTGGGCAGCGCGATCTTCTCGATGGCGCCGTCCAACTCGGTCATGTTTGGCTTCAGCCGGGCCAGGTAGAGCACCGGATTGCCCCAGGCCAACCAGGCAGTCCCATCGTCATCGACGAAGACGGTGGGGTCGATGTCGTTCCAACCGTAGGGACTAGGCGTCGTGGCATCGGTGATCAACGCCGAACCGCGCGCATCCTTGAACGGGCCCAGCGGTGTGTCGGCCACGGCCACACCGATGGCCTTGCCGGGCTGCGTGTCGTCGTGCTGCACGGTGGCGTAGAAGTAGAAGCGGCCGTTGCGCTGCACTACCTGCGCGGCCCAGGCATCGCCCACCGCCCAGTTGAAGTCGGTGGGCTTCATGAAGGCGCCGTGGGCTGTCCAGTGGCGCAGATCCTTGGAGGAATAGGCCAGCCACTCCTTCATGAGGAAGAAGTCGGTGCCCTTGGCCTCGTCCCGGCCGACGTAGAGGTAGACCGTGTCGCCCACGACCAGCGGCGCGGGGTCGGCGGTGAAGCGGTCGCGCAGCACTGGATTGGCGCCGGGCGACGGCTCGGCGGCCTGCGCGGCACCGCAGGCAAGGGCTGCACAGCAAAGGGCAAAGTGGTGCAGCAGGCTGACGAGGCGCATGGCTGGGTGTGACCTTCAACGGTTGTTGCGGGTGTTCACCCGGCGTGGTTTTCAGAGTATCGCCAAACTCTTGTCAAAACCCGCGAGGAGTGATCGCAATTTGACGTGGCGCTATATCAATTTCGTAATGATCCTCGATCGACGAAGTAAATTCGTTTTGGTTGGAAGTGCTTCAGCGAGCGGTCAACGCCTGTCGCTCCGCCGCTAAGGGCACGGCTAAACGCGCACAGCGACATGCCATAAATGACCTCGAAGGTCATGGCGATGTCGCGACCAGGCTTTATGATCTCCCGAGCTCCATGCTTTCTCCTTGCCATCTCCCGCACCGGCGGTGATTGCGATTAGCACTTTTCTTTTCGAGTACACGCAAAGATGATCAAACAGCCTGGAAAAATCGTACTGACGTTGCGATTCGTCACTGCAATCGCTCTTTGCATGGCGGCGTCCGCTTCGGCCGCATCGAGTCCTTCCGTGTTCGCGGGAACCATGGCGGAGATGACGCATGTCGAACTGGAAGAGGCGACGCGCACTGGCGCTGTAGCGCTTTGGGCGCTTGGCGCGATCGAGGAGCACGGCCCTCACTTGCCGCTCGCAACAGACGTCTATATTCCATCGGCGCAGCTACTGCAGGTCCAGCGACAGCTTGCAGCGCGGAAGATCAGCAGCGTCATCGTGCCCGCCTACTATTGGGGCGTCAATCAAGTGACGGGATCGTTTCCGGGTTCGATCGACATTCGTCCCGAAGTGATGACGGAATTAATGACGGATGTTTTTCGCAGCCTGTCCAAGGCAGGCTTCAAGCGGATTTTCTGCATCACCGGCCATTACGATGCGGCACACAGCCGCGCAATTGTCGAGGCCATAAAACGCGCGAACGGCGCATCGGACATCAAGGCGTACTACGTTGTGCCTGAGCCCCTCGCACTTCGCCTTGGGCTAAAGGCTGAAGACGCGGGCTTCCTTCTCGTGGATGCGCCCGCGAATGCCGCGCCGGCGCACCCTGATCTCCATGCGGGGGAAGCCGAAACGTCGATGTTGCTCAGCATTGCCCCGGATGCGGTACGGAAACAGATCATTCCCTCGCTCAAGCCTACGGATCTAACGCCGAAGGATGTCGAAGTGTGGCGCAAGGGCTATGACCACGCCAAGCGAATCACGCCACTCGGCTATCTAGGCGACCCTGCGAGGGCGGATGCCGCGGCTGGGTCTACCCGCCTCGCACAGCAAGCGGACGCCTTTGCCGATGCCATCGCAACGTCGATAGCTGGCGAGCGCTGAAGCGCGTTTGCAGGAAGGCATTCGCGTAGACGCGGGCACAGGCGATCGGCGGGCCGCGACTCGCGGCTCCTGCCGCTGGTGGGGTGAAAGAATGACGCATGTTGCTCGAATGACGTTTGTTTATATGGACAAAGTGCAATGTCAAATCCAGAGCACGTGAGTCGCATTGACTCGGCACTTTGCAGCTCCGAGCCAAAGGAGAGCCTGGTCGGGCTTATCCGTGATCTCGAAAAGGAAGGCTTGAGCCAATCCGATATCTATGCCTTGTTTGAGGAACAGCTGCTGCACCACCGAGATGCGAACGAAGCCTTCTATGATGATCTGGCTGATGTGATGGATCGAATAGTGGGTTGGTGCAGCCCAGGGCAACGACTCTTCAATAGCGAGTTTCAGGCAAAAAAATAAAGACAGCGCGTTCGCCATCGCGCAAGTGACTCAGGGCTTGAGTGTTCGTAAGAACCAAACAGTGTGATCTTGTCAGCGCCCCTGCCGAGATACTCCAAAAACACCAGAGCAGGGTACGAGCTTGAGGATAGCTATTGGACTATCGTGTAGTGACGCACCGATAGATCGTACTCGACCATCATCTGTTTAACATTGTCCGGAACAACGGCTATATCAGGATTGCGCCCTGCGAAAGCTTCGATTGCAGACAATGATCGCCACCGAGTCACGACAATGAACTCAATACCGTCAGCAAGTTTTCGTGAAAGTATGGATGCGTCCACAAAACCCGCAAGCAAATGGAGCTTCGGAAATGTGTCATTTCGCAGATGATTGATGTAGTCCTCTGCGCAGTCGAGCTTCGCAAGACCGCGCCATTGTCTAGAGATCATGTTTCCTCTCCCGCTGCCTGGGCCTGAGTAAAGCCAACCCGCGAAGGATCGACTCAGAGACGACCGTGATTCTCATCTGATGGTGTTTCTCTGACCATTTAGCTCCCCGTTGGTACGACACTCCCTTTCTCAACCATCAGCACGACCACCCGACCACGGGCATGAGGGAAGTGCATCACGCCCTTGGGGACGGTGAATCCTTCCTGCGGGCCAAGGCTCACGCTGCGGTCTTCCAGTTCGATATCGAGGCGACCTTCGAGGACGAAGAAGAACTCGTCTTCATCGTCGTGCTTGTGCCAGTGGAAATCGCCTTCCAGCACGCCCAGCCGCACGACGGCGTCATTTACCCGCGTCAGGGTTCGGTTCCACCAGGGCTGTGCGGCAGCGGCGATGGCGGCTACGTCGATATGGGTGGCTTGCGGAAACATCACGTCGGTTTCGATGTCGTAATGCATCTCGGTCTTATCCATTTTGGCAGCTCCGGCTAGAGACCAAGGGAAACTATCACTGTTTAGCCAATTGACAATCTGATTCCTAAGCGGGCCAATCTGCGCCGCATTGGGTGCGTCCAGGATCAGGGGCATGACACGCGAGCTTGGGTGGGCGAGGGGTTGGCGTACACGCGCTTTGCGCTGCGCCTCAAGGCCTCCTCGACCAGAGCTCGCCCAAGACCGCGACTGGCACCCGTAACCAGAACTGTTTTGTCCGCGATATGCACTTCAGTTCCTCAAGTTTATGTCGACGAAGATAGGGCTGCGGGGCGAGTAGCGGGAGTAACAAGTGTGGCGGGATATGTGGCCGAACGCAGATCAGCGGTGCCGATTGCGCGCCGCGAACGCGGCATTTGGCAAAGACGTTATTGGGAGCGGCAGATTCGCGACGCCGACGAACTGATCCGGTATGTGGAATACATCCATTTCAATCCGGTAAAGCATGGCCATGCGGCTCGGCCGAACGATTGGCCGCATTCCAGCTTCCGCAGCTTTGGGGCGGAACCGCCACCTGACGGAAGAGCTCGCGGCGGGGACGCCGCTCCTACAAAAGGTCCATGACCCGTAGGAGCACCGTCCTCGGCGCGAGCTTTTGCTTCTGCGGCGATCTGACGGGAGGAGCTCGCGGCGGGTGCCAGCGGCATCCGGGAAAACGCCGCTTAGTTCCCTCCGTCGTCCGGATTAAACGTGACGATGACGCGTTGGTAGCGCGTCAGTGCGGGACTGCCCTTATCGGTCACTTGAACGATGAAGTGCGCGGTCTCCGCCTTGCTTACCACTGGCGCCTGCCCCCAAACGGTATGATGATTTTCCGCATACCCCAGCTTGATTTCCTTCTTGTAGCTGCCAGCTTCGGGATACTGAAACCACAGATAGCTCAAGCTATCTCCATCGGGGTCGGAGGTGCCGGCGGCGCTCATCATGAAGCCTTCGCCGGATTTGACGGTCAGCCGATCGCTATGGCCGAGTTTTGCCACCGGCGGATGATTCGCCCCCTCGTATGGCTTGATGCTCCAATCCATTCGAGCAGCGAAATCGTTCTGGAATTCCTTGCGCCAGCGCCAGATCGTGGTCCTGTAGCCGCTGCTGACCTTATCGTGGGCACGCACGCTGCGGCCATAGTCGTTGTAGACCATCGGCCTGTAACTATCTACGGCGTTGGTCCAGATGGCACGAGGCTCTTGCAATACGGGTACGTTGCCGGTGAAGCCTTCCGGATTGGTGTTCTCCAACGCTGGCGTATACAACTCGTAGCGCCCACCCCAGCCGCCCCAGTCCGGATGCTCGGGTACGTTCAGGCCGTTGGGTATCAAGGACAGGAAGGAGGGCGTATCGCCCTCCATGCCAAAAGAGACATCCGGATACATCGCGCCCAGCGGTCCGTGCCCCTGTTGAATATGAGCGGCAATCCAAAGGTTGCTCACTTCCGAGCTGTCGAAGCCCGGCTCGGCTGTGTGGATGCCAGTCCAAGTGCCATTGCCATACCCGCCGGGACTGACGACATAAAACAGTTCGGGAAACTCTTTGCGTATCCAGTAACCGGAATCGTCCTGATCGGAGATCGTGTAGACACGTAACTTGCTTACCAGGCGAGCGGCTTGCTCCGGCGTCCTGTCGTGTTCAATCCGATACAACGCTTGAGCAAGCGTATTAGCGCCGCCCCAAACCGCAACCCATAGAGGCCGCGTGTCATCTTTCTCCAGCGCCTTGATGATGGCGTCCGAACCCGGCGAGTCCTTGCCGTCGCCGACACCTTGCAGGCCATAGAGCTGCGAGCCGGAGCGCACCACCGCTTTCAACGCCTCCGCTTTCGGAAAACCCGGTTCGTGCTTCGACAGATTGGGTTGCACCCGGCCGTAGGCATCGATGATCGCCTGCATGGATTCCGGTGCGATACGCGACTTCTGATGCGTAGAGGTGGTGGCGACGATGCCTTCGATATCGATCTGGTTCGCGTACAGAAGCAAGCGCACGAGCGACTGGCTGTCATCGGGATCGGCCTCGATATCGCTGAGGACGATCAGGCGTTGTTTGGGTTCGGCGAAGCCAATAGTCGGCACGCACGCCAGTAACGTCGCCAGAATCGCCGTGATTGAAAGTGATCGCATCTTTTCTTGTATTGAAGTGATGAAGTGGGGCTGCCTCGCCAGTTCACTTAGCGCGATTTAGCTGAAGGTGCTCGCGAAGCGCTTGCACGTGCGGCGTTTACTCTTCCAAGGCGACCACCATCACCGCCTTGGCAGGCACATTGATCGACAGCTTGCCGCCTGCGGCACGCGTGCTGAAGGCAGCCGGCTTGACGACCTGCGGATTCTGGAACGTATTGTGCGCATCCATCGTGGCCGAGGTCAGCACCTTGCCGGTCGCAGCTTTTACCTTGGCGCCGGCGACGTTGACGGCGACATCGACCGGTTTGTGCGGATCGGTGTTGACCAGTGCCAGGTATAGCTTGCCGTCCTTGGCGCGCGCCGCCGAAGCGCTCACGCCCGGAATGGTCACTGCGCCCAGGGTGTAGCGGGTGTTGTCCTTGATTGCCAGCGGCAGCGACGTGGCATCCTGGAACGGCACATACATCTGGAACGCGTAGTAGGTCGGGGTCAGGACCATCTTCTCCTTGTCGGTCAGGATCATCGCCTGCAGGACGTTGACCATCTGGGCGATGGTGGTCAGGGGCACTCGCTCCGCGTGCTCATGGAAGATGTTGAAGTTGAGCGCCGCCACGAGCGCGTCGCGCAGGGAGTTCTGCTGGAACAACGCGCTTCTGGCGCCCTTATCGGCGTCGTCATACCAAGTGCCCCACTCGTCGATCATCATCCCGATCTTCTTCTCGGGATCGGTCTTGTCCAGTACCGCCACGTGATCTTTGATCAGCTGATCCATCTTCAAGGTATTGGCAAGGATCGAGATCCACTCGCCTTCCTTGAAGCCGAGGGCCGCGCCCTTGTCCTCCCAAGTGGTGCCTGCGATGGTGTACTGGTGGACGCTGATGCCGATCGTGCGGCCCTTCAGTTCCTTGCTCAGGACTTGGGTCCACGTGGTGTCGAAGCCACTGCCGCCGCTGGCGATCATTTTCGGCCTGGACTGCGCGGGCGCCCTCAGAAATGCATCGTAATTGCTGTACAAGTTCGCGTAGTAGTCGGGCTTCATGTTGCCGCCGCAGCCCCACAACTCATTGCCGATACCGAAGTAGGCGACTTTGAACGGCTTTTCGCGCCCGTTCTGAGCGCGCAGCCTGGCCAGGGGCGAGCCGCCCTCCGCCGTCATGTACTCGACCCAATCGGACATCTCCTGCACGGTGCCGGTACCGACGTTGCCGTTGACGTAGGCGTCTGCGCCCAGCATATCGATCAGGTCGAAGAATTCGTGGGTGCCGACGGCGTTGATTTGTTCTACGTTGCCATTGCCGTGGACGTTGGTCGGGCGCTTGTCCCGAGGGCCGATGCCGTCGCGCCAATGGTAAGTATCGGCGAAGCAGCCGCCCGGCCAGCGCACCAGCGGCACGTGCAACTCCTTGAGCGCGCCGACGACGTCATTGCGCCAGCCCCGGGTGTTGGGGATGTTGGACTGCGAGCCGACCCACATGCCTTCGTAGACGCCGGTGCCCAGGTGCTCGGCGAACTGGCCGTACACGTTCTTGTTGATGACCGGGCCGGGTGTGCCGGCGTCGATGCTGATGCTGACCTGGCTGGCGGCAAAAGCCGGTGCCGCGATCATGCCGAGAACGACGAGGCTGTTTTTGATGATGTTCATGCGGACGTATCCAGACAGTAGTTATTCAGAGAATGCTGCAAAGCCGCCATGAAATTGCGGCGGGATGGCGCGCCGGGTCAACGACAGATTGCGCTTATTGGATTGCCACTGCGTCGCTTGATATCCGGCGGGGCAATACACGACTGTCTAACGCAGCAAACGTAGCCCGTACAATCCGCCTGCCATCGATCCCGGCTTGGCGACGAACTTCACCGTCAGCGACTCGTTGAGCAATTCAGCCGGAATCGCCACATCCTTCGTGTAGAACTCCTGCGTATTCTTCTCCAGTGTGATCGTGGCGATGTGCCGGCCATTGACCAGCACATCGAAAGCAGGGCCGGCATCGCCGCCGCTGAAAGTCAGCCTCAGGGTCTTCGCTTCCAGCTTGCGGTCCTTCAGCACATAACTGAACCATCCGCTTGCACGGCGCCAGTGCTTGCCATTGGCGACCCCGGCGTCGGCGTTCTCGCCAGCAAACGCGTGATCGGACTCAGGCTGCTGCTCGCCCGGCGCCACCTGATCGATGGTCTGCGCGTCGAGGGCGATGCGCTCGGCTTCGGCCTTGGCCACCGCTTCGCGTGTGGCCTCGGCGTTGGCCGGGGTCGAATACGGCCAGTAGATCGTATAGCGCGAATCGTGCAGCCGGAAGAACGGAACAAGTTTCATGTCGCCCGTGCCGCCCTGGATCAGCCCCGGCGCCGTGAACGTCATCGGCTCGCCCTTGACCGCCTTGAACTTCTTCACAAAGTCGCGCGTGTCGCTCACGAACATCGGCGCCGCCCCCAGCGGACACATAGCCCCGCTAGGGACTTGGCTCCCCGAATTGCCTGCGAACACGTTGAGCTTCTCGTTGGCGAACGGCTGCGTCTTGGCCGCCAACACGATCGGCCCGTGCAGCACCGCATAATAGTCCGACTGGTCCGGCATGCGCTCCAGGGTCGTGCGCATCGGCAGCGTCACGTCGACGCGGTCGCCCTTGCGCCAGTGACGCGTGACGCCCACATAGCTGCCCGGCTTGTCATCGACCTTGACCGGCTTGCCATTGACCTTCACCTGCATGGCTGCGCGCGCGACCCAGCCCGGATAGCGCAGCTTGACGGTAAATACGCCATCGCCATCGATCGTCAGGCGGCTGGTGTCGGCATCAGGAAAGCGCGTCGTCTGGGTAATGCGTACGCCTTTCTCACGCCACTCTAACGTCGAGGACGTGTACAGGTTGACGAACAGCACATCTTTCTCATGGGCGTAGATGAATTCGCCATACTTGGCGTGGCTCTCGATACCCGAGCCGACGCAGCACCACATGGAGTTGTCGGCCTCCGAATACACGCGGTAGTGGTTCGGCCGCATCGGCGTGAAGTAGACCAGGCCGCCGGTGTCAGGATGCTGCGACGACAGGATGTGATTGAACAGCGCACGCTCCATGTAATCGGCGTAGCGCGCGTTCGGATCGCGGCGGAACAGCATCTCCGACAGGCGCAACATGTTGTAGGTGTTGCAGGTCTCGGGGCCTTCGACCGCGTTGATCATCGACGAGAAGTCTTTGTCGTCGTGGAAGTGTTCCCGGACGCTGTTGCCGCCGATGGCCACGGTGCGGTGATCGTGCACCGTGCGCCAGAAAAATTCCGCGGCCTTGTGCAGCTTCTGGTCGCCGCCCAGCGCGGCGATGCGCTCGAAGCCGATCACTTTCGGGATCTGCGTGTTGGCGTGCATGCCGGTCAGCTTGTCCTCGCCCTCTTCGAGCGGCTGCAGCAAAGCCTGATGCGAGAAGCGCTGCGCCAGCGCCAAGTATTTTTTGTCGCCGGTCAGTTCGTACACATCGGCCAGCACTTCGTTCATGCCCCCATGTTCGCTGCGCAGCATGGACTGCATCTGCTCCTCGCTCAGCGCGGCCGTCAGCTTGAGCGCCCAGTCGGCCATCCCGACCAGCATGGCGCGCGCGTCCTGGATGCCGCCGTAGTGATAGGCGTCGCGCAGGCCGGCGTAGGTCTTGTGCAGGTTGTACCAGGGGACCCACTTGCCGTTGACCGAGAAGTTGTCGGCTTTGATCGCGCCTTGGGCGATGTCCTGCCACGCTTTGCTGCCTTCCGGGATGCCGCCGATGTAACCATTGCCGTTGGCCTGCTGGCACTTCTTGAGTTCATTGACGAAGTAGTCGAGGCGCTCCTTGACCTCGGCGTCGCCGGTCGACGCATACAGCAGCGCGAGCGCCGACAGGTAGTGGCCGCCGATGTGGCCGTCCAGGCCGTGCGATTCCCAGTTGCCGTAGCTCGGCGCTTTCAGCGGCAAACCGGCTTCGCGCTGGAAGGGCGCGAGCAGTTTGTCCGGATCGAGCGACATCAGGTAATGCCGATTGCGGTTCTGGGCATCGAGGAAGGGACCGGTACCAAGACGAACGTCGGCCAGCGGAAAGCGATCCGCGGCCGACGCCGTCAATGCCGTTGCGGCCAACAGCAGGCTGGCGAGGAGCTTGCTCTTCACTACACTCGTGATCATTCCTTGCACAACTCGCTGATGGCGTTGGGGGCGGTGGCGGTGATCACGCCCAGCCGATAGGGCAGTTCGATGTATTCGTACTTCTTGTCTTTTTCCATGTCCAAGCCCTGGTAGAGGAACCTCAGCGGCTGGCAGGGGTCGATGCTCAGCGTCTGGTCGACGCCGTCGCGGACCAGTTCGCCATGGGATACGCCTTCGGACCAGATCCGTCCGTCGAACTTGACGTTTTCTGCGCCAGCGAACGTGTTCATCCTGGCGCCGGGAATGGGTTGCCACTTGCCGTCCAGGCGATCGGCCGTCCATGCCCGGAAGTACCTGCCGCTGGGCCCGATCGCTTCGATCAGCGTCAAGTACTGATCGGTGCCGGTGATCTTGTAGGTGTTGCTCGCCTCGAACATGTCCTCGCGTTTTTCCTTCATGACGACGACGGGCTCGGAGAAACCATGGGGGAAGCGCTCCACCGTTGTTTCACCGCGGAAGAAGCTGCCGTTGTCGTCGGTGAAGAACAGATGGCACTTCTTGTCGTCGCAGATGTTCCAGAAGTCCAGCCAGGCCGCCTTGCCCTCGGCGTCTTTGACGCTTTCCGGGATGGTGGGGTAGAAAGGCTGCGGCGCGGTCCATGAGCGGGGATCGGCCAGATTCCTGGTCGTGGAATACAACGGGTCGCCGCCTTGGTAAATCAGATACCAGAGTTTTTGCGGCGCGAAATAGAAAACCTGCGGCGCAGCGCGGTAACCCGGCCCGATGGGGGACTGATCGAGCATGAACAGGGGCGCCTTCGGCGCTTGGTCCCAATCAGCGAAGCTCGTATACGCCATGCCCCAGCCCGTTGTCGCGGCCGTGGTCATGAAAACATGGTATCGATTGTCGTGGTAGACGACGGTCGGGTCTTTGACGCCATGGATATGCTTGGCATCGGCGGGCGGCTTGATCAGGGGCTCGCTGGATTTCCATTCGAAAGGCTTGGCGCGAGTCGCGGGTTCCGCCGCGTGAGCGAGCGTGCTCAATGCCAGGCATGACACAAACCAGAATGCATTGAACCCGGCGAGAGGGGATTTGTAGTGGTGCATAACTTCAACCATTGATGTTTATAGGGATTCGGCGGCGAGAAGGGGGCAGGGCAATGAGTCTCGGCCGGTGACCGTCCTGGCCGGCACGGCCTTATGAAGTTGCCCCTGATACCTTTTTTGAGGTTCCGCCAAGCCACCGGTTGGCGTGCCAGGGCTTCGCGTTGCCGGATGCTGCCGTTGAGCCATGAACCGTCATGGATCAACTTCGAGGCGAAGCATAGGCAGGCGCGTCGTGTCATATCCAATCAATTGTTCAGCGCGAGCCATAACGTTTTTTCGTGGCCGAACGGTTCCAGGTTCACTTTCACGCTGGAGGAGACGCGCTCGCCCAGGCGGCGGAAGCAGACATCGCCTAGGCTGGCAATGATGATTCCCGGACGTCTGGCATCCAGATTCCACGCGTCATGCGGCGCTGATCGCTCCTTGCACCGCATAGCTCGGCCCAGTGGCCCGAGGCGCAGTCTCTGGCGGTGACCATCGGCACATCCACCAGGCGTGCCGGCACCCTAGGGTAGGCGCTCTCGATCTGACCTGGACCACGATGCTTGTCCGAATCGCCTTGCACCTGATACTGGCCTGCCTGCTAGCGCTGGTTGCCTTGCCCGCCGCAGCCAGGGAAGCGCCTGCGACTACCCGTGTGGTCGTACTTGGTGTGAACCACGCCGCGCAGCTCGTGTCCGAATCCGACCAGCCCGCTGCGCTCGCTGCATTCGTGACCCGACTGGCGCCGCAAGCGATATGTGTCGAACGCGCACCCGAGCAATTCGCACGCAACGATCACTACGAATTCACCTACGAAATCCAGGACGTTGTCGTGCCGCTGGCGCGTGCCCGCGGGATCTCGCTATGCCCGTTCGACTGGATGCCGCCGGCGGAGGACGAAGTACTCGGATTCGGTATGTCGATCTCGACCTTGCCCGAAGTCCGCCCACCGCGAGCGTTTCTGGCGTTTCCAGAACCAGCGGCACTGCAGCGCGGGCTATTCCATGCCGATGACCGCAAGAATCTGGCAAAGGTCGACGACTGGATACGGAATATTCCGACACAGGCCGCGCGCGACCTGCCGCGCCGACTATATCTATACCGTACGTTTCTGCAGTCGCAGCGGATCGCGGCGGCGGCCAAGGCTCATGTTGGCGGCACGGTGCTGGTGGTGGTGGGTGAGTTCCACAAGTACGACATCGAAGCGATTCTGGCCGGTACCCCCGGCATCGAGGTGGTGCAACCCTCACAGATCGGCCTGCCGTCGGCGGAGCAGGTGGCTGCTCACCACCAGCGTGACTACTACTTGGCAATCGCGCGTTTCAATCTGCTCGGTGCACAGGCAGCCACCGGCAACGTCGACTGGGACTGGATCGGTCGCGTGCTGGACGCGTTGACGCGCGAGTCGGACAACGCCGAAGTCGCCCTGCTGCGCACGCGCTACGCACGATTGCGCGGAACGATGAGTCGCGAGAACGCGATCGTCGCCTACCAAGAGATCGCAAACCGTGCCGACGCGTCGCAGCCGGCGGGCTGGGACGGTGTGCTCGACCGCCAGCGTGTCGACTCCTACTTCGATCCCTTCGGCAACTTGCGCATCGACCAGCGCGCCCGGGTCGAACTGGCGCGCGAACTGGGAAGCGGGCAAGCCGACGCGGTGGAAACGATCCGCGCCACCCTCACCAAAGAGCTGACGCCGCGGCAGGCACGGCAGTTCGATGCCTATTGGTCGCGCGATATCGTGAAGGGCGAGTAGGAATGTTTATCGTGGGTAAGGAAGGGCAGTTTCTGACCGATAGCGGCCATCTAGAGATAAAGCTCATTCACTAGCGCTGAAACTGTCGACTCGCTGAGGTGGTGCTGAGCACCGTTTGCAATCGCCGCTGCAGCCTGATCGGACGCGGAGATGATGTAGTTGGTCCAACTTAGCGTGTATCTGCTCCCCCGACACGTGCTCTGGTGTTCGCCGAGGACCGCGAACTTAGGTCCGACAGACACGATCAACGTGTGGCGAAAGCGGCCACAAGAAGCACGCAGAAAATGCCGACGTTGAGCTTGGGCTCCCAATATTCCATGAAGAGAAAGGTGATCGCGAGCCATCCGAACGCCACCGCAACAGACAGGACCATGGCCGGAGTTTCGCTAAGCAGGTGCATGGCCCGCCAAGCCATGAAAAGCCCCAGCAGCCCGAACGCAACCTGTCCCAGGGCGAACGCGGAATGCAGGCCGTAGTACAGGGTTGTTTCGATTCCTGGCGGGTGTTTGCCGCGCAGATATTGGGACACGACGTCGACGGCGAAATGAAGGATCCCCGTTAGGGTGAGCCAGCCATAGGCCGCATAGACAATGTATTTGTGCATGGTGGGTTCTCTGATCGGAGATGGCTTGTTGCCGCATCGCGTGCCCGAAACCGCGAAGCCGGACCTCGGCATGCGCGCCAGGGTCCGCTGTCAGGCGGCCGGCCATCCTCCTGAAAGGCGCCGACAGGCAAGCGTCGCCAAGAAGCAGGCACTGAAGGTCGCTCAAAGGCGATCCGTCCAGGGAACCGCGGCGAGCCGTCGTAAAGGCTCGTGCTCGCTGCCAGCGAAGAAGGTCACTCCAGTCAGCCTTTCCGACTCGCGCCACAGCCTTTCGGCGCTACCCGTATCCAGCGCCTGTGGGGGCACTCTGGCGGGAGCGGGGTAGCCCCGAGCTTCGCTAAGTCTGTCTGGACCGTAGTAGGAGCCGCCTTGAGCCTGCGCCGAAGTCGCGGCGAAGAGCGTTGGCAACGCACCCTGCGCGGCAGGCTGGAACAGAAACCACAAAAAGCGTCGCGCCATACCCTCCGCGCTCCACGCGCCAGCGCCATTGGGTAGCAGGTTGGTGCGGGAAATACCCGGATGGGTCGCGATGCTCTGGATGCCCCAGCCGGCCGCAGCGCTGCGGCGCTGCAACTCTAGGGCGAACATCAGGCAGGCCAGTTTCGACTGACCATAAGCGATCATCGGTTTGTAGCTGCGCTCGGAGTGCAGGTTGTCGAAATCGATAATGCCGGCACGAGCGGCCAGGCTGGAGATGGTGACGACCCGCGGTTGATTGCCTTTGCATAGCAGCGGCAGCAGCTGGGCGGTCAAGGCAAAGTGGCCCAGATAGTTCGTGCCGAACTGCAACTCGAATCCGTTGGCGGTCGCCTGCCGCTGCGGCGGCGTCATGACGCCGGCGTTGTTGATGAGCAAGTCGAGACTGCCTTGCGAATTCCTCAATCGCTCGCTGAAGGTTTCGATGGAGTCGAGGCTGGCGAGATCCAGTTCCCCGAAACGCACCTTCGCGCCAGGAACGTTTCGGCGAATCTGACTGATGGCGGCCGCTCCTTTAGAAGGGCTTCGGCCCGCGATGATGACGTTCGCACCCGCGCGTGCCAGCGCCAGTGCGTCTTGGAAACCGAGGCCGCCAGTTCCGGTGACGACCGCGGTACGGCCTTGTTGGGAAGGAATGTCGGAAGCTGTCCAGCTAGCCATGATTATCGCCGTCTGTCGGTATGGTTGTTTGCCGGATGCAGGGTGCGATCCAGAACGTCTCGAACTGTGCTCACGAATCTATAGACGCAACGGATAGTCATGAATGCCGGGAAATACGGTTTTTTTGCCTGATACTCCGAGACGGTGGAGTCCAGTCGCACCTCACGCAGTGAACGAAGACTCAGGTACTGTGCTTTGCGTCTTCTGTCCTGTCGTCGCGGAACCGGTCAATGGCGATGCGCTTTCGGCGCCGGCTTCGACGGTCTGTCGCACTGTGACGTCGCTGTCGAGTCGCACTGATGCGGCGCTGGCCAGCAAGGCTGCGCGTCGTGCCTGTGCACGTCCCAGCCACAGGCCCAGCATCACCCACACCAATGCCAATGGCAGCACTACGCTGACCAGCCCACCCATCGCCATTCCCAGCCGGCCCATTGCGCCCTCGGTCTGCGCACCGACCACGTCGCCCGCGCGATAGATGAAGGTATCGATGAAGGCCTTGGCCTTGTACTTGTCCTCGCGGCCGACCGCGGTGAACAGCATCTCGCGCGCCGACTGGGTGATGCCACGCTGCACCGCGTGGGTCGTGGCCTCGAGCAGGATAAGAACCAGGAATGAGCCATAGATCGCCAATCCGATGAAGCCGGCCGCGGTGACCACGGGCAGAATCGCCAACGCGACGCCCAGACCGAAACGTTTGATGAGCCGTCCGGCGAAGGTGAGCTGCAGTGCCAGTACCGCGATGTGTGTCCACATATCGATCCTGCCGAGGATCGCGGCCCGCGTGTCGATGTCGTCGGCGAGCCCGGCGACCATTTGCAAGCGCGTGAAGTACACGAAGGTCACGGTCACCGCCATCAACATCACGTAGCCGGCGACCCCGGCCAGATAGGGCGAACGGAACACCGAGCGGATGCCAGCCCAGGCACTGCCGCCGATGCGCTCGCTCCGGTCCGCGCGCGAGGACTGGCCTACGCCGGCGTCGCTCGATCGGCCGGGCGCGATCCGCAGCAGCCGCCAGGCCGCCAGCATGCCCAGCAGCAGGAAGCCGCTGGCGACCAACAGCAAGCTGGATGTGCCCAGTGGCTCGGCCAGCTGCGACGCGAGCCAGGGCCCGAAGACAGCGCCTAGCGTGCCGCCGATCGATATCAGGGCGAAGAAGCGCTTGCCCTGCTCGCTGGTGAAGCGCTCGGTCAGCAGCGCCCAGAACACCATGGTGACGAACAGGTTGAACACGTTGAACCAGACGTAGAACACCTGACTGCTGGCGTGGCCGACCGCGGCGGGCGCGAATGCCGCCAAGCCCCAGAAGCCCACTAGTGTCAGCACCAGGAAGCCGTAGGTCGCGCCGACGAATTGCAGCCGCCGCAAGCGGCTGACCAACCAGCCGAATAATGGATTGAGCACCAACGTCGCCGCCGCGGTGACAATAATCAGCCAGCGCACGCTTTCGATGCCGTGCTCCAGACCCAAAGCGTCGCGCGCGGGTCGCAACACCATCAGCGCGGTCAGCACGCAGAAGAAAAACAGCGCAGCGATTAGCACCGGCTCGGTTTCCTCGCGACGAAGATCGAACAGGGTTTGCAACAGACGCGGGCGACGCGGGACGGACATTTCCGTTCGACTCGTGGGGAGGTGCCAGGTGCGCCGGCGTCCGCGACGCAAGCGACCGATTCGGTTAGCCAAGCGGCGCCAGCGCCGGCCGTGCACAGGGCAGGGGATCGATAAGCAAGAATGCGGAACCCGCACAGGCGTACCACGAGACTCGGGGAGCACTCGCGACTTTCCTGTGCGGGAGTTCCTACCTGCTTGGAGGCTTGTGGAAAACGAGCGTTTGACAAACGCTCGGCAACGGTCCGCGATGGAAAACGAAATCAGCGGATGCGTGAGGAGAAGCGAGTGCGAGTGAGTTCTTCGCTTACCGTCCACAAGCGGGCTGCCGCCGCCGCGTCGTTGGCTGCGGGCGGAATCGTCGCCACACCAAGCGGTCCTGCGATTTCATTCGGGCCGGTCGGACCGTAATAGACTCCGCCCCGCGCTTCGGGCGCGGTGGCAGCGTACAGGGTGGGCACTGCTCCCTGCGCCGCGGTCTGCATGCGATCTCGATTGCTGGCCCACTGACGCCCTTGTTCGCTGTCCAGACCAGGTCCGCGAGCAACCAGTTCGGTCACCGCGATCCCGGGATGGGCGGCCATGCTCTGGATGCCCCAACCCGCGGCGTCGCTGCGCCGTTGCAGTTCCAATGCGAACATCAGGCACGCCAGCTTGGACTGGGCATACGCCGCAAACGGAACATAAGCCTGCTTGAACTGAAGATCGTCGAAGTTGAGGCTGCCGCGGAGAGCGGCGACGCTGGACAGCGTGACCACCCGGGGCGCGTCGCTCTTGCGCAACAACGGCAACAGCTCGGCGGTCAGGACGAAGTGGCCGGCGTAGTTGGTGGCGAACTGCATTTCCAAGCCGTCCGTGGACGTACCGCGCTCCGGCGGCGCCATGATCGCCGCGTTGTTGATCAGACCGTCGAGCCGGGGCAACGTGGTGCTGAGCCGTTGGCTGAGTGCACGAACCGAAGCCAGATCGGCCAGGTCGAGGGATTCGAACTGTATCTGCGCATCGGGCACTTCCTGTTTGATCCGGTCGATCGATTCCTGCCCCCGCTGCGGGTTGCGTGCCGCGATCACCACCCGCGCACCCGCAGCAGCCAGGGCCTTGGCGTCCTCATACCCCATGCCGCTGGTTCCGCCGGTGACCAGGAAGATGCGGCCCTTCTGCGAGGGCATGTCGGCCAGGCCCCAATCGGGTTTGGGCGGGGTCTGCGCCAGCGCGCCGCCCACGGCCAACGCGCCGCTCAACAACGCACACACGGCGGCAAGACGGATTCGCCAAGGGGAACGTGCGGCACGCGTGTTTTCCATTCGCAATACATCGATCATTTCTTTTCCTCATTGTTGGTTGGAAGTGTGTACGTCGAGAAATCAGAAGCGTCTGTTCAATCCGAGCACCAAGCGCCCGGTTCCGTCGCTGCCGGGCTCCAGCAACGGGCTGTCCTCCAGCTCGCTAGGCAGGAACTCATATTCGATCGACCCCAGCAGTTGCCACTTCGATCCGAGCGGACGCATCAGCGACACGCCGATGCGAGGGACAACGACAGACCCCGGCGAGAACGCGGTAACGCCGCGCGCGACCTCTTCGTCCAGAATTCCGAAGTAATAGCCAGTAAGGCTGGATGACATCCAGCTCGCCCCTGCGTTGGCAGTGAGCGCGGTTCGGTCGAACTGCCAGGTATGGCGATAGTCGAGCGAGATCTCGTAACCGTCGCTGGCATCGGAGATGTCACGCAGTCCTTCCAGCGCGATCGCACCGAACGGAGTGCGGTAGGTCGCGCGCATGCCGGCGTCGATGCCGTCATCGCGGTCGCTCAGGAGGTCCGGATCCACGCCGTTGGCCCGCAGCTCGGCACGCCCGAGATCCGAGATGTCGAAGCCATAAAGGCGAGCGGCGAGAATCGCGTCGAACGTAAATCGATCCGACTCGTACAAGTGCACACCGCCCGAGATTCCGCTGAGAAATACGCGCTCCCCTTCGTAGCTGACGAGCGGGAAGGGACGGACACGCGTGCCTTCGCCCGCGTAGGGGCTGTCGATGACAGCAGCGCCGATGCCCAGGGACCAGCTGTCGGATGCTGCCGAGGATTCCTGGCCGAAAGCGGTGGGGGGAAGAACGAGAAGAGCGAGCGTTGCGAGTGTTCGTGCGGGTGCAGTCATTCAATGGCTCTCATGGTCACGGGGGGAAGTTCGGGCGATCGGCGCCTGCCGGAGAGACGCAAGCGTGGTGTGCGTCACGGACTCGCCCGGGTTGTCGTGCGCACCATCGAACGCAGGCGCGACACTGCTCGGCGCCGGTTGCGCGACGCGTCTGGCTTGCGCACGACCCAACCAGATGCCCAGCGCAGCCCAGACCAGCGCCAGGGGCACGACCACACTGACCAGTCCGCCCATCGCCAAGCCCAGCCGACCGAGCACGCCTTCGGTCTGCGCACCGACGACATCGCCACTGCGGTAGATGAAGGTGTCGACGAAGGCCTTGGCCTTGTATTTCTCTTCACGGCTGACCACGGTGAACAGCGCTTCGCGCGCCGGCCGAGTAATGCCGCGCTGGATCGCGCGGTTCGCGGCCTCCAGCAGGATCAGCATCGCGAACGAGCCGTAGACCGCCAACCCAATAAAACCGATCGCCGTGGCGACCGGCAGAACCGCCAGCGCCACGCCCAGGCCGAATCGCCTGATGATTTTTCCGGTCAGTGTCAGTTGCAGAACCAGCACCGCGATCTGCGTCCACATGTCGATGTTGCCCAGGATCGCCGCACGCGCATCCATGCTGTCCGATACCGCTGCGACCATCTGCAGGCGGGTGAAGTAGATGAACGTCGCGAGTACGGTCATCAGCAGGATGTAGCCGGCAATGCCGGTCAGATAGCGCGAATGGAACACCGCTCGCAGGCCTGCCCACGCACTGCCGCCGATACGCTCCGCTTCGCTCGCGAATCCGGCTGTGGCGGCGGATGGATAGGCGTTGGCCCGGTCCGGCGCCACGCGCACCAGAAGCCAAGCCGTGGCTAGAGCCAGCAGCAGGAATCCGCTGGCGACCAGCAGCAGGTTGGGTGTACCCAACGGCTCGGCCAGTTGCGACGTGAGCCACGGTCCGAAAATGGCGCCGAGCGTGCCACCCACCGAGATCAGCGCAAACAAACGCTTGCCTTGTTCGCTGCTGAAACGGTCGGCGAGCAATGCCCAAAACACCATGGTGACGAACAGGTTGAAGACGCTGAACCAGACATAGAAAACTTGCCCGCTGCGCTGGCCGATCGCGCCGGGTGTGAACATCAGCAGTGCCCAGAAACCCACCAGGCTCAGCACGAAGAACCCGTAGGTCGCGCCGATGAACTGCAGCCGCCGCAAACGGCTGACCAGCCACCCGAACAGCGGGTTCACCGCCAGCGTGACTACCGCGGTACCGATGAACAGCCAGCGGATGCTTTCGATGCCGCGTTCCATGCCCAGCGCATCGCGGGCGGGGCGCAGCAGCATCAACGCGGTCAGTACGCAGAAAAAGAACAGCGCCGCGATCAAGACCGGGCCCACTTCCTCGCGGCGGAGGTTCAACAGGGTTTGCAGCAGGCGAGGGCGACGTCGCGCGGGTACCGTAGGTTGGCTCATGAGAGGAAGGACCTGGCTCGAAGCACGCCGGTGCCGGAGACGAGAAAGGGGAGCGAGTAATTCGTGAGCGGCGGCAGCGGCGTGGCGCGCTCAATAGAAGGCAAGGTCATGCGATCAGCAGCCTGAAGTCTGGAACCGCGTGTCGTTGGCCCGCTTTCGCTGCTCGCCCGTCTTCGGCGAACTCGACAGCGGCCGGCTCGCGGATGGATGCCCGACGAACCATTGATCGCTGGACTGAAGGTCGCCCGTAGTATCCATTGCGCGTTCTCTTTTGATGGGATGAAGCAAGTGGGTGACAGGCGACGGCTTACCGGCGCGCCTTCGTATGGCGTCGGTGCAATATGCGCGGGGCTGGGTGGACCCACCATGCCGCGGAGTACAAAAAACGTGCTTGATCCTCCAACCATGATCCTCGGCAAGGTTTCTGTAATCGGGTGCCGGAAACCGCTACGCCATGAATCATTTCGTTCCTCAGTCGCGTACGCGCGGTCTCGACTTCCGATGATTTCAGATTGGTTTCGACCACCTCGCCTCACAGAGGCAACGTGAGCGAGATTGGGGAAGCTGGGGATCGGATTTCGCTTTTGCCTCCCCCTTTTTAAAAAGGGGGATTGGGGGGGATTTGCTGTTCGCGCGAAGAGTAAATCCCCGGTTGCCTGCGGCACCCATCGCCCTTTTACGCAATCAACAGCCGAATAGCTGGTCAAGGGGCATTCCATTCCCCGTTCCTGCTTGAACCTTGCTACCAAGCCAGCATCAGGAGCTCGCGAGCCCAAAGGGTGCACCGCCGCGATCGTTACTCGGCATCTGGCGTCGCTGGGCGGCTGGGGCTTTCAGGCCGCTGCAGCCCTGAGGTTCGTTACGCTGCGCTTCGGTGAAATCCCGAACATCCTCGAGTACTCGCGACTGAATTGCGACGCGCTCTCGTAGCCGACCTGATAGGCGGCCTCCGCCACCGTCGCCGTCCCCGCCACCAATAAGCGGCGCGCCTCGAGCAGGCGCAATTGCTTCTGGTACTGGAGCGGCGTCATCGAGGTCAGCTTCTTGAAGTGCTGGTGGAACGACGACGGACTCATCCATGCCGCGTCCGCCAGCTGTTCGACGCGCAGCGTGCGGGTAAAGTTGTCGCGCAGGAAATGGATCGCCTTGGCAATGCGCTGCATCTGGGTTTCCGGCAAGGCGAGCTTGCGCAGTTGACCGCCGTGTTCGCTGCTCAGCAGCCAGTAGCAGATCTCGCGCATCACCGAGGGATAAAGAATCTGTATTGCCTTCGGTGTCTGCGTCATCCTGACCAGACGCAGGACGCATTCGGCCAGCGGCGCATCGACCTGGGCGACGAATACGCAAGGAGCGAGGTCGTTGTCCGAAACAGGCAGCGTGTCGACCTGTTCCAGCACCTCCCGCAGCATCGCCACGTCGAAATCGATGACGACGCCGAGGAAAGGCGCGTCAGGACTGGCTTCGATGACGCGCCCGCAGGCTGGCAACTCCATGCTGACGACCAGGCACTCCATCGCGCCGTAGACCAGCCTGTCTTCACCGTAGAGGATCTCCTTCGTGCCCTGGATCACGATGCAGAGCGACGGTTGGTAGACCCTGCGGACCGGCATCACTTGCTGGAAGGAGCGGATGATGTTGACGCCGCTGACCGGCGTGCAGAAGAGGCCTTGTCCGCCCCCGTGCGATTCGACGTATGCAGTGACCTCGGCGTAAAGCGGCGAAGGTACGCGAGTTCCAACCTCGTCTCGAGGCAAGTTATCGGAAGCTGTCCAGTTTGCCATTGTCTTTACCGTGCAGGGGTGGGGAGGGGGGTTTTTGAAAGCGCGCTTGTCGCAGGCCGGAAAAACGGTATCCAGGCCGTTTTAAGACGGCTTTAAGCGACGCGTGCGTCCGGTACCCCGTATAGAAGACTTTCAGAAAACCGCCGGCTCGCCCTGCGTCCGGCCGAGCGAACGCTATCCTTGATCACCATCCGGCCGAGGCTGGCTGGTTCCATTGGGGCTGCCGACCTGGCTTATTGGGAGCGGGCGTGGAACGCCGGCCATACTGCCGCGGCGAAGCGCCCGTGATCCGTTTGAACGCCGTGCTGAACGCGCTTTCGGATTCGTAGCCGAGAGACAGGGGAGATAACGGGATCGCCGGAGTTTTCCAGCTTGTCTCCTGGCAGCAGCATGCGCCAGCGCGTCATTCCATCGGCGAAGTTCCTATTGTTTCCCTGAACTTCTAAGCGGACCCGAGCCGCGACATGCAGGCGCGCTCTGCCAGTGTCTGCAATGTCCAGCGATACGCCGGATCGGCATGAATGACACCGATGGCTGCTTGTCCGCTATCCCGAAAAGCGATCCCGTACCGTCGGCCAATCCTTGTCTCACATCAGTGTACGTGCCCGGATCAGCGTCATGTGGGCCAGATGCTGAGCGATCAAACTCCGTGCACCTATATCAATTCGCATATAGATGATGATGTTTCAATCATTTGTGACATATCCCCGCAGCCCGCAGAATCGGGAGAGCGCCCACCGGCGCCCCCAAGGCGGCCCTCGCCGCCACGCCACATGACAACGTTCAAATGGTGAGGAGAAAAGCATCATGGTAAGCAGGCGATCCTTGTTGGGAGCACCGTTATGGGCTGCGGTCGGTATGAACGCCGTCGCACAGGCGCATCAGGAGGGCGCAGGCAGCCAAGCGCCCACGGCTGCCGGTCAGTTTCCGATCGCCAGCGGGCCGTTTCAGCCAAGTGTGGAATCGCTGAAGACTTACCAGACGCCGGCGTGGTTCCGCGACGCCAAGTTCGGTATCTGGGCGCACTGGGGGCCGCAAGCCGTCCCGCGTTCGGGCGACTGGTACGCGCGCTTCATGTATGTCCCCGGGCATCCGCACTATGCCCATCATGTGAAGCATTACGGACATCCATCCGAGTTCGGTTACAAGGACATCATCCCGCTGTGGAAGGCGGAGAAGTTCGATCCGGAAGCGTTGATGGATCGCTATGTCGCTGCCGGCGCGAAGTACTTCGTCAGCATGGGCGTACATCACGATAACTTCGATTTATGGAACTCGCGCCATCATCGCTGGAACGCTCTGGCAATGGGCCCGAAGCGCGATATCGTTGGCGCGTGGCGCGATGCGGCCCGCCGGCGCGGCATGCGCTTCGGTGTGTCCGAGCATCTGGGCGCCAGCCACAACTGGTTCTGGCCGAGTCAGCAGTACGATCAGTTCTGGCCCAAGCTCGGCGTCGACTATGACGGCGCCGATGCCCGATACGCGGATCTCTACCACCCGAAGCACGACGAACCATTCAAGGGGAATCCGGATACCTGGTATACGACCAATCCTGCGTTCCACAAAATCTGGTTCAACCGCGTCCGCGACCTGATCGACTCCTACGAACCGGACCTGCTCTATTCCGATGGCGGCCTTCCGTTCGGGGAAGTCGGACGCTCTCTCGTCGCCCACTATTACAACAGCAGCATTGCGAAGCAGGGCCGCCTTGAGGCGGTTTACAACTGCAAGGCGCTGGGTTCCGGGGAGTTCTATCCCGAAGCCTGCGTGCAGGATGTAGAACGCGGCGTGATGAGCGGAATCAATCCGCGGCCGTGGCAGACCGATACATCCAACGGCGATTGGTTCTTCGCCGACAACGATAAATACAAGACCGCGCCCGACGTCATTCGCATGCTCGCCGATATCGTCAGCAAGAACGGCAACATGCTCCTCAACGTCGCGCTTTATCCCGATGGCAGCCTGCCGCCGGAATCGCAGACCTTGTTGTCAGATCTGGCGAAATGGATGGGCACCAACGCCGAGGCGATTCACGGGACGCGTCCCTGGGCCGTCCATGGCGAAGGGCCCACCGAGACCGCCAGCGGCGCTTTCAAGGAAAGCGCGGCGTACACCGCCGAGGACATCCGCTTCACCGCCAAGGGCGGAGTGCTCTATGCGATCGCGTTGGGCTGGCCACGCGACGGCGTACTGCGCATCGCGTCACTGGCGGAGGAGTCGGCGCTGGCCCCCGGCACCATCGAGCGCGTCGAGGCGCTGGGCTCGGCGGAAAGCCTGTCGTTCGCGCGCAGCCGCAAGGGTCTGGAAGTGCGTCTGCCCGCAGGACTGGCCGGATCGATCGCCGTTGTCCTGAAGATCCGTGGCAATGGATTGGTTTGACGGCTGATGGAAGGGACTTCGACCCGCCTATGAACACTGTGACCAGCTTGATACACGGCCGCGCTCTGCTCAGGTTCCTTTTGGTTGTCGCGTTGGAGAAATGAGATGCAAACATTCTTGGGGAATCTGCGACGCATCGGTGTGCCCGTGGTGGCCTTGGCCGCGGCGGCCGCCGGCGTCGCACCCGGTGCGGCCAGCGCCGCCGAAGCTCCGCCACGCGAGATCACGATCGACGTTGCGCGAGCCGAACGGCCGCTGGATAGGTTCTTCGACCTGTCGGTCGGTTCGGATTTCCCGGGTACGTTGATACGACCGGACAGCCAAGCGCACCTGAAGCTGGCTGTCGATGAACTTGGCTTCCGCTACCTTCGATTCCACGACATCTTCCACGATGTGCTGGGCACCGTGCGAGTGGTCGACGGGCGTACCGTGTACGACTGGACCAAGATAGACCAGCTCTACGACGATCTGCTTTCGAAAGGAATCAAGCCCTTCATCGAACTAGGCTTCACGCCCAAGGCGATGACCACGTCCGAGCAGACCATCTTCTACTGGAAGGGCAATACGTCGCATCCGAAGTTGGAGCCCTGGCGCGATCTTATCGATGCCTTCGTTCGCCATTTGCGCGAACGCTACGGGGTCGCGGAAGTGCGGCACTGGTATTTCGAGGTCTGGAACGAACCGAATCTCGACGGGTTCTGGGAACGAGCCGACCAGCAGGCCTATTTCAAGCTCTACGAAGTCACGGCCAAAGCGATCAAGGCGATCGACCCCACGTTGCAGGTCGGCGGACCGGCGACTGCCGGCGCCGCATGGGTTCCGGAATTCCTGCAGTATGCGCATAAGAATGGCGTTCCCGTCGATTTCGTGGCGACGCACAGCTATGGCGTCGATGGCGGCTTCCTGGACGAAAAAGGCGAAGCCGACACCAAGCTTTCGCCTTCCCCCGATGCGATCGTCGGCGACGTGCGCAGGGTCAGGCAACAGATCAGCGAATCGCCGTTTCCGTCGCTGCCGCTGTACTTCACGGAGTGGAGCACAAGCTATACCCCGCGCGACGCGGTGCACGATTCGTATGTCAGCGCACCCTATATCCTCAGCAAGCTCAAGGCGACGCAGGGCCTCGTGCAGGGGATGAGTTACTGGACGTATACCGATCTGTTCGAGGAGCCAGGCCCACCGCCGACTCCGTTTCACGGTGGCTTCGGACTGATCAACCGCGAAGGCATCCGCAAACCCGCGTTCTTCGCCTACAAGTATCTGCATGCACTCCGCGGCAAGGAAATTCCTTCCGCCGATGCCGAGTCGCTGCTGGCGACGGACGGGACGACCACGTCGGCATTGATCTGGAACTGGGAATATCCTCAGGGAAATATCAGCAACCGGCCGTTTTACACCAAGCTGGTTCCCGCTTCGCCGGTACCCGCGGCGCGGCTTTCATTCAAACGTCTCGTGGCGGGCGCGTACCGGCTTCAGGTCAAGCGCACTGGGTTTCGCGCCAACGACGCGTACTCGGCCTATATCGAGATGGGTGCTCCGGCTTCCCTGAGCGACGATCAGCTCAGCAAGCTGCGCGAACTGACGCGCGATCTGCCGGAGACCGAGCGCAGCATCGAGGTCGGACCCGCCGGCGAATACACGTTCGAAGTTCCGATGCGCAGCAACGATGTCGTGCTGGTGACGCTGACGCCGGAGCCGGGTACTCGCTGACAGCGCGAGATCCAGACGCTATCCATCCCTTCACAGGATCCTTCGCATGCTCCATCTTCTCCGACACGCTGCGCTTGCCGTCACTTTGCTTGGCTGCGCCGCCGCAGCACCCGCGTACGCCCACGAGACGCTCAAGCTCGACGCCCCCAAGCCCGTCCTCGCGGCTACGCCGCCGATGGGCTGGAACTCGTGGAACAAGTACGCCTGCAATATCGATGAGGCACTCGTGCGCCGGCAGGCCGACGCGATGGCGGCCTCCGGCATGAAGGACGCCGGTTATCAGTACATCATCATCGACGACTGCTGGCAGAAGAGCCGCGATGCCGACGGCAACATCGTTGCCGATCCCGAGCGCTTCCCCAGCGGCATCAAGGCGCTGGCCGACTATGTGCATTCGAAGGGATTGAAGTTCGGCCTGTACTCCGACGCCGGCGCACTCACTTGCGGCGGTCGCCCCGGTAGCGCCGGCCACGAGTTCCAAGACGCGCGCCAGTACGCCAAGTGGGGCGTCGATTACCTGAAGTACGACTGGTGCTACACCGGCACCCGCAACGCCGAGGCCGCCTACACCATCATGGCCAAGGCACTTCGCGAGTCGGGGCGCGACATCGTGTTGTCGATCTGCGAATGGGGCGACAACCATCCCGAGCGCTGGGCGCAGCCGGTGGGCCACCTCTGGCGCACTACCGGGGACATCTTCGACGCATGGGAGGGCAAGAAGAACTATTCGCTCGGCATGACCAACATCCTCGACTTGCAAGTGGAGCGCTGGCGCCACTCCGGACCCAACGCCTGGAACGATCCGGACATGCTGGAAGTAGGCAACGGCGGCATGACGACCACCGAGTACGAATCGCACTTCTCGCTCTGGGCGATGCTGGCGGCGCCGCTGATCGCCGGCAACGACCTGTCGGCGATGGACGCGGACAGCCGCCGCATCCTCACCAATACCGACGTCATCGCCGTCGACCAGGATCCGCTGGGCCAGCAGGCGCGGCGCATCTGGAAGCAAGGTGACCTTGAGATCTGGGCGCGCCCGCTGAAGGGCGGCGAGCATGCGGTGGTGTTGTTCAACCGCGGCGACGCACCGGCCGAAATGAAGGTGAGTTGGGAACAGCTCAACCTGCCGGCGGGTTGGAAGGCCGACGTAAAGAACCTGTGGAGCAAACAGGTTTCGAAAGGCGTGCGCGGCAGCTACAGCGGCACAGTTGCCTCGCACGGCGTGATCATGGTGCGTCTCACGCCATTGCTCTGATGCGGCGGACCAGCGGCATGAAGAACTTTATGCAACTTGCGATGGCCGTGTGCATGGGCCTTCTCGCCAACTTTGCCTGCGCGGCCCCGCGCAGCAGCGAGGTGATCAACCGCAACTGGATCTTCACGCTCGGCAACCCGCCGGGCGCGCAGGCAGTTGATCACGACACCGCGGCCTGGCGTCGCGCAGACCTGCCGCATTCGTTCTCGGAACCGTACTTCCTGGGTACCGGCTTCTATGTCGGCCACGGCTGGTATCGCAAGCAACTGGAAGTGCCGGCTGAGGCGATCGGCAAGCGCATCACGCTTGAGTTTGACGGCGTGTTCCAGGACGCCGTGGTCTGGGTCAACGGACAGAAGGCGGGCCGCCACGTCGGCGGCTATACCGGCTTCAGCGTCGATATCACCCCCTACGTGAAGGCGGGCGGCAACTTGCTGGCCGTGCACGTCAACAACGAGTGGAATGCGCGTGTGGCCCCGCGCGCTGGCGAGCACCAGTTCTCCGGCGGCATCTACCGCAACGTGCGCCTGGTTGTCACCGACCCCGTGCACGTGGCCTGGTACGGCACCTTCGTGACCACGCCGCAGGTGTCTGAAGAACGCGCCGCGGTGCGCGTGCAGACCGAGGTGAGGAACGACCGCAACGACCGCGCCAGCACACCGGTGAAAGTGGAACTCGTTTCCGAGGTGCTCGACGCCGACGGCAAACAGGTCGTGGTGCAGCGCAGTCAACGCATGGTCCCAGCCGCCGCTACTGTGACTTACGAGCAGACCCTGCCCGAGATCGCCAAGCCGCGGCTTTGGTCGCCCGACCGGCCTTATCTCTACACGCTGGTGAGTCACCTGCACGTCGACGGCGAAACAGTCGATCGCTACCAGACGCCATTCGGTATCCGCACCGTCGAATTCACCGCCGACCGCGGCTTCTTCCTCAATGGCAAGCACCTGTACATGATCGGCACCAACGTTCACCAGGACCACGCCGGTTGGGGCGACGGCGTGACCGACGGCGCGGCGCGACGCGACGTGCAGATGGTCAAGGACGCCGGCTTCAACTTCATCCGCGGCTCGCATTACCCACATTCGCCGGCCTTCTCCAAGGCCACCGATGAGATCGGCCTGCTGTTCTGGTCGGAAGCGCCGTTCTGGGGCATCGGCGGCTTCGGCTCCGACGGCAGCTGGCTGTCCAGTGCCTACCCACCTGACCCGGCCGATCGGCCCGAGTTCGAGGCCAGCGTGCTGCAACAGGCGGAGGAGATGATCCGAATCCACCGCAACCATCCGTCTATCGTCATTTGGAGCGCCAGCAACGAACCGTTCTTCACCGTGGGTGAGGCGATGGCACCGATGCGCGATTTCCTCAAGCGCCAGGTGGACTTCATGCGCCAGGTCGACCCGACGCGGCCAGTGGCCATTGGCGGCGCGCAGCGTGGCGAGATAGACAAGCTGGGTGACGTGGCCGGCTACAACGGCGACGGCGCCACGCTGTTCCTGGACCCCGGCATTCCCTCGGTGGTGTCGGAGTATGGCTCTACGATGGTCGACCGCCCCGGCGCCTACGAACCCGGCTTCGGCCTCATGCCCGATACCCCGGACCAACAGGCCAACCCCAAGCCCTATTCGTGGCGCTATCCCTGGCGTTCGGGCGAGGCGTTGTGGTGCGCTTTCGACCATGGCTCCATTGCCTCGGTCGAGTTCGGCTCGATGGGTTTCATCGACTACTTCCGCCTGCCCAAACGCCAGTACCACTGGTATCGCGAGCACTATCGCGGCATTGCGCCACCCACCTGGCCGGTCGAAGGCAAGCCAGCGCAGTTGCAATTGGCCGCCAGTCAGACGCAGATCCGCGGCGCCCAGGGGCTGGACGACGCGCATCTGGTGGTGACCGTACAGGACGACGCGGGCAGGGCGCTGAGCAATTCTCCCGACGTGGCGCTGACCATCGTCAGCGGTCCCGGCAAATTCCCCACCGGCCGCAGCATCCACTTCAGCAACACCTCGATGGTCGCCATCCGCGACGGCCAAGCCGCGATTACGTTCCGTTCCTACTTCGCTGGTCAGAGCGTGATCGAGGCGACCTCGCCTGGCCTGAAGCCGGCGCGCATCACGGTCACGACCACAGGACCCGACCTTTTCGTGCCCGGCGTCTCGCCGCTGGCTCCGGACCAGCCGGTCATCACCTACCCGCCGATCACCCGCAAGGCGCTTGCGGGCGACCCGATCAACGTGACCAGCAGCCGGCCCACCGCAACCAACGGTGCCGCGCCCGGCCATGCCGCGCCCTTGGCCAACGATGGTCAGGACGACACGTGGTGGCGGGCCAGTGCCAAGGACGGCGCCGCCTACTGGCTCGTCCATCTGGAGAACGTGTACGCGCTGCATTGGCTGTCGGTGCTGATGCCCGACGATCGCGGACCGGATTTCGTCGTCGAGATCAGCAAGGATGCCCGCCGATGGCAACAGGTCGCCGAAGCCAAGGGCGGTCGCAAGAAGCACGAGATCGCGCTGTTCGAAGGCGGGAAGACCGCGGCCTTCCTGCGCATCCGCTTCCCCGCCGTGACGCCCGAGCACCCGGCCATGCTCAGCGAGGTGCGGGTGTTTGCCAAACCGGCGGACTGATCCGGCAGGTAATCCAAATGAACTTGCTGCTTTTCTTCTCCTCGGCGCTGACACTCCGGAAGCGGACATCTAGATGGGGCAGGGATTAGGGATGTTTATCGGGAGTAGAGGAGAGCAGCTTCCGACATATAGCGAAAATTGGCATTCGGCGGACTCTGACAACATCAGAGCAGGTCTGCGTGATAACTCAATACGCGGCGTAGGACGCGTGGAGCGCTGGAAGTGGCGGCCATTCTGCAACATCTCCTCGACTTCTTTCCGTTACAGCAGGGTCTGGCATTCCGGCCAACTGTCGGAGCATTACCTGAGGTCCGCACAGCTTGCAGCGGGCTTTGGCTGCTTCCGCGAAGTACTCCAGCCTGCAGGCTTGCGCTGAACGACTTCCAGGCAGAGGCAGACGACAGGTGCGTTATACCCATTCGGGTAATGCGATCAGACCCGGGATGGGATTGGGCACCACCCCGTGCAGCACGATACTGAACTTCACAGTCGTAGAGCCTTACTGGCTCGAAGGAGGCGTGATGTTCAGGTACATGTTGTTGGCAATGGCGCTCTGCTTCTCGGCACCAGCGGTCGCGGAGGTCCCACCGTTTCCTGCTGGATTCCAGTCCCGGGACGTCACCGCGAATGGCGTGACGCTCCACGTGCGTGTGGGAGGGAAAGGACCGGCGGTTCTGCTGCTGCACGGATATGGCGAGTCGGGCGACATGTGGGCACCGCTTGCGGCAGCATTGAAAAACGATCACACGGTCATCGCGCCCGATTTACGAGGGATGGGGCTTTCATCCCATCCAGCCAACGGATTCGACAAGATGACCCAAGGCCGAGATATGCAGGCGCTGCTCGCCGCGCTCGGCGTCGAACGCCTCGACGTGGTGGCGCACGACATTGGCAACATGGTCGCCTTTGCGCTGGCAACCCAGCAGCCGGATCGGATCGGCCGCCTCGTTATGATTGACGCGCCCGTTCCGGGCATCGGCCCTTGGGACGAAATCCTGAAGACACCGATGTTGTGGCACTTCCGATTCGGTGGTCCGGATATGGAGCGGCTGGTCGCTGGCCGCGAGCGGATCTACCTGGATCGGTTCTGGAACGAGTTCTCGGCTCATCCCGACCGTTTCGACGAGCAATCGCGCCAACACTACGCCGCGCTCTACGCCCGCCCCGGCGCAATGCATTCAGGCTTCGCGCAATTCGCCGCTTTCGACCAGGATGCCGTCGACAACCGGGCCTGGCTTGCAGCAGGGAACCGGCTATCCATGCCGGTCTTGGCGCTCGGCGGCGAGAAGTCATTTGGTCCGACCATGGCCGTGGTGATGCGCGCCGCTGCATCGGACGTCACCGAGGGCATTATCCTGGACTCCGGTCACTGGATTATGGAAGAGAATCCGCAGGCAACGGTGAGCCGGGTCGTGTCGTTCCTGGGAGATGAACAGTGAGCGCGCGCGCGCTCTGCGCTGCGCTGTGCGGCGCCGCCTTGGCTCTCGCCGCATCGGCCGATACCGGCGGGGGTGAGCAAGCCCGGCTTTCACCGGCCGAGATCGCCAGTCTGGGCAAGGGTGGTGCTGGGCCTGGAACCTCTGGCATCGCGGGCATACGCACGACTGTTCTGTTTGGCGACCCTACCAAGTCCGGCCCCTACACAATAGAGATTCGCGTGCCGCCTCATACCCGGATCGCGGCGCATACGCACCGCGACAGGCGCAGTGCGGTAGTGGTCAGTGGGAGTTGGTACTTCGGTTACGGCACTGCATTGATCGATGATCGTCTCAAACTCCTGCCGGCGGGCAGCTTCTACACCGAGCCGGCAGACGACGCCCACTTCGCGATGACCCGTGCCGAGCCTGCCGTGGTCTACATCAGTGGCGAAGGGCCGACAGACACGCGCTTCACCAAGGTTCACTGAAGGAGCCACCATGACATCCCCGCAAACCATCCGGGATCCGATTAAGGACAGCCTGTTGACGCCGCAGAATGCAGCGCTATTGATCATCGATTTCCAGCCGGTCCAGGTCGCCTCGATCGTGTCGATGGAACGTCGCGAACTGATCGCAAATGTCGTCGCCGTTGCCAAGGCAGCGAAGCTCTATCGCCTGCCTGTTGTACTTTCGACGGTCAACGTCGCGACCGGCCTCAACACGCCGACCATCCGTCAGCTCACGGACGTACTGGGCAAGGTCGAACCCATCGACCGTACTTCGATCAACGCTTGGGAGGACGAGGAATTCGTCGCTGCAGTCAAGGCGACTGGCAGGAAGAAGCTGATTATGGTCGCGTTGTGGACCGAGGTTTGCCTTGCCTTTCCAACGCTTGATGCGCTCAACGAGGGCTTCGATGTCTATCCGGTCGTGGATGCCGTAGGGGGCACATCGATAGCCGCCCATCGCGCTGGACTTGAGCGGATCGTGCAAGCCGGCGCGCGCCCCATTACATGGATACAGTTGGCCTGCGAATTGCAGCGCGACTGGGGCAGGGAAGCGACCAGGGCCGGTTTCGTCGACGTGGTCTTCTCCTCAATCCATCCCTGAACTAGCAGAAGGTGCGACCTAAATGCGGAGGGTGCCATCGGCCAGGCGAACGCCTCGGAGCGGGTGCGCGACATTGTGCTGGTACACGATGCTTATAACGACGGCTCCGGCCGGAATGCGATGCCGTAAGGTCGAACGGTCGCGTTGGGAGCAAACTGATTGTGTCGTTTTCCCCGATAGCGCAGTTCGATTGATAGGGGTAATTGTGGAAATCACAGCCATCTCCAATACTGGCAAGACTGATAGGCCCTTATAGCTAGCGATGAGGCAAAACGGGTGAGAGTACAATGACCCGATCCCGCGCACTCTCGATGGGCCTTGCGCTGCTCCTGGCGGCAGGGTTGTCTTTCGCCGCGTCGATCTCCCATGCGCAGATGTCCCCGCCTGGATTTGAGAGGTTCAAGCATGTGCGGGCCGCTGCGGACGATGGCGCGCCCGATGGCCTACTGCGCATCGCGCAGACGGACGATGGCTATCTGTGGCTCGCTGGAGATTCGCTTTATCGTTTCGACGGCGCCACGTTCGAGCTGGTCGATTGGCCGGAAGGATCGGCGAAGCGACACGCCTCTCCATCGGCGCTCATGGCTGGCAAGCGCGGGGAGCTTTGGGTAGGTTTGCGTGATACCGGAGGCGTGGCCGTCTATCGTGATGGAGCCCTCCGCGATATGCACATGCCCGATCCTCCGCGAGGCTTGGCCGCATTTGCGCAAACGCCTGATGGGACGATCTGGGCGTCTTCGCTTGGACTGGACAAGAGGTTGCAACGCCTGCGCGGTTCCCGCTGGGAACGAGTAGACGAACAGCTGAAGCTGCCACCCGGGTACATCATGGATCTGATCGTTGCCCGCGATGGCGGGCTATGGATCGCGTTGGGTGCCGAAGACGGGGAAAGCGGCGAGCTTGCGCTCCTCGCGCCTGGCGCAGACCGCTTCCGGAAGATGGAGGTACGCTTGTCCGGACGCCCCAAGATCACCTTCGACCGGAACGGAACGTTGTGGGCGTCGGACGCTGCGGGCACTCGCGCGCTCTTCGGCCCCGATGGCGAGCCACCCAACTCGGGCATAGTCTTCCCTGCCGTGCCCGAGGCTTCGAGAGCCGCATTCACGTTTGACAACAATGGAGGGCTTTGGGGCACGACCGGCGCGGTTGGAATATTCCACATTGCGGATCCTCTCTCGCCACGCGGCTCGCCTGCGTCCAGCGTCCGCAGGCTCGGTGCGGCCAATGGTCTTACCTCCGATATCACCTATGCGCCATTCGTTGATCGGGAGAACAATGTCTGGATTACCACCGAGAGTGGGATAGACCAGTTCCGGCACGCAAGCGCGAT
Organism: Pseudoxanthomonas sp. CCNWLY206-1; assembly: GCF_039710385.1. NCBI lineage: Bacteria > Pseudomonadati > Pseudomonadota > Gammaproteobacteria > Lysobacterales > Lysobacteraceae > Pseudoxanthomonas > Pseudoxanthomonas sp. CCNWLY206-1. Next base: position 506,364 of record NZ_JBDKXI010000001.1, on the reverse strand, counting down.
ACAGGATGCGGCGATCCCGGCAGATCCAACGCACGGATTGACCATCGCTAAAGCGCGCGATGGCAGTGCCTACATCGCGTCGCAGCGAACGTTGTTTCATGCACTTCCCGGAAAGGATCCCAAGCCGATCCGGACGCTGCGCAGTGATGAGGTGTCGATGTGCTCCGCCCGCGATGGCGGCGTATGGCTCTTGGAGCGGGGTCGAACCCTTTTGCTCCACGGCTCACAGGCGACCGTCACACCTGGGTATCCAGGTGGTGAATCAAAGATTGCCTGCACCGAAGACGGAGACGGGCGCCTTTGGCTCGGGCTCGCCAGCGGAAAACTCATGTGGCGCGACAGAGATGGCTGGCATGGTGCGAAAGGCGAGTTGGCCAGGCTCAACGTGTGGGACCTCGCCACCACACCAGCGGGTTATCTTGCTTTGATCGTGCCGCCGGATGTTGCCCTCTTGCATGGTAACCGTCTCGAAACCATCCGGCTCGCGCCCACCGGTATCGGCACGCCGTGGGCTCTCTTGCCCGGCAACCTTCCCGGCTCCAGGGATCTCTTCGTCAGCGGAAGCGCCGGACTGATGAGGCTGCGTGGCAACCAATTACGTCAGTTGAACGAGAAGCGCTTCCCATGGATCACGTGGATACGGACGCTGCAGCAAACAGCGAACGGCGAAACCTGGCTTTTCAGCCGAACCGGCGCGTACAAAGTCGCCACAATCGACTTTGATCGCGCCTTCGACGACCCGCAGGCGCTGCTCCCCTACACAAAACTGGATGCCTTGGACGGCTTGGCCAGTACGGTTCAGCGCGGCGGATTCGCGGGCGCGCAAAGCGTTCTGGCAGGGGATGGCAGGATCTGGTTTCTGAACCGGCAGGGCGCGGCATTCCTGGACCCGGGAAATCTGCCTTCGAACAAGCTCGCGCCGCCCGTTACCATTCGCTCGCTCGCCAGCGGGGGCCGCATCTGGCGTGACCCGACGAACGCCGTTCTTGCTGCTGGCACGCGCACCATCGACATCACGTATGCCGGATTGAGTTTCACCGTGCCACAGCGCGTGCGCTTTAAGTACAAACTGGAGGGCGTTGACGAACACTGGGTCGATGCGGGCGCTCGACGTATGGTTTCATACTCAAACCTCGGGCCGGGAAACTATCGTTTTCAGGTGGTGGCCAGGAACAACGATGGCGTCTGGAGCCGGAACGGCGCGGCGCTCAACTTCCAAATCCAACCGACGTTCGTCGAAAGTACGCCGTTCAGGCTGCTGTGCGCTTTTGCACTGTTGGCGCTGCTGTGGTTCGCCTATTCGATACGGTTACGTGCCGTGGCTCGAAGCGTCAGGTTGAGGATGGCTGAGCGGATCGAGGAGCGCGAACGGATCGCCCGCGAGCTGCACGATACACTCCTCCAGGCTATCCAGGCCCTGACCCTTCGTTTCCAGTTGGCAGTTGACGATCTGCCGCCCGGAATGGCAGGTCGTACATCGCTCATCGCGGCAATCGACATGGCTGATCGGGTGATCGCAGACGGGCGCGACCGTGTACGGGAACTGAGGACGCAACAGGAGGGCAATTTCGAACAGGTGATCTGCGATCTGATCGCGCGAACAGGATTCGATCCCGCCGTCGACGTTGCAATTTCGGTCAGCGGGTCGCCGCGCAGATTTGATCCTCTCGCGTTGGAGGAGGTGATCAGTATCGCAGGGGAGGCGCTCAACAATGTTCGACAGCATGCAGCAGCGAGCCGGGTCACTGTCGAAATACGGTTTGATTCGAGCTTCAGACTGCGACTGGCGGATGACGGGGTAGGGATAGATGCGCCCGTCGCCGAAAATGGCAGCAAGGAAGGACATTATGGGCTTATCGGAATGGGCGAGCGTGCGCGCAAGCTTCGCGGTCGCTTGGCCGTGCGCGCTGGCCCCGACGGCGGAACGGAGGTCGTGCTGACGGTGCCGGGGTCTATCGCTTACAAACGAGAAGAACATCGCCCTTCGGGCGCATCGAAAGGTGAGGAGCCCTGATGTCACCTTCAGCTCTGGATCTGTCGCCCATTCGCGTCCTCGTAGTCGACGACCACGTAATGGTGCGCGATGGCATAAGCGCACTTCTCAACCGGCAGACGGACATGGAGGTAATTGGGGAGGCCTCTAACGGGGCTGAGGCTATCGCGATGTTCCGGCAGCTGTCTCCCGATGTAACGCTAATGGATGTGCAAATGCCAGGTGTTGGAGGTGTGGAAGCCATAACGGAAATCCGCCGGATCGCCGCTGATGCACGAATCCTTGTGCTGACGACTTATCCAGGCGGTGCGAACGCTGTCCGTGCGTTACGAGCTGGCGCCGCAGGCTACCTGCTGAAGAATGGAATTCGGTCAGAGCTAATCGACGCGGTTCGTTCGGTTCATTTGGGTCGCCGCGCTGTTTCATCGGATATTGCACACGAGCTTGCGGCGCACGCTCTAGATGAGCCGCTGACCCAACGGGAAATTGAGATTCTTAGGCTGGTTGCGGATGGTTACGCGAACAAGCAGATAGGCATTCGCCTTAATCTTTCGGTCGAAACCATAAAGGCACAACTGAAGACGATATTCAGCAAACTCGGCGTACATGACCGAACGCACGCAGTGACGCTGGCGGCACGCCGCGGTTACATTAACCCTTTCGCATCAGGCTGAAGCTGCCTTTATTTCGGTGCGCGTCTAGTCAGGCGCCCTGTGTTCACCATCCCACGGAAGCTAAGCTTGATTAGGGCTAGTTATCAGAGATAGAAAGGAAGCATCCAAGCGTCATGCGTGCCCTCCTTAGCGGTTGAAAGCTCTCGAGATGACATCTGCCATTTCGAACTCCTCGTCTGCGTGCAGAACAAACGTCCTCACCGTCGCGTCGGTGTGCGAAATATCCGCGGATGAATTCGGATCCAGGTCGCTGTCGACCTTCAGGCCGAGCCAGCCGAGCGCATCGGTCATGCGCTGGCGAATCGTGGCGGCATGGGCACCGACACCACCTGAAAAGCCCAACGCATCAATGCCGCCCATGGACGCTGCCATGGCGGCGATACCTTGTACGACGCCGTCGGTATACACCTCGATAGCGCGCCGGGCATCCTCCGAAGGCGACGCCATCAGCTCCCGCATGTCACCGGATATTCCCGACAATCCTTTGAGTCCGCTTTCCTTCCACAGCATCCGGTCAAGATCGGCTGGCGAGATACCCAGGTTCCGCTGCAAATACAGAACGACGCCCGGATCGAGGGAGCCGGACCGCGTCGACATCGCGATGCCGCCGAGCGGAGTCAATCCCATGGTGGTGTTCACGCAACGTCCATCGCGCACTGCGCATAGACTGCTTCCGCCGCCCAGATGTGCCAGCACGATTCGGCCGCCGGTTAGCTCGGGCGCGATCTTTGCGAGCTGCCGAAGTGCGGACTGGAAAGCCAATCCATGGAACCCATAACGCTTGACGCCCTGTGCATACAAGGAGAAAGGCAGGGGCAGCAGGCGGCGCTGTTCCGGCATGGCCAGATGCCACGATGTATCGAATGCGCCCTAGTGACGGGCGTCTGGCCATCGCTGCATGGCTGCCCTGGCCACTGCCAACGCGGGCGGCTGGTGTAGCGGGGCAAGAGGCGACAAAGCATCCAATTCATCGAACCCGGTTGAAGTCAACTCGAACGGGCTGATGCGGTCTGCACCGTGGACGATCCGGTGGACTGTCCTATCCGGTTCACCCAACGAAGGTAGCTGCGCCACAACGGAAGCAAGGATGTGGTCTGGGTCCTCGGCATCCGTTGTTGATGAGCTGAGCTTGTCCTCCATCGCGACGCGCCCGGTTTCGCGAATTTCACCACTACGCGAGAGCAGGTAGCTGGCCGCTTTAAGGCTGGCGGAACCGACGTTCACCGCGAGTAGAGAAAGACTCATAAGTGCCCAGAACGCGAGATGGCTAATACCAATCGCAAAGAAAGCAGCAGGGAGATTCCGTAAGCCACCAAGGCGAGCAACGGAACATCGCCCCACACCCGTGGTCCAGCGCTGTGCAACATGAGAAGCGACCCGGCGATGTACAGGCCGAGCGTCACCAGCGCCAGGGATAACCGATTGCCGGTGCGGCCAATGTGCAGCTCCAGTTCTTCCAGGCCCCGGTGATGCAGCGACACGCTGGGGCGGCCTTCCTGGCTCTGCGCCTCGCGCAGAAGATCAGCAGCCACGGCGGGAAGGCTGCGCGCGGACCGTGCGATGCGATGCACGAGCGAGCGTTTGCCGGACTGCGCGGCATGGCTGATCGCCGCGGCCAGCGGCTCGCGGCGCAGTTCCAGTTCGGCCAGCAGATCGAAGTCAGGATCGAGAGCGCGGAGCGTGTTTTCAGCGAGGAACAGGGTCCGCATCAGCACCAGTAGATGGCTCGGCAGCCTGAAGTGCTCGCCATGTCCCAGCCGCGCGATACGCCATACCGTTTCCGCCAGAGACCATTGCGACAGGGGCAGGGTGGTCAGCTCGTCCAGGATCCCGCTGATATTGCGGGTGTAGTCGCGCCGGTCGATGGGTGGCGCGAGAAATCCCAGCGCCAAGGCGGCATCCAATGCATCCTCCGCGTCCCCATAGGAAACGGCGTCGAGCATCCGCGCGAATGCGAGCCTCGCGGCAGGGTCGAGGTAGCCGATGGTCCCGAAATCGTGAAAGCACAACCGGCCATCGGCCATCGCGAACAGGTTGCCCGGATGCGGGTCGCCATGGAAAACGCCATCGATAAGCAACTGGTGAAGGTAGGCGTCGAGTAGTTGGCGTGCCGTGCTGCGGCCGCGCTCGCTACCGAATATGCTGCCTACCGGTGTGCCGATGCTGAGTTCTTGCACCAGTGCGCAGGGCGACACATAAGGTTCGATGATGCGTGGCATCGTCGCGCCGGGAATGCCTTCGATAGCGGGCAGCAAGCGGCGCATGTTGCGGGCTTCGTGTTCCATATCGATTTCCGCCAGCAGCTGATGGCCCAGCTCTTCTATCAGCTGCAGCGGCTGCTGCCGGCGCAATGCCGGCCAGATCGCCTGTAACAAACGCGCGAGCAATCTCAGTAATCGCAGGTCCGACCTGACCTGCGCCACCACGCCAGGCCGCCGCACCTTGACCACGACTTGGGTACCGTCGTGCAACAAGGCACGGTGTACCTGGGCCACGGAGGCGGCGGCGAACGGCACAGGATCGAACTGAGCGAACATCAACGCGATCGGCTGGCCGAAGGCCTGCTCCACCGTCTCGATGGCGACTGCCGATTCGAACGGCGGAACCCGGTTATGCAGCTCCTCCAGCGCTTCGCGGTAGCCGGCAGGGAGGACGTCGCGGCGCAAGCTCAGGCCTTGCCCGAGCTTGACGAACGTGGTGCCCAGCCTCTCCAGCGTTGAGCGCAGACAACCAGGCAGACGCTGGGGGGCGCTGCGGTGCCATCGCAGCCAGGCGTACATGAAGCTAAGGATGCCCAAGACGATCTGGAAGCTTCGTGGTAGCCGGGATCGCGGCATGTGAGGCCTCATGTACTTAGAACGACGAGCCAGGCGGCCAGCGACGCCAGCAACACCCAGCACATCCAATAGAGGATGCGGAACGGCCACGATTGCGGTATTCCCTGGACGGATTCGATCCTGTGCTTCCCGTACATGCTCAATGCATGCACGCAACCGCCAACCACCATGAGGCCCACGGCGTAGTTCACCAACGATTCGCCCAACCACGCTCCCGCACCCACGCCCAGGATTAACACGCCCGCAGTGCCCAATAGTTCGACACGCTTCAGCGTGGAAGAGGGCAGATCCGGTGCCATCACGTCGCTCCTGCCTGTAACACCGCGGGGTCGCCTCGGCCTTCGACCGCTGCCAACTCGTCCGGCGCGAGCAGATCGGATGCCTGCAACGACAGCACCCGGCTCGCCGCCGCGACGACGTGCGCCCAGGTCGACCGATTGGCGAACAGCATGCCGTCGATATCCAACGTTCCGCCGTGGTTGATGAAGCCCAGCGCCTCGGTCGTGGCCGGGCCGGTGTCGATACGGCGCAAGGTGCCAAGGAAAGATTCGGGCCGCGTATGCGTGATGAACACCCTGGGCACGCCCGCCGGAAAGGCGACAGAAACAGCATCGTCCGCCAACACCTGCTTTGCCTCCAGATCGTCGCGTGGCGTACGCAGACGGCCAGGTTCGGCGACATACACCAATGCACTGTCGACGCCGCGTTCGTGCAGACGCCGGTGTGCTCTCGTTGCGGCCGTCAGCTGGTAGGCACCGGTCGCGGACAGGATGATGCGAGCGGATACCGGTTCGCCGTCCAGCACCATGACACCTTGCGTGGCGAGGTGTTGCGCCTGCTTCCAGGTCAGTACGTTGGGGACTTCGCGTTTTGGCACGACCATCGCCACGACCCGGCCGTGACTGCGATAGGTTTGTTCGAGCATGGCGACCGCCGTATTCGCATCCGGCGGAAAGACGACGGACACGGCGTCCTGCATTTCACCTGACAACACCTCGGCCAGGGTGGGATCCTGATGGGAGATTTCGTTCTTCGAGTTCTCCCAGGCATGCGATGTCAGCACGACCGGCACCGAAAGCCATCCGGGCGAACGATCCGCACGCACCAACTGGCGCGCGAAGGTGATCTCCTGGCGTAGTGCCCCCAGCATCTTGGGTGCGAACGCCTCGTAGGTCACCACCAGATTGATACCGCCTTTGTTGCCAAGCGCCGCGCAGACCACCGCCTCCTCATTGAGTGCGGTGATCACGCCTCCGGTAGGCGATTCAGCGATACCGGTTTCGGCCTCGTACACCCGGTGCTTGAGCAGGTCGAGCGACAGATCGATGCGGTTGCTGCGCAGCTCGTCGGGATTGCCGATCCGTGGCCGCAACGCGGGATTGGCTTGCACGATCGCACTGAACTGCCGGTCCAGGGCCGCCATCGGCGATGTCTTGGCACCTGCGGCGACGGGCTCGAACGCTGGAATCGTCGGCACCGCGATGTGGCGATTGGCCAAGGCATGGTCGCGCTCGAGCGATCGCCGCTGCGCCGCGTGAGTCGCCAATTGCATTACCGCGTCGCGCAATTCGGCTTCGGCGACAAACAAACGGGACGCCGCCTGGTTGAACTCCGATCTGGCCTCGGCGTCGCGCGACGGGTTGCCTTGCAACGGAAGGTTATGCGCGCGATTGGTGCCCGCACCCGGAAAGCCAAAACCCTTGATGGTCTGCGCGATGCCGTACTGCAGGAGATTGCGGGTGCGGCCGTCGCCACGTGCCGTTGCCGCGACGCTTTGCGCTTGGTGCGATTCCATGTGCCAGATGCCCCACGCGATGCTGGCGGGATCCCGCCCATCCAGGCCGAGAGGCCGGAACCCATTGAGGTGCAGGTGGCGGTGCAGCCAGGATTCGCCGCCCTGCTGATCGATCTGGGTCCGTTGCTCGATGCGCCGGCCATTGAGGATCATCACCGGCGATACCAAACCGGAATCCTGCGGCCGCCACCACCGCGGCGCCCAATCGCTGCCGCGCTGTTCCTCGAAGGCGCCATCGCTGAGAAATGCGACCAAGCGTTCGCCAGGAAGCGGCGCATGGACGTAGTGCAGCTCCGCGAAGCCCAGATACCCACCTTCCTGCATGCTGCCTGCGGTATGCGCGTTGACGTGCGAACCCAACGGCGTCGCGGGGAGGCCATCGGGTCCGATGGCGAAACCATAGAAGTCCGATACCAGCCTCGACAAACCATCATCATGCAAGCCGTAACGCTGCGCATGCGCCGGGGTCATGTTGTCGACAATGACGTTGAGCGCATCGATCGCCGCGACACAGTGGCCCTGGCCCATGAGCCAGCTGCGCGTGTGTCCATCCAATGCGTTCAGCGCCAAGTAGGCGACGTAGCCAGGCACCATGTTCAGGGAGCCGCCAGTGTGGCCCTCCGGGTTCGGCTTGAAGTCCTCGGCAGCGAGCGCCGTGCCATCCAGGCGCACGCGTCGCGCGTAGGTCATGTGCGCCACCAGCCACATCCCGGCACTGGCGATGCGATCGGCTGCTTGCAGTCGTCGGTAACCGGTAGCCGAATCGGGCAGGACGTCGCTATGTACGAGCTCGGCCACCATCGCATGCACCCGGACCTGCGTCAGTGGATCGTGGACGATGACGCCATAGCCGGCTGCCCATTGCGAGAAAGCCGCGTCGTCCGCGCGTCGCGATGCTGCCAAAGCGGCGACGCGATCGCGCTGATCGGCAGTGAGGTCCGCAGCGGTGCAGCAGTTCAAGGGGATGTTCATCAGGCCTCCCGGACGTGGGTGTGTCCGAACAATTCAAAGCAGCCATCCGCCAACGGGCCGGCGATCGACATGGCGTTGGATGCATGGGGTATTGAGTCGGTACTCACGACCCGTGCAGCGCCCGCGATGAGCAACTGTTCGTAGGCATCCGCTGCGAAAACGGCGTGGATGGCGATGCAGAGCGCGCCGGATAAGCCGAGTCGCTGCAGGTGCCGTAACGTTTCGATCACTGTTCGCCCGGAGGAAACGATGTCGTCGACGATCACTGGGCTGTGTCCGCCGATGGATTCGATATCGGGCAGGCTGACCTTCACATCGTGGTCTCCGTACCGTTGCTTGTGCAGGACTTGCCATGGAATGTCGGCAAGGCGCGCGATGTCAGCCACCCACTGTTCGCTTTCGCCGTCGGGTCCGATCAGTACCGCATCTTCGACGTTGTCTCGAATCCATGCGGCCACTACCGGCGCTGCGGCGACCCGAGTAGCGGGGATGCGATACAGCCCGGATAACTCGGGGTTGCGGTGCAGATGCGGATCGACCGTGACTAGCCAGTCGAAGCTCTCTTCAAGGAATCGTGCGTACAGCGGCGCACTGACTGCCTGACCGGGCTGGAACCGCGCGTCCTGTCGCATGTAAGCGAGGTAGGGCGCGACCAAGCCCACGGATCGGGCACCGAATTCGCGCGCCGTCGCTGCGGCAAAGCGCAGCGCGATCGACAGCTCATCGGGGCGATGCAGGCTGGCGATGATCGCGACATCCGCGCCGGACAAGGCATCATCGACAGCAACGAGCGACTCGCCGTCCGGGAAGCGGCGCCACTCCAGGCGGCCAACGCGCGCACGCAGCGTTGGCGCCATCGCGTCGGCGAGACCACGCTGCAAGGGAAACGGAAGCAGGACCCGCTTCATGCGACTTCTCGCAACGTGAAGACGTCGGGCTGCGAAGCTGCGTACGTCAGTGCGTAATCCAGTTCGCCGACGGTCTGCGCATAGACATGGAGCAACGCCTCTCCCGCGCGGAGCACGTCGCCGATGCGCACACGGCAGTCGATCCCTGCGCCCGGGCTTGCCGGAGCTCCGGCAAGTTTGGCGATCTTCGCGAGGCGGCGGTTGTCGATACCAATGATCACACCACCACGCAGCGTGACGACCGGTCGCACATGCACCGCGGCCACTGGCTCGCGGAAGCCACCTTGCGCTTCGCATATCGCCAGGAACTTGCGCAAGCCGGCCCCGTTTTTCAGCAGGTTCTCGGCTTGCGTGCGTCCGTTGCCCGTATTGGCACCAGGCGCCATATCAAGCAGGGCGCCGGCCAGGTCCAGGGCGCGTTCGCGCAGGTCCTTCGGCGCATTGGGCGTGCCGCGCAGGACATCCAGCACATCGCGCGCTTCCAATGCCGGTCCTATGCCATAGCCGACCGGCTGACGACCATCGGTTCGCGCGATCTCCACTTCAAGCCCGACTGCCTTGGCGGTTGCGCGCAAGCGAGCGTCCAGGGAATCGGCGGCGGCATCGGATCGCACCTTCGCCGTCGGTCCCACGGGCATATCGATGAGTACATGCGAGGAGCCGGCAGCGACTTTCTTGGACAGCACGCTGGCCACCAGCTGCCCGTCGCTATCGAAGTCCAACGGTTTCTCCACACGGATCAGCACGTCATCGGCGGGACTCAGGTGCACGCTACCGCCCCAGACGATGCAGCCGTTCTCACGCTCGACGACGCGGCGCATGGCCGCAATGTCCAGCTCCACCGGCGCCATGGCCTCCATCGTGTCGGCGGTACCGGCGGGGGACGTGATCGCACGCGAGGAGGTCTTGGGGATGCGATGTCCCGCCGCGGCGACGATCGCCACCACGATCGGCGTAGTGCGATTGCCCGGCAGTCCACCGACGCAATGCTTGTCGAGCACCGGCCCGGCGCCCCAATCCAGGCGCTGGCCTGACGCCACCATGGCGCGCGTCAGGCCTATGGTCTCGGCAAGATCGAGCCGTTCTCCGGCGCAGGCGGTCACGAATGCAGCCAACTCGATGTCGGTCAGACGGCTGTTCACGGTATCCCGCATCACACCGAGGAAATCCGATTCGGTCAGGCGCTGGCCGAACACCTTGGCCCTCAGCGCCGGAGCGGAAGCGGGCGGATCCGGATGGCTGAAGGCGACCTGTGCATCAGGCGTAGGCGCCAGCGATGTCCAGGCGCTTTCCGACAGCGCGGCGACGTCCAATCCCAACCAGTCGCCGGTCACCACATTGAGGGTGGCAACCAGTTCGCGGTCCCCGCTACGGACAAGAACGCGGGTCAGCGCGGCGAAACCTTCCGACCGACAAACATCGCAGTCGCGGTGCATATAGACGACCGGCTGCTGGTAGGTGTCGATGCCCGCCCTTATCAGTCGCATGCGGTGGCGACGGCTGTTCACCGCAACGCATCCAGCGCGATGCGTTCCAAGTGCTCGGGAACACGCGCCTGCCAGCCAAGCTCATGTTTGATGCGTGCACGCAATGCGTCGGCCGCATCCGGCTCGCCGTGGGTAACGTAGGTCATCAGCGGACTGACGGTAGCGCCTGCCATCCAAGCGATGACCTGGTCGGCATCGGCGTGGCCGGAGAAGCTCTGCAATGCAACCACTTCGGCGCGAATGGAAACCTCACGCCCATACATTCGCAAGCGATCGGCGCCGCCCACCAGCGCCGCGCCGCGCGTACCGCCAGCCTGATAGCCGGTAAGCAGGATCGCATTGCGCGGATCGGGAGCAAACGCCTCTAGGTGATGCAGTACGCGCCCGCCGGTCAGCATCCCGCTGGCGGAGATGATGATCATGGGACCATGACGCCGATTGAGCGCTTTCGATTCCTCCACCGTGCGGACCATCGTCGCCAGCTCGTACATGGCCTGGCATTCGGCGTCGCTCACGTGATGCTCTTCGTGGTAACGGTGATAGATGTCCGTCGCGCTGATGGCCATCGGACTGTTGAGAAATACAGGAACGGGAGGGATCTCGCCGCGTTGGCGCAGACGAGCGATATGCAGCATCACGCCCTGTGCGCGTCCGATAGCGAATGCGGGAATGATGATGACGCCGCCGCGAGCGGCGACGCGGCGAATGATCGGACCCAGTTCTGCTTCGGCGTCGATGCGGGGATGGCTGCGGTTGCCGTAGGTCGATTCGCACACCAGCACGTCAGCCTGCTGAAGCGGTCGCGGGGGACGCATCAGTGGATCGTGAGCCTGGCCCAGATCGCCGCTGAAGTGCACGATCGTTCCACCGACGTCCAGGCTGATCTGCGCCGCGCCGAGCAGATGGCCGGCCGGATGGAAGCGGGCGCGCAGTCCGTGGCCGATCTCGAAGTCGTGATCGAAACCATGGACCGCGAAATGCTTCAGCGATGTTTCCGCATCTTCGGCGGTATATAGCGGCAATGGATTGGCGTGCTTGGAGTAGCCTTTCTTGCGGGCGTATTTGGCTTCCTCCTCCAGCAAGTTCCCGCTGTCGGGGAGCAACAGTTTGCACAGATCCCGCGTGGCCGGCGTGCAGATCACCGTGCCGCGAAAGCCATCACGGACCAGCGCGGGTATGTAGCCAGAGTGATCCAGATGAGCGTGGGTGAGCAGCACCTTGTCGATGGTGTCGGGCCGCACCGGAAATGCGGCCCGGTTGCGCTCTCGCAGCTGCTTATAGCCCTGGAATAAACCGCAGTCGACAAGAATCCGCTTGCCTTCCGATTCGACCAGATAGCGAGAACCGGTGACCGTGCCCGCCGCGCCGAGGAACTGCAGAGAGGGTGGAGCTGCTGCAATGGCCATGTTCAATCTCCGCGGCGCAGTGTGAGAGCGTGGAGTCAGACCGTGTGTTGGCCTGTGCTGCCTTCCACGATCGCCGCGCTCGCATAGTGTTCGTCGAACAAACACATGATTCGCACCCGTGCGGCAGGGTAGAAGTGCGAGCGTGCGCTTTCATGAGTTGGTTTGCTGATAGGGTAAGACTGTCGATTGCCTGGCATGTTGATCTCGATCAATCACCGAGACGAAGCCGACTTGACGTTCTGGATCAGTACCAAGTGCTCCTCACAGCAATGCCACCGTCAGCCGTTGTGGCCCGGGATCAGGTGCCGCTTGTCGCCGGGGACTGCCAGATCCTGCCGAAGCGAGCGGCAAGCGCCAGTGCTATCGAGGGAAGCAGCAGTGCCCCCGACAACGCTAAGGGGGTGATGGGCGCAAATCCGAACCATTGCGCAGGACCGGGCACGAGCACCGCGAAGACCAGCAACACAAGCGAGGTCGCCACGATGATCAGGAAGGCCGGGTTCGAACGCCGATGCGACGTGCGGGAGCAATGGAGAGCCAGCAAGCCCAGGTTGCCCGCGATCAGCGTGGCGAACGCCAGAGCGGCTTGGCGTGGCGAATCAAGGCCGCTCCACATCGCCATGGCGTAGGCTGCCGCCACGGCGCCAAACACAACGGTGCCCCACATGACGCTGGCCGCAAACGTGCGCAGGTCGATAAGCTTTGCGTCGGCGCGTCGCGGTGGGCGCTGCATCAGATCAGCTGCCGGCGGCTCGCGTTCGAGCACGATGGAGCTGGCGGGATCGATGATCATCTCTAGAAACACGATGTGCAGGGGCAGCAGGATCAAGGGTGTCCCCAACAGCAGCGGCATCAGGGCCAAGCCGGTGATCGGCACATGTACTGCAATGATGTAGCGGGCAGCGCGCTGGATGTTGTCGTAGATGGTGCGCCCAAGACGGATGGCTCTCACCACGGAAACGAAGTCGTCATCGAGCACGACGATGGATGCGGCCTCGCGTGCGACATCCGTGCCGCGGCCTCCCATGGCGACGCCGACGTGCGCGGCAGCCAGGGCGGGCGCATCGTTGACCCCGTCGCCTGTCATCGCCACCACTTCGCCTTGGGCCTTGAGCGCTTCGACCAGGCGCAGTTTGTGCTCGGGACGGACCCGCGCGAAAACATCGACCCGTGCCAATAGTTCGGCCAGCTCGCTTGAGTCCAGGCCCTCGAGCTGGCGGCCCAGCGCCACCTCGGGCCGTTCGCTGATACCGGCGGTTGCGGCGATCGCACGAGCTGTTTCGATGTGGTCGCCGGTCATCATGATCGCGCGCACGCCAGCAGATCGTGCTTCAGCGACTGCGGCAGGCACTCCCGCACGTAGCGGGTCTGCCAGTCCGAGCAGTCCACGCCACTGGAAGCGTCCTGAGCGCAGTTCCGCGGGTGCTTCTGCTGCGCCAGGAAGGATTGCTTCGGCCGCTGCGATCACACGCAGACCGCCCGCCGCCATGGACGCGGCCTGAGCCAACACGCGCTTCTGGTACTCAGGCGACATCTCGCACAGTGCCGCGACAGTTTCCGGGGCGCCCTTGCATGCGATGTATACGCCAGTGCCACCCTCTGTACGCCAGGCGTTAGCGTAGATCGGCAAGCTTGGCGACACTGGATAGCGGCGGAGCCATATGCCTGGCGCAGATTCCTCGGTCTGTTTTCCAGCAGCTTCATTGATGGCACGATCCATCGGATCCAGCCCATCTTTATCGGTAGCCAGCGCTGCGCAACGGAGCAGCATCCGTGTGCTCGCATCAAGGAGCTGATCGCACATGATGCTGGTGCCGTCGCTTCCCACCAATCGCGCCAACGACATGCGGTTCTCGGTAAGGGTGCCGGTCTTGTCGGTGCACAATATGGTGACGGCGCCAAGCGCCTCTATTGCGGGCGGCCGCCGCACCAGCACGCGCTGGCGCGCCATGCGCCACGCGCCCAGTGCGAGAAACACCGTCAGCACCACCGGAAATTCTTCCGGGATGTTGGCCATCGCCAACGTGATACCCGCCAGCAGCGCGTCCAGCCAACCACCTCGCAGCGTCACGTAAAGTGCGATCACCAGCAGGCAGGAGGCGACGCCGATTGATGCGAACCACGCGACGAGCCGCCGCATCTCACGTTGCAGTGGAGTAGGTGCGCTTCTCAGACCGCCGAGACTGGCGCCTATCCGCCCAATCTCAGTGCGAGAGCCTGTCGCAATCACCGCGGCGTCTGCTTGCCCGCGTACCACCATCGTCCCCGCACACACTTGGCGTGTCCCGATGTCGATGCCGGATGCGTCACGGCTGACAGGTACCGATTCGCCGGTGAGCAGCGATTCGTCGAGGTGGAGATCATCGCTGGCGAGCAAGCGCGCATCGGCAGGCACGCGATCGCCCTCGCTTATGCGGATTACGTCGCCTACGACCAAACCTTCCGCCGGCACGCACCGCAGTAGACCATCCCGCAGCACACGGGCCACGGGGCTGCTCAGTTCCCTCAGGGCCTGCAACGCACGTTCGGAACGCCATTCCTGATAGAGGGTAAGGACAACCACCGCCAGCACCGATACAGCGAGTGTGGCAGCGTCACTGGCTTCGCCGAGCACCAAGTAAACCAATGCAGCGGCGATCAGCAGCAACAGCATCGGCTCACGCAACACGCTGACGATTAATCCAAACCATCGCCGTGTTTCAGGTTCGGGCAATCGGTTCGGGCCGTCACGCATCAGGCGTTGGGCGGCCTCTGCTGATGAGAGGCCAGGCCCGGGCAGTGTTTCGGGTGCAGTCCGGTGGTCCGCCATCTCAGGCACGATCCATCTCTAGCAAGAGGAGCCCTGCAGCGCCGGCCAGCTCAAGCTTCTATTGCGCGGCTGCCAGCCGCAGTGAATAGATGATTTGGCGCGCATCTTCCGGGTCGGGACGGGATTGGAAACCCAGATCCCGCGCCAGTTCGTGCATGTCGTTGTTCTCGGCCAGATCCGTGGATTCCATCAGTTGCAAGCCGCAGTCCCGCGCAACGGCAATCAAGTGGCGCATCAGGGCGGTACCCAGCCCTTTGTGCTGCCATTCGTCAGCCACCACCACCGCGGATTCGCAGTGCCCAGCGCTGTCAACGGCATATCGGCTGACACCGACGATCTTGTCTTTCCCGGCTTCCGGGATCACCGCGGCCAGGGCCACGTCGTTGACATAGTCGATATTGGTGAGCTGATTGATGAATGCATCGCTGGGGTGGGCGATCTGGCCCATGAAGCGGAAGCGTTTGGACTGCGCGGAAAGGTCTTCGATAAAACTGCGTTCGGCGCTGGCGTCCTTGGAGCTTATAGGGCGGATGAGGACCAAGCTTCCGTCCGATAGCCGTTGCGTCCAGCGGGGGTGGTCCGGCCCGGCAGGGGAGGACGAAGATGGGCAGTTAGCAGTCATGACAGACTCCGGTGCATACGGTAGGCGCAGCATCGGCGAAGCAAGATATCTCCGGATTGATTTAGATCAATCCAACGAGAGTCAGCGGCTCGCTAGGAGAACACACCGGTCGGTGTTTCGTAATTGGCCTTGCCGGTGCTCACATTCGATACGCCGATGCGTACGCCATTGCGGTGCACGTAAGCACGTCGCTCCGCCAAGCTGACGATGATCGTGACCGGCCCCTGCGGCGAAAGCTGCGGCATCCACCGGTAGCCCTGTCCGGCAGCCGCGGCAACCCGCCGACTGACGATTCCTGGGACAGCAATACTGCTATCTCCAGGAAGACCGCATTCATTTGATTCATGTCAAGCGCGGATCTTCGCTTGCGTCGCAAAGTGGGCCCACTCACCCGCGGAGTACGACCGTGAAAAAAAATGATGAAGGCTGCTGTAGTCCGCGAATTCGGACAACCGCTCACCATCGAGGACGTCCCTGTACCGACGCCCGGCCCAGGCGAAGTACTGGTTCGAATACTCGCCTCCGGTGTCTGCCATACCGACCTGCACGCCGCGGACGGGGATTGGCCTGTCAAACCTACACTGCCTTTCATTCCCGGCCATGAGGGCGCCGGCATCGTGGCCGCGATCGGGCCGGATGTGCACGATCTCGATGTGGGCGATGCAGTTGGCATCCCCTGGCTGCACGATGCGTGCGGTGCGTGCGAATACTGCATCACCGGCTGGGAAACTCTTTGCGTGCACCAGCACGACAGCGGCTACAGCATCAACGGTACTTTTGCGGAGTATGCGATTGGTTCCGCGGCCTACGTTGCCCGGTTACCGCAGGACTGCGATTTCGCGGCGATGGCACCCATCCTCTGCGCCGGCGTGACGACATACAAGGGAATCCGTGAGACCGAAGTAAAAGCCGGCGAGTGGATTGCGATATCGGGAATAGGTGGACTTGGCCACTTGGCCGTCCAGTATGCGAAAGCGATGGGGCTCCGTGTAGTTGCCTTGGATACCACCGCGGAAAAGCTTGCGTTGGCGAGCGCCCTCGGCGCCGATGTTACCGTCGATGCGAAAGCCGCGGACGCGGTCGGTCGGGTCATCGAGCACACTCATGGTGGCGCGCATGGAGTTCTGGTGACCGCCGTTTCTACGCCTGCCTTCTCGCAAGCGCTAAGCATCGTGCGCCGCAAAGGAACGGTGAGCTTGGTGGGACTGCCGCCGGGAGAATTCGGCACTCCGATCTTCGATGTCGTGCTCAAACGCATCACCCTGCGCGGCTCGATCGTCGGCACGCGCAAGGACATGGCGGAAGCCATCGATTTCGCTACGCAAGGCAAGGTGCGGGCCACAATCAGCCACAGAAGGCTGGAGGATATCAACGAGGTTTTCGATGGTTTAAGGGCCGGAACCATCAACGGTCGCATCGTTCTGGATGTAGGCGCGCCGGCATGAACGCGGTTTCGGGGGACACCAGCAAGATGTTGGCCCGCCTGGCGCCGCCATTGGCACGCAGGATCATTGATCGGGATCAACGACGTGTTATGAAGTGCCGCGGAGAATAGTCCTTCCGAGCCTAGGAGGCCTTATGCGCATCGCCGATATCTGCACGTCCAGGGTTGAATACATCAGTCTCAATGCGTCCGCCCGCGATGCCGCGGAGAAGATGCGCGAATCCCGAATCAGTACGCTGGTCGTCCTGGCGCACAATGGGACGACACCGATCGGGATCCTTACCGATCGCGACCTGGTGCTGAAAGTGCTCGCGAAAGGCGCTTCGGCAGAAGCGGTGTCGGTCGGCGATGTCATGACCCGGGACGTCGGTACGTGCAAGGGCCGCCATGAGCTCTTCGATGCCGTCCAGATCATGCACCGCTATGGCGTGCGCCGGCTTCCGGTCTTGGATGAGGACGGTGCAATGATAGGCTTGGTTTCGGCAGACGATATTTATTCGGCACTCGCTGCGCATATGCGCGAGCTCAGCCAGGCAATGCTCCGCGAGCAACTCCATGAATTGGAGGCGCCCCAGTGAGGCGGCCAGCGAGTATCGCTCTGATCGAGCCGGTTCTTCACCTGATCGCGCCGCGACAAGCGATTGCATGTTGCGGGGCAGTGATCGGACCACATCACTAGTTCACAATCAAACATCATTTCAGGTGCGCCGATGTGGGTGCTTCCCCTGACGGCGAGTCTCAAGGAGGTGCATTGCAAAGCATGCCAGTATCAGAACATAGGGTATGACAGCAAAGGCGTACGCCGGGTGACGGCTCAATAAGTAGTAGACCGCCATCGCTACGATAGCGATCAGGATAATGAGCCAAATTCCGCTGCCAGCGAACACAGAAGGAAATGCCATGGCGGCGCTACTCCACGCGTGAGTGCCGGATATGGTGGCTCGTTTGCCTCGTGCAGTATTGATTTGGATCAATGCTCTCGCTCGCCGCAGGCAATGCGTCTCCTCACATAACTGGATCGTCCTGTCGTTTGACTACGTTAGCGAGTTCTCCTTTTACCGTGATGGTGATCCTCCAGTATCCGGTACCACTGGTGTTCTTCGCATCGGCCATCCAGTTCACTAACCGCTT
This sequence comes from Pseudoxanthomonas sp. CCNWLY206-1, assembly GCF_039710385.1. Lineage (NCBI taxonomy): Bacteria > Pseudomonadati > Pseudomonadota > Gammaproteobacteria > Lysobacterales > Lysobacteraceae > Pseudoxanthomonas > Pseudoxanthomonas sp. CCNWLY206-1. The sequence goes on along the minus strand of NZ_JBDKXI010000001.1, from coordinate 488,286 downwards.
CGACAATCTACACGTGGCAAAGAAGGTGATCATCGATCTGAATTGACACCAGCGCGGTGGCGGCGCTGGCTGACTGGATCAGAATCTATGCATCGAGAACGCTGTTCATCGCACTCATTATCGGCTACCTGCTTTACCGAAAGCATTTCAAGATCCTAGCCGCAGCCTCGCTACTAGGCACTGTTATGCCAGTCGCAGATGCATGGCTTGCGTATCAAGCATCGGCGGGCGACAAGGTAGTTCTCAAACATGTTGCCACTGCCTTGTTCCTCATCATTACCTTCGCCATTCTTCGTTCAGTGGCCGGGCGCGGACAAAATGCGTAACAGTTCATTCAAGCCGAAGCCGCTACGCGGCTCGACTTGATTAGGCGCCAGGTGCCTATGATGGCTGCTAACAGTTCAAACAGTCTCCGATATTGGTTGTACATCATAGGAGGCATTACCTTGACCGGCTGAATCGAGACGACGCGAGCCCACCGCCTCCGTCAGAGCGAACGAATGACGAGCTCCACAAAACATCAATCGCGCCGATCAATGTAAGCCTCTAAGCAAGTTGAGCGTAGTGTTCGGCGCAGAGTGCGGGTACTGACCGACTCGAGCATCCGATAAGGGGCCGTTATCGACCCAAAGCAGACGTTCGCTATGGTTCGTAGATTAGGCCTGGAGCAGGAAATCGCTGGAGAACCTGCGCTCGACGCCACGCAGCGGATCGATGAACGCCAGCCGTTTGGCCAGCAATTGCAATGGGGCCGAGTAATCGCCTGCCGCGCGGTGGGACAGTGTCGGATACATTCCATCGTTGGCGATCGGCGCCCCAAGCGCGGCCATGTGCACACGCAGCTGGTGCTTGCACCCGGTGATCGGCGTCAACGCATAACGCCAGTACCCATCGTAGCGCGCGACGACGTCGATCCGGGTTTTACTGTTCACCGGACCTTCGATCTCCTGCATGCGGAAGAACGGTTCACCGGCGACCATCCGGCTGGAGCGGATGCACGGAAATTCGACGTTTGGCAACGCTGGTGCAATCGCCTCGTAACCTTTTTCGATCCGTCGCTCGCGAAACAAGGCCTGGTAACACGCGCGGCTTTGCGGGTTGCCCGAGAACAACACCAATCCGGCGGTGTCGCGATCGATCCGATGCAGTGGCACCAGCGATTGGTTTCCGGTTCGGCGGATCAGCCGGCCCAGCAGGGTTTCATGGACATGGGCACCGGCAGGCGTGACCGGCAGGAAATGCGGTTTGTCCGCCACCAGCAAGTCGGCATCGGCGTGCAGCACGACTTCATGGAACGGGATCGGCGGTTCGTCGGAAACTTCGCGGTAGTAATGGACTTCGAGCCCGACCCGATACGGCGTTTCCGGCGTCAACCATCGCCCATCGCTGTCCACGACTCGCCCTCGCGCCATTCGCTCCAGCCATTGCAAGCGCGCCACTGCCGGGAACCGTTCGCACAGGCAGTCCAGCACCGTCGGCCACGCGCCCGGCGGCAATTGCAATGTGCTAGCACCGAGTCCATCGATGTTGGGGGGACGTTTTCGCATGCGGCAGTGTGCTCGCCATGTGCGGTTTGCATCAATGCCGACGTCAAAGTCCGCTTATGGCCGAAAGCGGACGTCTAAGCGAGGGCAGGGAAGGGCAGCTTCCGACCCAAAGCGGACATCCTAGGGTTCGCGCCAAGATGGTGACCTTTTGGCGACATTTGCATTGTTAGTTTCGCACTGCTTCATCAAGTGAACACAGCCAATTCTTGGGGGTAGCGCGATATGAATCAGTACTTGAGACGGGCATTGTGGTTGGCTATTTCGACGCACTTGATCGGATTCTCCCTGTCCGCCCACGCCGCGGAGGCGCCCGGCGCCCTGACCATCATCGTCAGGGATCAGTACACCGACCGGCCACTTTCAAGCGTGCAGGTCACGATCACGGAACGGGAAACCGCCTTGGCGCGATCTCTAGAAACCGATTCGCAAGGTCGCATCGTCGTTGAACAGCTCGATCCCGGCCTCTATTCGGTAAACGTGACCAAGGCCGGGTTCGCTCCCGTATATGAGCCAAGCATACGCGTCATTACGCGGAAGAACTCCAGGATCGAACTCGAACTTGGAGCCCCGACGTTGGAAGAAGTGGTGGTTCAAGCACGGGCACTCGATGCATTCGCATCACCCTCCAGCACCTATCTAGATCGCGAAGCCTTGCGAGGTGCCGTTGGCGGCGGCGCGGATCCGCTGCTCTCGCTGGACGGCCTGCCGGGCCTGGCTTCCTCCAGCGAGTTCGCAGCTTTCAGCGTGCGCGGCCGGGGCCCTCGGGACAACCTGATCTTCGTCGACGAGTTCCCCTTCGACAAGGCGGTGCACTTCGATGCGACGCTGGGCGAAGACGAGGACGTCGGTGGCGGCGGCCGTTTCTCGATCTTCGCACCGAACGTCATCAGTGGTGCCGAGTTCTCTCCGGGCGGGTGGGGTCCTGCGTATGGCGGAAGGGCTGGGTCGCTGCTCAAGCTCGACGTCGCCGACGGCAGCCCAAGCCCGTCAGCGAGTCTGCGCCTCGACCTGGCAGGCAACGAAGTCGGCTACGACGGGCCGCTCGGCATCACGGAAGACGCCACCGTGCTCGTGTCCGCCCGCCGGCTCGATTTCGGTGCCTTCTTCGAGGACATCGAAGAACTGGACATCGGAAATCCCGTGCTGAGGGACATCATCGTCAAGTCGGCCGTGCCGATCACCCCGTCCAACACGCTCGAGGTGCTGCTCATCGATACGCGCGAGACATACACGCGCGGCGTGACCCACGTCTTCGAGTCGCCCAACTTCGAAGATGCATCGCTCTTCGATTTCAGACAGGACAGCGATCTGTACGGGCTGACCCTGCGATCCTTGATCGGTCAAGACGCTGTCTGGACCAACAAGGTGTACCACCGGGCCAGCAACAAGATCAGCTCGGAGGGCGAAGCATTCCCTGATCTCGTGCCTCCCGGATCGCCCGCCTCCAGCTTCCCGGTGCGGGAAGACATCATCACCGTTACCGAAGACGAGACCGAGATCGGCTGGCGCAGCGACTTCGCGACGGTGAATCGATGGGGTGCTTTCAATGCAGGCGTCCAGCTGACGCAGATCGACCTGGACTACAACACCGTGCTGGACGGTGACTGGATCCGGTACGTCTACGACGGCGATGACTTCCGGCCGGACCCGGGGCAGCGCTTCATCGTGTTGACGCCGGAGAACATCAACGCTTCGCTGAGCCGGAAAGCGACCAGCTACGCGGGCTACGTGGACCAGGTCTTCAAGCACGACACGTGGGACCTGCGCACGGGCGTACGGCTGGAACGGGATGGCCTGACGGAAGAAACCCTCGTGTCGCCGAGGTTCAGGGCAACCTGGCAGCCGGGCCGCAGCTTCAGGTACTTCGCGACCGCGGGCATCTTCCACCAGTCGCCGCGGTTCTTGGACCTCGCGGCCAATGAGGCGAACACGCTCGAGAACGAGAAGATCACGCACGGGAGTGTCGGCCTCGAGTACTTCCCGAACGACAGCTGGTCGGTGTTGACGGAAGCCTATTACCAGGATCTCGCGAATCTTGTGGTCGACCTGGATCGGGCGAGCGGAACGTTCGCCAATATCGGCGAAGGCACGTCCTACGGCTTCGATGTCGTGGTCAAGGGCACGATTCGAGAGGGCCTCTACGCGACCGCGACCTACTCGTACAACGATGCGGAGGTGGACCGGAAGGACGGCCGTGGCGCCGTCGCCGACGAGTTCAGCCGCGAGCATGTGGCGACCCTCGGGCTGACCTGGGAAATCACCGATCGCTGGAAGGTGGCTGCGCGCTACAAGTATCTGTCGGGCAGGCCGGAGGACGCCTTCATCATCCACGAAGACGTGCTGGGCGCCGGGCAACCCGTGCGTTACTCAAGGGAGACGACCGAGCGCGGCGTCGGTCGCAAACCGGGTTACGGCGTGCTTAACGCCCGTGTCGATTATCGGCGCGCATTCGGCCCCATCGACGTCACGGCCTTTCTCGATGTCATCAACGTCACCTCGGCATCGTCGACCGACGACACCGAGTTCGATTACCGCAGGGGCGTCAACGTGAAAGACGACAGCGAGGCCGAGCCGCTGATCGGACTTCGGCTAGACTACGCTTGGTAAATGGGGAGTCGGCAGATGGCACGCGCTCTTGATGCTGCGCCCATCAGGGCGTTGATCGTCGAGGACAACCGCGACATCTGCGGGAACATTGCCATGTACCTCGAAAAGCTCGGCTATGTCCTGGATTTCGCCCACGACGGCGTCACCGCGATGAACCTGGCGCTGACGAATCCGTTCGACGTCATCGTCCTGGACCTCATGATCCCGAGGATGGACGGCCTGACCTTCTGCCAGAAGTTGCGGGCCGATGCCGAGATCGAAACGCCCGTCCTGATGCTGACGGCGAGGGATACGCTCGACGACAGGCTCAAAGGGTTCGACGCCGGAGCCGATGACTACCTGGTCAAGCCATTCGCGCTGCAGGAGCTACATGCGCGCATCCGGGCCCTGTACAAGCGGAGCCACCGGAATGCCGACAACCTGCTGACCGTCGGCGACCTGACATTGAACCGGTCCACGCTGCAGGTGCATCGGGCGGGGCGACGGGTCGAGATCAACCCTGCCGGCATGAAGCTGCTCCGACGATTGATAGAGAAGTCCCCGTCCGTCGTGGATCGCGATGAGCTCGAAACGCTGCTGTGGGCCGACGAGCGGCCGGATGGCGATGCGCTTCGCTCGCACATGTACAAGCTGCGGCAGGCAATCGACAGGCCCTTTGACCGGCCATTGATCCATACGGTGCATCGCATCGGATACCGAATCGCAGAGGATTCCCAGTAATGCTGCGACAAAGTTTGCGCAAACGTGTTGAGTATGCGTTCGCGCTGTGTGTCGTCGGACTCAGCGTGGCCTGGGGGCTCGCGTTCTACGCGGCCATCAGATTCAGCGAAGACCGGGTACTGGTCAATCAACTGCAACGCGCCGCCGATAACTATCCTGATCTCACGACAAGTCTTCAGGGCTACGACGATGCCGGTAGCTTGCCGGAATCCCTGAGGGAATGGGCGCAGGCAGGTCCTGATGAGGGCATGTACGAGTTCGTCGACGAAGAGCTGCACGTCGCGGTCGTCCCCGCCGACAATGCGAGGGGGCGCGCATTTGTGGTGTTCGATGTCGCCGGGATCGAGGCGGCATCCTCCGAGGACTGGTGGTGGCTCCTCGTCATCACCGGTGTGGTGGGTGTACTCGGCGCGCTGGGTTTCGGGCTGGGAGTCGTGGTGATGCGGAGAGCGGTCGCACCGGTGGTGCAGCTCGCCGACGTAGTCGCGGGCATCGACCTGGAGCATCTGTCGGCCGGAGACCACAAGCTCATTGAGTCCAGCCGGTTCGGAAGGGACGAGGTCGGCGTCCTCGCCGGTGCCATCGAGAAGACGCTCGAGCGTATCAGCGCGTTCGTCATGCGCGAGCGGGACTTCACCGGTTCTGCCAGCCACGAGTTGCGGACACCCATCACCGTGATCACGGGCGCGCTCGAGCTGCTGGAGCAAAGCGATCTGTCGGCCGAAGACGTGAAGGCGGTGGATCGGATCCGGCGAGCGACGCTCGAGATGAAGTCCACGATCGAGATGTTCCTGTGCATCGCTCGCGAAGCCGACGACGGGCTGTATGGCGAACAGTTCCTGGTCGCGCCCTTGGTAAGCCGGGCGGTCGACCAGCAGCGCTACCTGCTGAACGGCAAGCGCGTCGAAGTCGACATCGAAAGTCTGGCAGCACCCGTCGTTCGCGGGCATCCGCAGGCCTTCCTCATCGCCGTCACCAACCTGATTCGAAACGCGTTCGAGCAAACACCCGGCGGGCAGGGACCGATCATGGTTCTCCTCAAGGAGCACGAGCTTCTGGTCACCAACCGGTTGGGCGGTGACGAGGTAGGCCGGCTCACGCCGGCCGGCTCCTCTTCCAACGGACATGGCCTAGGACTGGGCATCGTCCAACGACTATGTGAGCGAAATGGCTGGGAATTCTCCCTGCAAGTGGACGAGGCGCACGTAACCGCCTGTCTTTCCTGGTGAGCACCACATTGCCACCATCCCACGTGATACGAGCGGTCTGCCCAACATCTTCCACACACGTCAGATAAGCAGCATCGCCGATGACACAAAGTCCCGAAATGCAGGGGGGCTTTGCTTACGAGCCAATGAACGCGCTGGAACGTATTGAGGCCTAAGAGTTGAGAAGCCCTAGGAAGTTTCCATGGTCCTTCAGCGATGTCCGCTATCGACCGCGGATTCAACTGGTCGATGCGCTCAACGTCCGGGCTTCGTAGGAAGCTATGCCTTTTCCGCGGCTTCCTTTCGCAACCAGCGGCAGAAAGCTTCGATGGCAGGATGCGTGTCGGCGTCGCGTCGGCGGACGAGCCAGAACGCATAAGCGTTTGCGAGCGAAAGATCGAATGGCTTAACCAGCCGGCCACGTTGTAGATCCTCCTCGACCAGTGGGGCGACGCCCAGTGCGACGCCATGCCCGGCGATGGCCGCTTCCTGTGCCAGGTAGATGCTTGCGAAGACCGGGCCCGTGGTTACGTTCACCTGCGCTGCATCGGCGGCTTGCAGCCAGTCGGACCAGTCCGGCACACCAGCGCGGCCCGCTGCACTTTCGTCGTGAAGCAGCGTGTGGTGCCGCAGATCGTCAGGGACCGCCAATGGCCGCTGCCCGTCGCTGCGCAGGGAAGGGGAGCACACGGGAAAAACCGTTGCGTCCATCAGTCGTTCGGCAGTGACGCCGGTGTAGCCACCGGCCCCGTAGCGGATGGCGACATCGATGCCATCGCGGGCGAAGTCGGCGGGGTCGTTCCCCGTCTCGACGCGCACCTTGACGTCGGGGCAATCACGATGGAAGCGATGCAACCGTGGCGCCAGCCATTTGGCAGCGAAGGATTCAATGGTGCTGACGCGCAGGTTCGCGGTCGTGCGCGTGGTAGCGCGGTCCAAGGCCAGATTGAGCAGCCCGAACAACTCGCCCAGCGATATCGCCAGCGCCTTGCCTTCGCTGGTCAGCTCCACCGAGCGATGGCCCCGATGGAATAGCTCGACGTCCAGATAAGCCTCCAGGCGCTTTACCTGGTGGCTGACCGCCGCCGGCGTGACGAAAAGCTCAGCGGCCGCCGCCTGGAAACTGAGCTGCCGTGCGGCGGCCTCGAACGCGCGCAGGGCGTTGAGCGGTGCGGGATGACGGGGCTTCACGGTCTCGTCGGGCAGTCGTAGCTCCGGCGCATGCTATCAGGTTATTTTTTTTAACCTAACGGCAAAAACATATCGTTTGTCGTCGCCCACACGGCTGGCAATGATGGCTCCCACGAAACCACCGGGATCATCATGAGATTCGAATACCTGGATTCCAGCGTCCCAATGACAGTGATCGGTGGACACATGGGCCGGTTTACCGCCGCCACCCTGGGCAACGCCATCCATTGTCTGGACCGGTTGCAGGATGCCGTGGTGCGGATCCGCGCCGACGCGCCTCTGCAGCAGGTGGACGAGCGCATCGGTTCGATCACCCTTGAGACTTGCCTGGCGCCGCGAGTCCGGGCTGTCGCCTTCGAGCGCCGTTGGCACCGGCACAATCTGGAGGTCGTCTTGGCGCAATCGATCTTCGCGCTGGATGCGGCGCTGGTGATGCAGGCGGGCAACGCATGAACAGCGACGACCATGGCCTCGGCTCCCGCACCGGGCGAAGGGGATTCCTGACCGGCTGCATCGCCTTGACCGCATCGGCGCTGCTGCCGGGTGGACGCGCGCTCGCGGCTGCCGGTGCGGATGGCCTGCGGATCCAGCGGCTGGCGTGGGCGGGCATTCGCCTGCAGCTGCCGCAGGCGACCTTGTTCATCGATCCCCTGGTCAATCCCGATGCCTGGGGTGCGGCGCTCAAGGATCCGATGATTCCAGTCAACGATGCCGTGGGCGATACCTATGTCCTCATCACCCATGCGCACCCCGACCATTTCGATGCGATGGCCGTGGGCGACGCACTGGCCAGAGGCGGTGCGCTGGTGCATCCCACCGGAACTAATCCGCTGCCCATTCCAACGGGGGCTCGGGCGCGTCCCAGCCCGCTCTGGGAACCGCAGCTGCTGGGAGACTTCACCGCCACGCCGGTGCCTGCGTCGGATGGCTACGGCGATACGCAGGTGTCCTGGGTGGTGTCCGCCGCAGGCCGTCGCATCTTCCATGGCGGGGACACGCTGTGGCACGGACATTGGTGGCGGATCGGCCGCCAGTTCGGCCCGTTCGACGCCGCGTTCCTGCCCGTCAACGGTGCGCGCTTCGGCTGGCGCAAGCCCATCAGTGGTCAGCCGGGTGTGCTGACCCCAGAACAGGCGGTGGCGGCGGCGGCCATCCTCGGCGCGCGTACCCTGGTCCCCATCCACTACGGCATCACCGGCATGGAGGAGTATGTGGAGGTCGAGGAACCGATCACCAGATTGCGCATGATCGCGCGTGAAAGATCCATCAAACTGCAGCCAATCAGACCTGGTGCATGGGTGGAATGGAGTAATGATTCCGCCGAATGAAAGGCACCCGCTTGCCTCGTGGCGCGCGGGTCTGCGTCCGACCCAAAGCGGACGCTCAAGCCGCATCGACGCCGACATCTAGAACAGGCCGCACGTGGGCTAAGCGATTACTTCCCGTGTTGAGATCGTCAACCCTGGACTCAAACGACTCTGTCAAACAGAGTTGGGGCAACGCGCCCCAGCCGAGCCTTGGAAAGCGCTGGTCAATTCCGATCGTAGTGAGTCGCCGGCTGTCCCTGGCCGTCGTCGTTGAGCACAATCGGTTCAACTCGAGCTTAACGTGATCAGTGAAGCCCAAAGCTGTTTTAGGCACACGCCGTGGAGGATTTCAACTTGCCAGGGTTAGGTTGCATCTAAGGTGTTGCGTTCCAGCGGACCGACTCGATCGGCACGGGATGGGTCTTCCCGCCCTTGTAGATGGCGCAGTATTTGGATGTGCACTCCACCAATAGGCCTGCATCGACACCATCTACTTGCACTCGCGTATAGGGTGTCTTCGGCTTGACCAGCTCGGCAACTACTTTGGCCGCGCGTGCCTTGCCCACTTCGTGGGCCACGACGATGGGCACCAGGAGCGCCGCTGACAGAAGCAGAAGCGCTAGCGCGAGTGTGGAAAGCACGCTAACTAACGTTGCTGCGCTATCGATGGACTCGACCACCGGTTTGCCCTTGGCCATGTAAACGCGTAGGCGTCGGCGGTGCTTCTTTATGCGCTTGGCCAGCCATGCCTTGGCTCTTTTTAGCAGCCAGAAGAACAGAGCCAATACCACGAGCAGCACCAAAGCAGACAATGGGATCGTCCACACAGCCAGATTATCTCCATCGGGCAAGATCATCGTGAGCCCTGTGGCGATAACGACGAAGCCGCAATAGATGTAGTCCTCGGTCGACACCGACATTACGCTGGGCGCCACGCCCAACCCCAGCCAATAACTTTCCAGGAATATCCGCCCCAACACATAGAAAATGGGGCCGCCCAGTAGCAAGGCCGCCGTGAGGAGCTCGAGGACGCCGAAGCTGCGTCGTGGTGCGACCTGGGTCGCTGGTTCGGGCATGGACGTTGTGGCCGTTGTAGGCATAAGGCTGGCGTCTGGAAGCATGAGACCAGTATCTCCGAAATCGAGTTGAACCCGTGGATGTACTGCAGCACCTAGTAGCCCGGGTAAGGCCCAAAGGCCGCACCCGGGAATACGGGAAGTTTCCAAGCCCCGGATGCGCTTCGCTTACCCGGGCTTACTGGACTGGCGTGGGCGAAGCGCGGGCTGTGTATCGCGCCAACTATCCAGTGCACTTGGCTAGGCCGCATTTGCTGGCTTGGCGGATACTTTCATCCGTGCTTGGCGCGAAGCCGACGTTGGTGAGCGGCGATTAGAGCTGTTTATCGAGGGTAGGGCAAGAGGAGGCATTATCCCGTGTACCCGCAAGATTCCGAGCGAAATCGAACTGCTCGAACTCGACAAGTCGGGCATTCCCCTATTAACCCTCGCTCCCTATTAACGTACTTGGCCTCACCGGGATTCTTTCACCAGCAGAAGGATCGCCGCCGCAGTAGCGTTGATTGCATACTCCGCTTTGGCTTCGGTCACATCACGAGAAGCTGTACCCGCGCCATGCGATTTGCTCAATCTGTTGCGAATGGTCGCGACTAGGACCAAGGGTTGTTCGAAGAAGGAGTCGATTCCTGCGTTGGCGATGACCGTCCTTAGAAGAGGAGATGCGGTATCTGTCGCGTTGTGTGGCCACTTCTTGCGCACACAGATAACCTTAAGCACGCTTTCGAACGCGCTTCCGCATTTCGTCAGGCAATCGCCATAGTCGGCTTTCCTGAAGTCCTCCAGTGCCTCCAAGAACTCCCTGTTTGCTGCTAGGAATTCAGAACCACGGAGCAGTTCCAGTGCGGGGTTGATCGCGGTCGCGTGAATGACCGCTGAGTCTTTTCGAATAACTTGGGGATGTGCTGTGAGCCTAGATGATACGTATTCACCCTCTTCGGATTCGGTCCAGACAAAATGGGTAAGGGCATACGGCAAATCGTCCTGCCGGAAGAACTCGTTGATGTCGTCGACTAGGCTAGAGGCCATTCCAGATCCGTGGAAGTGCGATCGTGTCTGGAAGATGTATTCGATGAAATCAAGGAAGTGCGCATCGTCGCATCCAGACAGAAACGCGAGGACGTCCGCAACTTCAGATCTTGTCTCGGTGTTCGATAGCTGGTGCCGGCCGTGGAGGTAAGCCAATTTAGAATGAATCTCTCGCCAAAACTCTTCCATAGCAAACGAATCCCTACACCCCATAAACACCCTGCTTCGAAATGTTTCCGTCAGCGGCTTTGGCGTTTGCGGGGATGAAACTGCCCGGCGAGAGAAAACTTTGAAAATATCAGCTAATGCCATGTCGCCTCGCTCCTCACGTGGCAGAAGTATCGCCTATCCATGGGCGATGGGGAGACTCATCCCAGGCATGTCTTGTACCGATCCATTCGATCCATTCGATAACTTTGGGCCGCCCCGAGCATGAACCTTGGGACTCGCCAAGCCGGAGCTCACAACCCAGGCTGCGATAATGTGGATCTATACGCCGGCAACCAGGAGTCGTTGCGAGTTCCTTCAAGCGCGGCTCGGGCCTTCATCATGCAAGTGTGCGAGTCGAGCGGAAGGCTTTGGCCTCACACTCTGATGCCCGATTGTTATGCAGGCTCTTTGGCGGTTCCAAAGGTTTCACGCACGAGATCTAACTCACTGCGGTTTTGTAAAACAACCTGGCGACGCCAAGGCGGCAATGAGTCGGTAGGCAAGTCCAGTCCATAGTGACGCTCAAAGTACTGAGTCATGCACAAACGCATGGGTATGCCGATCACTCCATTGGTCATCCCATAGTCCATTTCGATCGCTTGGCGTTGTGTTTCCGACAGATCCGGATGCGGCGCCAACTTCATCGTGAAAGTCTCTTGCCACTCTCTATCTAGCAGCGCATCGATCCCAGAGGCACGAGTGTTGCCTATGAAAAGTATGCGTGCCAACACAAAGTCATTGAAGACAGAGCGGTTGTAACACCAGCTTCTGGCGTGCCACCGTGCACCATCATAGACAAGAGAATGCGGGGCAATCCAGCGGATAGTCGGCTCGGGCGCCGTCATGGACTGGTATCGAATTTCGATGGCGCGTCGTTGATGCATGGCCATAACAATCGGCCGGAGAGTCTCGGGATCAAGTTTTCGTCGCACCCTCGGCATGGCTGCGTGCTCTGGAATATTTCCCAACCACGAATCGCCAGAGTCGATCGCATCATCTGCGAGCAGTAACAACTGCGTTAAGTAATGACGCGCATTGGGGACGATGAAACGCGGTTCAAAGTTGGCTGTTGCCACAAACATTTTCCGGCTGCGGTCGAACTCAACATTCCCGGGCGCCAAAGCCATGTAATTGGAAACGTCGTCCGAAGCCTGTGGCGCGGAGATTCCGAAACGCCCAATCAAGTCAGATCGGCTGATCGCACCTTCCCAATACAAGCGCTGCTCTAAAAAACCGTAGCGCTGACGCTGGCTCCAGGTCCGGCGAGGGGAGGGGGGTAGATCAGTCATTGCGGAGCACCCAAGGCATAGAGGAAATTATTTATGAACAGATGATAAATGTAAAGTTACTTTATCCTGGTTCAGGAAGTATTTTAACTTGGCAGTCGCGATCATGGAGTGCTAGCTTGTACACACCCTGCCATTAGGGCTCAATCATCCCATACCCACTATATCTAGTGGGCATAGCGGATTAAGTCAAAGGAACTGTTATGCCCAAGAATGTTCACATTGTGCCGCACGACGAAGGCTGGGCTGTCCGCATCGAGGGTAATGAGCGGGCCACCTCGGTCCACCGCACCCAGAGCGACGCCACCGATTCTGGACGCGGCAGGGCTCGCCGGGACGGGGTGGAAATTCTCATTCATGGTGAGGACGGTCGCATTCGGGACCGGGATAGCTATGGCCATGACCCATATCCGCCGAAAGGCTGACGGACGCGAACCTCAATAACGATGAAAACGCCAACCTCACTGCATTTGGTGCAGTCCCAAGATCTCCCGCGTGGCATTCATGCCATCCGAGATCTCCCCGACGCCGAGCTCTCCACCTTGTGGGACAGTATCGTGGTCGAGGCCCAACTCAAGGATCGCTTGCTGTCGCAGGCCATCTTGAATTACACGCTCCGTCCGAATATTGAGCGAAGCACTTTGCCCTTGCACGGCGTCATCTTGTTGGTCGGTATGCCCGGCACGGGCAAGACTTCGCTCGCTCGCGGCCTGGCCAGCATGGTCGCTTCGGTGCTCAAGCCAAAGGGCCAGCCCTTTCGATTGGTCGAGGTCGATCCTCATGCGCTGACCAGTTCAGCGATGGGCAAGACTCAGCGTGCGGTCGGCGAGCTCTTCTCACAGTCCATCGCCGAACAGGCGGCGAACGGCCCGACGATTGTGCTGCTGGACGAAGTTGAAACCTTGGCCGCGGACCGCGCCAAAATGAGTCTTGAGGCTAATCCGGTGGATATTCACCGGGCAACGGATGCGGTGCTGGTCCAGCTCGATGCGCTCGCCGCCACGCACCCCAATCTGCTTTTCCTGGCCACCAGCAATTTCCCGCAGGCCATTGATGATGCCTTCACCTCGCGCTGCGACTTGGTGGTCGAAGTCCCCCTGCCTGGTGCAGCCGCCGTGTCGCAGATCCTCGCAAGCTGCCTAACAGCGATCGGGGACAGATACCCGGGCGTCGGCAAACTAGCCAGACATGCGGATCTCGACCGACTCGCAAGCGCTGCCGTGGGCCTGGATGGCCGTGCGATCCGGAAACTTGTTGTCAATGCGATGGCAATGCGCAAGGAAACAGCCTTGGATCCGAACAAGTTGACGATCCAGGATCTCCTGAGCGCGGCCACATTTGCGCAGGAGTGCCGCGTTGGTGGCTCGGGAGATCGCTCTTGAGCACTGTTTCCCGGCGTGACTTCCGCAGCATCCCTCATCGTGATGCACACCAAACCTGGTCAGCTATCGTCGATCTCCTGACCGCTGGCAGCAACAGCGCGTCCGCCCGGACGGAACTGATGGAAGTGGCCGGCGTTGCCAGCAGCGTGATTGCCGACAAAGGCCCAAGTACGGCACCCATTGTCGTCACCTGTGACGGACCCCGTACCCGGATTTACTGCTACTACGACGACGATGCTTTGGACGAGTCGACCAGCAATGAAGCCTCGTTGGGCTTCGACGCACTGAAAGGGGACTGGCAGGTCTCCCTTCCAGTCGGCGAAGAAGATCTCGACTGGGTCAAGTCAGCGCTAAAGGCCAAGTCAAGCCGGGTCGTAGCGCGCAACAAGGAAAATGGCATCGCAACGGAGGAATCCAATCGCGCGACCTCTGCGGGATTCGCTCTCGACGTCGAAGGATTCATGAAGTCATGACAACCGTAGCTGCCTATTCCCGCACGCACTCGGTGACTTACGTTGCGGACAACGTGCTCAAAAGCCTCAAAGACATCATTCGCTTGAGCGGGATGGACCCGACCAAGCTGACCAATGACTGGGAGAGCATTCATCGCGCGATGCGCACCTGGTTGGAAAGCGAACACCTCGAACGGGTGGTGCTGGAAATCTTCAACCCGATATCCGGCGCATTGGTATTGCGCTGGGATGTCGACATCGTCTACCAGTGGTCCGCCGGCGGCGATGGCAGCTTTTACACTGACACCGAGCAGTTGCGTTACCACATTCGCAAGGCAGGAGTTGCACCGGCAGAGGCCAAGTACGACGTGCTGTTGCAGAACAAACCGGGGCGTCCAAATGTCGACGGCTGGGGGCCCGGAAGCTTTCGCTCCACGGACGGTTTGGTCCGTCAAAGCCTGGGCTCGACCATCGAGCATAGCGGCCTCGGCGCCAATGCCGCGTACTGGCGGACAGCCTGATGCTCACGATTGACGAAGCTTTCCGGAAATTCAAGAGCCGATTGGAGCTCAATGACCGGGAACAACAGAACGCCATCAAGCGCCATACAGAAGTCCGCGAACACATCCGCTCGCTGTTTTCCATTGACCGCGATTTCCTGACTGGGTCCTACGCCCGCCACACGAAAACCAAGCCGCTGAAGGATATCGACATCTTCTTTGTGCTGGCAGAATCTCATCGAAAGAAGTACCGCGATGCGGCACCCGATGTCGTCCTCCAGGACTTTTACGACGCGCTAGTCGACAAGTACGGCAAGGCCGCAGTGAGCAAGCAGGGAAGGTCGGTGGCTGTCGATTTTGGTGTTGTGGTTGATGCCGATGACAACACCGACTATCGGGTAGTGAGTGTGGACGTTGTCCCAGCCTTTGCTACAGGCGACGACTACGAGATCGCGAATGCCGATACCGGCAAGTGGATGAAAACGAACCCGGAGATTCACGCCCAGAAAGCCGTGGATGCCAACAAGAACTATTCGGGCGAGTGGAAAGGGCTTGTCCGAATGGCAAAGTACTGGAACAACCATGCCAAGCACGGTGCGGACAAGCCGGTAAAACCATCCTTCCTGGTGGAGGTCATGGCGTTGCAGTGCTTACACGGTGGCTGGCAAGGGCGCTTCGACTATGAACTGCAGGCGTTGTTCTCGTCCCTTGCGGATCGCATTTTCGACCAGTGGCCCGATCCGGCCGGCCTCGGATCGCCCATCAGCGACGGCATGGATGATCAGCGCAAGAAGCGAGCGAAAGAGCTGTTGCTGGCCGCCAGTCGCGAAGCATCCAGTGCCATTGATTTGGCCCGCAAAGGCCAGAACGGAGAAGCGCTGAAGGCATGGCGCAATCTCTTTGGACCGAAGTTCCCCCTGTCTTGAGGAAATGTCTGTGAACACTATATTGGCACCCCCGACTGCGCTGCAGGCGCCTGAGGACGACGTCTCGTGGTTGAGGGAGGCGTTTGGACAGGTGCAATCAAATCTGGGGGCGACCATGAAGTTGGCGGCTCAGTCGATCAGCCACGGTGGTGTCATGGGGTCGGTGAACGAAGACCATTGGCTGGAGTTGTTTCGCTCATATCTGCCGAACCGATACGACGTAGCCACGGGCATCGTGATCGACAGCTCTGGCAACCGCAGCCAGCAGATCGACGTGGTGGTCTTTGACCGCCATTTCACTCCGACGCTGCTCGATCAAAAGAACCACCGCTACATTCCTGCGGAAGCAGTCTATGGGGTGTTCGAGTGCAAGCCCACCATCAATAAGGATTACATCGCGTACGCCCAGGACAAGGCGGCGTCCGTCCGGCGGATGCGCAGAACCTCGGTTGCGATCGCCCACGCGGGCGGCACATACAAGCCCAAGGAGCCCTTTCGAATTATTGCCGGACTCCTGGCGCCCAATGTGAGTTGGGCGGACGGGTTCGGCGAGGTGTTTCAACGCAACTTGTCCGCGGATCCGGAACTGATGCTCGATTGCGGCGTGGCCCTCGACCATGGCTGCTTCGATTCGCACGACGGGTCGTTGCTCGTTACTACCGAGCAAGGTGCCTTGATGTACTTCCTCTTCCGCCTGCTGTCACGCCTGCAATCGCTTGGAAGCGTGCCCGCCATCGACTGGGTAGCTTACAGTCGAATCATTCGCCCCTGATGGATGCTTTGGGGTGTCATTCCGAGCATTGAACTACCACTCCGGAGAAATAGAAATGGCAAAGAAACAATCGGGTAACCAAACGTCCACGCTTGCCGCGAAGGTGCTGTCCGGCAGCAAGAAAGCCACGCAGGCCGATGCAAAAAAACTCGCCGGCTCGGTCTTGGGGCAAGACGAGAAAAAAGGTAAGCGCACGCCCTGATAGGCTAGCCGTGCTTAGTTGGAATCAAGCAGGTGCGCTGCAGGATTATCTGCAGCGCCACCTGTTTGAAAGTAACCGATCACACTCGATACCGCTCTGTGCTCCGTCATCTGCATGATCGCCGGCAGCGACACGCCTTGGCGGCTGGCCTCGGTCACGAACCCCGAGCGTAGGCTGTGCCCACCAAAATCCCCCTCCAACCCAGCCAGCTGGGCGCGCCGCTGCACGATCTCGCCCACGGCCGCCGGCGACAGCGCAGGGCCCACGCGCTGCTTCCACAGCCGCCGGAAGATGGCCCCCTCGGTGATTCCCGCCGCAGTCAGCCAGTCCTCCAGCGCCAACGCCGCCCGATCCAGGACTGGCTTGTCCGGGGTCGAGGACGCGGTGACACCGGCCTGCTGGGTCTTGCTGTGCTCGAGCCGGTAGAGGTAACCCTGCGCGCCGATCCGCCGCAGGTCACGCATATCGGCGGCGGCGATCTCGCTGCGCCGGCGTCCACCGCTGGCGAACCCGAAGCAGAGCAGGGCACGGTCGCGGAGGCCTTCCAGACTGTCGTCGCAGGTGGCCAGCATCGCCTCCAGCTCAGCCAGGGTGATGGCGGTCTTCTTGCGCGGCCGCACGCCACGCTTGACCGCCGCCCGGGCGGCCCGGCTGAGCACTGTGCGGATCGCCGGCTGCTCGCACGGATTAGCGGTTTGCTTGAGGCGATGCGCCGTCGACAGCACTGCGACCCGGTGCCGGACCGTCGCCAGCGTCCACGGTCCGGGCTTGGCCTTCAGACCCGCGGCCAGCAGTGCTTGGTCAACCACTGGCGGCAGTTCCCAGACCAGGTCACCGTCGGCCGAGCGGCGGACGACGTGGTCGACCACAAACTGCAGCACGACGGCCTCGGGCACCGGCAGCGTCAAGTCGAGCCCGTAGCGGGCCGCATGCCAGCCGGCCCAGTAGCGCAAGGCGCTGGTATAGGTGCGGGTGGTGTTGGCCGCGGCGGCTTCGGCGAGCAGTTCGCGGACCGCCTCGGCCGCCTGCTGGGCCAGTTGGGCGGGCAGCACCAGGCTGTTTGTGGTCTGGGCGAGGGCCGGAATGGTGGAATTATCTTTCATACTATGTAATGTACACTACGAAATAGAGCTTATACCCACGATAATCATCACTTATCGCGAGTACGTCAACCGCAGGGCAGGGCGCCGACACGGGAGGCACTTTTATGGCTAGAGGCATCACCGAATCAGACGTTCACGCCGCCGCCGGAGCGCTCGTGGCTCAGGGAGAGCGCCCGACCGTGGAGCGGATCCGTGCCCATCTTGGCACCGGCTCGCCGAACACGGTCGTCCGGTATCTGGACTCGTGGTGGCAATTGCTTGGTGAGCGTTTACGTGCGGAAGGGGAGAGGGCAACCCTACCTGCGGTGCCCGAAGATCTAGGAGCGCTGGCCACCCAGTGGTGGGAAGCAGCGCTCTCGCATGCGAAAGGTTTGGCCCTTGAGTCACTTGCTCAGGAGCATGCAGCCCTGGCTCAAGAACGCCAGCAACTGGAAGAAAATCGCCTGGCTATGACGCATCAGTTACAGGAGGCTCACGACACCGCGGCTCGAGCCAACCACGCTCTGGAACTAGCCCAAACTCAAATCGACCAGGAAAAGCGATTGGCCGAACAGCAGGCTGGCCAGTTGGCCGATCTGAGCCGGCAGCGCGACGCGTTGCAAGGGCGGGCCGAAAGCCTGGAGCAAAGTGCCGAGGAACTGCGCCAACGCCTGGAACAACTGGCTGCGCTGGCGGCACAGGAACGTGAAGAACAGGCTGCGCACCTACGGTCGATCGAAGACCGGGCTAGCCGCGAGATCGATCGTGCCCGCCAGGAATCGCGCGAGCTACGGGCCCAGCGCGTGACAGAGCGCCGCGAGCAGGCTGCATTGGAACGTCAGTTGCGCTTGGATCGCGACCAAGCCTTGGAAAAGGCCGCCGCCGCGCTGCGCGAGCAGGCGGTAGAACGTGCGCGTGCCGACGCCCTTACCGCGCAGTTACAGCAACTCAGTGACCTGCCCGCGGCCTTGCAGGCCGCACTGGCCAAGGCGGGCACGGCCGCTGCCTCCCATAAGCCAAAATCCAGATCAAAATCCCGGTCCAAGGCCTGAGCCACTCGACGCAGTAGCACACATGCCGCTTTCCTTGAACACTTCGGGTTCGTTTGCCCGCCGGGCATCCGACAAGGGTCCGTGGGTCGGATAACTGATTGCTTTGTACTGCCCATGCTTTAACACTAGGTAACACCCCCATTTATGGGGAACGTTCACCGCATTTCATTCGCGATACCGTGGCTGTCGAGACAAGATGGAGCACAAGCGATGTCCACAGAGACTTCCCCTTGGGATATTTCCTTCGCCTTAAGCGACCTGTCGATTGACATCGCCAGACATGTGAACGCGGGCACGCAACTGGACGAGGCAGAGCTGCGCCGCTGGTCGGAGTGGATCGTGAATTCTGCGCAGGTTTACGGGAATCTGAGGCACGCTTGCGAGGACGTAATCGAACTCGGAACTTCAGATGCGAGGCTTGAGTCCCTCAAACAAGCAATGACCTTTGCCCAAGGCCAGTTCAAATACTGGCCCAGGGAAGATCGTTGGTAGATCCCGAGGCAAGAGCGCGGTTGGGTTGGAACTGCTACTCGGCAAATGTGTGACTTTCCTGGGAGCGCCGAAATTTCGAAATGTCACAACAATTCCGAGCGGGATGTAACGGATTTACCGATCCCACCACATCGGTTGCTGGAAGTTGTTGGTCGTCAGCAATTTGTACCATTGATCATTCCGGTGTTGCGGTCTGAACCGATACCAAAGAGGTTTCAACGCAACACTGGCGGAAGTACCATCTTTTCGCATAATGCATATTATGTAAATAAAGGGGCGAGCTTGAACATGGACCTGGCACTTCTTAGCGCTCTCTCGCCGGCCGAATCTTGCATCCAGGAAATCCTCTGGCCGAAGCTCATTGCCAGGTCGCCTGTATTTCTGTTTGCTTCGCGGCGGCCTCCAAGGCGGCCATTGACTGGCGCGCTGAGCCGGCCAAATAGGCCAACTCTGCGGATCCACCAGATATTCAGGTACCGAGCCAGGAACATCTTCTATTGCATTGAAATAGATGGGTTTTAGCCCATGCAGAATGCTCCGAGCTTCTGGTCAACACCCCAGATGCATTACTGGCGTATTCACAATTCTCGGGGCAATGCTAGACTCTCGCGCTTGATAATCATTCGCGTTTCGGAATCTGCATGTCCCCCTCTCCGTTTGTATGCTCCCTGCTGGCAGCCGCGCTGCTGCTCGCATTGGCTGATGTGCGTGCCCAAACCTTGCCGAATCCTGCGGTTTCGCCCGATGACGACGTGGTCGCGCTCGACTCCGTCCAGGTGGTCGGGCGGGCACAGACGCTCTACAAATCGGAGACGGCGGCGGTCGGCACCCGTACCGACACGCCGTTGGCGCTGGTGCCTCAGTCGGTGCAGGTGCTTCCGCGAGAGTTGATCGACGATCAGGCCGCGCGTCAGGTTACTGATCTGTACCGCAGCATCAGCGGCATCAGTTTCTTCAGCTATGCGGGCGTCACGCTGCGCGGGTTCCGCCAGGAAAACCTGCTGTATGACGGGCTGCGTGGCGACCCCTACGCCGGCTTCGCGGTGCCGCAGCTGTTCAATATCGAACAAGTGGAAGTACTGAAAGGTCCTGCCGGTGCGCTGTACGGCGGTGGCGATGCGGGCGGCGTGATCAACTACGTCACCCGCAAGCCGCGAGCCAAGGCGGAACGCCGGGTGGAGATCCAAGTAGGCAACCAGGATTTCGTCGCTGGCTCTTTCGAAGCCACCGGTCCGGTCAATGAGAGCGGCAATGTGCGCTACCGCCTCGGTGTCTACGGCGACGGTGAGGAAGGCGTGCGTTGGAACGCTGACAGCCAAAGCCTGATCGGCGATGCCTCCGTTGCCTTCGACGTGGGCGACACCGGTGAACTGATCCTGCAGTACACCGATATCACTCAGAACCTGGGTGGCAACCGCCTGCGTGGCGTTCCGGTCAACGACAACGGGTATTTCCTCACCAACCGCCGTTGGAACCACAACGAAGCCACCGACTTCCTGGATATGAAGGCCAAGGTGGTGCTGGCGCAGTATCGCTTTTCTCCTTCTCAGGCGTGGGATGTGGATTTCGCCGCACGCTGGTTCGAGAACAGCGAACACCAGATCTATCACGAGCCGATGGGGTTGATCGATCGGGACCGCGACGGCACCGCCGAATGGATGACACGGCAGCTGCGCAATCAATATCGCGACAACGATGCGTTTACGGTCAATGGCAACGCCGTCTGGCGCTTCGCCACCGGAGCGCTGGAGCACAAGCTTCTGTTCGGCGCGGACTATTACCGTGTCGATACCGATTTCAGCGCGCAGACCGCCAACAGCGCAGACCTGCCCAGAAATGCGGGACCGGTACCCGGTATCGATCTGTTCAATCCGGTCTACGGCCTGACTTCCTATCACGACTATGGCCTGGCCGCCCTGCCCTGGCGCGACACCAGCACGCGCGGCATTCGCTACGGCGGCTATGTACAGGACGAGATCACGTTGACGCCACGCTGGTATGTGTTGGCCGGACTGCGCTGGGATGGTTTCGAGGACGAAGACCTGATCGGCGGCGGTACGGTCGATGGTCATGACCTGAGCTGGCGGCTGGGTAGCACATTCGTATTGCGCGAAGGCTTGAATGCGTATGCGAGTGTCGCCAGTGGTTTCGTACCGCAGGCCACCGCCAACCAGAACCCGGCTGCGGGTGGCCCGTTCGAACCGGAGCAGAGCAAGCAGTGGGAAGTCGGCCTGAAAAGCTTGCTCGGCGGTGGGCGTGTCACGCTCAACACGGCGCTTTATCGAATCGAGCGCAGCAACATCGTGCAGGCTACCGGCGAGGCTATCGACGGCATCAACCAATTGGCCGCACTCGGGCTGGTACGTAGCGAAGGCCTCGAGATCGATGTGCTCGCCGACGTCACCGAACGCTGGGTGGTTAACGTGGCCTATGCCTACAACGATGCACGGGTGATCGATGCCGGCAGCAACGGCATCACCAATTCATCGGGCGACCGTTTCGCCAATGCACCGCGCAACAAGCTGGGAATCTGGACGCGTTATGAACTTCCGGGCATCGCGTCGGCGATTGGCTTTGGCGCCGACTACACCGATGAACGCATCAGCCTGGATGGACAACGCGTAAAGCCGTACACGATCTTCGACCTGAGCTGGCAGACGCAATGGAAGGACTGGAAATTACAGGCCAACATCAAGAACCTGTTCGACAAGGTCTACGCAGCCAGCGGCTTCATTGAGCGCAACGGCCACTTCCCTGGTGAGCCAAGGCGCTTCTATCTGCAGGCCGCCTACACGTTCTAAACCGGGAATCCATGCGTCAGCTATCGCCAGCGATCGATGCCAAACCCGCACGCAAGAGCGCGGGTCGTCGCCTATGGTTCGATCTGCATAGCTGGGTTGGATTGAAGCTTTTTCTGTTCATGGGCTTCATCTGTCTAACCGGAACCTTGGCGGTATTTGCGACGGAAATCGACTGGCTGTTGCATGCCGAAATGCGGGTGACGCCGGGCGAGACACAGGCCAGCTGGGGCCAGTTGATCGGCGCTGCGCAAAAAACGTACCCGGAGTGGACACTCGAAGGCGTGGCCGCGCCGCACGCGTCGCGTTTCGCAGCGGTGGCGCAGATGCGTACGCCCGAGGGACGCCGGCGTTTTGTCTGGATCGATCCTTATCGCGGCCAGGTCACTGGCGATACCCATTGGTTCAACACGCACCGGCTGCTGCGCAACACTCACCGGCATTTGATGATTCCCACTAAATACGGCGTGCCGTTGGTAGCGGCGTTGTCGATTCCCTTACTGCTGTCTTTTATCAGCAGCTTCTTCATCTACAAGCGCTGGTGGCGTGGTTTCTTCAGCTGGCCGCGTGCTGATCGACCGCGGCGAATGTGGGGCGATATCCATCGGCTGTTCGGTGTCTGGAGCATGTGGTTCGTCGCACTGATTGCGATCACCGGTGGCTGGTATCTGGTCGAATCGCTCGGCGGCGACGCCGAGCCTCCTGCGAAGATCGTGTTGCCCACGGAGGGAAAAACGCCCGCACCCGTCGATCCGCAGGCCATTGATCGAGCTGTCGCCACGCTGCAACAGCATTGGCCTGAGCTGCACGTCCGTGGTGCGCAACCGAGCCTGGACGGTCAAGCATTGCTGCTCGAAGGCCAAGCAAGTGCATGGCTGGTACGCGACCGCGCCAACGTCGTGGGGTTCGATCTACGCGACGGGCGCCTGCTGGACCGGCGGGACGGTCGGGATATGACATTGCACCAACGCATCGCCGAGATGGCGGACCCGTTGCACTTCGGTAGTTTCGGCGGTTGGCCGATTCGGCTTATCTGGTTTCTGTTTGGTGCGGCGCTGACCACGCTGTGCTTCACCGGCGTCTATCTATACGGCTTGCGTGTGGCCGATGCATTGCGATCGATGCGCAGGCGTAGCGCGGCATGAGCGATTCGAATATCAGCCCCTGGAAGCTCGCGTGGCATGGCATGGGCCGATGGCGCTGGCTGTGGTTGGTACTGTTGCTGGTATGGCTGGGTTTGTTGCCGCTGGAGCTGATGAAGTAAGTCGTTGGGTGGGCCTTGGCCCACCATTGCCTTGCTTGAACTCAACGCGGCAATCATCGAGATCATCTCAGATCATTCGACTTCCAATAGTTTCGCTGCGAGCTTTTTTCTTTCCCCACACATGTTGCGTTTGTGGCAGTGGGTCGCGACCGGAGACATCAACGTCGCGACTCACGTCGCTCCCACAAGATGAGTCCAAGCATGTCACACCGTCATCGCACGATGTTGTACCGCCCCGTGTTCTGGCGCGCATCAGGCTTGATCGGGCCGCGACTTTGGCTGAATACCATGGTGCCGGATGAATCATTGAAACATGTCAGCGTCAGGCTGTATTCCGACGGGCCGAGCGGGTGTTCTTCCCGCATGGAAAGGAAACCGACGGTGTCGTGGAGTTTCTGATAGGTGTACTCCCCGACCGCGACGACATCTGTACCAAGCACCTCCAGCGTATAGGTCCCCGTACTCAGTTTCACCTGCACGATACTGCCTGCATTGGGATTGCTGGGCGAGTAATGTGCGTCGACTCCGTTGGTGAGCTCGCGCCCGGCCAGGGTCTCCGGAACCTCGCAGGCTTGGCTGGCCGTGTTGGCGACAAGCAGGAGCAATCCGGAGAGCTTAATGGTGTTCGCATGTTCACCCACAATCGTCATTCGAGGAGCCCTCTGCATTCACGGAATTACGGGGATCGCCGCTGGCTCAGCCCGAGATTGCCCAGACGAGGCACGCCGAAGCCAAGCTGAAGTGAACCGAGTTCAGACCTCGCGGGCTATGAAACAAATACGAAAGTGTCCGCGGCCAACCAAAGAACGCCAGGTGCATGCCCCCACAGGCGACCGGGTGGGTGGGCCGGGGCCAGATGATCCTTAGATGCATTCTGCGCGGACACCGTCACCGGTGAATCGCAACCGGAAACATCCCGTCGCGACTCACGTCGCTCCCACAAGGATGCTATCCGCGTTTTTCGTAGAGCCGAGCTTGCTCGGCTGCCCCATCGGCTACGGGCATTGATCATTCATAGCGATCATTCGTCCATAGCGATCATTCGTCGTCATCTTGAATGCCCACCTTGGCCCCGGGCTCCCGCTCCGGGTCGTTGCGCTCATCGTTGGTGCGCTTACCTGGTTGTTCGCCTGGAACACGAGGCGCGTTGGGGGCGCGAGTCTTCTCCAACAGGTCGCGTTCGTGATCTTGATTTTCTTTGTCGATTGTCATGACTGCCTCATGCCGTTGAAGAATGTGTAATCGCGAGATGTGAATTAGCGACTGCCCTACTCCGCCGAGGCCCAACGGGCCAGGTTCTGCTTCAGGCGTCCGATGCCTTTCCAAGGGTCTTTACGGCGGCGGCGTAATTTGGCTGGAACCTCTTTCATGGTGAAGGCGTCCGAACGTTTCAACTTCGACAGGTCGCTCCACGCCAGCGGCATCGCCACCGGCGCACCCGCTCGTGCCCGCAAGGAATACGACGCAACACTGGTGGCACCGCGACCATTGCGCAGGTAGTCGATGAATATCTTGTTGGGCCGAAGTTTGAGCGACGCGACCGACAGGAACCGCTCTGGTTCCGACTGCGCCAGCGCATCGGCAAAGCCGTGGGCGAAGGTCTTGACCAGGCCCCACTCGCAGCCAGGATTCAGTGGGACCACCACGTGCAGGCCTTTGCCACCGGATGTGCGCAGGAACGACGCAAGTTCCAACTGCTCCAGCAACTTGCGGACATGCGTGGCCGCTTTCTTTACTTCCGAGAACGGCACGCCGGGACCAGGATCCAGATCGAACACCACACGATCGGCCATGTCAGGATTGTCGGCGTGCGCGCCCCATGGATGGAATTCCAGCGAGTTGAACTGGACCAGCTCCATCAATCCCGCCTCGTCGTTCACCACCAGGTAGTTCGCGTTATTGCCGGCTTCTTCTTTTAGCCGGACGAAGGACACCAGCTCCAAACCGGCGGTATGGTGCTTCTGAAAAAAGCATGGTTTCTCGGCGCCGTTGGGGCAACGGATGATCGACAGCGGCCGACCCGCGATTTCCGGCAGCAAGTGATCCATCACCGCTCGGTAATAGTCCGCCACATCCTGCTTGGTAGCGTGTATGTCCGGGAAGATGATCTTGGATGGGCTGGTCAGTTTCGGTGCCGTCCTCGCCTCGCTTTGTTTCTTTGCACTGGCCTTGGCGGATGTTTTCCTGGCGTGCGGCGGGGTAGTCGATGAGGTGCCTCCGCGATCGGAGTCAATCAGGTCTGCGACTTTCTTGTCGGTGCGCACCGCTTTCAGCGAAGGCTGCCGCAACAGGCCCTCGCGGCCGAAGCCACGGGAAAAAACTTCGACAACGAAGCGCGGTTCGAACCACTTGGCCGTGCGCAGGTCGGTATCGTTCGGCGGCACTTCCACGGTCGGCTCCTTGCGCCCCGCCTTGCCGATGCGTTCACTGATTTCTGCCAGTAGTTGATCGGAGAAGCCGCTGCCCACTTTGCCGGTATATTTCCAGCCATGCTTGGAGTCCGGCTTGGCCAGCAACAACGAGCCAAATCCACTGCGGCTGCCCTTTGGCGCGGTGTAGCCGACTACCGCGTATTCGTCGCTTGCTAGCTGCTTGGTCTTGCGCCATTCGTCGCTGCGGCCAGCGTGGTACGGACGATCGGCACGCTTGGAAATAATGCCTTCGAAATCCCGCTCCCCCGCCAGTTCGAACGCTGTTTGGCCATCGGCCTCGATGTGCGAACTGAACGCCAGATGGGGCGGCGGCTCCTTCAGTACTTGTTGCAAGAGTGCTTTTCGGTCGCGCAGCGGGGAACCGGAAATATCCACGCCATCGATGTGGAGAAGGTCGAACAGAGCCAGCGACAACGCACCCTGCTTCTCGCCTGAAAGTGTGGCCTGGAGCAGGCCGAAGTCGCCCTTGGTGCCGCCGCCGGCAATCAGTTCGCCATCCAGCGCGGCCGATGCCAATCCCAACTGTTCCACCGCCGCGCGTACTTCCGGAATCTTTTCTGACCACTCCAATGCATTGCGCGACCACAGCCGCACCACGCCACCCTTGATGGTGACCAGAATCCGGTAGCCGTCCCATTTGAGCTCGTGCAGCCAGGCGTCGCCTTCCGGTGGAACCTCACCCAGTTTTGCCAACTGTGGTTCGAAGGGCCCGTCGGGCGCTTTGGCTTTGCGCGTCTTCGGCAACTTGGCGGCCAATGCCGCCCAGTCGCGCTTGCGCCGCTTACGCACTTTGACGGCGGTCAGGCGCTTTTTTTTTGCTTTGCCTGTGCCGGCACGCTTGGCATCTTCTTTTGGAGGTGGCGCCACGTCGGCCAGCAAGTCGTCCGCTTCCAAGGTGCCGGCGTAGTCGTCCTTGTCCTTGAACAGCAGCCACTGCGGTTGCCGGGCTGGTCGGCCGGAACGCACCAGGTGCCAACCGCCTTTGAGCTTCTCGCCAAAGAGTTCGAACCGCAGGTGCCCTTTGGCGAGTTGTTCTTCCGGATCCCCTTCGCTGGCCCAGACGCCGTGGTCGAATTGCGCCACGTGCCCTCCTCCGTACTCGCCTTTCGGGATTTCGCCCTCGAAGGTCGCGTAGTCAACGGGATGATCTTCCACTTCCACCGCCATGCGCTTGACGTCGGGGTCGTAGCTGGGGCCCTTGGGCACCGCCCAACTTTTCAGGGCATCGCCCACCTGCAGACGGAAGTCATAGTGACGCCGGCTGGCGTGATGAAGCTGCACCACGAAGATGGCGCGCTGTCCCTTGGGCAAAGGCTTGCCGGGCTCGGGTTCGCGGGTTTTGGTGAATTGCCGCTTGCGCCGGTATTCGGTAAGGCTCATGACGCGGCCTTACTTGCGCTTCTGGTCACCGCGATCGCCTTGTCCGGATTTCACCACGGTCTTTGCGGATTTCCTGACGTCCTGACTGAGCGATTTGCCTAGATCATCGCTTTCCTTGATACGTCCTTTTTCGTCGCGCCGAATCAGGCGCTTGTCTCCGTTCGGAGCAATCAATTCGCGTTTGGAAGCCATGCTGTGTCCTCCTTCTGTGAATGTGATTGGAGGGTCTCGCAATGGGCATAAAGACTGCGCGAAAAGTCGGTGCCGGGGATGAAAAGAACATTCGCCGCCTGCGGGGTGGGAGCGGCGTCCCGCCGCGAGCTCTTTCCATCAAGTCGCGGTAGAAACGAAGAGCTCGCGGCGGGACGCCGCTCCTACCGTGGAGATCCACAATTTTTGTGTGTGACTTGGAACCGACTAGCAGTCGTGGGTCAGGTCATGACCGACACCCGCCGAGGCAGATCGTTTATCGACAAGCCTGATAGACCAGGTCGTCCATCTTTCGGCTGGTCTCGAAGGTTCGATTCAGGCCTGCCTTTTCGTAAGCTTTTCTTCGCCTTTCCTTGGCGGTTGCGCAAGCGACAGGATCGTTATGCAAAGAGATCGTTGTGCCACTGCCGCGGGAGCGCGAGGATTTTCCGCCTCGGCTTCGTGGGTT
Organism: Pseudoxanthomonas sp. CCNWLY206-1; assembly: GCF_039710385.1. Taxonomy (NCBI): domain Bacteria; kingdom Pseudomonadati; phylum Pseudomonadota; class Gammaproteobacteria; order Lysobacterales; family Lysobacteraceae; genus Pseudoxanthomonas; species Pseudoxanthomonas sp. CCNWLY206-1. The sequence continues at coordinate 460,716 of NZ_JBDKXI010000001.1, read as the reverse complement.
ACGGGCAGCCGGCGCCGGAGTCTTCGGTTTTGAGCTGGGGTTTGCCACGGTGCTCCGCGGCGCCGGGGGCGAAGACGAAGCAACCGGCACGTCCCGCGTCCAGACGTGCTGCTGATGATCACCGCATGCCACCGACTGGTAGCTGTTTCGCCCCTGCGAATCGGTGCATTTGTATAACGATTGTGCCGTGGCCGTGGCACTCAGAAAAATGCCGGCGTAGACGCCGGCGACAATCATCATCCTGATCATGAAGACCTCCTTGGGTGCAGGAAGCCTATGCGTGCGGGGATCGCTTCGCTATCAGGAAATTCCGATCTTGTCAGAACGTGATCGGCACGCGCGCGGTGATCGTCATGTCCGGCGTATCGCGGGTAACGCCAACTCCCAGCGCTACGTTCAGCGATGTCTTCTCGCTGAAACGGTAAGTGCCGCCTAACAGCAGCGTGCCCAACGTCATGCGAACCGCACCTGCCACTTCCTGCCCGTTTTGCTTAGTCTTGCCGACGATGCTCTGATCGTAGCCAAGACTAATGGCGGCTTTTTCATTCAATGCCAAACCCATGCCGAGATTGAAGCCGACAATGTCGCCGGCCTGAACTTCGCCCAGGAATTCCTCCTGCCCGCCGATCACCGTGCGCGAGACGTCCTTGCGCTTGAAATTGTGCAGATAGCTGAAGCTTCCGAAGAACACTACCGGGTCGGACGGGTACAGCCAGGTGACGCCAGGTTGGAGGGAAGCGAATCCGCTGCCGGTGGGCAGTTCCAACGGCAAGCCGGTCCCCGTGGTGTTGCCGACGCAGCGGGTCACGCAATCGGTCACCACGTCGAACGGATCCTTGCCGGTGCGGCTCTTGTAGCGCAACCAGCCGATATAGAAGGGCTTGTCCGGCCCGCCACGGTTGATCTGGTAGCGCGCAGTCAGTTCCACGTCGCCCAGGCCGCGGCCGCTGGCATTGAACACATTGTCCTGCGCCGAGCCGGTGAAGATTTCGCGACTGACCGTGTCGCTGTCGATGTACACGTAAGGCAGTTTGGCTTCCATTTCGAAGCGGTTGTTCAGCCCATAGCGTCCGGTGAGTGTCGCAATGGCGGTGGTCGTCTTGACCTGGCGGACGTCGATCAGGCCGATCAGGATGGCGGGAATGACGGTGTAGCCGACCAGTGCGACCCGATCATTGGCCGAGTAGCCATATTGCAGCGAGGGTTCCAGCACCAGCTTGCCAGGCGGTGTGAGCACGCCGGGTTGGTCGAAGATTTGGGCTACCTCAGGAGGACGCGAATCCGATTCAGGGGCTTGGCCCACGGGTTGCGGTTGCTGAGGTGCCTGGGCGTAGGCCGCGGTTCCTTGCGCCAATGAGGGAACCGTCGATGGAACAGGTGCTCCGCGTGCACGCGCGCTGGCCAGTATTTCCTCGTTCAATGCTTCCTGCAGTCGCGCCACATCCTGTTCCTGCTGACTTAGCGACTGCCGCATTTCATCCAGCTTCCGGTTCTGCAGATTGATCTGCTTTTGCAGAATGTCCAAGCGCGTTTCTGGCGCCGCGCCGGAGCCGTCCTCCTGCGCCCAGGCCTGTCCACTGATCGACAGGCCGATGCCGATGGCCAACATCCATGGCGCCGGCTGCGAAATGACGGATGACTTCCTTTTCATGGTGTTCCTCTGTTGATGGATGTCTGCGTTATGGCGGCTCATGGAGTACCCGGCGCGCGGATCAGCGCATCGGTCAGTGCGGCGTTGCTGTTGAGGTTCTGGAAGGCGTCCAGCGTGCCGGCGCCCAGATCGATATAGGTGGCCGTGCTGATGTTCTGGTTGTCCAGGGTGTTCTGGATCACCACGCCGCCGGGAATGCGAGAGGGATCGAAGTGATTGCCCTCCCCTACTTGGACAAGAATGCCTTGGTTGAAATCGGCGATCGCATGCGCTTGTGTTGCGTCGATGTGCGCGATATCGGGAATCCGCACCGATACGCTGGCGACGAGTTGGCCGTTGACGTGGACGACGCGCTCAATGCCGAACGAGAGCACCGTTCCCGAAGGTATCTGCAAGCCGCCGCGCATGCCTGCCAATCGTGCGGGATCGATAGGTCGCCATTCCTCTCCCAGTGGAGCGCCCTGCCCACTTGGCCTCTGCGCTGCGACCGGCAGGCTGATGCAGCAAAGAGCCAGAAGCAGGAACCTGTTCGCGATCTTTGAATAGCGCCAGATATTTATACGACGGAGATTAAAGCTGGGAAGCCGGTATCGCAGTTTTGCGTAGAGCCGAGCTGGGCCCCGCGATAGCACAGAGTCAGCAACAATGAGGCCGTCGCAACGGCTAGCGATAGCGAATATCCGTTTGAACGCGCTCCGTCTCCGGGGCCCGTATACAAACAGCAGCGGAGCAAGCTCCGCTCTACGTTGCGGGGCCGGCACGAAGTCGTGAACCGCTTCCAAGAGCGCCGATGTCCGAATCGTATCCATGGCTCATATATCTCCTGGTCCGCGCCTCGGCGTAACTGCATTACGCAAGCCTTCGCGTTGAATCCCAAGATCGAGCGGCGCGGGAGGCGCGGTCCGCCAATCCTGGGCTTGGTTGAAGCGAGCTTGCTGGCGACGGTTGTGCACCACGAACAGCACGCGGTTGTCCCACAGCTTTTCGAAGCGCGAACGCGGCATCGCTCGCGTGCCCCGCGCCGGATCACCCAGCAACACGCGCCCGTTGCGCATGCCTTTCACTACCACGAAATGCCGGTATCCGCGGTCGTTGAGCAGCACGATCGCGGGCACGCCCTCCTCTTCCAGCTTGTCCAGCGGCAACTCGAATCCGTCCGCCTCGAAGCCGGCCGATTGCAGGTAGCGCCGCATGTCGAGTAAAGAAAAGCCTTCCTTGCGGATCTTCGCCTGGTCGCCGTTCTCGTACATCCGCACGAAAACATCTGCTTCGCTGACGGGATAGCCGTATTGATATGTCAGCAGCGTCGCTGCCGCGGCCGAGCCGCAGCTGAAATCGTATTGCTGCGGGATGGTGGTCTTGAATCGCGCTTCCTTGAGGCTGGTCACGCGCAGACTGTAGGCACCGCTGTGCGGCAGCCGTACCGGAATATCGGCTGCCCAGCCGATGTCTGCACAGGTCAGCAGACAGGCCGCCAACGTCCATGTAGCACGGCGGGAATTCATGGTCCGCTGCCCCCGAAATCCACCTTCACGATCATCGCGTTCTGGATCAGCACATTGGAGCCGCTGTTCTGGATCACGGTACTGAGGCCGTTGGCATTGGCGAATGCGCCGTCGCTGATGGTGTTCGCACCGCTGATCACGTCGTTGGCGGTATTGCCATCTACGCTGCCGTCGACGTCGATATTGTTTTCGACGAAGTCGTATCCCCCGCGCAGATCGGACAACATACCGGGATCCACCGGTTGGCCGAATTCGCTAGAGACTGCGAAAGGGATTTTCAGTGGATGCGAAGCATCCGAAGCGTTGCCTGGATCGACTGGAGCAATGGGTGGCACGGTGTCGATGACACTGGGCGGCGCGCTGATCGGGTCACTTTCCCCAGCCGCCGCGGTAGCGGAACAAACCATCAGAACCATCGCCGCCAACAACGGCGATAAAGAAAAAAGAAGCGGTTGCATGTCGGTCTCCTTTGCCATGCGTTCGCGTTCGCTGTGCGCGTGTCGCGTTCCGCCGCGAACGGCGGAACGCATTCATGCACGCGCAGTGGATACGCCGGCATGCCGAAGCGTGCCGACGTCATCCAAAGGACGCTTATGGGCCTACGGTCAGATTGGCTTGCACGGTGATGCCCTGTTGAATCAGCGAAGCGAAGCCGCTGTTCTGGGCCGCCACCATGATGCCCGCCGCCGATTGGCCGACGCTGGTCATGTTGTTGGACATGTCGAACGTTCCAGCGTTGTTGGCCACCGATCCGCCCGAACCACCCGCGCCCCCTGAAGCGCCAGTGCCCGAACCTCCCGTGCCATCACCACCCGTTCCCGCCGTGCCATCGCCGCCGGCTCCGCCCGTGGCTGCGACTGAACCGCTGTCGCCCGCCGTGGCAGTGCTGTCGCCACTGGTCGCGGTGGTGGCATCATTGGCGCCGCCCGCAGCGGTTCCGGTGCCTGTGCCGTCACCGGTGGTACCGCCTGCACCGCCATCGCCACCCGCTCCGCCGCTGCCGCTGGCGCTGCCCCGTCCGCGTTCACGAACAAGTCCGCCGTCGCCGCCGTTGCCACCATCGGCACCGTCGCCGCCCCAACCGCCGCCATAGCCGTCACCGCCGCCTGCGATCGCGATCGCACCGGCATCGCCGCTATCGCTGCCGGCGTCACCGCCGCGGCCACTGCCGGCGAGCGCGGTTCCACCGTCGCCACCGATGCCGCCGTTGGCGCCGCCGCCGTCGCCATCGCCGCCATATCCATCGCCGCCGCGACCGCCACTGGCACCATTGGCATTGCCCCAGTTCTGGGCGACGTTGCCGATGTTGCCGACGCTGACGCCGGAAACGCTGCCTTCAAGTCGAGTCACGGCGACAGCCGTGCTGACGTTGAAAGCATTTGAAAAAGTGGCAGTGGACGTGCCGCCGTTGTTGGCAGCAGCGGTGCCGAATCCATCGGCATAGGCTTCACCGCTGTTGTCGCGGTTGTCGCCATCGTGAGTGCTGTTGTCGCTGTTATTGCTGTCGTCATCAATCGCTATCTGGATATTGCGTCCCGGCCCGTCTTCCGTATTGCTAGCTTGTGCAAAAGCCTGTCCTGCTAGTCCGAGTCCGAGTAACACCGCCGAAGCGATGAGAGTCTTCTTACCGATGCACATAATGTTCTCCTTGAGTGCCACTCTGCGGACCAGGGGCGGCCGCTAGAAAGTGACGGGCGTCACGTTTGCATAGATTTTGTTAAACGCTGGGCGCTTAATTGTTAGTTTTTTGGAAAGTCGCCTGCCGCTCGTCTGTATGACGAAATTGCTTCTGCAACAGTGACTTAGGGCGAAGACAATCCAACGGGATTTAAGTGGTCGGCCGGACACCGGACGTTAATCGGCGGCCCGAAGGGCACCTAAGTAATTCCCAGTCCGTCAGGGGCCAAACACGCGCTAACGTCCGCGCCCGGATTAATCACGCCTGGCGATGGCATCACTTTTTGTGGAAAGAAAAACTGCTTGCAGATAATCCGAAAAATCGCAAGCGGATATCACTTGGGAATAACCCATGGCGAACTAGCCTGCGCAAGCGGTACCCCTATGACAAGGACAAGGAGATTAGTCATGATCACGTCGCATAAATCCCCGTTCCGTTTTCTGGCCGCGAGCTTGCTCGTAAGTGGGTTGTCGTTTGCTTCGATAGCCAGTGCAGCAAAAATCAACATCACCATCGTGACCGACCCTGCGACCGAGGCGCAGATCGCGGAAGCGCAGGCGGGGGAATCCGAAAGCGGGATTGCACCCAAGATCTTTCCCGTAACGCTGGAAGTCGACGATGAGGACGCCGGTGCCATCGAATCTATCAAGCGCACAATGGAGGACAAGACATCGACGCCTCACGAAGAACAGGTCTTGAAGTTTGGCAATACGCCATTGAGCGGAAAGACGCTTAAAGACTACGGCATCAAAGACCAAGACAAGCTGGATTGGTCGCGATAGTCCATCGTGGTTGTAGGAGCGGCGTCCCGCCGCGAGCTTTTCCCACCAGATCGCAATAGAAGCGAAGAGCTCGCGCCGAGACGGCGCTCCTACCAAGTCATGAGGCTTCGCCCCTGCAGAAGCGGCGGTTAGCTTTTGTAGGAGCGGCGTCCCGCCGCGAGCTTTTCCCACCAAATCGCAATAGAAGCGAAGAGCTCGCGCCGGGACGGCGCTCCTACCAAGTCATGAGGCTTCGTCCCTGCAGAAGCGGCGGTTAGCTTTTGTAGGAGCGGCGTCCCGCCGCGAGCTTTTCCCACCAGATCGCAATAGAAGCGAAGAGCTCGCGCCGAGACGGCGCTCCTACCAAGTCATGAGGCTTCGCCCCTGCAGAAGCGGCGGTTAGCTTTTGTAGGAGCGGCGTCCCGCCGCGAGCTTTTCCCACCAGATCGCAATAGAAGC
>NZ_JBDKXI010000001.1:409999-454562 GCF_039710385.1 Pseudoxanthomonas sp. CCNWLY206-1 | reverse complement strand
GGTTAGCTTTTGTAGGAGCGGCGTCCCGCCGCGAGCTTTTCCCACCAGATCGCAATAGAAGCGAAGAGCTCGCGCCGGGACGGCGCTCCTACCAAGTCATGAGGCTTCATCCCTGCAGAAGGGGCGGTTAGCTTTTGTAGGAGCGGCGTCCCGCCGCGAGCTCTTCCCATTGCCGCGCAACAAAGCCAAAGCCCGTCCGTTCCCCATTGCGACGCGCTGCGGCGCGCTCGTGATCACTGGCACCGAAGGGCTACCGGGGCGCGGAGCGGCGTCCCGCCGCGAGCTTTTCCCATCAGATCGCAATAGAAGCGAAGAGCTCGCGCCGAGACGGCGCTCCTACCAAGCTATGAAGCTTCGTCCCAGCAGAAGCGCTTTGCATTGAATCATTATCGCTACCGCGATGATCCGCTGTACTTCACCACGCGAACGTTTTCCAGCGTCACCAAGCCATCGCCGACCATCGTTTCCAGAATCGGCAAAAAGGCTTCGATCTTCTCTTCGGCATCGACGATCTCGATCACCATCGGCAGGTCCTCCGAAAGGCGCAGGATCTTGGCGGTATGCAGCCGGCTGGATTGGCCGAAACCCATCGGGCCGCGTAGCACCGTGGCGCCAGCCAACTGCGCCTCGCGCGCTTTCAGCACGATCGCCTCGTACAAGGGACGATGTTCATGGCGATCGCTTTCGCCAATGTGGATGCGAAGCAGTACCGCTTGTTCGGGCAGTGCCATAACACGCCTCCTGTCTCTACCGCGGCATTCGGTTCCAACGCGCGCCGGTGGCGTATCCCAGCCAGACACCCAACAGCCACGCCGGCATCGAGACCAGGATTATGCTCCCAGCCAACCGGTAATCACCGCGCACAGCGCTTGCCAGCACCTCCGCGGTGAACAACGAAAAAGTAGTGAAGCCGCCGCATATCCCGGTCATGACGAATTGGCGATGTGCCGCGGAAGCCATCAACCGGCCATCGACACCGGTGAGCGCGGCATAGAGTCCGATGATCATTGAACCGAACACGTTGATGCCCAGCGTCGACCAAGGGAATAACGCGGTGTCCGCAGTGTCGAACAGTTGCCCAGCACCCCAGCGCGCCATGGCGCCCAGAGCGCTACCTGACGCGACCCATACCATCAGGGGGACGCCGCGCCTCATAGGCGGACCAGCCACCAGCCCAGCGCGCCCGCAGCCACGCCCGTGACCACCGACAAACCCACATAAGCCACTGCCACGCGCACCTGCCCTTCTCGAGCGAGCGACAACGTCTGCAGGCTCAGCGACGACACCGTGGTGTAGCTGCCGATAACGCCGACACCCAACAGCAGCCACGCGCCATTCGAAGGAGCACCGCTAAAAATGGGCGATCCCATCAGCAACGCCAGTAGAAAAGCACCGCTGGCATTGACGACCAATGTTCCCCAAGGAAATGTTTCGCCAACGCGCTGTGCCACCCACCCCGAAATCGTATAGCGCAAGGCGCCGCCCAACGCACCTCCAGCCGCCACCAGCAGCCATTGCTGCCAGTCGGCGCTCATGCGTCCTTGGTGCCTTTGCGCGATCTTTGCAGCGCGTCGCGGCGGGCCTGCCGCAGCCGGGCGAGCTTTTCCTTCAGCTTGATCTCCATGCCCCGCTCCACCGGCTCGTAGTAGACGCGTTCGCCCATGGTTTCGGGAAATGCCGGCTGGTCTAGCGCGATACCGCCTTCCGCATCATGGTCGTACTGGTAACCGGTGCCGTACCCCAGTTCCTTCATCAGCTTGGTAGGCGCATTGCGCAAATGCATCGGGACTTCCTGCGTACCGTACTCGCGCACATCGCGTTTCGCAGCATTGAATGCCATGTAACCGGCATTGGATTTCGCGGTGCTGGCCAGATAGATCACCAACTGCGCCAGCGCGAGTTCACCTTCCGGACTGCCCAGGCGGTCGTAGGTTTCCCAGGCCTCGATCGCCATTTGCAGGGCGCGCGGATCGGCCAGGCCGACATCTTCCACCGCCATCCGGGTCATGCGCCGCGCCAGGTAGATGGGATCGCAGCCGCCGTCCAGCATGCGCGTCAGCCAGTACAGCGCTGCATCCGGATTGGAGCTGCGCACGGACTTATGCAACGCCGAAATCTGGTCATAGAACTGTTCGCCGCCCTTGTCGAAGCGGCGGGTGCGGTCGGCCAGTACTTGCACCAATGTCTGTTGCGTAATCTCGCCGCCCTCGCCCGTTGCCAGTTCCGCGGCGATTTCCAATAGGGTCAGCGCGCGTCGCACATCACCATCGGCGGCGCCGGAGATTTCCCGCAGTGCCTCGTCGGATACGCGCAGACCCAGACCACCCAGGCCGCGCTCTTCGTCCTGCAGCGCATGGCGCAACGCCTGCAGGATGTCGTCGGCCGAAACGGCCTCCATCACGTGCACGCGACAGCGCGACAACAGCGCCGAGTTGAGCTCGAACGAAGGGTTCTCGGTCGTTGCACCGACGAAGATGATCGTGCCGCGTTCGATATGCGGCAGGAAAGCATCTTGCTGCGCTTTGTTGAAGCGGTGCACTTCGTCCACGAACAACACCGTGCGGCGTCCGGTGGCGAAACGCTGAGCGGCTTCGGCCAGTACCTGGCGGACTTCCGGCAATCCCGATAGCACAGCGGAAATCGCCTTGAACTCGGCGTCGGCGTACTTGGCCAACAACAACGCGAGTGTGGTCTTGCCGCAACCTGGCGGCCCCCACAGGATCATCGAATGCACGTGCCCGGATTCGACCGCACGGCGCAACGCGGTACCCGGGGCCAGCAGACGGCGCTGGCCGACCATCTCATCCAGCGTGCGCGGGCGAATGCGCTCGGCCAACGGCCGCAGCGCATCGCGATCTACGCTCAGTAGATCGTCTGGTTCATTGAAAGGCGTCTTGGCTTTGGCCACGCGTCATTCTACCGCCGCGGCGAGATTTCGCAGAGGCTACGCGGAGCGGAGATCCTATGTTGGCCCCATCAACCCTTCCTAGCGCCAGCATCCGCACAGCTTCCTTGTGGGAGCGACATAAGTCGCGACGTTGATGTCTCCGGTCGCGACTTACGTCGCTCCCACAAGGGATTCATCCGCCTTCACAGAGTGGAACTTGCCAGGAATACGGTTACAGATCACCGACTACATCGACGCCTGCCGCGGGCGTGTACTTGAAGGTATTGGCAGCGAAGGACGGGTTGCGCTTCCAACCGCTGAAGCTGATATCGGTGCGCTGGCCGACGGCGTCCACGACTTCCATTCGAGCCAACGTCTGACCCTTGAAGCCCAGGCGGGCGGACTGGAAGCTGACATCGCCTTCGTCCTTGGGCGTCAGTTCCAGCCAGTCCAGCCCATCCTGCTCACCGGTTTCCTTGACGTTGAATTGCTGGTCCAACTTGCCCGGGTCGATCAATGCCGTCAGCGGGCTGTTCTGTTCTTCGGTGCCCTGCTCGCGCACGGTGGCCTGCTGCAGATCGGGGTCGTAGATCCAGACTTTCTTGCCGTCGGCGACTACCAGCTGCTCATAAGGTTTGTTGTATTCCCAACGGAACAGACGCGGCGCCGACAGCGCGACGCGGCCTGTGGTGCTTTCCTTGAGCTTGCCGCCACCGTCGTAGACCTTCTGGACGAACTGCGCGTCCAGGCCCTTGAGGCCCGTGGTGAAAACCTTGAGGTCGTCGCGGGCGCCAGCGAATGCGGTGCTGGCAAACAATGCGGTAGCAAGAACGGCGTAGCGGGCGGTGCGAATCATGCAGGCAATCCGTAATAAGCAGATGGTGTGAGTTTGGCGGGCAAAAACTGAATGGGAGTGGAGGAAAGGCAGATGTGGGGGCGGTGTTCAGCGGGGCGTGAGGCCTGGATTGCTCTTGTAGGAGCGCCGTCCCGGCGCGAGCTCTTCGGGTCAGACGGCATTGAAGCGAAGAGCTCGCGCCGAGACGGCGCTCCTACGACGAGGCAAAGCCGGTCAATTTCTAGGCGGCGGTGGCGCCAGCACCTGCCGGTCGCCATTGTGTTCGGGCGGTGTGACCACGCCGGCGGCTTCCATCGCTTCGATCAAACGCGCCGCGCGGTTGTAGCCGATCTTCAAGCGCCGTTGCACCCCGGAAATCGAGGCGCGCCGGCTTTCGGTAACAATGCGGACCGCTTCGTCGTACAGCGGATCGGATTCGTCTCCCCCGCCACCGCTGGTTTCCGGCAGACCAGTGGGGCCTACCACCACGCCATCGCCCATGGTCTGGATTTCCTCCAGCACGCCTTCGATGTAATCCGCGGTGCCGGTGGCCTTCAGGTGTTCCACCACGCGGTGCACTTCTTCGTCGCTGACGAAGGCGCCATGGATGCGCTCCGGCATTGCCGTGCCCGGCGGCAGATACAGCATGTCGCCCATGCCCAGCAGCGTCTCCGCGCCCGATTGGTCCAGGATGGTGCGCGAGTCGATCTTGCTCGATACCTGGAACGCGATGCGTGTTGGGATGTTCGCCTTGATCAGGCCGGTGATCACGTCCACCGACGGACGCTGGGTCGCCAGGATCAGGTGCATGCCGGCAGCGCGCGACTTCTGCGCCAATCGTGCGATCAGCTCCTCCACCTTCTTGCCGACGATCATCATCATGTCGGCGAATTCGTCGATGAAGATGACGATGAACGGCAACGGTTCCAGCGGACGCGGCGCTTCCGCCAGATCGGGATTGGGTTTGAACAACGGATCCATCAATGGCTGGCCGGCGTCCTGCGCGTCCTTCACCTTCTTGTTGAAACCACCCAGGTTGCGCACACCCACCGCGCTCATCAGCTTGTAGCGGCGCTCCATTTCCGCCACGCACCAGCGCAGGCCGTTGGCAGCTTCCTTCATGTCGGTGACGACCGGCGCCAGCAAATGCGGGATGCCCTGATAGACCGACAGTTCCAGCATCTTCGGGTCGATCATCAGGATGCGCACATCCTTGGCGCTGGCCTTGTACAACAGACTCAGCACCATTGCGTTCACCGCGACGGACTTACCAGAACCCGTCGTACCGGCGACCAACAGGTGCGGCATGCGCGCCAGGTCGGCAACGGTGGGACGCCCGGCAATGTCCTTGCCCAAGGCGATGGTCAGCGGGCTGGGCGACTTGTCGTATTCCTTGGAACGCAGCAGTTCGCTGAGATAGATCATCTCGCGGCTGGTGTTGGGAATTTCCAGACCGATCACCGACTTGCCGGGAATCACGTCGACCACGCGTACCGATTTAACGCTCAGGCCGCGCGCGATGTCCTTGTCCAGCGAATTGACCTGGCTGACCTTGACCCCGGGTGCCGGCTCCATCTCGAAGCGGGTAATGACCGGGCCCGGATACGCGCCGACCACCTGCACATCGATGCGGAAGTCCTTGAGCTTGAATTCGATCTGCCGCGACAGTGTCTCCAGGGTTTCTTCCGAATAACCCTTGGTCTGCGGCTTCGGATCGTCCAGCAGCGACAGCGGCGGAATGCCGGAATCGTCGCCGCCTGTGCCGTGGAAAAGTGGAATCTGCTGCTCGCGCTTGGCGCGATCACTTTTCTCGACAATCGGTGCCGCGGGCGGTTCGATATGGACGGGCTCGCGCTTGGCGCGCGCCACTGCTTCGACCTTGCGGACGGTTTCCCGTTCTTCGCGCAGCACCCGCGTCTGCTGCCATTCGCTGGCCTGCTGGCTACCGCGCCGGAACAGCGCCGGCAGCGCCATTGTCCATTGGCCGATGCGCTCCATCACCGCGAACCACGACAAGCCTGTCGCCAGCGTCACCGACACCAGGAACAGCGCCAGCAGGAACAGATTGCCGCCCAACCCACCGAAACCACTCAGCAGCGACTTGCCGACGAGCGTCCCCAATATCCCACCGGGTCCAGCGGAGAAGTACGCCGCGGACATGCCACGCAAATACAACAAGCCGGTCGCGGAAATCAGGAAACCCACCATGCCTACCAGACGCAGCGCCGGGCCCAGATCGGCATCGCCGTCGCCATCGGTGTCCATGCCGAACAATGCGATCCAGGCGACAGCGCCCAGCACTACGGGCAATAGGAAAGCCACATAGCCGAACAGGTAAAGCAGGATGTCCGCCAGATAAGCGCCAACGCGACCACCCCAGTTCTGGATAGGCGCGGTCAGGCTGCCGGCTTGCGACCAGCCCGGATCTTGCGGTGAAAACGAGAACAGGCTGGCCAATAGATACAACAGCAGAGGTGCGATGGCGATAAGTGCCAGATCTCGCCACAACCGTTGACGACGCGGATTCACGGCCGACTGCTTGCGTGCCGCTGCGTTCGCGCCCTTGGACTTGCCGCTTTCCGGAAGCTGCTTTGCCACCTTCGACCAGACCTTAGAAATATGCCATTAGTAGTTGATAATAAACGAATCGAAGACGAATTTCAGTGACTATCTGCGACGGCTGCCATGATGCGGTCACTTTGGCTTTCCACAGAAAAAACGCCGCAACCGCGGCGCCGCTTTCCAACTGGTTTCGTCATGTCATGCATCAACAGCATTCCATCAGCAAGTCTTGATTCAACGTGACCGCGGCACCACTCTATGGCGTCTGCGATGACGATGGAACGATGTGGTCGCGGAGTAGTTTCTGCACGATCCCAGCACGATTCCTATCTTCCCGCGAGTATACATGAGCACTTCGAAGCACTGCCGCCTGTTGATTCTGGGCTCCGGCCCGGCCGGTTGGACCGCCGCCGTCTACGCCGCCCGCGCCAATCTGAAGCCCGTCGTGATCACCGGTCTGCAGCAGGGTGGACAGCTGATGACCACCACCGAAGTGGACAACTGGCCCGGCGATGCCCACGGACTGATGGGTCCGGACCTGATGACGCGCATGCAAGCGCATGCCGAGCGCTTCGAAACCGAAGTCATCTTCGACCATATCCATACCGCCGACCTCTCGCAGCGGCCGTTCAAGCTGATCGGCGACAACGGCGAATACACCGCCGACGCGCTAGTCATCGCCACCGGCGCCACCGCCAAGTATCTCGGCCTGCCGTCTGAAGAGGCGTTCAAGGGCCGCGGCGTTTCCGCCTGCGCCACTTGCGATGGGTTCTTCTATCGTGACCAGGACGTGGCGGTGATCGGTGGCGGCAATACCGCCGTCGAAGAAGCGCTGTACCTGGCCAATATCGCCCGCAAGGTCTACCTGGTGCACCGCCGCGACACGTTGCGCGCGGAAAAGATCATGCAGGACAAGCTGTTCGCGAAGATCCAGGCCGGCAAGATCGAACCCATCTGGCACCACACCGTGGACGAAGTGCTGGGCGATGAAGCCGGCGTCACCGGTATCCGGGTCAAGTCGATGCAGGATGGCAGCACTCGCGACGTGCCGGTGCATGGTTTCTTCGTGGCGATCGGCCACACCCCCAACACCAGCCTGTTTGAAGGCCAGTTGGCGATGAACAACGGCTACCTGACCATCAAGTCCGGCCTGGACGGCGGCGCCACCAGCACCTCGGTTCCGGGGGTGTTCGCGGCCGGCGACGTGGCCGACCAGCATTACCGCCAGGCCATCACCTCGGCCGGTTTCGGCTGCATGGCCGCGCTGGACGCCGAGCGCTTCCTCGACAAGGACGCCTGATGTTGCGGATCAGCGCCGATCCCACCGAGCTGGATATCGCACTGGTCCACGACTTTCTTTCCCGTCACAGCTACTGGGCGGCGGGGATTCCCAGGGAAACCTTGGAACGAGCGCTGGCCAACTCGGTCTGTTTCGGTGGCTACATCGAGGGCCGGCAAGTGGCGTTCGCGCGTGCGGTCACGGATCAAGCCACGTTCGCCTACCTGGCGGATGTGTTCGTCATACCTGAGCAGCGCGGCCACGGATACGGGCGCGCCATCGTCGAAGCGGTTCTGAAAGACACCCGTTTGCAAGGACTCCGACGCTGGCATCTGGTCACTCTCGATATGCAGCCGCTGTACCGCCAGCTCGGTTTTACCGAACTGGAACACGTTGAGCGGCACATGCAGAAGCATGATCCCGACGTATACCGCCGGGGCGCCGGCGGTTGACATGCCGGTCCGCCGAATAAGCCCCACGCTTTCGGCCATCGCGCCAGCACAGTGGGATGCCCTGCATGACGGCCGCAATCCTTTTGTCAGCCACGCCTTCCTGAGCGGGCTGGAGCAACATGGCTGCCTGCGGGAGGAATGGGGCTGGACGCCGCGTCATCTGACGTTGTGGGAAGGCGAAGAACTGGTGGGCGCCGCGCCGGGCTACCTGAAGACCAATTCGCATGGCGAGTTCGTCTTCGACCACGCTTGGGCGCACGCCTATGCGCAGTACGGGCGGGAGTACTTCCCGAAATGGTTGTGCGCGGTGCCCTATTCGCCCGTGACCGGTCCTCGCTTGCTCGCACCTGGCGAGGCGGTTCGCCGGCTTCTGGTCGACGCTATTGTCGAAGAGACGCGCCAGATGAATGTGTCCTCGGCGCATGTGAATTTTCATACCGGAACGGAACAGGCCGCCTTCGGCGAAGACTGGCTGGCGCGCTGCGATGTGCAATACCACTGGCGCAACCCAGGCGGCTGGCAAAGCTTCGATGATTTCCTCTCCGCGTTCGACCACAAGCATCGCAAGAACATCCGCCAGGAACGCGGCAAAGTGCAACGTGCCGGCGTGAGCTTTCGCGTCGTCCACGGAGACGAGGCCAGCGAAGCGGATTTGGCCGCCGGTTTCGGCTTCTACCTGCGAACCTTCCGCGACTACGGCAACTCGCCGGCATTGACCCTGGATTTTCTGCAACATCTGGCGCACACCATGCCGCGTGCACTGGTGATATTTCTGGCCGAACAGGAAGGCCGCCCTATCGCGGGAGCGCTGTGCCTGCGCGGCGGCGATACGTTGTATGGCCGCTACTGGGGGGCGGATGAGGCCCTGCCCGGACTGCACTTCGAAACCTGTTACTACCAGGGCATCGACTACTGCCTACGCGAAGGACTGACTGTCTTCGAGCCCGGCGCACAGGGCGAACATAAGCTTGCTCGCGGCTTCCTGCCTGCGTTTGTGCATAGCCGACACTGGATCGCCGACCCGGACTTCGCCGAAGCGCTAGGCCGCTGGTGCGCCGAGGAAACCCGTTCCATCCAGCGCTACGCCGCCACGTTGGCGGCGCATTCGCCGTTTAAGGGCGATCACGGTAAAAATTCGCACCATGGCAATGGATATTCCTCATAAGAGCGGCTTCCTGTAGGAGCGCCGTCTCGGCGCGAGCTCTCACTATCAGGTCGCGATAGAAGCAAAAGAGCTTGCGCCAAGACAGCGCACCTACACGGGCTCAGAGGGTTTGGATACGCTGGCGAGATGAGCCAACGCCCTTTCCTGCTTTCGCCAGATCCGAATGCGCCATTCCCTGCGGCGGAATTGGCCCTGCGGCAACCTGATGGCCTGTTGGCGGTCGGCGGCGACCTCTCGCCTACCCGTCTGCTTAACGCCTATCGCCACGGCATCTTCCCTTGGTTCTCCGCGGGCCAGCCGATCCTGTGGTGGTCACCGGATCCCCGCATGGTCTTCCGGACGGAGGGAGTCAAGCTCTCATCACGGTTCCGTCGCGAGTTGCGTCGGTCGCGGTGGTGGATGGCCGCCGACACCGACTTCGATCAAGTGATCCGCGCCTGCGCGTTGTCGCCGCGCGCCGGCCAGAACGGCACCTGGATCACCGAGGAGATGCAGGCCGCTTATCTTGAACTCCATAGGCTGGGCCACGCGCATTCAATTGAAGTCTTTGAGGAAGACGATTCCGGAGCGAGGCAATTGGTCGGCGGCATCTACGGCGTGGCGATCGGCCGCATGTTCTTCGGCGAGAGCATGTTCAGCGCAGTCTCCGGAGGTTCCAAGGTCGCGTTGGCGGCGCTGGCTTACCGGTTGCGTGAATGGGACTGGCCGCTGATCGACGCCCAGGTCGAAAATGACCATCTGATGTCGTTGGGAGCGGAACATTGGCCGCGGGCCAGATTTCTTCAGCAGGTCGCGGAACAGGTGGTGCAGGAAGACAGCCCCGGCCACTGGACGGAGCGATTCGGCCGGATGCCGGCATCATTGCTCTCAACAGCTCATAAAAATTAACGGTATTTTTGCAGCCGTGTGCTGACGGGCGTACAATACCCGGCTTTATGGCCCCGGCCATCCCCGCTGCACACATTAGGCATACATGTCGAAAGACGACTCCATTGAATTCGAAGGCACCGTCACCGAGACGCTGCCCAACACCATGTTCCGGGTCAAACTGGAGAACGGGCACGAGATCATCGCCCACATCTCCGGTCGCATGCGCAAGAACTACATCCGCATCCTGACCGGCGACAAGGTAAAGGTCGAAATGACTCCCTACGACCTGACCAAGGGTCGCATCACTTACCGCATGAAATAATGCTGATAAGTGTTTGATTAGAAAGCGGCCTATGGCCGCTTTCTGCGTTTCCAAGAAGTCTCGGCGGAAGCATGACCTTGGGCACTCTGCCTGTGGTCACTGTCACTTCAGGCAGATTCGGCCGTGCGGCAGCCCTCGTAGGCTGGGCCTGCCAATCCTGGCTGTAGCTTTGAAACCCCATGAAGACATATTTTCACATCGCGACAGCGCTGATGTTGAGCGCCTGCGCTTTCTCGTCGCAGGCCGCTGAGCAAGGCACCCCCCTCATCGATTGCGTCAGCCTGGGTGGTCAACAGGAAATCGTCCGCGCGGGTGGCGGCAACCGCTTCTTCCTAAAAGATGGCGACAGCCACTATGGCGTTGCATTCCGCCACAGCTGCGACTCCATGTCGACCACGTCCAAGGTAGAGATTTCCACCGCTGGCGAGGTCAACCGCCTCTGCTCGCAAGACACCAGGGTCAAGACTGACCGGGACATTTGCGAGGTCAGTGAGATCCAGCAAATCAGCGCGGACGAGTACGCTCGACGCAAGAAGCGCGCGCGACTCTAAAGACCGCATACAGCCTCCAGGCGCATCAATCGGCCGCGGCGGCAGTGTCAGTAGACAGGCGTAAAAAAGGCGGCCATGGCCGCCTTTTCTACCTATGCCTCTTCCAGCTAGCTAGACCGTAGCGGGCAGCAGCCGTTCCGGTTCGGCTTGCGAATCGACCACCAGTTCGCCGTCGCGGACGTCGATGCTCACGCGGCCACCGTCGATCAGCTTGCCGAACAACAGTTCGTCGGCGAGCGGACGCTTCACCTTGTCCTGGATCAGTCGCGCCATCGGGCGTGCGCCCATCAGCGGATCGAAACCGTGCTGGGCCAGCCAGTCGCGTGCGGCCGGGGTGGCCGACAGACTGACGTGCTTTTCTTGCAGCAACATTTCCAGTTCAATCAAGAACTTGTCGACCACTCTTAGAATGTGGTCGAAGCCCAGGCCCTGGAACTGCACCACGGCATCCAAGCGATTGCGGAATTCCGGAGTGAAGCTGCGGCGGATGACTTCCATCGCATCGGTGGAATGATCCTGGCGGGTGAAACCGATCGTCCGCCGCGATGCCTGGGTGGCACCGGCATTCGTGGTCATCACCAGAATGACGTTCTTGAAGTTGGCTTCCCGGCCGTTGGTGTCGGTCAGCACGCCCCGGTCCATGACCTGCAACAGGATGTTGAAGATATCCGGATGTGCCTTCTCCACTTCGTCCAGCAGCAGCACGCAGTGCGGCGTCTTGACGATCTTTTCGGTCAGCAGGCCGCCCTGGTCGAAACCGACATAGCCCGGAGGTGCGCCGATCAGCCGGCTGACCGAATGCGGCTCCATGTACTCGGACATGTCGAAGCGGACCAGCTCGATGCCCAGCTGCAGCGCGAGCTGCTTGGTCACCTCGGTCTTGCCCACGCCAGTCGGACCGGCAAAGAGGAAGTTACCAATGGGCTTGTCCGGATTGCCCAGCCCCGAGCGCGCCAGCTTGATGGAGGCCGCCAGCATCTCGATAGCTGGATCCTGGCCGAAGATCACCATCTTCAGGTTGCGCTCCAGGTGCTGCAACACGTCCTTGTCGGACGAGGACACCTGCTTGGCGGGGATCCTGGCCATCTTGGCCACGATGGTTTCAATTTCCTCGACGTCGATCAGTTCCTTGCGCACATCCAGCGGCAGCAAGCGCTGGCGGGCGCCGGCTTCGTCGATCACGTCGATGGCCTTGTCCGGCAACAACCGGTCGCCGATGTGCTTGACCGACAGGTCCACCGCCGCTTGCAGCGCGTCGTCGGCATAGGTGACGCCGTGGTGCGCTTCGTACTTCGGCTTCAGTCCCTGCAGGATCTCGAACGTCTCGCCAACAGTCGGCTCGACGATGTCGATCTTCTGGAAACGGCGGGCCAGCGCGCGGTCTTTTTCGAAGATGCCGCGGTATTCCTGGAAAGTCGTGGAACCGATGCAGCGCAACTCGCCCGAAGCCAGCGCCGGCTTAATCAGGTTGCTGGCATCCATGGTGCCGCCGCTGGCCGAACCTGCACCAATGATGGTGTGGATCTCATCGATGAACAGGATGGCGCCCGGCAGCTTCTTGATGGACGACAGCACGCCCTTCAGGCGCTTTTCGAAATCGCCGCGGTACTTGGTGCCCGCGACCAGCGCACCCAGGTCCAGCGAGTAGATGGTGGCGTCCAGCAATACGTCCGGCACCTCGCCATCGACGATGCGCTTGGCGAGGCCTTCGGCCAGGGCGGTCTTGCCCACGCCGGCCTCGCCTACATAAAGCGGGTTGTTCTTGCGGCGGCGGCATAGCACCTGGATGGTGCGCTCGATCTCGTCGGCACGCCCTACCAGTGGATCGATCTTGCCGTGACGGGCCAAATCATTGAGGTTGCTGGCAAATTCCGCCAGCGCATCGCCCTTGGCATCGCTTTCCCCGCCCTCTGCTTTGCTTTCGCCGTCGGGCTGGCCTGGCGCCTCATTGTCATCGCCTTGCTTGGCGATGCCGTGCGACAGGTAGTTGACGATGTCCAGGCGGGTGACGTCCTGCTGGGTCAGGAAATAGACGGCGTGCGAATCCTTTTCGCCGAACACGGCGACCAGGACGTTGGCACCGGTCACTTCCTTCTTTCCGGACGACTGTACGTGGTAGACAGCGCGCTGCAGAACGCGCTGGAAGCCCAGTGTAGGCTGGGTGTCGCGGCCGTCGTCTTCGGCCAGCCGGGAGACCGAGGCCTCGATGGCCTGTTCCAGGTCTTCGCGCAGGCGCGCCGAATCCGCGCCCGTGGCTTTCAGGACCGCTTGGGCGGATGGGTTTTCCAACAGTGCGAGCAGCAGGTGCTCAACGGTCATGAACTCGTGACGCGCCTCGCGGGCACGCTTGTAGCACTGGCCGATGGTTTGCTCGAGGTCTTTACTGAACATGATTGCCTCCGGGGCCGATGCCAACAATATGCGGCCTGGCGGGTGGATTTCCATCATTCTGACGGATTGCAGTGTTCAGGATACGTTGCCTTGCGAAGGGCGCGGATGCCCACACACTTTAAACCTATTCAGTCCTGCTGCGCTTGGCTCGCGACGGACCATGAGCAGGTTCTGCAGGCTCAGGATTTCTCCATCGTGCACAACAGCGGATGCTGGTTCATCCGCGAAAACTCGTTGACCTGGGCGACCTTGGATTCGGCCACTTCCCGAGTGTACACGCCGCAGACGCCACGGCCGCGCGTGTGCACATGAAGCATGACCTGGGTCGCCTTCTCCAGGTCCATGGAGAAGAACTGCTGCAGCACCAGGACCACGAAATCCATGGGTGTGTAGTCGTCGTTCAACAGCAGCACCTGATAGAGCGGCGGCGGCGCCACTTCGGGCTTGCCGGTCTCTACCATTACGCCGTAGTCGCGTTCGTTTTCGTTCTTGCGGGGCATCCCGCAATTATACGGATTGGACGGCTCGTGCGGCTTGCACGCACAATTCACTATCGCCGACATGAAGGATTCCATCTGTATGAGCCGCACTCTCTTGATCGCACTGGTCCTGCTCCTGGCGGCCGGACCACTGCACGCGGCGGACGCGGACCCTGCGATCGCGAAGCAACTGAAGGATCTGGAGTACGAATACGAGGTGGACGAAGATGGCGACTACAAATTATTGATGTCCGTCGGTGATACCGGGCGTAGCCAGATCGTGTTCATCCGTTCCGCGGTGGAGGCCTACGGCAAGCAACGGATCCGGGAAATATGGTCCTATGCCTACAAGGCGCCCGGCGACGCGCTGCCCTCAGTGGTCGCCAATCGGCTGCTGGATGCTTCGAATTCGCTGATATTGGGCGGTTGGGTGAAGCAAAGCGGCGCCGCCGTGTATGTAGCAAAGATTTCCGCCAGCGCGGATCTGGAAGAATTGAACGATGCCGTCGCCGCAGCCGCGAGTACCGCGGACGAGATGGAGCTCGAACTGACGGCCGACCCGGCCTCTGACGACTATTGAACAAGGCGAAAAGCACATGAGCTATCGCGAAGGCCGTTTCTGGCAGCCGGATGTGACCGTGGCCACCGTGGTGGTCCGCGATGGGCGGCTGTTGATGGTCGAGGAACGCGCCGGCGGCCGCTTGGTGTTCAACCAGCCTGCTGGGCATCTGGAGCCGGATGAAAGCCTGCAGGAAGCCGCGTTGCGTGAAACCCGCGAGGAAACCGGCTGGGAGGTTCACCTGACCGGTTTCGTTGGTGCTTATCAATGGACAGCCACGAACGACGACGGAAGCCCCGGCCGCCATTACCTGCGATTCGCATTCGCCGCTGAACCGGTCCGCCATGATCCGGATCAACCGCTGGACGACGGCATCGTGCAGGCCGTGTGGCTGACGCCAGCGGAACTGCAGCAGCAGGCGGCGCGCCATCGTAGTCCGCTGGTCTGGCAGGCGGTGCAGGACTATCTGGCGGGCCGTCGTTCGCCGCTGTCGATGCTGCAGCAGATCGCATGAACACGTTTTCCCCAGTGACGCTCGCCCCGTCCCCACATCTCCCGCGCGCGGGAGATGTGAGTTCGTGCCAGGCACCGGCTTCGAAGATGTTTCGGTGAGCGTATGACGTCGACGCCTCGAGTGATTGTCGGTGTTTCGGGCGGGGTAGACTCGTCCGTAGCCGCCATGCGTCTGGTGCAAGCAGGCGAGCCGGCCGCGGGATTGTTCATGCAGAACTGGGCGGATGACGGTACTGGCGAATGCCGGGCCGAAGATGATCGCCGTGATGCGGTGGCGGTGTGCGGCAAGCTGGGCATTCCTTTCCACTTCCGCGATTTTTCATCGGAATACTGGCAAGGCGTATTCGAGCACTTCCTGGCCGAATATGCAGCGGGACGTACGCCCAACCCGGACGTGCTGTGCAACCGTGAGGTGAAGTTCAAGCACTTCCTGGACGCGGCGCGCGAACTGGGTGCCGAACAGATCGCTACCGGTCACTATGCCCAGGTGGTCCAGTCCGGCGGACGCTGGCGGCTCTTGCGCGGCGCCGACCGTAGCAAGGACCAGAGCTACTTCCTCCACCAGCTGGGCCAAGCACAGTTGGCAGCGACCCGCTTCCCCATCGGCGACCTGCGGAAATCCGATCTTCGCCGCATTGCGCGCGAAGCCGGACTGCCGACACACGACAAGAAGGATTCCACCGGCATTTGTTTCATCGGCGAACGTGATTTTCGCGAATTCCTTGGCCGCTATTTGCCCGCCAAGCAAGGCGAGATGCGCGACCCGCAAGGCCAGAAGATCGGTGAGCATCCGGGTGTTTTCTATTTCACCCTTGGCCAGCGCGAAGGACTCCAGATCGGCGGCGTGCGCGGGCGACCTCAGGCGCCGTGGTACGTGGTCGGCAAGGATGTCACCCACAATATCTTGTACGTGGACCAGGACACGCACAGCCCATTCTTGATGTCGCAGCAACTCTGGTCCGAAACCGCCCACTGGATCGCAGGCGCGCCACCCGCGCGGGCTTTCGAGTGCATGGCACAAACGCGTTATCGCCAGGCCGACGAACCCTGCCATGTAACCGTGGCCGACGACGGCACGTTGTCAGTGCGCTTCCCTCACTCCCAACGTGCGGTCACACCTGGACAATCTTTGGTGTTGTATGACGGTGAGGAGTGCCTGGGAGGCGCTGTGATCGCCGCCACCGACGCCCCTCTTGAAAGACGTATCGCGGAGCAAGCTGCTTGAGTCATAAATTTTCCGATCGTGTGCTGGCCTTGGCCGGTTTGGCGCAGGCGCTGCAACAAGTCCGGCGCATTGCCGAAACCGGGCAGTCGGAGGTGTCTGTGGTCAGGGCTTCGCTCGACAGCGTGTTTCGCATTGATGCCGCCACGCCGCTGGATGTCTACGGAAGCGTCCCGGATGTCTCGGCCGGCTTACGGCTGCTGCGGGGTTACCTGGGCAACGAACCACGCGATGAAAGCCTGCTTCGCCTGGCAATGTCGGTGCTGCAACTGGAACGGCGCTTTTCCAATGAGACCGAAATGGTCGCCGCGGTTGGCGATGGCGTTACCGGCATCGCGTCGCAGGCGCGTGAGCTGGGCAGCATCCACCCCGACGTACTGTCCGCATTGGGTGGGCTCTACGCCGATACCATCAGCCATTTGCGGCCGCGCGTCATGGTGCAAGGCAATCCGCATTACCTTGGACAGCCCGGCGTGGTGGCGGAGATCCGAGCCATCCTGCTGGCGGCCGTGCGTTCGGCGGTGCTGTGGCGGCAGCTGGGCGGGAGTTACTGGGACTTCTTGTTTTCGCGCCCGGCCATGAAGGATGCGGTCAACGATTGGTTGCGGTGACATAGAGCGCTTTTCAGCAATTAGGGTCTTTTAAGTAGAACGGAGCTTGCTCCGCTCTACCAGAGCAGCCAAAGCAGAAACAAAAAAAGCCCGGCATTGCCGGGCTTCCTTTTTTTGGGGCCTGATGCGGATCAGGCCGCGACGGTGTCGGCCACGTCCTTGTAGTCCTGGATCTGGTCGAAGTTCATGTAACGGTAGATTTCCGCGCCATTGGCGCTAAGCACGCCCATGTCGGCCATGTACTCGGCCTTGGTCGGAATACGACCCAGACGCGAACAGATGGCGGCCAACTCGGCCGAACCCAGGTACACATTGGAGTTCTTGCCCAGGCGATTGGGGAAATTACGGGTGCTGGTGGAGAACACGGTAGCGCCCTCCTTCACCTGTGCCTGGTTGCCCATACACAGCGAACAACCCGGCATTTCCATGCGCGCACCGGCGGTGCCGAAGGTGCCGTAGTGGCCTTCCTTTGTCAGCTCGGCTGCGTCCATCTTGGTCGGTGGTGCGACCCACAGCTTGGTGGGAATGTCGCGCTTGCCTTCCAGCAGCTTCGAGGCTGCACGGAAGTGACCAATATTCGTCATGCAGGAACCGATGAAGACTTCGTCGATCACTGCGCCCGACACTTCCGACAACGTCTTCACGTCGTCCGGATCGTTCGGGCAAGCGACGATGGGCTCGTGCACGTCGGCCAGGTCGATCTCGATGACAGCGGCGTATTCGGCGTCGGCATCGGCCTTGAGCAGCTGCGGGTCGGCCAGCCAGGCTTCCATTGCCTTGATCCGGCGGCCGATCGAACGCGCATCGGCGTAGCCTTCGGCAATCATCCACTTCAACAGCGTGATGTTGCTGTTGATGTATTCGATGATCGGCTCCTTGTTGAGGTGCACGGTGCAGCCGGCGGCGGAGCGCTCGGCCGAAGCATCGGACAACTCGAACGCCTGCTCCACCTTCAGATCCGGCAGACCTTCGATTTCCAGGATGCGGCCGGAGAAGATGTTCTTCTTGCCCTGCTTGGCGACCGTCAGCAGACCGGACTTGATGGCGTACAGCGGGATCGCGTTGACCAGATCGCGCAAGGTCACCCCCGGCTGCATTTCACCCTTGAAGCGCACCAGCACCGATTCCGGCATGTCCAGCGGCATCACACCGGTAGCCGCGGCGAACGCCACCAGTCCCGAACCTGCCGGGAACGAAATGCCCACCGGGAAGCGCGTGTGCGAGTCGCCGCCAGTACCGACCGTGTCGGGCAGCAGCATGCGGTTGAGCCAGCTGTGGATCACGCCATCGCCCGGGCGCAGCGAAATACCGCCGCGGTTGCTGATGAAGGCTGGAAGTTCATGATGCGTCTTGACATCGACCGGCTTCGGATAAGCCGCGGTGTGGCAGAACGACTGCATTACCAAGTCAGCGCTGAAGCCCAGGCAGGCCAGGTCCTTCAATTCATCGCGAGTCATCGGGCCGGTGGTGTCCTGCGAACCCACCGAAGTCATCTTCGGTTCGCAATAGGTGCCCGGGCGCATGCCCTTCCCTTCCGGCAGACCGCAGGCACGGCCCACCATCTTCTGTGCCAGGGTGAAGCCCTTGCCGGTATCGGCAGGAACCTGCGGCAAGCGGAACAGTGTCGAAGGCGGCAGGCCCAGCGCTTCGCGCGCCTTGCTGGTGAGACCGCGGCCGATGATCAGCGGAATACGGCCACCGGCGCGTACTTCGTCGAACAGCACGTCCGACTTCACCTGAAATTCCGCGATGACCTGGCCGTCTTTCAGCGCCCTGCCGTCGTACGGGCGGAGTTCGACCACATCGCCCATGTTCATTTGCGACACGTCGAGTTCGATCGGCAGAGCACCGGCATCTTCCATGGTGTTGTAGAAGATGGGGGCAATCTTGCTGCCCAGGCACACGCCGCCGAAGCGCTTGTTCGGGATGAAGGGAATGTCTTCGCCGGTGAACCACAGCACCGAGTTGGTGGCCGACTTACGGCTGGAGCCGGTGCCGACCACGTCGCCGACATAGGCGACCAGGTGACCCTTCTCTTTCAGCGATTCGATGAAAGCGATGGGACCGCGCTTGCCATCTTCTTCCGGGGTGATGCCGTCGCGCTTGTTCTTCAGCATCGCCAAGGCGTGCAGCGGAATATCCGGACGCGTGGTCGCGTCGGGCGCGGGCGACAGGTCGTCGGTGTTGGTTTCGCCGGTCACCTTGAACACGGTGACGGTCAGGCTTTCCGGAACTTCGGGACGGCTGGTGAACCACTCCGCATCGGCCCAGCTCTGCAGCACCGCCTTGGCATTGGCGTTGCCTTTCTCAGCTTTCTCCTGCACATCGTGGAAAGCGTCGAACATCAGCAGGGTTTTCTTCAAGGCTCCGGCAGCGATGGTGCCGACCTGGGCATCGTCCAGCAGTTCAACCAGCGGATGGATGTTGTAGCCGCCCAACATGGTGCCCAGCAGCTCGGTGGCGCGTTCGCGGGTGATCAGCGAGCACTTCTCGGTGCCAAATGCGATGGCAGCCAAGTAGGACGCCTTGACCTTGGCGGCATCGTCCACACCGGCGGGAACACGGTGGGTGATGAGTTCTACGAGGAAGTTTTCCTCGCCGGCCGGGGGCGCCTTCAGCAGTTCGATGACATCCGCAGTCTGCTGCGCCGACAACGGCAGCGGCGGGATGCCCAGCGCGGCGCGCTCGGCAACGTGGTGGCGGTAGGCTTCCAGCATGGTTGGCTCCGGTTTGCGGGGTGTAAGTTGTGGGGTGAGTACGGGGTAGCGTTTCGACAGCAACGTTATTCGGCAACAGGCACGATCAGCTTCAATCCCTTGAAGTAATCGCGGTAGAAACGATCGTCACGTGTGATCAGGCCATTGCACTGAAGCAACGCATGGGCGCCGATCAGGAAATCGGGAACCGCGCGCCCCTGGGTGGCGTGGCGCTGGCGGTAACGGCGCTGCATCTCGCCTGCGCGCAACGCGGACTTGGCTTCCAATGGGCTGAAACGGATGCTCATTTCCTCCAGTACCGCCAGCGCTTCGGATCCGTCGCGCAAGGCGCTACAGACTTCGGCCAGGGCCGCATCGCTGATCACCACCGGACCGACGCTCAGGCATTGACGCAGGCAGGCCTCGGCAGCATCCGCCTGCGGACCATTGGCCAGCAGATCGATCAGCACAGAGGAATCAATGGCGATCACGGAGCTCAGGCGTCCGTGGGTTCGCCGGGCGCGCGGCCGCGGATGGTGCGCAAGGCTTCATCGGTACTATCGAAACCGTCCAGCTTGAAACGGCCGCGCGCACGGGAAATCGCGTCGTCCACGCTCTTGCGCAACACAATGCGGCTGCCTTCCAGTTCGACCTTCAATACGCTGCCCTTGGTCAGGCCCAGC
Source organism: Pseudoxanthomonas sp. CCNWLY206-1 (assembly GCF_039710385.1). NCBI lineage: Bacteria > Pseudomonadati > Pseudomonadota > Gammaproteobacteria > Lysobacterales > Lysobacteraceae > Pseudoxanthomonas > Pseudoxanthomonas sp. CCNWLY206-1. Next base: position 434,485 of record NZ_JBDKXI010000001.1, on the reverse strand, counting down.
GCGTCGCGTACGGCCTTGGGAAGAGTGATTTGCCCGCGTTCGGCAACGGTGGCTTCCATTTGAGGGCTCCTCGGTATGCGCGCATAATACATACTTTTCCATGCATACTCAAATTCGATGGAGCGAAAAGGACGATACTCCCCGCATGGATTGCCATAGCCAAACCACCGTTTCTATCGTGCCTTCCACCGGCTACATGCGTTCGATGCGACCTCTGGACAGCACACTTGGCCGGTCATCGAATTGGCGGATAATCGGCGCAACCATTCACAAGACGGCTGGATCACGGTCGCTACGCTGCGGCTATCCGTCTTCTTCCCTCTCCCAAAGCTACAGGAGCCTCCGCAATGAGTGATTCCTTCGCCACTCGTTCCACGCTGGACGTCAACGGCACGTCATACACCTATTTCAGCCTTCCCAAGCTAAGGCAGCGCCTGGCTCCGGCGGCGGCGGCAGGCCCGGCGTTCGCCCACCTGCCCTACTCCATGAAGATCCTGCTGGAGAACCTGCTGCGCTGCGAGGATGGCGTCACCGTCACGCCCGAGCACATCCAGGCGGTAGCTCATTGGGACGCGAAGAAAGAGCCGGATACCGAAATCGCCTTCATGCCAGCCCGTGTGGTGCTGCAGGATTTCACCGGCGTGCCCTGCGTGGTCGACCTGGCAGCGATGCGCGATGCGGTAGTCAAGCTGGGCGGCCGCCCCAACCAGATCAACCCGCTGATTCCATCGGAACTGGTGATCGATCATTCGGTGCAAGTGGATTCGTTCGGCAGCGCCGACTCGCTGGACCTCAACGGCAAGATCGAGTTCGAACGCAACAAGGAACGCTACGGCTTCCTGCGTTGGGGCCAAAAAGCGTTCGATAACTTCAAGGTGGTGCCGCCGAACACCGGCATCGTCCACCAGGTGAATCTGGAAAACCTGGCGCGGGTGGTGATGACCACCGAACGGGACGGCGAACGCTTGGCCTATCCGGACACCGTTTTCGGCACCGACTCCCACACCACGATGATCAACGGCATCGGCGTGCTGGGCTGGGGCGTGGGCGGCATCGAAGCGGAAGCGGCCATGTTGGGACAGCCTTCGTCGATGCTGATCCCGCAGGTGGTCGGCTTCAAGCTGACCGGCCGGTTGCCGGAAGGCGCCACGGCCACCGATCTGGTGCTGACGGTGACGCAGATGCTGCGCCAGCTGGGTGTGGTGGGTAAGTTTGTCGAGTTCTATGGCGATGGCCTGCAGCACCTGCCGCTCGCCGATCGCGCCACCATCGGCAACATGGCGCCCGAGTACGGCGCCACTTGCGGCATCTTCCCGATCGATGAGGAATCGCTGACTTATTTGCGGCTGTCTGGCCGCGATGAGGACCATATCCGCCTGGTAGAGGCCTATGCGAAAGCGCAGGGCCTGTGGCATGACGCCAACACCCCGCATGCCGAATACAGCACGAGCTTGCATCTGGACATGGGGGATGTACGGCCCTCGCTGGCAGGTCCCAAACGGCCGCAAGACCGCGTACTGCTGACCGACGTGCAGCGGAATTTCCGCGACAACCTGGTGCCTTTCGCCGCGACGCGCGAAAAGAATGGCGTGGCCGAAGCGCGGCTGGAAAGCGAAGGCGGCGGCACCGCTATCGGCAACAAGGAGGTGCTGCCCAAAGGCCGCGCACAGATTCAGATCGATAGCCAGAGCGTGGAATTGAAGGATGGCGCGGTGGTGATCGCGGCGATCACTTCATGCACCAACACGTCCAATCCAGCGGTGATGCTGGGCGCAGGTCTGCTGGCGCGCAACGCTGCCGCCAGGGGGCTGACCCGCAAGCCCTGGGTCAAGACATCGTTGGGGCCAGGTTCGCTGGTGGTGACCGACTACCTGAAGAAAGCCGGCTTGCTGGATGAACTGGAGAAGATCGGCTTCTACGTCGTCGGCTACGGCTGCACCACCTGCATCGGCAACTCTGGTCCGCTGCCTACCGAAGTCAGCGCGGGCATTGCCGCCGGCGACTTGGTGGTGACCTCGGTGTTGTCGGGTAACCGCAATTTCGAAGGGCGCATCCACGCCGAAGTGAAGATGAACTACCTGGCTTCGCCGCCGCTGGTGGTCGCTTACGCCATTGCCGGCACTACCGACATCGACCTGACCAGCGAACCCTTGGGCGTCGGCAGCGATGGGCAGCCGGTGTATCTGAAGGATATCTGGCCCAGCAACAAGGAAATCGGCGACTTCATCGCCAAGACCATCGGGCCGGAAATGTTCAAGAAGAACTACGCGGATGTGTTCAAGGGCGATACCCGCTGGAACACCATCGCGTCGCCCGATGGCGAACTGTATGCCTGGGATGGGGACTCCACTTACATCAAGAATCCACCCTACTTCGAAGGCATGACCATGGAAGTCGGCAGCATCGCCGACGTTCATGGCGCGCGCGTGCTTGGCCTGTTCGGCGATTCCATCACCACCGACCACATCTCGCCGGCCGGCAATATCAAGAAGGATTCACCCGCAGGCCGTTTCCTTATGTCACGCGGCGTGCAGCCGGCGGACTTCAACAGTTACGGCTCCCGCCGCGGTAACGACGATGTGATGGTACGCGGCACGTTCGCCAATATCCGCATCAAGAACCTGATGTTCGGCGGTGAGGAAGGCGGCAACACTTTGTATTTCCCGCAAGACGGCGGCGCACCCGAAAAGCTGTCCATCTACGATGCGGCGATGAGGTACAAGGCCGACCGGGTTCCGCTGGTGGTGTTGGCCGGCAAGGAGTACGGCACCGGCTCGTCGCGCGACTGGGCAGCCAAGGGCACCAACCTGTTGGGGGTCAAGGCGGTATTCGCCGAAAGCTTCGAGCGCATCCACCGGTCCAACCTGGTCGGCATGGGCGTGCTGCCTTTGCAGTTCATCGAAGGCCAGAACGCAACGACGCTCGGGTTTGACGGGTCGGAAGTCTTCGACATCACCGGCCTGCAGGATGGCGCCTCCAAAGTCGCCACCGTATCGGCCAAGAAATCCGATGGTCGGGAGGTGCGATTCCAAGCCAAGGTGATGCTGCTGACGCCCAAGGAAGTGGAATACTTCCGTCATGGTGGGCTGTTGCATTACGTACTTCGTCAGTTGGCCACGCAGCGGGCAGCGTAGCGGGGTTTACTTGTAGAGCGGAGCTGCGCCCCGCGGTTTTGTCGCGCCGATAGCGAAGAGGTCGTCGCAACGGCAGGTGGTAGCGAATAGCCGATTGTTCGGCTGTTGTTGATTGCTGGAAAAAAAGCAGCGGAGCAAGCTCCGCTCTACGCCCGCTATTCGTTATGGTTTGCTATCGGCGCGGCAAGATCGCGGCGCGCGCTACTCGGTTTGCCAATCGGCGTAATAGACACGCCACTCGCCATCCTCTTCCCGCCATCCACTGGTGATGGCGTAGGTCTGTGCCCGCTCCGGCAAGAAACGCCCGCCACCGCCGGTCAACAAGACCGAGCATTTGACGGTGGCGTGATCGCCTTGCAGCTGTATATCCAATGGGCCGCGAGTCACGCCAAGGGATGCGTTGCCCAACATCTGCAGACGCAACAGATTGTGCAGCGCAGCACGATCCATTCCATTCTTCCCGGCAAAGTCCGTGCTGACACCGGCCAGGAAATCATCCGTGCGCCTCTCCTCGACCGCCGTCTGCATCTGTTCGAATTGCTGTTTCAGCCGTTGCTCCGGCGAGGTTTGACTGCAAGCAGCCAACAGCCAGCACAGCAGCCACGCGGCACTCCAAGCCAACGGCCGCCGATGGATAGCGTCCATTAAGTGACATATCCGATTCACGTTTTTCAATCGCTTCGCCTTTTCCATCCGTAACGGTATGCTCCCCCTGTAGCACCCACCCGGCGCCCGAGTTCACGGGCGTCGGAACCAAGCCAAAAAAAGACCCTGGGGAGGGAGCAGAAGATGAGTCAGGAGCGTCCATGGTTCAAGAGCTATCCGCAAGGCGTCCCACACGAAGTGGATCTGGACGAATACCGCTCCATCGTTTCGGTGCTCGACACGGCGATCGAAAAATTCCGTGACCGGCCTGCCTTCACCAATTTTGGCAAGGCTTTGACCTATGGCGAAATCGATACGCTGAGCCGTCGCTTCGCCGCTTACCTGCTTGGCGAGCTGAAGCTGAAAAAGGGCGACCGCGTCGCCATCATGATGCCCAATTGCCTGCAGTATCCCATCGCCATTTTCGGCGTATTGCGCGCAGGCTTGACGGTCGTCAACGTCAATCCGATGTATACCCCGCGCGAGTTGAAGCACCAGTTGAACGATTCCGGTGCGGTCGTGCTGCTGGTGGTCGACAATTTCGGCAAGACCGTACAGGAGGCCATGACGGGCACGCCGCTCAAGCACGTGATCACCACCGGCCTCGGCGATCTGGTCGGATTCCCAAAAGGAACGGTGATCAATTTCGTATTGAAGTACGTCAAGAAGCTGATCCCCGATTACGACATTCCCGGCACAGTCCGCTTCAAGGACACGCTGACCCTCGGCCAGTTGCACACATTGCCGGAGGTGGAAATCGATCCGGACGATATCGCCTTCCTGCAGTACACCGGCGGCACCACCGGCGTATCCAAGGGCGCCATGCTGACGCACCGCAACCTGGTGGCGAACATGCAGCAGGCCGGTGTCTGGATCGGCAATGGTCTGGACTACGGCAATGAAGTCATCATCACCGCATTGCCGCTGTACCACATCTTCGCGTTGACGGCGAACTGCCTGGTTTTCATGAAACTGGGCGGCCTCAATCACCTGATCAGCAATCCGCGCGACATGCCCGGATTCGTCAAGGAACTGCAGGGCACGCGCTTTACGGCGATCACCGGCGTCAACACGTTGTTCAATGGATTGCTCAACACGCCGGGTTTCGACAAGGTCGATTTCTCGAGCCTAAAGTTGACACTCGGTGGCGGCATGGCCGTGCAACGCGCCGTGGCGGAGAGGTGGAAGAAAGTCACCGGCGTGCCCCTGATAGAGGCCTATGGACTGACCGAGACCTCACCTGCAGCCTGTATCAATCCCATGGATTTGAAGGAATACAACGGCGCCATCGGCCTGCCTGTTCCGTCTACCGACATCTGCCTGAAGGATGACGACGGCAATCTGGTCCCCTTGGGGGAAGTCGGCGAGCTTTGCGTCAAGGGTCCGCAGGTGATGAAGGGCTACTGGCAGCGCCCGGAGGAGACCGCCAAGGTCATCGATGACGACGGCTGGCTGCATACCGGTGATATGGCCAAGATGGACGCGGAAGGATTTTTCTACATCGTCGACCGCAAGAAGGACATGATCCTGGTGTCCGGCTTCAACGTGTACCCCAATGAGGTCGAAGACGTCATCGCCGGTCTCGATGGTGTGCTGGAAGTGGCTGCGATCGGCATCCCGGACGAAAAATCCGGCGAAGCGGTCAAAGTGTTCGTGGTCAAGAAGGACCCTTCCCTCACCGAAGATCGGATCAAAGCCTATTGCCGCGACAATCTCACCGGCTACAAGCAGCCCCGGTACATCGAATTCCGCACCGAACTGCCTAAAACCAACGTGGGCAAGATCCTTCGCAAGGAGCTGCGAAACCCGCCTCCCGCCGGACCGAAGTGAGTCAAACCAAGGCCGGCGCAATGCCGGCCTTCTTAATTGGCCGGCGTCAACTTTAGGGCTATTTTCTAGACGTACGTCACAGTTTAAGAAAATGGTCGGGCATAGACATGTCTAGTGCCGGAATGGCCGCGAATGAGCCGTCTTTTAACTCTTCGTTCAGGTGTAGGATCGGCGCGTGCTGTCACACATCACACTTTTAATGTCGAACCCGCAGCCGACTCTGCGACCTACCCTGCCAAGGAAAATCCAAATGAACAACATCGAAAAACTGCAACGCACCCGTTCCTTCCCCACCATTCGCGTCGAGTCGGAACCCAGCGGTGACTCCCACTGGATGTACATGCATGCCGACGCCGCGCCGGGTGTGCGGCCGTGCTTCCGCAGCCAGATGCTGGACGACGTGCTTAGCTTCATGAATTCAATCACGCTGCGCGAATCACAGCGCCAGTCCGGCAAGTTGCGCCACCTGGTCGTCGCTTCCGCGGCGCCGGGCGCTTTCAATCTGGGCGGTGATTTGGGACTGTTCTCGCAACTGATCCGTGAGAACAACCGCGATCGCCTGCTCGGCTACGCGCGCCGCTGTATCGACGGCGTGCATCATCTCAATACCGGCCTGGGCGGCGACGTCCGCACTATCGCGCTGATCGAGGGTGACGCATTGGGCGGCGGCTTGGAAATCGCCCTGGCCTGCCACACCATCGTGGCCGAAGAAGGCGTCGACATGGGGCTGCCGGAGGTACTGTTCGGTCTGTTCCCGGGCATGGGCGCCTACTCGTTCCTATGCAAGCGCGTATCGCCGCAGGTAGCCGAGAAGATCATCCTGGACGGCAACATCTACACCAGTGATGAGCTGTACCGCCTGGGTGTTGTGGACGTGCTGGTACCGAAGGGCCACGGCGCGGCCGCGGTGCAGGAACTGATCAACAAGCACCAGCGCGCACCGCATGCGTATCTCGCCATGAATGCATCGCGCAACCTGGCACAGCCGGTGGGTTACGACGAACTGATGGGTATCACCGAAGTGTGGGTGGATACCGCGCTGGCCTTGGGCGATAAATCCTTGCGCATGATGGAGCGCATCGTACGTGCACAGGAAAAGCGCTCGGGGGCGCGTGCGGCTTAAGAGCCTGAGAGCTATCACCCAAGAGAAGTCGGTCGCATCATTCGACCTCTCGTTTTAAATCATCAGGGGGAGTTCCCACCGGCAAGTACCGGTGGGACAGTGGCTAACGAGCCATCACGCCTCGCGCTCAATTGCGCTCGCTGTCTTGTTCGACGGCGGCGGTACGTACGCGTTCACGTGCTTCAAGCGCAGCGCGGCCATGGCTCAAATGCGAATTGAGCGTGGCCAATCGCTGGCGCCATTCACGGTTGATCTGCCAGTCCGCCAGCCGCATCAGTTCGCCACTGGCCGACGCCAGCTTGACCAGGCCCAAGTTGCTGGCGACGCCCTTCAGGGCATGCGCATGTTCACGCAGATGCTCACCGTCGCCCCGCTCCATTGCGTGCGCCATGGCGCCGATGCAGCCGTCGGCATCGTTGAGGCATTGGCCAATGAACTCACGCTCGAAGGCCTCGCCCATTCCCAACGCGGTCAACTCGTCCAGCACGCTGACATCCAGCACTCCGTCCGACATCGGGCTTTCATTGCGCGGGGTCGGCATGTTGGCGCCGATCGATGCACGATTGTTGTTGGCGAGATCGGCCAAGGCGTCCAGCAAGCGGGTTGCCATGACGGGTTTGGCCAGGAAAGCGCGCGCACCGGCTTGTTCGCAACGTTGAATCGATTCGGGCGTGACATCGGCGCTCAGGATCAGCACCGGTGTGCGGCTGCCGCTGCCGGCTTCCATCACACGCAGCTGCTTCAACAGATCCAGGCCACTGATGCCCGGCATGTGCAGGTCGCAGATCACCGCGTCGTATTCGGCGGATTCCAATGCGTTCAACACGTCTTCGCCACCGTTCACGCTGGTCACCTTGTGACCGGCTTTCTGCAATAACCGCTGCAATACCATGCGGTTGGCTTCATGGTCGTCCGCGACCAGTATCTGCATATTGCGGACACGTGCGCGATGACGCAGGAAGGGGTCGGAGAAGGCAATGATGTTTTCCGCGCCTTCCGGAATGGCCGAATCCTCGAGCCAACCCACTGGTGCCTGCACCGATGGCGCCGCGACCGGAACCTGGACCAGGGCGAACGGCAGCTCCACCCAGAAGCAGCTTCCCCGTTGCTCAGTGCTCTCAAAGCCGATGCGGCCGCCCATGGCCTCGGTCAGGCCCTTGGCGATGGTGGTGCCCAACCCCGTGCCGCCATACCGGCGCGACAGACCTGCGTCGGCCTGCTCGAACGCTTCGAACAAACGCGTCCGCACTGCCAGCGGAATGCCGATGCCGGTGTCGGTCACGGTAAAGCGCAGACGGATCTGCTCGCCTTCGGACGGCGCGATGGCGACGTCTAGCCGGACTTCGCCGAAGTCGGTGAACTTGACGGCATTGCCCGCCAGGTTCAGCAGGACCTGCCGCAGGTGGCCGGCGTCGCCGCGCAGCTTCGCGGGAACCGCTCCATCGATACGCGCTTCATACCGCAACTGCTTGGCGCGTGCCTGCGGCAACAGGATCAAGCCGATACTTTCCACCAGTTCCTGCAGCGAGAACTCAACCAGGTTGAGCTTCAGCTTGCCCGCCTCGATGGCCGAGATATCCAGCACATCCTCCACCAGCGCCAGAAGGCTGCGCGTGGAGGCTTGGATGGTGGACAGGCACTCGCGCTGCTCGCTGTCCAGTCGCGTCGTCGCCAGCAGCTCCGACATTCCCGACAAACCGTTGAGCGGAGTGCGGAATTCGTGGCTCATATTGGCCAGGAACCGGCTCTTGGCTTCGTTGGCGCGGCGTGCTTCCTCGGTGGCGCGGGTCAGATCGCGCAGCAGGCCGGACAGATACATCGGCACCGCGATCAAACCCAGCAACAGACCGATGCCCAAGGTCAGATTGCGCTGCCAGTAGTCGCTCAGTACCAGTACGCCGCCGAACGCCACGCAGGCCATCGCCACCGCGATGACCAGGTAACGATTGCCATAGCGCAGACCGTTGCCCACCGTGACCCACATCAGCACCACATAGGCCCAGGCCAACGCCTCGCCCATGCCGACCATGGCGGCAGCCATCAGGCCGTAATCGGCCATCATGCCCAGGGCGCGGTGCACATGGGATTTACCCGGCCGCGCTAGCAGCCACGCAAATATACCCAAGCCGTTCGCCAGACCCGACAACACGATCGCCAGGACGACAGCGTATTCACCGGGTGCCAGCGCGGCACGCGAGGATGGCAACAAGGCGTAGGCCAGGATCAGTGAGATCAGGCCGATGCGGACCAGTGCCTGTCCATGCTCGCTGTCAGGGCGATTGGCCAGACGGTTTTTTACCCAAGCGGACAGGTTGTTCATGGCTCACTCCATCCCTGGACGGCTCTGCACCGTCGAGAAACGATCGCATATGTCGTCCAGCCGGACTCGGCCGCGGATCAGCGCATCCACGCAACCTGGATCGAACAGACGGCCACGCTGGGCGTACAGGTAGGCCAGGGCCGCGTCTTTCTCCCAGGCCTTCTTGTAGGGGCGCGGCGAGATCAAGGCGTCGAATACGTCTGCCACTGCCACGATCCTGGCTTCCAGCGGGATTTCCTCACCCACCAAACCGTCAGGATAACCACTGCCGTCGTAGCGCTCGTGATGACGCAGCGCGATCAGCGCGCCGGTCTGGATGAAACGGTTCTGGCTGCCGGACAGCAGCTCATGGCCAATCTTGGGATGGCGACGCATGACTTCGGTTTCTTCCGCAGTCAGCGGGCCGGCTTTCATTAATACCGAATCGGGGATGGCGATCTTGCCCATGTCATGCAGCGGCGCTGCCATTTCGATGGCACGGACCTCGTCTTCCGGCAGTCCCAGCTGTTCGGCGATCAATCCGGCGACGTGTGCCATGCGCTCCAGGTAGGCGCTGGTGCCGCTGTCGCGGAATTCGATGGCGCGCGCCAGGCGCGACAGCGTTTCGCGTTCGCGCTCTTCCACCTCATGCATGCTGGAGAGCAGCCGTTGCTCCAGCGACAAAGCGCGTTGCTTGACGTTTTCCGACTGTTGTCGCAGCTGAAGCAGGTTGCGGCAACGTGCACGCAGTTCGCGCGGCCGTACGGGCTTTACCAGGAAATCGATGACGCCGGCTTCCAGGGCGGCCTGGCGTATCGGCTCATCGCCAACCACCGTGACCAGGATGATGGCGATGTCGCGGTGCATCGGCAGCCGACGGAACCGGCGGGCGAATTCCAGCCCATCCATTCCCGGCATGCGGTAGTCCAAAAGCAGCAGATCCGTGCGGTTCTGTTCGCACCAGCTCAAGGCTACCTGGGGATCGCCGAAGTCATGCACGGTCAGTTCCGAGGCGATGTCCTCGATAACGTGGCGCAGCATCGTGCGCGCAGACGTCTGATCGTCGACGATGACGATGTTCAATGCGCTTCCTACCCCTTGAGACCACATCAGGTGGCTGTCGGGCAAGGATACTCCGCTGTTGGCTACGCTGACATCTAACATGGGATGTGTGCCTTTCCTGTCCGGCGACCGGTGGAAATCCGCCGGTCCGCTGTGCTCGTAGACGCGCGCTTGAGCATCCTGCTTCGCGCCGCGCCCCAATCGATATTGACTAGGGTCCGGTCATAGTCCACGCAGGAAACATGCCACTCCGGCAAGCGCACCGAGCAAGTCGGGTGAGGCGGGTGGAATTCGCCGGTTACACGGCTTTTCCAGGGCAATTTGGCGGCGTCTGGAGCGCACCATAAGCCAGGAGCGCCCCGGGGGCAACGCACGGGGCGAGGTACGGAAAACCGGCGCACCTGCCCTGAGGATCAACTTTTGCCCCAGCGCGTCACATTTTTGACGCCACGGCTGGGCTAGCCCTGGTTCTCAGGACGCATGTAGGGGAACAGGAGCACGTCACGGATCGAATCCGAGCCGGTCAGCAGCATGACCAGGCGATCAATACCGATGCCCAGGCCCCCCGTGGGCGGCAGGCCGACCTCCAGCGCGCGTATGTAGTCGGCGTCGAAATGCATGGCCTCGTCGTCGCCGCCCTCCTTCGCTTCTACCTGGGCCAGGAAGCGGGCTGCCTGATCTTCCGGATCATTCAGCTCGGAGAAGCCGTTGGCCAGCTCCTTGCCGTTGATGAACAGCTCGAAACGGTCGGTATAGCCTGGCTGGCCGTCGTTGGCGCGGGCCAGCGGTGACACTTCCACCGGATGGTCGGTGATGAAAGTGGGCTGGATCAGCGTGTGCTCCACCGTTTTCTCGAAGATCTCCAGCAGCAACTTGCCCCAGCCGTAGGACGGCTTGACGTGGATCTTCAGGCGTTCGCAATGGCGCACCAGCGCATCGCGGTCGGTGCAGTCGGCGGCACTGATTTCCGGGTTGTAGTGACGCACGGCTTCATCCATGCGCCAGCGGCGGAATGCCGGCTCCAAGTCGATCTCGCTGCCTTCCCAAACCACCTTGCCGGTGCCCAGAACTTCATGGGCAACATCACGGATCACTGTCTCGGTGAGGTCCATCACTTCGTTGTACGTGGCATAGGCTTCGTACAACTCCAGCATCGTGAATTCCGGGTTGTGCCGGGTGCTGACACCTTCGTTGCGGAAATTGCGATTGATCTCGTAGACCCGTTCTATACCACCCACGACCAGTCGCTTGAGGTAGAGTTCCGGCGCCACGCGCAGGTACAGATCCATGTCCAGCGCATTGTGGTGCGTGGTGAACGGCTTGGCGGCGGCGCCGCCGGGGATGTAATGCATCATCGGCGTTTCCACTTCCAGGAAACGTCGCGTGTCCAGCCATTCGCGAATGGCGCGGATGATCTTGGAGCGCTTGATGAAGACCTCGCGCGCCTCGGGGTTGACGATCAGGTCGACATAGCGCTGGCGGTAGCGTTGTTCCACGTCCGACAGACCATGCCATTTGTCCGGCAGCGGGCGCAGCGACTTGGTCAGCAAGCGCAGCGACTCGGCGCGGACCGATAACTCGCCGGTCTTGGTCCGGGTCAACGCGCCTTCCACGCCGATGATGTCGCCGATATCCCAGCTCTTGAACGATTCGTAGACCTCGCCCAGTGCATTCGCTTGCAGGAACAACTGGATACGGCCGGATTCGTCCTGGATCTGCACGAAGCTCGCCTTGCCCATTACCCGCTTGGCCATCAACCGGCCGGCCATCCTCACTTGACGATGCGCGGTTTCCAGCGCCTCGGCCGTCCACAGGTCCTTGTCGGCGTATTCGGCCTGTAGGTCGCCGGCGTACTCGCTGCGGCGGAAATCGTTGGGAAATGCCACTCCCTGCCCGCGCAGCGCCTTCAGTTTCGCGCGACGCTCGGCGATGAGGCTGTTTTCGTCGACTTGGGGTTGCGGCGTTGAATTCTGGTCGGTCATGGGGGCTGGGGTTTCTTGGTGCCGAGTGGCGCGGCTGGGACGTGTGGTGCAGGAAAAGCAGCGGAGCGAACTCCGCTCTACGAGAGCTTAAGCGTCGATCCGTTTGGATCCGGCCTCCAGGCCGGATTTCAGGCTGGCTTCGACGAACTCATCCAGGTCGCCGTCCAGTACCTTCTGCGTGTCGGTGCGTTCCACACCGGTGCGCAGGTCCTTGATGCGGCTTTGGTCCAGCACGTAGTTGCGGATCTGGCTGCCCCAGCCGATATCGGACTTGGTGGCTTCCACCGCGTCGCGCTCGGCATTGCGTTTCTGGATTTCCAGCTCGTAAAGCTTGGCCGCCAACATCTTCATGGCGTTGTCGCGGTTCTGGTGCTGGCTGCGACCGGTCTGGCAGGCCACCACTATTCCGGATGGGATGTGGGTGATACGCACGGCCGATTCGGTCTTGTTGACGTGCTGGCCGCCGGCGCCGGAAGAGCGGTAGACGTCCGTTCTCAGGTCGGCCGGGTTGATCTCGATATCGATGTTGTCATCGACTTCCGGCGACACGAACACCGAAGTGAAGCTGGTGTGGCGACGGTTGTCGGAGTCGAACGGCGATTTGCGTACCAGCCGGTGCACGCCGGTTTCAGTCTTCAGCCAACCGTAGGCGAAATCGCCTTCCACCCGCACGGTAGCGGACTTGATGCCGGCCACGTCGCCGCCGCTGACTTCCATCAGCTCAGTCTTCCAGCCGCGCGATTCGCACCAGCGCAGGTACATGCGCAGCAGCATTTCCGCCCAGTCCTGCGCTTCGGTACCGCCAGCGCCTGCCTGGATGTCGACGAACGCATTGGACGCATCCATCTGGCCGGAGAACATGCGCTGGAATTCCAGCTTCTCCACATGGGTCGCGAAACGGTCCACATCGGCCACTACGGCCACCGCGGTGTCTTCGTCGTTTTCGCTTTCCGCCAGTTCCAGCAACTCGCTCGCTTCGGTCAGGCCGTCGGCGACGCTGGCGATGCCGCCGACTGTCTTGTCCAGCAGCGAACGTTCCCGGCCCAGGGTTTGGGCGTATTCGGGATTGTTCCAGATGTCGGGGTTTTCCAGTTCGCGGTTGACTTCTTCCAGACGCTCACGCTTGGCGTCGTAGTCAAAGATACCCCCGGAGCGAAATCAGCCGTTCTTGCAGGTCGGCGATGCGCTGGCGGATGGGATTGAGTTCGATCATGGTGCGGCGGGGGCGGTGTCGTAAAGGTCGGCAAGGATACCAGAGGCATTCGCTCCAGACCGCCTGGCAAGGCTTTCCCAAGGATTCCGGCGCGCCTGCCTGGGCCGATCAGTCGTTGCCGACCCGGTCGCGCAACTCGCTTCGATAGCGGCGGCTGCAGGGCAAATTCGTGCCGTCCTTCAGGTACAGGCGCGCATCGCCGCTTTCCAGGGGTTCGATGGAGACCACATGATCCAGGTTGACCATGTAGCTGCGGTGGATCCGAGCGAAACGCTGTGGATCCAGCTTGGCCTCCGCGCCGGCGATAGTGCTGCGCAATGGATAATCATGGCCGCGCACGCGCAGGTTGACGTAGTTGCCGGCGGCTTGCAGCCATTCGATGTCGGCCGCGGCCACCAGGAAATCACGTCCCAGCTTCCGGACCAGGAAGCGTTCCGGGCGTTCCACCGGCTCCACCGGAGGCCCTTCATCCGGTACGTCCAGCAGGCTGGCTTCGCCCCGCCAGCGCCGCAGCAGGAAGCGGTAGACCTCGATGCCCACCACCATGCTGGTGAAGCTGCGGACGTCCTTCAGGTATTCGTAAAGGAATTCCCGGCCCCAGGGACCAAAGTCATAACTTTCGCCCTGCCATCGGTAGGCCAGCACCCGCAGCGCCACCATGCCGGCCACGTGTATCAATGAGAACGCCAGGCTGGCCAGCAGGTACCAAGGCAGTTGCCGCCGCCAAGTGTCCCAGTGCAGCGGGAATCGGCGGGTGAACACCACCAGCGCAGGCACCAGTGCCAGCATCAGGATCGCGCTGGAGCCCTCCCACACCGCCGGCTCCCAACTGGCGAACGTTAGCCCCGCGCGGCGGACGTCCATCAACGTGGTGATGCTGTTGCCCACTGCGTTGACAAGCATCAGCGCCACCCAGAAGCCAACTTCGAATGTGCGGCGCCAAGGCAGGAAACGGCGATAGGCAGCGTCGGAGATGGCGTCGGTCATCCGCGCATTCTAGGTGAGTGGACGGCGCGGCCATCCGGCGTTCGTCCCTGATGTCCACGATTCGTCCCTTCGCGCCCGCCATCGATCACTTTGCGGTCGCACGGCTGCATGGCGCGCTTTGAAATGAGGCGGTCCTTCTTCGTTGGAATTGCCATGGAACGCCGTCACGATCTCGATTGGGTGCGGGTTTGCGCGTTCGGCCTGCTGGTGCTCTATCACGTAGGGATGTACTACGTGACCTGGGATTGGCACGTCAAAAGCCCACAAGCTGGCTCTGTGCTCGAACCTTTCATGTTGCTGAGCAGCCCATGGCGGCTGTCGCTGCTGTTCCTGGTCTCCGGCGCGGCCAGCGCGTTCCTGCTCGCCAAGCAACCGAAAGGTTTCCTGGGCTCGCGCTCTTGGCGCCTGCTGCTGCCGTTGATCTTCGGCATGCTGGTCATCGTGCCGCCACAGGCCTACTACGAGCTGCTGGATTCGCGCTATCCCGGTGGCTACCACGATGGCTATCTGGCGTTCTGGGGCCGGTATCTCACCGGCGACAGCACCTTCTGCGACGACGATGGCTGCCTGATCCTGCCCACCTGGAACCACCTATGGTTCGTTGCCTACCTGTGGGTGTACACGGTAGCTGTCTGGCTACTCGACCGACTGATACCGAAAGCCTCGGGCTCGCTGGGAAAGTGGCTCACGGCACGGCTATCCGGCTGGGGCGTGCTGCTGTGGCCGGTGGTGGTGCTGGCCGCCATTCGGATTGTGCTGGTGGACCGATTCGAGGCCACCCACGCACTGGTCGACGATTGGTACAACCATGCCCAGTACTTCAGCGTATTCCTGCTGGGCTATCTGATGGCGCGCGCTACCGGCTTCTGGGAAGCCCTGCAGCGATTCCGTTGGCTCGCCCTGCTGCTGGCCGTCAGCAGCTATGGCTTCATCATCTGGTACTTCTACGCCAGCGGCTACAGCGATACCAACCCTCCGCCGGATGCGTTGCGAACCGTGCAACGTGTGGCCTGGGGTGTAAACCAGTGGTGCACCATCGCGGCGATCTTCGGTTTCGCTTACCGCTTCCGCCATGCCGACAGTGCGGCATTGCGGTACCTGGTGCCGGCGGTATTCCCGGTATACATCCTCCACCAGACGGTGATCGTCCTGGCGGCGTACAACCTCAGACCGTTCGGTATTCCAGCCTTGCCAGAAGGCCTCCTGTTGGTGGCGCTGACCTTCGCTGTCTGTTTCGCTTGTTACGAACTCGTCCGCCGTATTGGTTGGTTGCGGCCATTGTTCGGATTGAAATTGGGAGCCCGCCCGCCGAAAACCATGCAGGTGTCCACGGTGGGCTGAGCGTTGAGAAGCCAGCACTTAACGCCACATTCGTCCACAGGCAGAATCACGTAGAGCGGAGCTTGTTTAGTCCCCTTGTGGCTCCGCTGCTGTAACACCATGACTCCGGATAGGCTCAGCCGAGCAAGCTCGGCTCTACAAGAAGCTTTCGATCAAGGTCTAGATTCCCGTATCAGGAGAACCATTTTCTTCATGCATACAGCACATGTAATGAGCGACAGCATTCCGATACCCGTCAGCCCATGCACAGCAATCAACTGCTTCAGCGACAAGTACACGACGGTCCCATGCTGATTGAACTCATATACATGCCCTGTTGCGACGTAAGCCGCTCGAGGAGCTTCAGAGACATACATGTTCAACAGGTGAGGAGAAGCAAAGAAGACCAGCAAAACGCCGATCGAAAACGATAAAAACACAGCAAGCTTTGCTTGAAGTTGATTCATTCCATGCTCTCCACACTCGACGCGGAAACGTGCCTTCCCCCGCACCGGCTACAGTACAGTCGACACCTAGCGCCCTAAATCGGCAACCAATGCCGGATCACCAATTGAATCCCGCGCCGATCCTGATAGTCATCGGTATCCAGCTGATAAGCCGCATGGATGCGTAGCGGCGGCGGTTGATCGGTCCAGCCGTTGAAATGGATAGCATTGAGCGGCGCGGGCCGTTGTGCGGTGCGCAAGGAGAATTTCAGGTGGCGTTCGCCGACCACGCGCCAGTCCAACACGTCGAATTCGCCATCGAACAAAGGTTCTGGAAAGCCCTGCCCCCACGGCCCTGCCGCGCGCAGCGCATCGGCGTGGAGGCGATCGAATTCGTGGGGTAGCAATTCGCCGTCGCTAGGCAATTCGGCTCGCAGCATGGCGTCGTCCAGCAACGCCTCCGCGTGCTGCCTGAAGGCGGCTTCGAACTCAGGCAAAACGCTTTGGTCCAACGTCAGGCCAGCGGCCATAGCGTGACCGCCGAACTTGGCGATCAGCTGCGGGTGCACCGCGTCGATAGCGGCCAAGGCGTCCCGGATATGAAAGCCCGGAATCGAACGCGCCGAGCCGCGCAGAGTTGTGCTGCCCGGTTCCGCCGGTGCGAAAGCGATCACCGGCCGATGCAGCTTCTCCTTCATCTTCGACGCCACCAGGCCGACCACGCCGGGATGCCATTCGGGATCGAACAGGCACAGTGCGATCGGCGCCTGAAGATCGTCCTCACCTGCCAGGCGCGCGATCGCGGCTTCGGCTTCCTCGGTCATCTGTTGTTGTACGCCACGACGCTCGGCGTTGATGCCATTGAGCACCTGCGCCATTTCATTGGCCTGGGTGCTGTCGTCGCACAACAGGCATTCGATCCCCAGCGCCATGTCTTCCAAACGGCCTGCGGCATTGAGTCGTGGTGCGACAGAGAACGCGATATCGGATGCACTCAACTGACTGGCAGTGCGTCCGGATACCTCGATCAAGGCGCGCAGTCCCGCACATCCCTGCCCGGTGCGCAAACGGCGGAGTCCGGCCGCGACCAGGGCGCGATTGTTGACGTCGAGCGGCACCAGATCGGCAATGGTGCCTACCGCGACCAGATCCAGCAGCGGCATCAGATCAGGTTCTCCCGCGGCAAAAGCGCCCGCCTCGCGCAGCCGCCGGCGCAAGGCGAGCAAGACGTAGAACATCACGCCTACGCCTGCCAGCATCTTGCTGGGGAACGCGTCGCCACGCAGATTGGGATTGACGATGGCGTCGGCCGGCGGCAATGCGTCGCCCGGCAGATGGTGATCGGTAACCAGCACCTGCCAACCTTTCGATTTGGCCGTGGCAATGCCGGCGTGGCAGGCGATGCCGTGGTCCACGGTGACCAGTAGATCGGGCTCCAAGCCGACAAGCTCTTCGACCAATGACGGCGACAGCCCGTAGCCATGGACCATGCGGTTAGGCACCGCGGGACTGACGCGTTTCGCTCCCAGCATACGCAGACCACGCACGCCCACAGCGCAGGCGGTAGCACCATCGCAATCGAAATCGCCAACGACCACGATGTGCTTGTCTTGGTCGATGGCATCGGCCAACAGCGCCGTCGCGGCCACAAGTCCGCCCAGCGAATCCGGCGGCAACAGTTGCGCCAACCTGGGCTGCGCCTGCTCCAGATTCAAGGCGCCACGCGCCGTATAGACACGGCGCAGCAACGACGGGACAGAGTCGGGCCACTCGCCA
Source organism: Pseudoxanthomonas sp. CCNWLY206-1 (assembly GCF_039710385.1). Classification (NCBI taxonomy): domain Bacteria; kingdom Pseudomonadati; phylum Pseudomonadota; class Gammaproteobacteria; order Lysobacterales; family Lysobacteraceae; genus Pseudoxanthomonas; species Pseudoxanthomonas sp. CCNWLY206-1. The sequence continues at coordinate 416,668 of NZ_JBDKXI010000001.1, read as the reverse complement.
CCAAGCACGGCTTCGCGCCGACGGATACTTGGACCTGCGCGTGTCATACCGGGACTTCGTCGGGACGAAGCGTATCCAGGCGCGGCATGGGGCGGCGCCAGAAGCGCCAGCGTTGATCGCGCCGCAGGATGAAGATCGCGCCGTCCTCGAAATCCAAAGTGAGCGCATCCAGTTCGCGCTTGCCTAGCGCGGCCAGCAACGGCAGCAGTGCGTCGCGACACAGCAGGTCCAGATTGCGCAGCTGACGCAGATCGATCAGTGCATCGACTTCTTCGCTCTCGGCGGAAGTCGGGGCTACGCCCGCGGCGCTGGCCAAGGCACGCAGCAACACTTCGTTGCCCTTGATCTGACGGAACGAGGTACGCACGACGTCCGGCAGGACGCCGCCGCCCCAGAACCACAGCGAGTTCACCGGCGGCTTTCCTTCCGCCACACGCCGCACATTCCAAGGGTGGTTGTGCAGCGTCACCTGCGCCTCGGTCAGCAACGCGCGCCAACGGCGGCCGGCATCGCCGTCCGGCAGATGCGCGAAGAGATCATCGCCCAGTACATCGTCCACCGGCGCGAATGCGGGTAACGGAGCATCCTTCGGAACACGCAGGTACCAACGCGATGGATGTGGAGCATCCAATGGAAAACCCGCATCGCCGAACAGCGGCCGCAACGCAGGCAACAGTTGCGTCAGGTCTTCCTCGGTCAAGGCAAGTGCGTCGCCGTGAGCCAGCATCCGCGCACCCGTCATGTCCGGCGCCACGCGTGCGGGGTCGGCGCGCAACCACGCCGACGATGCAGCGTCGCCCGCATCCAGTTGCCGGGTCAATGCCGCTACCGGCCAATGACCGGGTAAATAATCGGGGATAAGCTGAAACTGCCGTCGCAGCTGCGCGCGCTCGCCTTCCTCGCCACGGCTGCGGTCGGACCGGCCAAGCGCCTTCGCAACGGCGGTCGGCAGCGCCTGCCCGACCAACCGGGTGCGTGCAGGCAGCAGCAGCGTGGCCGATGCCATCGCGTTTTCAGTCGTCGTAGGAGACGTTGATGATTTCGTATTCGCGCTGGCCAGCCGGGGCGTCGATGGTGACCGAATCGCCTTCGTGCTTGCCGATCAATGCACGGGCCAACGGCGAGGAAATCGCAATCAGTCCCTGCTTGATGTCCGCTTCCAGATCGCCGACCACCTGGTAGCGTTTCTCTTCATCGGTATCCACATCGGCCAGCGTCACGACTGCACCAAACACAACGCGTGAGCCCGCGTTGAGCTTGCTCACGTCGATGATTTCGGAATGCGACAGCTCGCTTTCCAGCTGTTTGATGCGGCCTTCGATGAAGCTCTGCTGTTCGCGGGCGGCGTGGTATTCGGCGTTCTCTTTCAGATCGCCGTGCGCGCGCGCTTCTGCGATCGCGGCAATCACTTGCGGCCGCTTCACGCTCTTAAGCTGTTCCAGTTCCTGGCGCAGACGTTGTGCGCCTTTCATGGTCAACGGTGCTCTCACCCTTATAGCTCCTTGTGCAGTTCTTGCAACGCCAGGACCGGGCCGGTGCCACGGTACTCCAGCGAATGCACCAGCGCCTTGGCGCCAGCGACGGTGGTCGAATAAGTGACGCGATGTTGCAAGGCTTCGCGCCGAATGGAGAAGGAGTCAGCGATAGCCTGACGGCCTTCCGTGGTGTTGACGATATACACGATTTCGCCGTTCTTGATCAGATCGACAATATGCGGGCGCCCTTCAACCACCTTGTTGATCAGTTCGCACTGCAGGCCGTTCTGGCGCAGCCACGCACCGGTGCCTTGGGTAGCCACCAAGGTGAAGCCGCGTTCGACCAGCGCCTGGGCCACGGGCAGCACTCGTTTCTTGTCCGGGTCACGAACCGAAACAAAAGCCTTGCCCGGCACCGGCGCCTTGATGCCACCGGCTTCCTGCGCACGCGCCATGGCCGCGCCGAAACTCCGGCCCACGCCCATGACTTCGCCCGTTGAACGCATTTCCGGCCCAAGAATCGGATCCACGCCCTGGAACTTGGCGAACGGGAAGATCGCTTCTTTCACCGAGAAGTAGTCGGGCACGATTTCCTTGATGGCACCCTGCTCGGCCAGCGACTTGCCCGCCATACAGCGCGCCGCGATCTTGGCCAGCGGCATGCCGGTCGCCTTCGACACGAACGGCACCGTGCGCGAAGCACGCGGGTTGACCTCCAGCAGGAAGATAGTGTCGTCGCCCTCATCATTGGTCTGGATGGCGAACTGTGTGTTCATCAGGCCGACCACGTTGAGCGCCTTGGCCAGCTCCACGACCTGGCGCCGCAGTTCCGCCTGTGTTTTGGCGGAAAGCGAATAAGGTGGCAGTGAGCACGACGAGTCCCCGGAATGCACACCGGCTTCCTCGATATGTTCCATCACGCCACCGACCAGCACTGCACCGGTCTGGTCTGCGATGACGTCCACGTCGACTTCCACCGCATTGTCCAGGAAGCGGTCCAGCAACACCGGCGAATCGTTGGACACCTTGACGGCGTCGCGCACGTAGCGCGCCAGATCGGATTCGCCATAGACGATTTCCATCGCGCGGCCGCCCAACACGTAGGACGGGCGCACCACCAGCGGATAGCCGATTTCGCGAGCCAGTGTCAGCGCCTCATCGGCGTTGCGTGCGGTGCGGTTGGGCGGTTGCTTCAGGCCCAGCTTTTCGACCAGCTGCTGGAAGCGCTCGCGGTCCTCGGCCAGGTCGATGGAGTCCGGCGACGTACCAATCACCGGCACGCCGTTGGCTTCGAGGGCCTGTGCCAGTTTCAGTGGAGTCTGGCCGCCGTACTGCACGATCACGCCCTTGGGTTGTTCCAGCTCGACGATCGACAACACGTCTTCCAGCGTCAGCGGTTCGAAGTACAAACGGTCGGAAGTGTCGTAGTCGGTGGAGACGGTTTCCGGATTGCAGTTGACCATGATGGTTTCGAAACCATCGGCACGCAGCGCCAGCGCAGCATGCACGCAGCAATAGTCGAACTCGATGCCCTGGCCGATCCGGTTGGGGCCGCCGCCCAGGATCATGATCTTGTCGCGCTGGGTCGGTTCGGCCTCGCATTCGTCCTCGTAGGTCGAATACAGATAGGCGGTGCTGGTGGCGAACTCGGCCGCGCAGGAATCCACGCGCTTGTAGACCGGCTTCACGCCCAAGGCTTTGCGCAGCACGCGTACCGCGGTCTCGTCGGTGTCGACCAGTTGCGCCAATCGCGCATCGGAGAAACCTGCGCGCTTCAGCTTGCGCATGCGTGCGGCGTTCAACGACGCCAGACCGTCGACGGCGAGCTGTTTCTCGTCGGCAATCAATTCTTCCATCTGATCCAGGAACCACGGATCGATGAACGACAGTGCGTGCACCTGCTCCACCGTCATGCCGGCGCGGAACGCATCGGCGACGTAGAACAGGCGCTCAGGGCCCGGCGCCTTCAGTTCGCGACGTAGCGCGGCCATGTCGTCTTCGTCCGACAGGTTCAAGCCGGTGGGGTCCAGGCCAACCTTGCCGGTCTCCAGGCCACGCAGCGCTTTCTGCAGCGATTCCTGGAAGGTACGGCCCATCGCCATCACTTCGCCCACCGACTTCATCTGGGTGGTCAGGCGCGGATCGGCGGCCGGGAATTTCTCGAAAGCGAAACGCGGAATCTTGGTGACGACGTAGTCGATGCTCGGCTCGAACGAAGCCGGGGTGAGGCCGCCGGTGATTTCGTTGCGCAGCTCGTCCAGCGTATAGCCGACCGCCAGCTTGGCGGCCACCTTGGCAATCGGGAAACCGGTGGCCTTGGATGCCAGCGCCGATGAACGCGACACGCGCGGATTCATCTCGATGACAACGACGCGACCCGTCTGTGCGTTGATGCCGAACTGCACGTTCGAGCCACCCGTATCCACGCCGATCTTGCGCAGCACCGCGATGGAGGCATCGCGCAGGCGCTGATATTCCTTGTCGGTCAAGGTCTGCGCTGGGGCGACGGTGATCGAGTCGCCGGTGTGCACACCCATCGGGTCCAGGTTTTCGATGGAGCACACGATGATGCAGTTGTCCGCGGTGTCGCGGACCACTTCCATCTCGAACTCCTTCCAGCCGAGCACGGATTCTTCCACCAGCACTTCGCCGACCGGCGAGAGCTCCAGGCCGCGCTTGACGATGTCCTCGAACTCTTCACGGTTGTAGGCGATGCCGCCGCCGCTACCGCCCAAGGTGAAGCTGGGACGGATGATGGTGGGGTAACCCACGCGCGTCTGAATATCGACTGCCTGCTCGAAACTGCGTGCGACCTCGGCTTTCGGGCATTCCAGCCCGATCTCCTGCATGGCGACGCGGAACAGCTCGCGGTCTTCGGCCATCATGATCGCTTCGCGCTTGGCGCCGATAAGCTCCACGCCGTACTTCTCAAGCACGCCGTTGTCGGCCAGGTCCAGCGCGCAGTTGAGCGCGGTCTGTCCACCCATGGTTGGCAGCAGCGCGTCAGGCTTTTCCTTGGCGATGATCTTCTCGACCGTCTGCCAATTGATCGGCTCGATATAGACCGCGTCGGCCATTTCCGGGTCGGTCATGATGGTGGCCGGATTGCTGTTGACCAGCACCACCCGGTAACCCTCGTCGCGTAGTGCCTTGCAGGCCTGGGCGCCGGAGTAATCGAACTCACAGGCCTGGCCGATGACGATCGGCCCGGCGCCGATGATCAGGACGGTCTTGATGTCGGTACGTTTTGGCATTTCGTCCTCAGTAAAGTCTTTTCTGCCACGCGTCAGGCGCGAGCCAGGTGATCTGGTCGGGTGATCGTGCGTCGACCGCTCCCGTATTAACCGCGGCGAGCACGGCTTGTTGCATCGAGGTCCAACTATCGGCTGACGCGCCGATGCGTGCGCCGATCCGGTTGTTGTGAGCATCCATGGCGCGGCTCGGACTGCCTATGCCATCGTGTTCCATCAGGCGTGTGACCCAATCGACGCACCGCGAAGAAAGCGTATAGGCCACTACGGCGCTGGCAAGCGAATGCCGGTAGGCATCGGCCGGTCCGTTGCGACCTCCAGGCAGATCTGCGGCCAGGTAGCGCGGGTACACCGCCACCGCCACGAATAGCGGATAGATCGCCATCAACGCTCCGACCAACAATGGTCCGCGCCAGCGCCGTAGCGCCGTTCTCGGCCGCAAGGTAGGAGCGATGGCGGCCATCACGCCTTTGGCAACTCCACCCGCAACTCGGCGCCTTTCAGCGCCGCAGGTGCGATTGAGCGAAAGCCAGCACAGCGGCTCATCGCGCCGCTTCCATCGACTGCACGAAACGATCGAACAATGGCGCCACGTCGCGCGGTCCCGGTGAGGCTTCCGGGTGTCCCTGGAATGAGAACGCCGGTGCGTCGGTCAAGGCGATGCCCTGATTGGTGCCATCGAAGAGCGAGCGATGGGTGACGCGCACGTTGGCTGGCAACGTCGCTTCGTCGACGGCGAAGCCATGGTTCTGCGAAGTGATCATCACCCGGCCGGAATCCAGGTCGATGACCGGATGATTGGCGCCGTGATGGCCGTGACCCATTTTCACCGTCTTGCCGCCGGCGGCCAGCGCCAACAGCTGATGGCCCAGGCAGATACCGAAGGTGGGAATCTTCTTGTCGACGAATTCGCGAATGGCGGTGATGGCGTAGTCGCAAGGTTCCGGGTCGCCCGGGCCATTGGACAGGAACACGCCATCGGGCTTCATGGCCAGCACGTCGGCGGCGGACGTCTGGGCGGGCACCACGGTGACGTCGCAGCCGCGCTCGGCCAGCATGCGGAGAATGTTGTACTTCACGCCGTAGTCGTAAGCCACCACTTTGAATTTTGGCTCGCTCTGCGCGCATTTACCGGTATCCAGATCCAGCTGGCCGTCCTTCCATGGATACGCTTGGGTTACCGACACCACCTTCGCCAGGTCCATGCCCTTCAGGCCGGGGAACTTGCGCGCAGCTTCCAGTGCCTTGTCGACGTCGATGTCATTGCCCGCCATCAGGGCTCCGTTCTGCGCGCCACGGTCGCGCAACAAACGGGTCAGCTTGCGAGTATCGATGCCGGCGATGGCTACGATGCCGCGGGCCATCAACCATTCCGGCAGCGGCGTCTGGTTGCGCCAGCTGCTGGGGCGGCGTGGCACGTCGCGCACGATCAGGCCGGCGCACCAGACTTGGCTGGCTTCGTCGTCCTGGTCGGTACAACCGGTATTGCCGATATGGGGATAGGTCAGAGTGACCAGCTGGCGGGCGTAGGAAGGATCGGTGACGACTTCCTGGTAACCGGTCATCGCGGTGTTGAACACCACTTCGCCGACCGAAAGGCCGGTCGCGCCTACGGAATCGCCCTCGAACACGGTGCCGTCTTCGAGTACGAGAATTGCGGGTTGAGTCACGGGGTTCGCCTTGGGGTGAAGGAACCCTGCCCCTCCGACTTGCGGCTGCAAGAAACCGCGAACGCGGTATTTCTCCGGTCCGGGGCGGTAGGTAACAGGCGAGCGAGAATTGTACTGGCGTAGGGGGGCTAGCGCCAGCCGTTTTTTGAACGGGAGCCTGTAGGGGACCTTGCAGGAACCTTGCAGGAGCGACGTGAGTCGCGATTGAGCAATAAAGATAAAAAATAAAGCCGACACACCTAGCGACAGCAAACGCGGGCCAGGGGCCCACAA
>NZ_JBDKXI010000001.1:211754-409989 GCF_039710385.1 Pseudoxanthomonas sp. CCNWLY206-1 | reverse complement strand
GCCCGTTGCTCCACCTGGGCCGGCCCCCCTTTCGTGCCTTTCATCTATTACTCAAAACCCTTATGCGCCACACCCGCCGCTCCTGCAAGGTCGGACCTGGGGCCCTCAATCCAGCAAATCACGCACCCGGTAGCTGCCGGCCACCTTCCCAACCAGCCGCCGAGCGGCATGAAGGGCGCCGCGGGCGAAGATGTCGCGATTGGTGGCGCGATGAATGAGTTCGATGCGTTCGCCTAGACCAGCAAACTGAACGGTGTGCTCGCCCACGATATCGCCTGCGCGCAAGCTGGCGTAATGGACCTCCACACCCGCGGTGCTGGCCGCCTGCCCCAGCGTCAACGCGGTGCCGGAGGGAGCATCTTTTTTCTGAGTGTGGTGCGACTCCACGACGTCGCAATCCCACTGAGCCAAGGCCTTTGCGGCCCGCTCAGTCAATTCGGTCAGCACCGCCACGCCCAGGCTGAAATTGGATGCCCAGACCAGCGGTATGCGTTCCGAGGCTTCCGTCAGCGCTTGGCGCTGAGCGTCCGACAGACCTGTTGTACCCGACACCAACGCCGCGTTGCGTTGCACGCATAGCGACAGGATTGAGTCGAAACCTTCCGGCAAGCTGAAGTCGATAACGACATCGAAGGCAGGAACGCCGTTCATTTCGCGCGCGGCGAAATGCGGAACGCCGTCGACCACCCGCTGCGCGGGCGGCCTGCCGGCAACGGCACCCACGACAGTGAACTGGTCAGGCTGCTCAGCCGCCAACCGCAACAAGGACTGGCCCATGCGCCCGGAAGCGCCGTGGATGAGTAACCGCAATGGTGAAGAGGAATCTGCTGGGTTCATTCACTCAGGCTAGCCCGGGTGGATGCAGGCGACAAGCATTTGCGGTATCCGCGCTACCGTCCGGCTCCGAACAAAGCCTGCGCCCGGGAGATGCCCGGCCTGTGCAATCCCGATATCCGTTCGTAGGTCGGCCCTGCGTGGCCGATCCTGACGCGCCGAACAAACACCTGGCGTCGGGGCATCGCCCCAACCTACTCGACTAAAACGAAAAAGGACGGAGCGCATCCGCCCCGTCCCATTATTCCGCCCGAACCGCGATCAGGCAGCGACGGCAGGCGACTTGATCGCGGCGATTTCCGCTTTCACCAACGCACCCAGCTTCTGCATGCCGAGTTCGATCTTCTCGGCCGGCACGGTGACGAAAGACAGTCGCAGCGTATTCGGCTGCGGATTGGCCGCAAAGAACGGTGCCCCCGGCACGAAGGCCACGTGCTGCTCGATGGCCTTGGCGAGCAACGCGGTGGTATCCACGCCTTCGGGTAAGGTCACCCAGATGAACATGCCGCCAGCCGGTCGGTTCCACTGAGCTTCGGCGGGAAAATAACGTTCCAGCGCCGACACCATCAGCTCGCATTGATGGCCGTACAGGGTACGGATTTCGGGGATATGGCGATCCAGGAAACCATCCTGCACCGCTTCGTAGACGATCCGCTGCGAGAACGAGGGCGTATGCAGATCCGCCGCCTGCTTGGCCTGCACCAGCTTGCCGTGCAGTTCTTCCGGCGCGATCAGGTAGCCCAGGCGCAGACCCGGAGCCAGCACCTTGGAGAACGAGCCCATGTAGACCACGTTGTCCGGATTCATCGACAGCAGGCTGGGCAGTTGTTCGCCCTGGTAGCTCAGTTCGCCGTAGGGATCGTCTTCGACCACCAGCACGCCGGCTTCGGTGGCTTTCTTCACCAGTTCCTGGCGCCGTTCCAGCGGCATGCGCCGGCCGGTGGGGTTCTGGAAGTTGGGCAGGCAGTACATGAAGCGCGCGTCTTTCAGCTGCTCGGCCGTCAGCGCGTCGGTGATGATGCCGTTCTCGTCGGTCTGCATCGGCGAGAACTGAGGCTCGAACAGGGAATAGGCCTGCAACGCGCCCAGATAGCTGGGGGTTTCCACCAACACCTTGCTGCCCGGGTCGATCAGCACCTTGCCCAGCAGGTCCAGGCCTTGCTGCGAACCCGTGGTAATCATGACCTGGCTGGGACGGATGGTTACACCGTGCTTGCTGTTGCGCTGCGCGATCCATTCGCGCAACGGCGTGAAACCTTCGGTGGGACCGTACTGCAGCGCGGCTTGCGCGCATTCGTCGAAGACCTTGTCGGTCGCCCAGCGCATGCGTTCGATCGGGAATGTCGCTGGAGACGGCAGACCGCCGGCGAAGGAGATCACTTCGGGCCGTTCAGTAACTTTGAGGATTTCGCGGATCGCCGAACTGGTCAGCGCCTGCGCACGTTTTGAGAGTGTGAATTTGGCGGTCATGCGGGCTAGTTTAGCGGTTCCGAGACGCTCTGCCTTCCCGCGTTGCCGTATTCAGGCGCGTTTTGGCCTTTGGAGCGCGTTAGAGCGACAGGAATGGCCGCTTTTCGTAGAGCGGAGCTTGCTCCGCTGTTTTCCCGACAATCAAGAGCAGCGGAGCAAGCTCCGCTCTACGAAAAGCGCCTTTACGGCTATTCGTATCACCAGCCGTACGTTAGGCCTCGGGGCGCGGCAGAACCCGGCCGATGCCACTCTCCGCGATCTCGTCGATCGCGCCTGCGAGCGCCTGGGAATCGCTTTCAGCCGTGAAACCCATGCGGAAATGCACCTCGCCCTCAGGCGTGCGCGAGGAGTGCACCGACGACAAACTGACGCCATGCCGCTCGAATACATGCAGCAAAGCGCGCAGGGAACCTGGGCGGTCCACCGGCAGATGCACGCTGAGGGTGCGGACCTCGGTCATATCCGCCAGCAGATAACCCAGCTTCTCGAAACTGTAGTTGCCGTGGTCCAGCGCTTTGGCACCTAGCGCGTCGTGGCTCGCCTGCAGAAATTCCTGGCGAAATGCCGCGCGAGCGTTGTCATCGCCAGCCTTGACCAAGCCCGTCAGCTCGGCCAGATGGTTGCTGAGCTTTTCCAGCATCTCCGGCACGTAGGGGTTGCCGAACTGGATGTCTTCATAGATGGCCGGATTCATCGACAGGATGCGCGCGATGATCGCGGTATCCATTTCGAACGAAGCCGAGCGAAAAGGCATCAAAGCGTCCAGCTCGCCCAATTCCGCCGCGTAATCGCGCAGCACTGCCGCTTGCGCCAAGTGGCTGGCGTGCACCATGGCCTGCACCAGCGCCATCACTCGGTCGTGTCGCTCCGGATCGCTGCGTACGCATTCGGCTTCCAGTGCATCCAATGCGCTTTGGAGCCAATCGCGCCATTGATCCAGCCGCGCTTCGCAGACCACCATCACCCTGCCCTTGAGCGTGGGTGATTTGGGTGGCGCGGTCATCGGATGCAGGCCCGCGACCTCGGCTTGGGATTCCAGCATCGCGGCTACCGGCGCGCGTTTGATCGATGTCACGTCCAGCCACAGCTTGCCGCGCTCGCGGCCATCGGCGACGCGCACGTATTCACGGATCAACGCCGGCGTTTGGCGTATCGGCGTGGAAAAAATCAGTACGTCGGCGCATTCGATCAGCGCACTTTCCGAAAGCGAATCCACCGCCGCCGGATCCCGGCCGACTACTTCCAATCCCATGCGCTCACGAAAGAAGCGCTGGAACCAGCGCCCATAGGCGCCCTCCATGCCGACCAGACCGATGACGGGACGTGGGTTCATTTTTCCCCTCTCCAGAAATGAAAGAGCCCGCCGGGACATGCCGGGCAGGCATCTATCGCAACGCACATCGTACCAAGGCCGGTGCTATCGCTTACCTCCACCGGCGCCATTCTTAGCGTAGAGCGGAGCTTGCTCCACTGCTGTCAGCATCGACACCAGAGACACTCAGCCGAGCAACCTCGGCTCTACGTCGCGTCGGCAGAGAACAGCGCTAGGACGTCATGCGGTCCCAGAAACCTTTCACGCCATCCAGGAACGTGGCGGATTTAGGCGAATGCTTGCGCACCTCTTCGCCCACGAACGTGGCTTCGAACTTCTCCAGCAACTCGCGCTGCTCGGGAGTCAGGTTGACCGGGGTTTCCACCACCACGCGGCAGTACAGATCGCCTTCGCCGCGGCTACGCACCGACTTGACGCCCTTGCCGCGCAGACGGAACAGCTTTCCGGATTGGGTTTCGGCCGGAATGCGGATCTCGGTTTCGCCGTTGAGGGTCGGCACCTGCACCGTGTCGCCCAGCGCGGCTTGCGATATCCGGATCGGTACTTCGCAATGCAGATCGTCGCCGTCGCGCTGGAAGATCGGGTGCTCGCGCACGCGCACTTCCACGTACAGGTCGCCAGGTGGTGTGCCGGGAGGGCCGGCCTCACCTTCACCCGTCAAGCGGATGCGGTCGCCGTTGTCCACGCCGGCCGGAATCTTGATGGACAGAACTTTTTCTTCTTCCACCCTGCCTGCGCCATGGCAATGCTTGCATGGATGCCGGATGGTCTGGCCGCGGCCGCCGCATGTCGGGCAGGTCTGTTGCATGGCGAAGATACCGCGCTGGACGCGCACGTTGCCGCGCCCGCCGCAGGTAGTGCAGGTTTCGACCTTGCCATCCTCCGAACCGGAACCGTTGCAAGGGTCGCACGGCGCCAGCGTGGGAATCTCGATACGCTTTTCTACGCCGGCAACGGCTTCTTCAAGATCCAGCTCCATCACGTAGCCGACATCGGCGCCACGACGCGCGGCGCGCGAGCCTCCGCCGGCGCCGCCGAAGATGTTGCCGAAAATGTCGCCGAAGATATCGCCCATGTCGGGCGCGCCGTAACCGCCACCGCCGCCGCCCATACCGTGCTCGAAGGCTGCGTGCCCATGTGCATCGTAGGCACGACGTTTGGCGCTATCGGAAAGCACCTCGTAGGCTTCCTTGCATTCCTTGAATGCCGCTTCGGCCGAGGTGTCGCCCGGATTGCGGTCCGGATGATGTTTCATGGCGCAGCGCCGATAAGCCTTTTTCAGGTCTTCGTCGCTGGCGGTGCGGGATACACCCAGCACTTCGTAGTAATCGCGTTTGCTCATAGGGAATCGGGAGTCGGGATTCGGGAGTCGTCAAAAGCGGAGAAGCGAGCCGTGACCCGCTTCTCCGATTCTCGATTCCCTATTCCCGATTCACTGCTTGTTGTCGTCCTTGACTTCAGTGAACTCGGCATCGACCACATCTTCGGTCTGGGCGGACCCGCCCTCGCCAGCCGCACCGGGTTGCTCCGCAGCCGCGGCCGCTGCGTATAGCGACTGGCCGGCTTCTTCCAGCGCCTTGGTCTTGGCTTCGATCTGGGCCTTGTCATCGCCCTTCATCGCGGTATCCAGGTCGGCGATCGCGGCCTCGACACGGCCGATCACATCGCCCGGCACCTTGCTGCCGTGCTCGGTGATCGCGGTGCGGGTGGCGTGCAGCAAGCCGTCAGCCTGGTTGCGTGCCTGCACCAGCTCATGGAACTTCTTGTCCTCTTCGCGATGCGCTTCGGCGTCCTGCACCATCCGCTGGATTTCTTCCTCGGACAGGCCGGAACCGGCCTTGATCTCGACCTTCTGTTCCTTGTTGGTCTTCTTGTCCTTAGCCGACACGTGCAGGATGCCGTTGGCGTCGATGTCGAAGGACACCTCCACCTGCGGCAGGCCACGCGGCGCCGGGTCAATGCCGGCCAGATCGAACTTGGCCAGGGACTTGTTGAAGCGGGCTTGTTCGCGCTCGCCTTGCAGCACGTGCACGGTCACCGCGGACTGATTGTCCTCGGCGGTCGAAAAGACCTGCGAAGCCTTGGTGGGAATCGTGGTGTTCTTCTCGATGATCTTGGTGAACACGCCGCCCAAGGTTTCGATACCCAGGCTCAGCGGAGTCACGTCCAGCAGCAGCACGTCCTTGACGTCGCCGGCCAGCACGCCGCCCTGGATGGCAGCGCCCAGCGCCACGGCCTCGTCCGGGTTGACGTCCTTGCGCGGCTCCTTGCCGAAGAATTCAGCCACTGCCTGCTGCACTTTCGGCATGCGGGTCTGGCCACCGACCAGGATCACTTCGCCGATGTCGCTGGAGCGCAGGCCAGCATCGTTCAACGCAGTACGGCACGGCTCGATGGTCTTCTTGATCAGGTCTTCGACCAGCGCTTCCAACTTGGCGCGGGTCAGCTTGATGTTCAGATGCTTGGGACCGGAGGCGTCAGCCGTCACGTACGGCAGGTTCACTTCGGTCTGCTGCGCGCTGGACAACTCGATCTTGGCGCGCTCGGCAGCATCCTTCAGGCGCTGCAGGGCGAGCGGATCCTTGCGCAGGTCGATGCCCTGGTCCTTCTGGAATTCTTCCACCAGATAGTCGATGACGCGCTTGTCGAAGTCTTCGCCGCCCAGGAAAGTGTCGCCGTTGGTGGCCAGCACTTCGAACTGCTTCTCGCCGTCGACATTGGCGATCTCGATGATCGACACGTCGAACGTACCGCCACCCAGGTCATAGACCACGATCTTGCGATCCTTGGCGTCGGTCTTGTCCAGGCCGTAGGCCAGCGCGGCCGCGGTCGGTTCGTTGATGATGCGCTTGACGTCCAGGCCCGCGATCTTGCCGGCGTCCTTGGTAGCCTGGCGCTGGCTGTCGTTGAAGTAGGCCGGCACGGTGATCACCGCTTCGGTGACGGTCTCGCCCAGGAAGGCTTCGGCCGTTTTCTTCATCTTTTCCAGGATGCGCGCCGAGATTTCCTGCGCAGACAATTTCTTGCCGTCGGAAGTGGTTACCCAGGCATCGCCGTTGTCATGCTGGACGATGCCGTAGGGGACCAGCCCGATGTCCTTCTGCACTTCGGCATCGGTGAACTTGCGGCCGATCAGGCGCTTCACCGCGTAGAAGGTGTTCTTGGGGTTGGTAACGGCCTGGCGCTTGGCCGAGGCGCCCACCAACACTTCGCCGTCCTTGGTGTAAGCGACGATGGAAGGCGTGGTGCGGTCGCCCTCGGCGTTTTCGATGACGCGCGCCTTGCCGCCTTCCATTATCGCCACGCACGAATTGGTCGTGCCTAGGTCGATACCGATGATCTTGCCCATTGTGGGTTGCTCCCTAAGAGATTCAGTATTTGGCCGGCCTGGGCCGGGTTGATGAGTGGAATGTGGGGGTCGAGCCCTCCCCTTCAAGGGGGAGGATTGAGAGGGAGGGGTGTTATCTGTCGTCGACATTCACTTCGTTCGACCGGAAAACCATCCCCATCCCAGCCTTCCCCTTGAAGAGGAAGGGAAAAAATAGTCAATCGTGCTTTGCCACCACGACCAGCGCGGGGCGCAGCAGCCGGCCATTGAGCAGATAACCCTTTTGGAAAACCTGGATTACGGTGCCCGGCGCGGCACCCGGCGCTTCGGCTTGGCTGATGGCTTGATGGTGTTCCGGATTGAAGACTTCACCGGTCGGATCCAACAGGGCCAGACCATTGTCGTTGGCTACCTTAAGCAACTGCTTCATCGTCAGCTCCAGACCGTCCTTCAACGGGCTGGGTTCGGGGCCGGCAGCCGCCAGACCGGCATCCAGACTGTCGAATACCGGCAGCAAATCGCCAAGCAGGCGCTCGTTGGCGAACCTGCGCGCCTGCTCGATGTCCCGTGCCACGCGCTTGCGTTGGTTATCCAGATCGGCGCGTTCCAGCAGCGACGAGGCGCGCAACTGGTCTAACTCGTTATGCAGGCGCTCTATTTCAGCTTTTGCGTTTTCAATCTCATTCGACTCGGATGTCTGTCCGAGGTCGGAATCTTGTTCGTGCTCGCTCATTTCGGGTCCCGTTGCGGCAAGTCCGGCCGCCTGATCGGAACCAATGGGGCCGCCCGGGCGGGATTCAAGGCGATAAAGCCGGGAATGGGGAATGAAGGCGTCCACCTATCGAGGTCTTCAGTCCTTCGGTGAGCCCCGCGGCGTGGCGCTCGGATCCCTGCCCCCGGCCCCGGTCCCTGGCGCCCGTTAGCTTGTTCAACAAGCTCTATTTGACCGGATTGTCCATGGCGGCGCCCAGCACATCGGCCGCAGCCTGGACGACGGGGATGACCCGGTCATAGGCCATGCGAGTGGGACCGATCACCCCCAGTACGCCCAGCACCTGGCCGCCGACCATGTACGGTGCGGTGACCGCGGAGATGCTGGCGTGTGGCGCCAGCCCGGTTTCGTCGCCGATGAAGATGCGCACCCCCGGAGCCTGGATCGTGCGCTCCAGCAACTGCAGGATCTCGCGCTTGCGGGCAAACGCTTCGAACAACTCCCGCAGGCGATCCAGGTCTGTCAGATCCTGCACGCCCATCAGCTTGGTTTGTCCGGCCAGCACCACGTCGTCCGCGGTCGGCGCCAGCGCTTGCTCAGCCAGTTCCACGGAATGCGCCAACAGGCCTTCCATTTCCGACTGGGCCGCGCGCAGATCACGCAACAACGTGGTGCGAATGTCGGAAATCGGGCGGCCAGCGAAATGGGCGTTGAGATAGTTCGCGACTCGTTCCAGTTCGGAACGATCGTAGGCGCGCCGCGGTTCGATGACCCGGTTCTGCACTTCGCTGTCGGCGAAGACCAGGATCGCGAGTACCCGCCGCGCATCCAGCGGGACGAAGTCGATATGCCGGAACGCGAACTGCTCCCTCTTCGGCGCACTCACGACACCAACGAAATGGGTCATGGCCGACAGGAGTTCCGAAGCATTCCCCAGTAACGCCTGCGTTCCGGCGCCTTGCGGCATTTCCGAACGCAGCCGGGCGACTTCGCCCTCGCCCAGGGACTTCACCTGCACCAGGCTGTCCACGAACACCCGGTATCCCTGCTCCGTCGGCACTCGTCCGGCCGAGGCATGCGGAGAACTGAGCAGGCCGACTTCTTCCAGTTCGGCCAGGATGTTGCGGATCGTGGCCGGACTGACGTCCAGACCGGCATGCTTGGCCAAGGTCGCCGATCCCACCGGTTCGCCGTCGCGGATGTATCGCGATATCAGCGTGCGCAACAGCTGCCGAGCGCGCGGATCGAGCGGATTGGAGGGGGCGGCCATGGCGACTAGATAGCCGTGCGCCGGCTTTATTGCAAGCGCCGGCGGGGTTGCCCTGTCTCACCCGCTGCCAGTATGGGCAAGGAAAGCATCGGCGCTTCACTTGCGAACGGCGGCGCCTGCTGTCGCAGAACTTGAGCCAGTAACCCTTACAATCCGCGACCATGCTAAGACACCTCGCGATCAAGGATTTTGCCGTCGTCCGATCCGCCGAACTGGAATTCGGCCCTGGGATGACAGTCATTTCGGGCGAAACCGGCGCCGGCAAGTCGCTGCTGGTGGATGCGCTGGGCTTTCTATCCGGCCTGCGCGCCGATAGCGGCGTGGTGCGCCATGGTGCGGAACGCGCGGACCTATCCGCCGAATTCGTTCTGGAATCGCCCGCGCCCGCGCTCGCCTGGCTGGCCGAAAACGAGCTGGACGACGACGGTCATTGCCAACTGCGCCGCGTCATCCGCGCGGACGGCGGTTCCCGCGCCTGGATCAACGGGCGCAGCGTGACCCTGTCGCAGCTATCCGACCTCGCCTCCCGGCTGGTGGAGATCCATGGCCAGCACGAACACCAGGCACTGCTTTCCAAACCCAGTCAGCTGGCGCTGCTGGATGCCTATGCCCGCAATCACACGGAAGCCACGGCCGTGCGTGAGGGCGCTGAGCGCTGGCAGGCATTGTTGCGCGAGCGGGAGCGCCTGTCCGAACGCGGCGACGTCTCCGATCGCATCAACTACCTGGAACATCAATTCACCGAGCTGCAGCGCGAGGACCTGTCGCCCGCAGCCATCGAGGCCCTGACCACCAATCACAAGCGTCAGGCGCACGCCTCCGGACTGATCCATGCCTGTGATGCCGCGCTGGTGCGTTTGGGCGGTGATGAAGCGCCTTCCCTGCTGCGCCAATTGCAACAAACCCGCAGCGAGCTGGCACGCATGGCCGAGCACGAACCCCGGTTGCGTGAAGTCGATGGCCTGCTGGAAAACGCCGACATCCAGCTGGAGGAAGCGCTAGGCCTGCTCAGCCAGGTTCGCGACGACCTGGATGCTGACCCTTCGCAGCTGGAAGAGTTGGAACGCAAGCTGGGACGTATCCACGACCTGGCACGCAAGCACCGCATTTCGCCCGATCAATTGGCGGAACAACGCGACGGCATCGCGGCCGAACTGGAATCGCTGCGCGGCGCCGGCGAGCGCCTGCTCAAGTTGAACAGCGAAATCGAAGCGGCACGCGATGCGTGGCGCTATGCCGCGGTGCGCCTGGGCAAGACCCGCCAACGCGCTGCCACGCAACTATCCAAGGCCACCACGACGCTGATCGCCGAACTGGGCATGGGCGGCGGCAAGTTCGAAATCGCTATCGAGCCCAACGAATCCGAACGTGCCGATCCACTGGGAGGCGAGCGGGTGGAATTCCTGGTGTCCGCCAACGCCGGGCAGCCGCCGCGCGCATTGCGAAAGGTAGCTTCCGGTGGCGAGTTGTCGCGTATTTCGCTGGCCATGGAAGTCGCCGCGCTGGGCCTGGATGCAGTGCCTACGATGGTGTTCGACGAAGTGGATTCCGGCATCGGTGGTGCGGTCGCGGAAATCGTCGGCCAGAAGTTGCGCGCCCTGGGCGCCAAGCGCCAGGTTCTATGCGTCACCCACCTGCCCCAGGTAGCGGCGCAAGGTCACGCCCACTACCGCGTCAGCAAAGCGCCGGTGGAAGGCATGACCCAGAGCGCGGTCGAGTCACTCACTGCCAAACAGCGTGAAGAGGAATTGGCGCGCATGCTGGGCGGCGTCGAAGTCAGCAAGGAAGCGCATGCGGCTGCCAAGCGGTTGCTGGCGAACGCCGTGTAAGGCGCAACGCGTCTCGTAGAGCGGAGCTTGCTCCGCTGCTTTTCCTACCTATCCATCAAGAGCAGCGGAGCAAGCTCCGCTCTACCAGGCGTGGGTGAACTCCTTGTGGGAGTGACGTACCCGTGCCTTTGTGAAGCCGCGTTAGCGCCTTTTCTTGCGCACGTACAGCACCAGCGAGTGCTCTTCTATTTCGTAGCCGTGCTGCGCGGCGATCTTGCGTTGCAAGGCTTCGATTTCTTCGTTGGAAAACTCGATGACATGGCCCGTATCCACGTCGACCATGTGATCGTGGTGGTGTCCGCGGTCAAGTTCGTAAACGGCCTGGCCGCCTTCGAAATTGTGCTTGAGGACCAAGCCGGCCGCTTCGAACTGGGTGAGCACGCGATATACCGTGGCCAAGCCGATTTCGTCGCCTTGCTCAAGCAGCTGCCGGTAAATGTCTTCGGCAGACAGATGGTGCTCGGAAGTCTTCTGTTCCAACAACGCCAGGATGCGCATCCGGGGATGCGTCACCTTCAGTCCGACTTTGCGTAGATCCTGCGTTTCCATGGCGTCTCCGTTCATTCTCGGTTTAGCGCCAGCTGCCTGTAGCTCGGTTGCGGCGGTCGCGGGAAGTGTATCATCGACGCGATTTCCTTCCTTACGATCCCAATGCGTAAATTCCTGCTGGTCGCCGCCCTCGCCTTCTCCACCGCCGGTTGCGGCATCCTGTACAAGCAGCCGATCTACCAGGGCAACCTGCTCGAAAAGACCGCCGTGGACCAGTTACAGGCGGGCCAGAGCAAGCAGCAGGTGCAGGCATTGCTGGGCACCCCATCCATTTCCGATCCGTTCCATGCCGATCGCTGGGATTACACCGCTGCCCAGCGCACCAACCGTCGTGGCACCACCGAGATCAAGAATCTCACGCTGCACTTCGAAGGCAACAGCCTGGCCAAATGGGAAGGCGAATACTTCCCCGAGAACGACCTGCAACTGTCGAAGGACGTGCGCAAGTTCGGCCCGAACCTGGCTAAGGAAAAGAAGAAAGGCGGGCGCCGCTAAAGCGTTTGCCGTCTAAAGGGGTTTGCGCGCACGGCGTCGGCGCGCCTCCTTGGGATCCATCTGCAGCGGCCGCAACAGCTCCACGCGGTCACCATCATGCAGCGGCGCATCGTCGGCCGCCGCCACGCCGAAGATCGCATAAGCCGTTTCCTGCGATAAGTCGCTGAAGCCACTGGCCTTCACCGCGTCGGCTACATGGGCGCCCTCGGGCAATTCCACCAGCACGGTTTCATGCCGCCGCGGCCACGCACGGATCACTTCGACCTTCATCTCATTCCCCGTGGTCGGCGACTCGGACGAAGTCGTTCACCATGCGGTCTGCCAAACCCTGGAAGCCCAGCGCCAGCGCCGGTCCCAGCAGGCGATTGCTGGGTTCTAGCTCCAGCGTCAGCGTGACCTTGCAGGCCGATTCGTCCAGTGCGTGGAATTCCCACCGTCCATGCAGCTTTCGGAACGGGCCATCGACCAGTTCCATATCGATGCGGTGCGGACGGTCCAGGGTGTTCTCGGTGGTAAACCAAGTCCGCAACGAACCCAGGCCCAGATCCAGCCGGGCGACGACCCGGTCGGGTTCCGATTCGATCAGATCAGCGCCACTGCACCAATCGAAGCGGCGGGGATAGGCGGAAACGTCGTTGACGAGGTCGAACATGCGCGCGGCGGAGTGATCGACCAGGGCGCTGCGGCGGATGGTTTGCATTTGGCTCGCTTGTACTTCCGCCTTCGGCGACAATGGACAGATGGGCAAGAAACCGGACAAGAATAAAGCAACGGGCACGATCGCGTTGAATAAACGTGCTCGCCACGACTATCACCTTGAAGATCGCTACGAGGCGGGACTGGCGCTGCAGGGCTGGGAACTGAAGGCGATCCGCGCGGGCCGCGCCAATATCGGCGAGAGCTACGCCACGATCCGCAATGGCGAAATCTTCCTGTTCGGTTCGCAGGTCACTCCGCTGATCCAGGCTTCCAGTCATGTGATCGCGGACGACCGCCGCACCCGCAAGCTGCTGCTGCACCGGCGGGAGATCGATACCCTCGTCGGCAAGATAGAACGCGACGGCTACACCTTGGTGCCGACCGCGCTGTATTGGAAAGGCAACAAAGTGAAGGCTGAGTTGGCGCTGGCCAAGGGCAAGCAGACGCATGACAAGCGCGCCACCAGCAAGGACCGCGACTGGGCCCGCGAAAAATCACGCGTTATGCGCCGGCATAACCGCGACGCCTAGGCGGTTCATCCTTGGGGCGTAGGACGTTGCTTTTGTAAGAGCGGCGTCCCGCCGCGAGCTCTTCCCGTCAGATCGCAACGAAGCGAAGAGCAATTGAAGCCTATTGCTCACGATGCAGGACGCGCTGCGGCGCGTTCTGGTCGCGCGCGCTGAGAGGCTATCGGGGCGCGGAGCGGCGTCCCGCCGCAAGCTCTTCCTGTCCAGATCGCGCCAGAAGCGAAGAGCTCGCGCCGAGACGGCGCTCCCACAAGTTAGACCTCAAGTCGCCGCCAGCATCTGCGCCAGATTGGGAATGCCGCAGCCCTGCATGTAGCGGTCACGGCCTATGTCGACGGCATGATGCCGGACGAGCTGCTTGACCCTGTCGGGGAAACCGATGAACTCGCGACGCGCCGATAGGAACGCAGCGACCAGACCGGAGACATGCGGCGCTGCCATGCTGGTGCCGCTCATTTCCACCATCCAGGTCCTGGGGTCGTCAGCTTTGAAATCGAAATGCGCCGAGATGATTTTTTCGCCCGGCGCCACCACATCCGGTTTGATGCGACCATCGGCGGTCGGCCCGCGCGAGGAGAAATACGACACGCCATAGCTGTGCGGATTGCTCTTGTGCACCGAGCCCACCGCGATAGCCTCCTCCAGATTCGCCGGATCGCCGATGGTCATGTCCATGTTCATCGGGTATGCCTCGCCATCGCTCTGCATGATCCAGGCGAGCCCTTCATTGCCGGCTGCCAGCACCACCACCACGCCCTGCCGCCACAGCCGTCGCAATTCGTTGCACAGCGGCGTGAAGCCGCAGCCATAGCTCTCCACATCGAAGTAGCCGCCCAGGCTGAGATTGACGCCATGGATCACCAGTTCGCCGGCCTGGTCGTTCACTTCAGCGATCTGTTGCACGGCCTTGATGATCCAGGAATCGCGGCCATTCCCGTCGTTGTCCAATACCTTGAATCCATATAGCTGCGTCTCCGGCGCCATGCCCGCGAATTCCACATCAGGTTGGCCTTCCGGGCCCGGCAACGCGGCACGGCAGGCGCCCGCGATAATGCCGGCGACGTGTGTGCCATGACCGTTGCCATCCAGTCGCTCGAAGGCATCGCCGTCGCCGCGCATCAGCTTGCGCGGGCTGCCGCGCTCGGTGCAGTCCCATTGCGCCACCACACGATCCTTTTTGTCTTTTTCGTAGAAATGCGGGTGCCCGGCCGCGATTCCGGTGTCCAACACCGCCCAACCGATCCTCTGTCCCAACGCCCGGTACGATGCTTGCGCGGCATCGGCGTGGATGACGCTGCGCGACTGGTTCACCAACGCGCGCTTGCCGGCATCGCGCCATAACCGCTTGAAGCTGAGGCTGCGGTAGTCGTTGCGCAGCGTTTCTATTTCGAAGCGCGTCAAACGCGCGGAAACGAAACGTTGCAGGCTGTCTTCCAGCTCGATCGCATCGTCCAGCTTCTCGCCTTTCAATCCCGTGGTCTGCGCCGCCAATCCCCGGATGCGTTTCAGCAGCGCGTCGCGCACGTCGCTGCGACTGTCTCCCGCGGACAGCTTGTCCAGCTCAATGAGTATCTCGTGCCGGTATTCGGCGCCGCGCGCCTCCAGTTGGTCGGACAGATCCTTGATCAGCACGGTATTGGAGACTGGCTGGTCGAAGCCCACGCCCACGATGTTGCGGACTTCAGTCCTGACCTGCGGGATGGAAAGATAGCCGGAGCCGGAGTGCGGATTGCTGCGCCAATCAGGGTTGATCCGGGCGCCGTCGATGTTGACGAAACGCGGTCCGGCCTTGTCTATGTCGTCGCTGAGGTCTTCATCCAGCGCCACTGGATCGAGGCCGTCGGCCACGTTAACCCAGCGCCGAACGCAAGCAGGGAACTCCAGCTTCTTCTTCTTCGTCCAGTCACGGAACATGCTTCGGACGCTGGGCAGGCCCAGCGGCGAGCCGACGGTGATGAACAGCGCGATGTCATACTGTTCCGCCTTCAATTCGCGCAGCACGTCGTAGGCGATCATCGAGCCCTGGCTGTGCGCGATGACCACGAACGGCCCGCCACCCGCGTCCAGCCGCTCTTTCAAGCTCTCCTTCATGGCCTTACGCCTTGCTTCCACGAAGAAGAAGTCGTGTACGTCCTGCAGCAGCGCTGCCGAGATAACCTTCAACAAAGCCCGATTGATGAGTCCGCCGATGCCCTTCGCCCCCGGGGTGCCGGGCGGCGGCGCTGAAGCCTCCAGCTCATCCAGCATCCGGTGCAGCATCAGGCGTTCGGTCTCGCTGTCGGCCAACGCATCAGCCAGCTTGCCCACGTCGCGCACGGAAGGTTCGATGCCCAATGCACTGAGTACCCGCTGCTCGGCCTGGTTCAGGACCGGGCCTTGGTCCCGATCCTCCACCCCGCCTTCCTCTGGTGACGGATAACGCTCCCGGTTCACCCAATACGCCATGCGTGTGCGCTCGCCCATGCCACGGCCGAACAGCGCGTTATCCCACTGCCGGCGCAGCACCTCGGCCGGCGGCTTGTTGCCGATACCGTGAATGTAGATGACGGTCTTGGCCTCGCCTTGCGCGGTAGCGAGGAAGCCGGAACGCTGCAGCAAGGTCTTCTCGCCCGAGACCACTTTCTTGGCAGCTTTCCGTGGCTTCGCCGTACCTTCAGCCTTCTTGGTGGCCTTCTTGGTGGCTTTCTTGGTCGCGTTCGCCGGCGCCTTGGCGGCCGACTTGCGCGCTTTCGGGGCGGTCTTTCTGGTGGGGGTCTTCCTGCCTGCCATGAGCGGTTCTCCTGCGTTCCTTCAGCTGGACAACGGTGCGGGTGCTTGCCGTCGGCCATTCTGCGGCAGGTGAAGCCCGGGTGACCGTGCGCCTCTTCACTCTTGTGACACCCGCGTGCGATCCCTACACTGCGCACATCAGCAGCAAGTTCTGATTCCCGGGGGTGCACTGGCTTCGACGGGGGTTGCGAAATTGCCTGGTGCATGCCGAGGGGGCAGCTTTCCTCGTTAATCCAGCGGCAAACTTTAGTTGCCAACGACGACAACTACGCTCTCGCCGCTTAAGGCGTAAGCCCCGAACCTACTTGTGCCCGTGCTCGTAGATGTAGGGTCATTATCACGGAACCGGCTGTGACGGCTGCCTGTCAGTCACGGCTTAACCAAAACAGGCTGGTTCTGCGGTGCGCTTCGCCCACCGTGCTGCTGCAGGACGAGACCCAACGGTGAGATAAGCATGTAGTACCGGGGATGGAGTACCTTCGGACGGCGGTTCGATTCCGCCCACCTCCACCATCTCAAGCAAGAAGCCGGAACCGCGAGGTTCCGGCTTTTTTGTTTGTCCGCGCACGGCATGATCCCGTCGGTCGTCGCGCTTCACACCTTCAAGACGTTACTGAAAGGCGAATATCCGAATCGGTTCGTGCCAAGCACAACGTCTTAGCCTTACTTGGTCTTACGCCAATATGTCGCCCGTATTGTTCACCGAAAGAATCCTGACGGCGTCTTCGTCGATTTCCACGACGCTGATCGAAGCCGGACTTATCTCGATGCGTTGGAACAGATCGAGCGGGATGCCTGCGTAGTAGGCGATCGCGGCTTTGATCATGTCGCCGTGGCTGACGACAATCACGTTCTGTTGCGGGTGCCGTCGGCGGAGTTTGTCGAGTCCTATGACCATGCGCGCTTGCGCTTGCAGCATGAATTCGCCGCCTGGAACAGAAGCGCAACTTCGGAACGTGTTGAACCTCTGAAATGAATGTTCAGCGGCGAGTTCTTCGAACGACGCATCTGACCAATCACCGAACTCCACTTCCAAAAAATCTTCACAAGGGATAGTCGCGATTCCGAGTAGCCTCGCTATGAATTCGGCGGTTTCGCTCGTTCGCTCAAGCGGACTGCTGTAGACGGCAGCGATAGGCAAACCGGCCAATCGCTCGGCTAGCGCCCGTGCTTGCGCCCGCCCCTGCTCATTCAGTCGGACGCCTGCGGTGCGCCCAGTCAGGCGCTGGCCCGATGTGTCAGTCAAGGCATGGCGGATCAGGAGGAACGTGGTCATCGCTGCCAATCAAAAACTCGGTATTTGGCTTCCGAGTGTTTCACACGTTTTGTGGGCGGCCTGTGCATTCGGAGTTCGGCACAGCGATTCGGGTAGCGGTAAGAAAGAGCCCGCGGCAGGACGCCGCTCCTACATGCCCGGAGAACCCATCATTGGTGAGTCATTCTTGAAATGAAGATCGGCATTCTGACCTTCCACCGCTGCATCAACTATGGGAGCTATTGGCAAGCACGTTGTCTGGCGGACGGTCTGCGGGCACTCGGCCATGATGCGGTCATCCTGGATCACGACTCGCGCCGGATCAATTTCGCCGAATGGAAATGCGCCTACCAACCGACCTTGCCCACACCGGTGCCGCCATCGGACCAGCTGCGCTATCGGGACAAAATCCGGCGGTTCTTCAAGGCATTCGAATCGCTGCCGCTTTCAGCCCGCTTTCCAATCGACGATCCCACCACCATGCCGAATTTCGATCTGGTGATCGTCGGCAGCGATGAAGTGTGGAATCTTTCGCACCCGTGGTATGGCGGATGCCGGTTGTTCTATGGCGATGGCATTCGTGCGGAGCGATTGGTTTCGTACGCGGCAAGCTTCGGGAATCATGACGCACCTGGCGGCCTGGCGCAGGACTGGTCGGACAAGTTGAAGAACTTCCAGCAGATTGCCGTGCGCGATGATGCCTCCAAGACGCTTGTCCTGAGCGCCACGGGAATCGAACCCGCCGTGGTGCTCGACCCTTGCCTGCAATTTCCATTGACCACCACGGACCCGTTCGATGAACCTCCCCTGCCTCGCTACATCGCCGTATACGGGCATGGTTTCTCGAACACTTTTTCCGAGTCGGTCAGACGATGGGCGAAGCAGAAGCAACTTCCGCTGATCAGCATCGGGTATCGGAACGATTGGGTCGATCGCCAATGGATCGACGCCGGTCCACATGAGTTCGTCCATTTCATGGCAGGTGCCGAAGCGGTGGCGACCAATTTCTTCCATGGCTGCGTGTTCGCTTTGCGGAACCGAAAACCCTTCGTTTGCGAAAGCTCTTGGTACCGCGGCAACAAGCTGCGCAGCCTGATGGCGAAAGTGGGTGGCGAAAATCATCTGCTTGCGGAGGCAGCCCCGGCGTCGACATACGACCGGTCGCTTGGCCAGCCGCTGGCTTCCGGAATCATCGACCGTATCGATCATCTTCGCGATTCGTCCCAGCGATATCTGGACGGGGCTCTGGCCTGAGGGCCCAACGGATGGATGCGGCGCTCAGTCCTCGGGACATCGTCCGCTCGGGCTTGTGCATCGGCTGTGGTAGCTGTGCGGCTCAAGCCGAGACACCGGAAGCCAGGATGGAATTCGATACCTACGGGCAACTCAGGCCAAACGGTAGCTCGGAATGGAGCCGCGACCGCTCCGCTGGCTTTTCTCGCACTTGCCCTTTCTCGCCATTCGCGACCAATGAAGATCGCTTGGCTGCGGACTTGTTCGCCGACGCACCGGCTCACGGGGAATCCACGGGACCTTTTCTTGCCGCCTATGTGGGATACGCCGCTGAGCAGGATTTCCGGGTTCAAGGAAGTTCGGGAGGCATGGCGACTTGGGTGGCCACCGAGCTACTTAGGAGGGGTTCGATAGACGGTATAGCGCACGTGGTCGCCACCGAGTCGCCGAACGAGGATGGCCGCTTCTTCCGCTATCGCATTTCGCGCAACGAGGCCGAAGTCCGCGCAGGCGCAAAGTCGCGCTACTACCCGGTCGATCTGTCGGAGGTCCTCAAGACCATCCGGGATGAACCGGGTCGCTATGCGGTGATTGGCATTCCCTGCTTCATCAAGGCAGTGCAGCTACTGCGCCGTGAGAACCCGGTATTTCGCGAGCGCATCCGCTACACCTTGGGACTTTTTTGCGGACATATGAAAAGTGCACGCTTCGTGGAAAGCCTGGCCTGGCAGATGGACGTTCCATTGGATGAAGTACAGCGGCTAGATTTCCGCACCAAAACCCCAGACCGGCCCGCGAGTTGGTACAACGCGAGCCTCACACTGCATGACGGGCGTGTTGTCAGCAAGGATTGGTGGCATCTGGCGGATGGCGACTGGGGCGCCGGATTCTTCATGGATGCCGCCTGCAATTTCTGCGACGACGTGGTAGCCGAAACAGCGGATGTTTCGTTCGGCGACGCTTGGATTGAGCCGTATTCTTCCGATTGGCGGGGTACGAATGTCGTTGTGATTCGCTCGCGCGATATTGCCAACCTGGTGGCTGACGCTATCCGTGACGGCCGATTGGAGTTGGATGCCGTCAATGGCGAATTCGTCACGCAAACCCAGGCCGCTGGACTGAGGCAACGTCGCGAAGGGTTGGCTTATCGGTTGGCGCGGCGGCGGCGCGGTCTTCAACCACGCAAACGTATCGCTCCGGATGCCCATTCGATCGCCACAAGACGCAGGCTGACTTACCAGATCCGCTATTGGATTTCGGCGTGGAGTCATCGGGTGTTTCGGCTCGCCCGTTGGGCGGGAATGCCGAAGATATACGTGTACTGGGCAAGCATGGTGGCCGCGGTGTATCACGCGCTGGCTTATCACCGGGGAAGGCTTGGCGAACTTGTCGGACGCTTGGGTTTGAAATGACGTAGAGCGGAGCTGCGCGCCGTGATAGCCCTCTTTTCGTAGAGCGGAGCTTGCTCCGCTGCTTCAGGCCTCACCCGGATCGAAGAGCAGCCGAGCAAGCTCGGCTCCACAAAAGCGGACTTACGTCGCTGCCACAGGGATGCTATGTCGACGCTGTTGCCATGGCGGACTCCGGCTCTACGATCGTCTTGTACTCGCGAAGGCTGCCGACGCAGACATCACATCCTCGATGACAGTCTCCCAATCACCGGCCTGCCGTTGCCGGAACAGCCGCATGCTGGGATACCAGGGACTGTCGTCGCGATTCTCCATCCAGCGCCAGTCTGCTTCGGCATGAAGCAACGTCCACACCGGCACGCCCATCGCCCCCGCCATATGCGCCGGCATGGAATCGATGGAAATAAGCAGATCCATCGCGCGAACGGCGCGGGCGTAGTCGTACAAATCAAACTCCCCCAGGTACGTGCCGAATTGGCCATTCCATCCGGCAGCGGTCGCACCTGGCTGCAAAATGAAAAGCGCTATATCCGTAAGTTCGGCGAAAGGGGCCAGCAACGGGAATGGAATGGAACGCTGTTCGGCCCAGTCGCCCGCTTTCCACACCAAGCCAATTGCCGGCTGCCGGCCGGCGGACGGCGGAAGCGACATCGGTTCGGCGCGGAGGTAAGGAACATGGGCCGGCACGGTCGCCAAAGTGGTACGGAAGATATGGGGCAACTCCATTATCTCCACGTCAACGTCGTAGTTCGCTTGTGGTGTTCCGTCATGCAATGCGATCAACTTGTCGATGCCGGTTGCCGTACTCAACAAAGGAATCAAGCCCGGTTGAGCCCAAACGATTACTTCGCTTGCGATTGCCTTCAGCAGAGGTGCGTATCGAATGAACTGAATGGTGTCGCCCAGCCCGTGATAGCAACGCACCAGCACGCGCTTGCCCGCTAGCGGCGCACCTGTCCAAACGTATTGCAGATGTCGCGGCCAATCCACGCATGATCTATTGGCGCGGACAGGTAGCTGCCGATCGCTGATCCGCCAAGCCTGCTCCCATTCGCCACAGCGCATGTGACGCATCCAGGCTTCGCCTGGATCGACAAAGCCAGCATCTGCGTTGGCTTCATGTCGGGGTTTGGGTTCTGGTGTTTGCATCTCCGGGATCGAGCGCCGATTAGTGCTGCAAGTTACGCATAGCGACGCATCATCTCCACGCAGAAATCCGAGTACTCCCTGATGTCCTGCGGCGCACTGGTGTGATGCGGCAGGATGCCCCTCGACTCCGGCGTGAAGCAGAAGGTCACGGTCAGATCGAATTCCTCGAGCGCCGCCATCATCCGGTCGAACCATCGCCCGGAGTCCGGCCGAAGATAATCGGCCCAGCTCAAACCAGTCCGCAAGTGACGGACACCCAAGCGGCGCAACCACTCGACCGCTGCATCGAGCCGATGGTCTTCGAAATGGAACCACTGGCAGATGCCCATGTCTGGCGTGCATAGCGCGAACTCGTCACAGGCCGCCTTCGGCGAGCCGCCTTCGCGCAGCAGGCCCATGTAGAAATGCCGGTAATAGGATGAGCCTTCGGCTTCGCGATGCCGGGTGGTCGCTTCCCAGGCGCGCGGCAGATCATAAAGGCTGTACCAGTGGATGCGCGGCACGCGACCGCGTAACAGTTCTGCGGTTCTGCGCAATCCAAACGCCTGTACTTCTTCGGCGCCGAAGCTGGAAACACCAACCTCCGTCACCCAGACAGGCAGTGGCGTAACCGCTTCGATCTCAGCGATCTTCTGGGGCCATTGATCGAGCTGCCACAGATTCCAATCCAACGGGAATCCATGCACCGCCACCGCGTCCAGATCCTCAAGCACGCCGAATTCCTGCAGCCTGAGTATGAAACCAGGATCGATAGGGGAAATGCCACCCAGCACGCGAAGAACATTCGGGCGTTCGGCTTTCACCGCTTGCGCCGCGGTTTTCACCATATCGGAGTAGATTCGCCATTCGGGATCGACCTCCGGATCCCAATGCGACTTGTTGTTCGGTTCGTTCCAGAACGTGACGGCTTCAATCATGTCGGCTCAGCGGCATGGAGGAATGGAATGACGGGTGGGTGTGCGGCCCGAAACACGCATCACAGCACTTCGACCAGATCCTGGTAGTAGTCCAGGCCCAGGTGGGTAATCAGGTCCTCGTCCATCATGTGCCGCAACGTGTTCTGCAGCTTCATCAGCTGCTTGAAAATGTCGTGCTCCGGACGCAACCCGGGTGCGGTCTGCGGAGACTTGAAGTAGAACGATAGCCACTCCTGGATACCGGACATACCGGCACGCTTGGCCAGATCACTGAACAACGCTAGATCCAGCACGATGGGAGCCGCAAGAATGGAATCGCGGCACAGGAAATTGATCTTGATCTGCATGGGATAACCCAGCCAGCCGAAGATGTCGATGTTGTCCCAGCTTTCCTTGTTGTCGCCATGCGGCGGGTAATAATTGATCCGGACCTTGTGATAGATATTGCCGTAGAGATCAGGATTCAAATCAGGCCGCAGAATGTGCTCGAGCACGCTGAGCTTGGAAACTTCCTTGGTCTTGAAATTATCCGGATGGTCCAGCACGTAGCCGTCGCGGTTACCGAGAATGTTGGAAGAAAACCAGCCCGTGATTCCCAGCGCCCGCGCCTGCAAGCCCGGCGCCAGGATCGTTTTCATCAGTGTTTGGCCGGTCTTGAAATCCTTGCCGCCGATCGGCGCGCCAGTGCGTGTCGCCAGCTCGATCAGCGCAGGGATGTCGCAGGTCAGATTGGGAGCGCCGTTGACGAACGGTATTCCCAGCGATAGCGCTGCGTAGGCATAGATCATCGACGGAGAAATCGCGGGGTCGTTGGTTCGTAGACCCTCCACGAAGTCATCCAGCGTGGCATGCACCTCCGACGCTTCAATGTATTTCTCTGTGGAACCGCACCACACCATCACCATGCGCGCACAACGGCGATCGCGCTGGAAGCGCTTGATATCATCGATAACCGCTTCAGCCAGCTCCATCTTGCTGTCGGCCTGCTTGATGTTGTCGCCGTCCAGATTGAACACGTAGGAGCGATCGAACACCGCGGTCATCGGTCGAATGGCTTCGAGTTCGGCCTTCACCGCCTCCAGCATTCCGGCATCGAGCACTTTCGCTTCGCGCGCCGCTTCGTACATGTTGTCGCCGTAGACGTCCCAGCCACCGAACACGATGTCCTCCAGCTCCGTCAGAGGCACGAAATCCTTGATCGCGGGGCAGCGGTTTTCAGTACGTTTTCCCAAGCGAATATTGCCCATCTGGGTCAGCGAACCGATGGGCTGTGCGAGGTTCTTCTTGATCGCCTCGACGCCGGCGACCAGCGTTGTCGCCACCGCACCCAGTCCCGGCATCAGAATGCCTAGCCGTCCTTCCGCCGGTTCGATGATGGTATGCATGCCTTGCCTCTTTGTAGCCTGATGCAAGGATGTGACTTACCACGGTGTGCCCAACGTGAAGAGACGCATCGTTTCACTTTGCGTTGACGTAATGTCCACGAAAACATGACCCGCTTCCATGTGCATCGGCACTATCGTCAACACGTTTTCCGCTACACCAGATCGCGATCCCAATCGGGCTCATCGCCGAAGCGGTCGGCAAGAAAGTCCAGGAACGAACGCACGGTCGCCGGCAGCAGGCGACGAGTGGCGTATGCGCCGTATATTCCCATCGAAGGCACTTCGTAGTCGGGAAGCACGCAGATCAGTTCACCACTGCGGAGCAAAGGCGCTGCCTGAAAGGTCGGCAGCATGGCGACACCCGCACCTGCACGCACTGCCTGCAACAAAACGCTGGCTTCATTCGCACTGATGTTGCCGCCCACCGCAACCGCGATCTCGCGCCCATCCCGGCGCAACTGCCAGAGGCTTTTTCCGACGAAATGATGGGTCAGGCAATTGTGGGATGCCAGGTCTTCGGCGCGCATCGGCATTCCTCGCGCCCGCAGGTAGTCCGGCGACGCGCATAAGCGCGAACGGCAGATCGACAATCGCCGGGCGATCAGATTCGGATCCAGTTCGTGAGTGATTCGGATGGCAAGGTCCACGCGTTCTTCCACCAGATTGACCGTGCGATCCAGCAACAGCATGTCCACGCGCACCCCGGGATGCCGCGCTACGTACTCGGCTGCCGCCGATGCCATCTGGCTTTGGCCGAATGAGGTGCTGCAGGTAATGCGGAGCTGACCATGAAGCGGCGTGCCGTCATTGTCTTCAATGACGGACGCCTGCAGATCGGCACTTAGCTCCAGCAGCTTGCGGCAGCGCTCCAGCGCCAGTTCACCGCCTGCGGTCAGGCTGATCCGGCGCGTGGTGCGATGGAACAATCGTGTGCCCAGCCAGCCCTCCAACTCGGCCAGATAGCGCGTAGCCATGGCCCGCGACATGTCCAGGGCGTCGGCGGCGGCGGTCAGGCTGCCGCGCTCGGCGACTTCGACAAAAACCGTCATGGCGGTCATTCGGTCCACTATTTGGTCGATCCATGCAACAAATTGAGTACTTATAAGCCATTTTTCGTGCGATTTCAGCTCGCTACAGTGTCGCCTCCCCTTTTCGGAGCGCATCATGAAAATCGCCCTTGTCGCCGCCAGCGGAACCATTGGCCGCCATATCGCCCAGCAAGCCATCCGCCGCGGGCACGAAGTCACCGCGGTCCTCCGCCGTGACACTGATCTGCCCGCCGAACTGGACGGCGCCAGCATCGCCATCGCCGCGCTCGACGATCACGATGGCCTGGTCGCCGTCCTCCGCGGACATGACGTGCTGGCCAGCGCATACGGCCCTGCCCCCGGCGACGAAGCCAGCGTCAGCCCGGTCACTCAGGCGTTGATTGCCGCTGCGCGCGCAGCCGGCATCCGGCGGCTGGTAGTGGTCGGCGGCGCCGGCAGCCTGGAAGTCGCGCCCGGCGTGCAGTTGGTCGACACTGAAGGCTTCCCGCCCGCTTATAAATCCGTTGCGTCGGCGCACCGCGATGCGCTCAAGCTGTACCAGTCCACCGACGATCTGGATTGGACGTTCTACGCGCCCGCGGCGGTCATCGGTCCTGGCGAAAAACAGGGCAATTTCCGCACACAAGCCAAGACGCTGCTGGCCGACGCGCAAGGCAAGAGCACCATCAGCTATTCCGACTATGCGGACGCTTTTGTCAGCGAGATCGAACAACCACGGTTCGTTCGTCAGATAGCGACCGTGGCGTACTGACGCCGCATCGGCCATTGCCTTCATCCCGCCACAACATGGAACCGACATGAAACAGTCCCGCTTGCCCCTTCTCTGCATGTCCGTGCTTGCTGTGGCGCTGACCGCATGCAGCCGCGAAACGCCGCCGGCCACCGCACCAGCAACGGAAGCGACCGCACCCGCTACCCAAGCCGCCGAAGCCACCGCACAGCCGCTGAAAACCGAGGTCTACAACCCTGGCGAGAAAGGCATCTTCGCGGTGACCTCGGTGCTGGTCAGCGGCGCGCAGGAAGCCGCCCTCATCGACGCACAGTTCTCCACCGCCGATGCGCAAAAGCTGGTGGACATGATTCGCGCTTCCGGCAAGCGCCTGACGACGATCTATATCAGTCATGGCGATCCTGATTTCTATTTCGGTCTGGAAACACTCAAGCAGGCATTCCCGGATGCGAAGGTGCTCGCCACGCCGCAGACCATCGCGCACATCAAGGAATCCAGCGCCGGCAAGTTGGCTCATTGGGGCCCGATACTCGGCACCGGTGCGCCGAAGCAGATCGTCATGCCCGAGCCGCTGCAAGGCGACAGCCTGGATCTGGAGGGACAGAAACTGCAGATCGTCGGTTTGGGTGGTCCTGCGCCGGACCGCACTTTCGTGTGGATTCCGTCAATCAAGACGGTAGCTGGCGGGATTCCGGTGATGGCCGGCCAGCACGTGTGGATGGCAGACACGCAGACGCCGCAATCGCACGCCGACTGGCTGACCACGCTGAGCAGCATCGAAGCCTTGCAACCGGCACGGGTGATCCCCGGTCATTTCGCACCTGCTGCGCCGCAGGACCTGGATGCCGTGCGTTTCACCGCCGACTACATCAAGGCCTACGATGAAGAAGCGGCCAAGGCGAAGAACTCCGGCGAACTGATCGCCGCGATGAAGCAGCGCTATCCCACGCTTGGCGCGCTGCCTTCGCTGGAGTTGAGCGCCAAGGTCAGCAAGGGCGAGATGAAGTGGCCGTAAGGCGCACACCGTCTACGTAGGAGCGCCGTCCCGGCGCGAGTTCTTCGCTTCCGTCGCGATCTGACGGCAAGAGCTCGCGGCGAGACGCCGCTCCTACCGGCAGGACGGCGCTCCTACAAAAGCAACACCGACTACGCGTTGCCTTTGGCCCTGGCGAACGCCGCTGCCAGCGCGTTATCCGCTGGCGGCGCGGCGACTGGCTTATTGAAGCCGCCCTGCCCGCGTCCGCCGTCTCGGCCGTTAGCGGGCCGCTGTCCTGAGGGTGGACGCGCTGGACCACGTTCCTCACGCGGCGCCTGCGGTGCCGGAGCTTCGTCCAAGCGGCGCGTCAGTGCGATGCGCTTGCGAGGAATGTCCACCTCCAGCACGCGTACCTTGACGATGTCGCCCGCCTTCACCACCTCGCGCGGGTCTTTCACGTAACGGTCGGCCAGCGCGGAGATATGGATCAGGCCGTCCTGGTGTACGCCGATATCGACGAAAGCGCCGAAGGCGGCCACGTTGCTGACCACGCCTTCCAGGATCATGCCGACCTTCAAGTCCTTGAGTTCTTCCACACCGTCGGCAAAGCGCGCCGCCTTGAATTCAGGACGCGGGTCGCGGCCTGGCTTTTCCAGTTCCTTGAGGATGTCGCGCACCGTTGGCACGCCGAATTTCTCATCGGTGAACTGCTCGGGCTTGACGCTGCGCAGGAAGCTGGCATCGCCGACGATTTGTTTCACTTCGCGGCCACAGCTTTTCACGATGCGCTCGACCACAGGATAAGCTTCCGGGTGCACGGAAGAAGCATCCAACGGTTGGTCGCCATCAGCGATGCGCAGGAAGCCGGCGCATTGTTCGAAGGTCTTCTCTCCCAAACGCGGCACTTCCATCAGCGCTTTGCGGCTGCGGAACGGGCCGTTCTCGTCGCGGAATCGCACGATGTTTTCGGCGACTGTCGAAGACAGGCCAGACACGCGCGAAAGCAGTGCCGCGGAAGCCGTGTTGACGTGCACGCCGACGGCATTCACGCAGTCCTCGACCCTGGCATCCAGCGCGCGCGCCAGCCGGAACGGATCGACATCGTGCTGGTACTGGCCCACGCCAATTGCCTTGGGTTCTATCTTGACCAGTTCGGCCAGCGGATCCTGCAAGCGGCGGGCGATCGACACCGCGCCGCGAATACTGACATCGAGATCGGGGAATTCACGTGCGGCGAATTCCGATGCCGAATACACCGAAGCGCCGGCTTCGCTTACCACGATCTTCTGCAGCTTCAGGTCCGGCGCCAGCTTGATCAAATCACCGGCCAACTTGTCGGTTTCGCGGCTGGCGGTGCCGTTGCCGATGGCGATCAACTCAACCTGATGCTTGGCGCAAAGCGCACGCAACGTATGCAACGACTGATCCCATTGCTTGCGCGGTTCGTGCGGGTAGATGGTGTCGGTGGCGACCAGCTTGCCGGTGCGGTCCACCACGGCGACCTTGACGCCAGTACGCAGGCCAGGGTCCAGCCCCAGCACCGCTCGCGCACCTGCCGGCGCCGCCAACAGCAGGTCCTTGAGGTTATCGCCGAACACCGCGATCGCTTCGGCTTCGGCTTTCTCGCGTGCCTGGCCGAACAGGTCCAGCAGCAGGTGCATGTGCAGCTTGGCGCGCCAGGTCAGGCGGCAGGCATCCAGCAGCCATTTGTCGGCAGGACGGCCCTGCGCGGAAACGCCAGCACGCTGAGCGACCCTGCCCTCGGCGAATTGATGGCCGGCTTCCGCTTCGCTACCGGGGTCCAGATCGAGAAAAAGGATTTCTTCTCGGCGGGCGCGGAACAGCGCGAGCAGACGGTGGGAAGGAATCTTCGCCAGCGATTCGGCATGCTCGAAATAATCTCGGTACTTGGCGCCTTCGGTTTCCTTGCCTTCGGCGACCCGCGCCCGGATCACACCGACTTCATGCAGCCATTCGCGCAGCTCACCCACCAGCGTGGCGTCTTCGCCCCAGCGTTCCATCAGGATGGCGCGGGCGCCTTCCAGTGCTGCTTTCACGTCGGCGACGCCCTTTTCTGCGTCGACAAAACCGGCGGCGAATGTTTCCGGCACCTGGGTAGGATCGTTCAACAAGCCGTCCGCCAACGGCTCCAGGCCAGCCTCGCGTGCGATCTGCGCGCGTGTGCGGCGCTTGGGCTTGTACGGCAGATACAGGTCTTCCAGGCGCGACTTACTGTCAGCGGCCTCTATTTCGGCGCGCAGTTCGTCGGTCAGCTTGCCCTGCTCTTCGATGCTGGCCAGGACTGCGGCGCGACGGTCTTCCAGTTCGCGCAGATAGGTCAGGCGCGTTTCCAGATTGCGTAGCTGAGTGTCGTCCAGGCCGCCGGTGACTTCCTTGCGATAGCGGGCGATGAAGGGAACGGTGGCACCTTCATCCAGTAGCGCGATAGCGGCACGTGCCTGGGCGGTCTCCGCGC
The DNA here is from genome assembly GCF_039710385.1 of Pseudoxanthomonas sp. CCNWLY206-1. Taxonomy (NCBI): domain Bacteria; kingdom Pseudomonadati; phylum Pseudomonadota; class Gammaproteobacteria; order Lysobacterales; family Lysobacteraceae; genus Pseudoxanthomonas; species Pseudoxanthomonas sp. CCNWLY206-1. The sequence goes on along the minus strand of NZ_JBDKXI010000001.1, from coordinate 381,595 downwards.
CGATCTCGGCGGCGATGGTCTTGGCGATCTGCAGGGCGACGGCTTGCATGGGGATTTTCGAATTACTGTCTTGCATTGCTTCCGTTCGGATAGGCCCCGGTGTTCCGGGTGGGACGGCGATTGTGGCAAGCCGCGCGCCGCGGCGAAACGGGTTGACATCGGGCGTGGTACAGGCTTTGGGGACGGAAGAGCTTGGGATACGGACCAAAGCGGACAAGAGGTACGAAGTACTAACTGATTCGTCATCCCGGCGCAGGCCGGGATGACAACTTTTTTGCTCCAAAGTAATCGCGTGATCTGATTCATCCGCATTGATCAGCGTCCAGCGCTCTTAAGTCTGAAAAGAAACGGGCCGCTCGCGCGGCCCGTTTCAAGCGATAAAAAAATCTATCGCCTCAACTGCTGCGTACCGGCACCACGCGAATTTCGACCCGTCGGTTCAGGGCGCGGCCGGACTCGGTATCGTTGCTGGCAATGGGATAGCGCTTGCCCATGCCGACGATCTCGAAGCGCTCGCGCATCAGCCCCTGGCCGATCAGGTAGTTACCGACCGATGAAGCGCGCTGCTCGGACAAGCGCTGGTTGACCGCATCGCTGCCGATGCTGTCGGTGTGACCAGTGACTTCCACGATGGTCTGGTTGTATTCGCGGAGCGTGGCGGCGACGTTGTTGAGGGCCGGGTAGAACTGCGGCTTCAACTCAGCCTTGTTGAAATCGAAGGTCACGCCGTCGGGCAGATTGAGCTTGATGACGTCGCCATCGCGGGTGACATCGATGCCGGTGCCCGCGGTCTGGCGGCGCAGTTCGGCTTCCTGCCGGTCCTGGTAGGCGCCGATACCGCCGCCGGCCAAGCCACCTACGCCGGCACCCACCAGTGCCCGTTGACGACGTTCTGTGGCATCGCCACCGCTGAGCAGGCCGGCAACAGCGCCGATACCAGCACCAATCAGGGCTCCGGTACGGGTACGGTTAGGGTCGTTGGGATCGCTGGTCTGGCCGGTATAGCTGGCGCAACCGCCCAGCAGAGTGACAGTAAGCGCAGCAAGCGCGCTGGTCTTGAACATCGTTTTCATTGGAACCTCCTTGAGGGGCCTTGCGGGACAACCTAACCGCTAAAGCTAACCACAGAGATGTTCATAAATCGCGATTGTTTCGCCATTCATTCAGGCAACATCAGGCACCAGGCTGCTAGCGGAAGAGGCATCCAGCGCGCGGTCCCAATCGCTCATCAGTGCCAGATACAGCAGCTTTTCGAACTCCGGGCCAAAGCGGCGAATCACTGCATCCGGGTCTGGAATCAGCTTGGCATCGGCGATCAAACCGAAATGCACCTGGTTGTTGTAGCTGAGGATGGAGATACCGATACCGATGGAGCCTGTCTGCGGCACCCAGAACATCATTTCACGCATCCGGCAGCCGCCCATGTAGAGCGGTTGCTGCGGTCCCGGGACGTTGGTCGCCACGGCCGTCGCCTTGCGGCTGAAGAGCTCCAGCGCCACGCCCTGCAGCGCTGCCGGGGCCATGCCGAGAGCAGCAAGAAGTCCAAATGCAACAATGGCTTGCCTTGAATTCTTAAGGTTATTCATGCATTCAGCGACACGCTCCAGTCGCCGGATCGGATTGCCCTCACCCACCGGCAAGTCCAGGAATACCAAACCGAAGTGATTGCCAAGCTTCTTGGCATGTTCCAGCGGCCGCAAGTTGACAGGCACCGTGGCGCGCAAGGTGATGCCGTCGATATCTTCGCCGCGTTCCAGCATGTAGCTGCGTAACGCGCCGGCGGCAGCGGCCATCAGCACGTCGTTGACGGTGCAGTCGCAGGCGCGGCCGACCGCCTTTACTTCCTCCAGCCCCAGAGGCTCCGCCCACGCCACGCGTTTGCTGACACCCAGTTTGCCTCGCAGCATGGTCGGCGGATCGTCCGACAAGGCCAGCGCGGCCAACAACTCGCGGCCGATCTCGCCGCCCTCCTTCGCCAGCACCGCGGCCAAGGAAGGATCGCGATACATTTCCATGCCCTTGCCGAGCATCTTGCCGCCCAGCTTGATGTAGCGATCGACGGCGCCGACGCGGCGAACGACTTCCACGCCATCCTTCTTCAACCATGCGGCGCGCAACTCGCTGCTCTTGTCCGGCTTGCGACTGGTATCGGTCAGCGACAACAGCACCTGCACCAGCGCGATGCCGTCGGCATAGCTGTGATGGATACGCGCCACCAACGCCGAACCAGAGCCGTACTTTTCGACCAGGTGGAACTGCCAAAGTGGCTTGGTCTTGTCCAGCGGCGTGGAAGCCAACTGGCTGACGAAGCGCTCCAGCGCTTTCTTCTCCGAACGCGGATCGGTGCGCCCAGGCAGCGCCGTAAGGCGTACGTGCCAGTCCAGGTCAAAGTCGGCGTCTTCCAGCCAGGAGGCTCCGGCCGGCGTGTCAACCGCCTTCTGCAGAAAACGCGGATACGCCAGGAAGCGCTTCTTGATCACCTGTTTCAACCGCTCCAGCGTCATCGGCTCGTCGAACATCAGGACGCCGGTGATCATCATCGGATTGGTGGGGCGGCACATCCGCAACCACGCGGTGTCGACCCGCGACATCGGTTCGCGGCGCGGCTTTCCGGGCGCTTTCTTTGTTGCCATGTTGTTCTCCTCTCCCAGCCCGAGTGAAGCATGTGGCGGCGAAGGGCGTCAACGCGGCGCCTATCGCAAGCTACCGATCTTCCGGTAAGCGGCCAACGCCGAATCCCGTCCTTCCCCCAGGTCTATCAAAGGCACCTGCGGATAGGAAGGCGCCACGCTCGCCAACAATGTGGGCTGTCGCCAGGGCGCAAACCGTTCGGGCAATGGAAGTGACGCCAGTTCCGGCACCCAACGGGCGATGTAAGTGCCGTCGATATCGAACCGCTCCGCCTGGGTCACCGGATTGAAGATACGAAAGTACGGCGCCGCGTCGGCGCCCGTACCTGCCGACCACTGCCAGCCCAAAGTGTTGTTGGCGAGATCGGCATCTACCAGGGTCTCCCAAAACCATCTCGCCCCATGCAGCCAGTGATGGCGCAGATGCTTGGTGAGAAAGCTGGCGACGATCATGCGAACGCGATTGTGCATGTGGCCCGTCGCCCACAATTCCCGCATTCCCGCATCGATGATGGGCACGCCGGTCGTGCCGCGCTGCCAGGCCGCCAGCGCCACGACATCGGGCTCGGCCCACTTGAAATGGGCGAACCGCGGATTGAAGTCTTCGGTCACCGTAGCGGGAAAATGGTGCAGCAGGTGATAAGCGAATTCACGCCAGCCCAACTGGCGGATGTAGGCATCGATGTCGGCACCGTTCTTGGCGCTGCGGACTTGTTCCAGTTTCTCGACGACTCGCCATGGCGCGATTTCGCCGAAATGCAGATGCGGCGACAGGCGAGAGGTGCCCACCCGATCCGGATAATCGCGTTCGCTGTGGTAACCCTGCAATGCGCCATCGATGAAGACTTCCAGTGCCTCATGTGCTCCGGCTTCACCCGGCTGCCAGTCTTGCCAGAAATTCTTGTCCCATCGGGTAGAAGGCTGTAGCCCGAGCGCGTGGATCGCTTCTCCTTCGGCCATGGCATCGGCCGGCATCCACGCCGGTGCTGCCCAGCATTCCGGCGTGCGCCACTGTGCCAACGCCGCGTTCCAGAATGGCGTGAACACCTTGTACGGAGCACCTTGGCCGGTGGTCAGCCGCCCCGGCTCGAACAGCAGCGTGCCGTTGAAGCTCCTGGCATGCAGCCCTTGTTCGCGTAGCTGCTTCTTCAACTGGACATCGCGTGACTGGGTGGTGGGTTCGTACTTTCGATTCCAGAACACCGCTTGCGCACCGGATTCGGCAACCAACCGCTGCAGCGTTTCCTGCGAAGGACCGCGAAACACGCGCAGATACGAACCGCGGCTGCGCAGATCCGCGTCCAGCGCGATCAGCGAATGATGTCGCCACGCGTTCGATGCCGCGCCGGGCGGCCACTCGCCTTCCTCTTCCGGTGCATGGATGTAGACCGGAATCGGCGTATAGCCCTCCTCCAGCGCCGCCCGCAACGCCGGGTTGTCGTCGAGCCTCAAGTCGTTGCGGAGCCAGACCAGCGCGTGTGGCATGAAGGACCCAGAAAAGGCTACGAAAGCGTGTCGCCATCCTGCCACGGACGGGTGCAGCCAAGAACACGGCCGCGGCGCACCTGTTTGCGGCGCGAAGTCATCTAGCCAACGAAATCGGGACCGCGCTGCCCGAACGCGCCGCCCATATATTCGCGCGGAATGCGCTCGTTGAGACCGGTGAGTATCTCGTAAGGAATGGTGCCGGCGGTCTGCGCCACCGCTTCGCACGAAATGATGTTATCGCCCTGCCGGCCGATCAGGACGACTTCGTCCTCGTTGTAGGCGGTGCCGTCGGGTCCAATGTCCGCCATGAATTGGTCCATGCAGATACGGCCGATGATCGGGTGGCGCTGCCCCCGCACCAATACCATGCCGCGCGAGGACAGCGAGCGTGGATAGCCGTCGCCGTAGCCGATCGGCACCGTGATGACGCGAGTGTCCTGCGCCGCGGTCCAGGTGGCGCCGTAGCTCACGGTGTGCCCTGTCTTCACCACTTTGAAGTACACCACCTTGGAGACCAGCGAGAGCGATGGACGCAGATCGACGGTTGCACGTGATGCCGGGTCAGGCAGTACGCCATACAACGCGACACCAGGCCGCACCATGTCCAGGTGTGTCTCTGGAAAATGCAGAACGCCACCCGAATTTGCGAGATGACGCACGGGCATCGGCGCCCCGACCCGGTCGAAGTACGCACACGCGGCGAGGAACCGCTGCAACTGCTCCCGGGTCATCGGCGAATCGGGATCGTCGGAACAGGCCAGGTGCGAGTAGACACCTTTCACCGTGCACCAGCGCGAGGCGATTGCGGCTTCGATGAACGGTGCCGCATTCTCGGTATGCACCCCGATGCGCTCCATGCCGGTGTCGAGTTTCAGATGGATCACCGCCTTGCGGCCCATCGATTCGGCCGACCGCTCCACCTGCCGCAGCTTCACGATCGACGAGACCGTGACTTCCAGATCGTGAGCGATGAATTGCGTCACCTGCGGCGCATGGATGCCGCCCAGTACCAGAATCGGCACGCGCAGGCCGGCCTGGCGCAACGCGATGCCCTCTTCGACGAAGGCGACGCCAAGCTGAGAGACACCCTGGCTCTGCAGGTGCTTCGCCACCGGCACCAAGCCATGGCCGTAAGCATTGGCCTTGACGATCGCCATGACCGGTACGCCTACGTGCCCCTGCAATGCACGCAGGTTATGAGACAGCGCGTCCAGGTCGATTCGGATTCGCGTGGGGCGATCGCTCGCCTGAGTGCGATACGCGGGAAGAAACTGTGAATCGGCGCGGGAAAGCGAATCGTCCATGTAGCGATTGTAACGCCGTGATCGTCGGCAACCGAAAGCAACATGGCCGCTTGCCGGAAGCAGCAAAATGGAGCCGGGAATCACTCCCCTCACGTGTTGCACAGCCGGCTTCCGTTGAGGTATACCGGCACGCAGTCAAAGCCGCGCCGGAGGTTGAAAAGCCTATGAAACGGACCCGAAGACTTGCCATCGTGCTCATTCCGGCTCTGGTCGTCACGATCCTGTTGGCATGGTGGTTCTGGCAGCGCAGTTCTGCGGGCAGCGCACCCGCGGAGGCCACGGATACTGCCGCAATCGACCCTGCCGTGGCGGACGCTGGAATTTCGAACACGGCAGGGCGCGCGCGTAGTACTGGTGAAGACAATGACCCGATCTCCCCCGGCGCCGAATCGGCGAACCAAACCCCGGAGCTCGCCCAGTCGATAGGGCGACCCGCGGGACTATCTTCGCTGGCTGAAACAGGCCCGCGTCCCATGTCACCGGAAGGCCAGGCGCGGATCGACGCCGTTCTCCCACGGCTGGACGGCCTGGATAAAGACGGCCAGGACTACGCGCTGCTCGCACGCGCCGAAGCGCCGGATCCGGATTGGTCGCCACGGCTTGAACAGTCGTTGCAGCTGGCGCTTGACCAACATGGCCGCGGCTTTACCGGCCTGGAGGTCAGTCGCCCGCGCTGCGCACGAACGGTGTGCGTGATTACCGCGGCCGCTCGTGTCCTGGAGACACAACACCCTAACGCCGACTGGCAGCAGCTCACTTTTCGCATAGCGAAAGAGCCCTGGTTCAAGGACGCGTTCTTCGATACCCGCACCTCGGTGACCAGCGACAAGCAAGGCGCGCTGTACGTCACCTACTTCATTCGCAAATAGCTATCGACGCTCGGCCGCGTGAGTGGCGCCGCCTGGATCTGCAAGTCGGTGCCACGCCCCCGACGCTGCAACTCGGCCTCGGGGAACGTCGGCCACGTGCCCAACCTACTCGAAGCTGCCTACCGAGTCGTGCGCCAGGTTGTCGAAGCGGGTGTATTCGCCGAAGAACTTCAGCTTGATCGAGCCGGTGGGGCCGCTACGTTGCTTACCGATGATGACTTCGGCCAGGCCCTTGTCTGGCGAGTTTTCCTTGTTGTAGTAGTCGTCGCGATAGATGAAGACGATGACGTCGGCGTCTTGCTCGATAGCGCCGGATTCGCGCAAGTCTGCCATGACGGGGCGCTTGTCGGTACGTGTTTCCAAGGAGCGGTTGAGCTGCGACAGCGCGATCACCGGCACGTTGAGTTCCTTGGCCAGTCCCTTCAGTGATCGCGAAATTTCCGAGATCTCCGTTGCACGGTTTTCACTGTTGCCCGGCACCGACATCAACTGCAGGTAGTCGATGACGATCAGGCCCAAGTCGTGTTCGCGCTTTAGCCGGCGTGCCTTGGAGCGCAGCACATCCGGCGACAGGCCGGGCGTGTCGTCGATGAATATCTTGGTTTCCTTCAGCATGCGGATGGCGCTGGTAACGCGGCTCCAATCCTCGTCTTCCAGCTGACCGGTACGCAGGCGGGTGGCGTTGACGCGGCCGTTGGAGGAGATCAGGCGCAGCGCCAGCTGCGCGGCCGACATTTCCATAGAGAAGATGGCTACCGCTTTCTTCGACTTGATAGCGGCGTACTCGGCCATGTTCAACGCCAGCGTGGTCTTGCCCATCGCCGGACGCGCCGCCAGGATCAACAGATCAGTCGGCTGCAGGCCAGCGGTCATTTCGTCGAACTCGGTATAGCCGGTAGGCAGGCCGGTAACGCTGCCACCATTCTCGAAGCGGCTTTGCAGGACTTCGAAAGCGTCCTTCAAGGCGTGGTTCATCGCCACGAAGTCGGTGCGGCCACGCGCGCCGGCTTCGGCGATGGCGAAGACCTTCTGCTCGGCGACCGCCAGCATCTCGTTGCTTTCCTTACCCTCCGGCTGGAAAGCGTCGTTGACGATCTCGGTACCGACGTCGATCAGCTGTCGCATCACCGCTTTGTCGCGGACAATTTCCGCATAAGCGACGATATTGGCGGCTGACGGCGTGGAGCTGGCCAGCTCAATCAGGTAAGCACCGCCGGCGACCTGCTCCATCTGCCCTTGCGACTCGAACCATTCGCCCAGCGTTACCGCGTCGTAGGGGCGATTCCTTTCCGCCAGCTCGCAAATGGCGCGGTAGATCAGCTGATGATCGCGACGGTAGAAATCCCGCTCGGTCAGCTTGTCATTGATGCGGTCGTAGGCCTCCGGCGCCAGCATCAACCCGCCCAACACGGCCTGCTCGGCCTCAATGGAATGCGGCGGCACACGCAGCTGCTCGATGCGCGCGTCATGAATGTCGTGGCGAAAACCGGGGCGTACGGGCATGGGTGCTACGGACTCCTGTAGCCGAAGGGCAGCGAAGGGAACGGGGTCAGGCATGGTAGTCGTTCCACCGCTGGACGGTTGCAGATAACCATGTGGATAACCGGTGGGCATCTCATCCGTTGCGACCAGCCCCGGCTAAGCCTGACGCGGTCCGACCAACGGTTGCGTTCCATCTTGATGATTCGCTCCAGGTGGCTCACCCATAAAAAAAACGGGCGCCTCGCGGCGCCCGTTCTTGTTGCTTGCCTGAATGGCGACTCAGGCTTCCGGCTCGACGATGACCTTAATGGTGGTCTCGACGTCGGCGTGCAGCTTGGCGATCACTTCGAACTCGCCGATGTTGCGGATGGCGCCTTCGCCCATCACCACTTCGCTCTTTTCCAGCGGCATGCCGGCAGCCGTGAACGCATCGGCGATGTCGCGCGGGCCGACCGAACCGAACAGCTTGCCTTCGGTGGACGCATTGGCCCGAACGGTCACGCTGGCGCCTTCCAGCTTGGCGCGGCGGCTTTCGGCTTCGTCATGCACGGACTTGGCCTTGGCTTCGTACTCAGCACGCTTGGCTTCGAACTCAGCAACGTTGGCGGCGGTCGCCGGCACAGCCTTGCCCTGCGGGACCAGGTAGTTGCGGCCATAACCCGGCTTGACGTTGACCTTGTCGCCCAGGACGCCGAGGTTGGTGACTTTTTGCAGAAGAATCAGTTCCATGGTGTTGCTCCGTATTCGTTAGCGGGAATCCTCCCGCAGCGGTGGGCTGTCCGAATGACAGTGGGTAATTAGTGAAGAGTGAAGTCGTCCGCTGTGCGGACTGCAAGTGGTAAAGAGCATTCACCCTTTACTGTTGGCAGGCGGCTTAGCCGCCGACTTCACTCTTTACCGCAATCAGACGTCGTGGTTGTCCGTGTACGGGATCAGCGCCAGGAAACGTGCGCGCTTGACGGCCGTGGACAGCTGACGCTGGTAACGCGACTTGGTGCCGGTGACGCGGCTCGGCACGATCTTGCCGGTCTCGGTCAGGTACTGGCGCAGGGTGTTGAGATCCTTGTAGTCGATCTCTTTCACGCCTTCGGCGGTGAATTTGCAGAACTTGCGGCGACGGAAGAACTTGGACATGAGTGTGTGCTCCTAAAGGGCGCGCTTAAGCGGCTTCGACGGTGTCGGAATCAGGTTCGGCCGAAGCTTCAACAACTTCGCCTTCGTCATCGTCGCGACGGCGACGCTCGCCGCGCTCCGGCTTGTCGCCCTTCTCGTCCTTGCTCTTCATGATGATCGACATCTCGGTGTCGGCGTCATCACGCTTCATGATCAGGTGGCGCAGCACCGCATCATTAAAGCGGAAGCTTTCGGTCAGTTCGGCCAGCACGCCCTGCTCGACTTCGATATTGAGCAGTACGTAATGGGCCTTGACCAGGTTCTGGATGGGATAGGCCAGCTGACGGCGGCCCCAATCTTCCAGACGGTGGATCTTGCCATTGCCGGCTTCGATCATCGACTTGTAACGCTCGATCATCGCAGGCACTTGTTCGCTCTGGTCAGGATGGACCAGGAACACGACTTCATAGTGACGCATCGTTATTTACCTTTCGGATGTGGGCCGGTTCCACGTGGGAAACCGGTCGGACAGCTCCCCGACCGCCCGGAGTGGACGCGGTGGAGCAAGAACCCAGGCAGCAGTACCCGCCGCTGGGAGCCAGAAATTATGGCAGGTCAGATACTTAGGTGCAAGAAGGCCGGGAATCGGGAATCGGGAATCGGGAATCGGGAATCGGGAATCGGGAACTGGGAACTGGGAACTGGGAACTGGGAACTAGGAACCGGGAACCGGGAGCCGGGAGCCGGGAGCCGATAAAGGCTTTCGCTTTGCCTCCCCCTTTAAAAAGGGGGATTGAGGGGGATTTGCTCTGGCTCTTCCCAGAAAAACAGAAGTAACCCCGCAGCTCGCTGGCACAAGCGGATGCTCCTTTTTCAAGGAAGGCTATTCACTAATCCTTTCCGGCTGCCGGTTCGCTCCCCTTCTCCGCTCCCCGCTCCCCCTCAATCCAGGCATCCACATGCCGCTCCAACGCCTCCAGCGGGACCGACCCTGTCTCCAGCACGGCATCGTTGAAAGCACGCAGGTCGAACCTGGGGCCTAGTTCCCGGGCAGCCTTGGCGCGAAGCGCCGAGATCTTCATCTGGCCGATCTTGTAGGCCAATGCCTGGCCAGGGGTACCGATATAGCGGTCGATCTCGTTCACGATGTCCTGGCGGGTCTTGGGCGCGTTGTCGGTGAAGTATTCGATGGCCCTTTCGCGGCTCCAACCCTGGCTGTGCATGCCCGTGTCCACCACCAGCCGCACCGCCCGCCACATCTCGTAAGCCAGTTGGCCCATGCGATCGTAGGGATCGGTGTACAGGCCCATTTCATAACCCAACTGCTCCGCGTAAAGCCCCCAGCCCTCGCCATAAGCCACGAAGTACGCGGTGCGGCGGAACATGGGAGCGTCCGGCATCTCCAGTCCGCGCGCGAACTGGAAGTGATGGCCTGGCACTGCTTCGTGCAGCGAAAGCGGCATCATTTCCCAGGTCGGGCGGACTTCCGGTTTGTACAGATTGACGTAGTAGTAGCCAGGACGGGTGCCGTCGCTGGCGCCAGGCTGGTAGTAAGCAGTGGTCGTGTCCGGGGCGATGTTGTCGGGAATTGGCCTCACGCCATAGGGCATGCGTGGGATGGTCTTGAATACTTTCACCAATTCCGGATCGATCCGCTTGGAGAGGGCGCGGTAGGCAGTCAGCAGCGCATCGGGCGTCTTGTGGAAGAACTTGGCGTCGGTACGCAGATAAGCGAAGAACTCAGTCAGTGAACCCTTGAAGCCCGTCTCTGTTTTGATCTTCTCCATTTCAGCGCGGATGCGCGCCACCTCTTCCAATCCGATCTTGTGGATCTGTTCGGCATTCAAGTCGGTGGTGGTGTAGTAGCCGGCAAGGAAGTCGTAATAAGCGCGGCCATCCGGCAAGTCGGTTACGGCGATGCCGTCGCGGGTCTTGGGCAGGTACTGGTTCTCGAAGAACTCGCCCAATTTGCGATACGCCGGCACGACCCGCGTCAGGATGACCTGCTTGGCTTGCTCCTGCAGGTCTGCGCGTTCCGCTGCTGGGATGCTATCGGCGAAGCGGGCAAACGGCCGATAAAACGGACTTTTAGCCGGGTCACCGACCACCTGGGCAGCGATCTGAGCCGGTACCCGTTGCATCAACACGCGCGGCGGGACGTTGCCCGTCCGGGAGCCCTCTTCCAACAACGTGATGGTCTGGTCAATGACCTTCGGTAGGGCCTCCATCCGCTTCAGCCAATCGCGATAGTCCTTGACCGATGCGAACGGCAGTACTTCTGCCAGTCCATCGGCGGTTTGCGGACCTCCCTGGTGACCAACCGGCTGCAGGTATTCGCGGAATCTCTGGCGTGCCACTGCCCGCTGCAGCTGCCATTCGAAGGTGTCGTAGTTCAGCTGGTCAGCCGGCGACAAGGCGGCGCGATCGATGGTGCGCAGCTTGTCCAGTGCGGCTTTATCGGCCGCTTCGCGCCGGGCGATCGCTTCGAGGCTGAGATCGGTCCAGCGATCGTTATAGCGGTTGTCGCCCTGGTAACTGGCGTTCTCAGGGTTCTCGCGCAGGCCCCTCTCCCACTCTTCTGCGAAAAGCGCATGCAGTTGGGAATTGCGCGTGGCGTGTTGAGCCTGCGCCGACTCGGAGCCAACAAGTGCCACGGCAGCCAGAAGAAAAAAGCGATACATGGGTGAACTCCGGACACGACCAAGCGGCAGCTTAAGGCTGAGGACTATTCCGGAACAGTGCTTAAGCGTTCGTCGCCGCCACGGCGCGGCTCACGCTTGGAATCGCGGCCGGATTACGCCGCGTCGGCTTGCGTGGTGAAACTTTCGCCGCAGCCGCATTCGGCCGTGGCGTTCGGGTTGCGGAACACGAAGGTTTCGCTGAGGCCCTGCTTTCCGAAGTCGATTTCAGTGCCATCGACCAAAGCCAGGCTATCGGCGTCGATATAGATCTTCACGCCATCCTGTTCAAACACCGTGTCGCCTTCGCGCTGCTCGCGGGCCAGATCGGCCACGTGGCCCCAGCCGGAACAGCCGGTACGGGTCACACCGAAACGCAAACCCAAGGCGCCCGTCTCGGCAACGAAACGCTGCACACGCTGGAAGGCGACTGGGGTCAGGGTGACGGCCATATGAATCTCAAACCAATAGGAGGGTGATTATAGAGGTTATAACGGTGACGGGTGACTGCACGTATGCCTTCCATGGCGTAATGCCACTGACTTCGGGCAAACCGGCCCGGCCGTCATCCTTGGCCGGGCGTTCGCCGGCACGTGAGGCAATGCCTCGCAAGCATGCCAGCTCACCCGGTAAACTGCGTGTTCCCTACATGGTCCCATTACGGAAGGATTCAAGTCATGACGGTGGTAAGCGTCGAACAAGCGCTGGCGGGCAAGCTTCCCGCGGGCGGCGAGGTCACAGTGCGCGGCTGGGTGCGCACACGGCGCGACTCCAAAGCGGGCCTGTCCTTCGTCAACGTCAGTGACGGCTCCTGTTTCGCACCCATCCAGGTGGTGGCGCCCAGTACGCTGTCCAACTACGAATCCGAAGTGAAGCACCTGACCGCGGGATGTGCGGTAATCGCCACTGGCACGCTGGTGCCGTCCCAGGGACAGGGACAGAGCTTCGAAATCCAGGCCGAGAGCGTGGAAGTGGTGGGCTGGGTGGAAGACCCGGAAACCTACCCGATCCAACCCAAGGCGCATTCACTGGAATTCCTGCGTGAAGTCGCGCACCTGCGCCCGCGCACCAATCTGTTTGGCGCGGTGACCCGCATTCGCCACTGCCTGGCCCAAGCCGTGCACCGCTTCTTCCACGAACACGGCTATTACTGGATCAGCACGCCCATCATCACCACCTCTGATGCCGAAGGCGCAGGCCAGATGTTCCGCGTGTCCACGCTGGACCTCGCCAACCTGCCGCGCGACAGCAAGGGTGAAGTGGATTTCAGCCGCGATTTCTTTGGCAAGGAAACCTTCCTGACCGTCTCGGGCCAGCTCAACGTGGAGGCTTACTGCCTGTCGCTGAGCAAGGTCTATACCTTCGGGCCGACGTTCCGTGCCGAAAACAGCAACACCACCCGCCACCTGGCCGAATTCTGGATGGTCGAACCGGAAATCGCCTTCGCCGACCTGATGGAAAATGCCCAGGTAGCGGAAGATTTCCTGAAGTATCTGTTCCGCGCGGTGCTGGACGAACGCGGCGACGACATGGCCTTTATCGCCGAGCGTGTGCAGGCCGATGCGCTTACGCGACTGGAAAGTTTCGTCAATGCACCGTTCGAGCGCATCGACTACACCGATGCCATCGGCCTGTTGCAGAAATCGGGCAAGAAGTTCGATTTCCCCGTGGAATGGGGCCTGGACCTGCAGACCGAACACGAGCGCTGGCTGACCGAAGAGCATATCGGGCGTCCGGTAGTGGTATTGAACTATCCCGAGCACATCAAAGCCTTCTACATGCGACTGAACGACGACGGCAAGACCGTCGCGGCGATGGATGTATTGGCGCCCGGCATCGGCGAGATCATCGGCGGCGCGCAGCGCGAGGAACGCCTTGACGTGCTGGATTCGCGCATGGCGCAGTTCGGACTGGATGCATCGCACTATGGCTGGTACCGCGACTTCCGCCGCTACGGCACGGTCCCGCACGCCGGCTTCGGCCTGGGCTTCGAACGGCTGGTGGTCTATGTCTGTGGCTTGAGCAACATCCGCGATGCGATCCCCTATCCGCGCGCACCAGGCAACGCGGAGTTCTGATTCTTGCTTGCCGTCCCGGCACCAGCCGGGACACCGCATGTTCACCGAGGTGTCATCGTAGTGATCTTGTTTTTCGCCTTGTGTTTCGTCGGTGTCGCCATCGCCGGCTTCTGCGCTTTCGTGATCTTCTGGCCGCTGACGCTGGTGCACATCCGCGATCGCCATGCCGACCTGTCCGCGCAATGGGGGCCAGGCGCATTCCTGAAGCTGGAGGCGCTGCGCTGGCTGATGTCCGGCCAGTATCGCGCAAGCCGTGACAGCTCACTGAGCGGCCTGGCCACGCCCGCGCGTGTCGCCATGCTGGTCATTCTTGTCGCATTGGCAATGGCGGGGTTGCTGTGGCTATGGTCGGTGACATTGGCATGAACGAAGACAACACTCCTGGCATTTCCGAAAGCTGGTTCCTGGCGTCGCTTGGCCGCATGCTGATCTGGGCACGCTTGCGCGTGCTCGAGGGCGGCACCGCCGTGGTGCTGGATAGTGACGGCAATAATCTCGCCTATGACAGTGAAGACACCGCACGCGCGGCATTGTTCGATGCCGAGTTCGTCGCTTTCGATGGACTGGACGAAGACGATGCGCTGGCTCGCGGTTTTTCGCTTGACGAGGTATCGCCGCCACGTGCGGATAATGATGAAGCGCTGCGTGGCTTGATGGTCCAGCAACTGGGCGGACGGGCATAGTTCCGTATGTACACGCCGCGCGCCTTCGCCGAAACCGACGTGGCGGAACTCGACCGACTGATTGCGCGCGACGCTTTCGTCACGCTGGTTACCACAGACGCGGGAGCCCCCTTCGTCAGCCATTTGCCCGTGCTGTACGCAAGGAATGGCGAACAGGTGGTCATCGAAGGCCATTGGGCCAAGCCGAACCCACAAGCCCGCCATGCAGGCAGTGCGCTGATGATCGTGCATGGACCGCATGCCTATATCTCGCCAGGCTGGTACCCGGACAAAGAAGAAGCCGCACGCGTCCCGACGTGGAATTACGCGGTAGCGCACCTGTATGGCCGATTGGAAGTCACTGACGATGTGGCAGTGCTGGCCAGCATCGTGGACCGGCTGAGCATTGCCAATGAGGCACGAGTGGGCAGTGATTGGCGGTTCGAGCACGAGCGACCGGACCACGTCAGCCAGTTGCGCGGCATCATCGGTTTTCGCTTCATTCCGGAAAAGATCGAGCTGAAGTTCAAGTTCAGCCAGAACCATCCCTCCGCCAACGTGCAAGCGGCCGCGACCGGCTTGCGCGGGACCGGGGATCCGCAGGCCAATGAGGTCGCGGACATCATGTTGGAGCGATTGGGGCGACGGACGCCCGAATAAGGCTGATGCCTTCTTGTCTGCCGCAACTTGCCAGCATGCACGGGTACCTCCCTTGCGGGAGCGACGTGAGTCGCGACCGGAAACATCAACGTCGCGACTCACGTCGCTCCCACAGGGAAGCTGTCCGGGACTGACGTTAGGGCGGACCTGCGCCCCGTGATGGCGACGAGATCGTCGCAACGGCAGGCGATAGCGAATAGCCGTTTAAAGGCGTTTCTCGTCAGCCCGAGAAGAGCAACGGAGCAAGCTCCGCTCGACGTAAAGCGCCTAAGCCTTGAAGAGAAAACAAGCCTAACGCCATTGGGCTAAGCTTCTTGCTTCGACTTACGGGAACCCCGCATGGACCTGAACCTCTCTGGCAAACACGCGTTGGTCTGCGGCGCATCCGAAGGCATTGGCCGCGCAGCCGCGCACGAACTGGCCCTGCTCGGCGCCGATGTGACCGTACTGTCGCGGCGAGCTGATGTATTGCAGGAGGTCACGGCCGCATTGCCGAAGATCTCCGCCGCGCAACGACACGATTGGATTGCCGCTGATGTTTCGCAGCACGAGGTCTTACGCGAACGACTGCAAGGACTGGTCGCCGAACGGCACGTGCACATCCTGATCAACAACACCGGCGGCCCCCCCAGCGGCCGCGCTATCGACGCCGATACTTCCGCTTACCTGGATGCCTTCCATCGGCACTTGCTCGCCAACCAGACGCTGGTGCAAGCGGTGCTGCCGGGCATGCAGAAGGTGCGATGGGGCCGTATCGTCAACGTGGTTTCCACTTCGGTGAAGGAACCTGTCGTCAACCTGGGCGTATCCAATACGATTCGCGGCGCGGTGGCCAGCTGGGCCAAGACGCTGTCGCGTGAACTGGCATCGGAGGGCATCACCGTCAATAACGTGCTGCCCGGCTATACGCGTACGCAGCGGCTGGACCAGATTCTGCGCGACCGTGCGGCCAGCAGTGGCAAGACCGAAGAAGCGGTCGCCGCAACCATGACCGCCAGTGTCCCGGCAGGACGTTTCGCCGACGCCAGCGAAGTGGCGAATGCCATCGCCTTTCTCGCCAGTCCTGCCGCCGCCTACATAAATGGCGTCAGCCTGGCGGTGGACGGTGGAAGGATGCAGTCGATCTAGGACGGCCCGAACAGCTTGCTTTGTTCGTCGTCTCCGCCTTCGCGGGAATGACGATGTGGTTAGCCCTGACCCTGTCCTCGCCAGAGCAAGCCTGTCGAAGAACCCAACGGCAAAGCAGTTAAGCTATCGCCCATGAAGTCCCTGCCCCACTGGATAGACAGCCAAGCGCGTCCGGCGGCGAGCGGTCGCTGGTTGGAGGTGTTCGATCCTTCATCCGGCGAAGCCTTCGCCCAGGTTGCCGCTGGCGATGCGGCCGACGTCGACGTGGCGGTTGCCGCGGCTGCCAAGGCTTTCCCTGCATGGTCGGCGCTACGCAACTCCGAACGCGCCGCTTGGCTGGAGAAGCTGGCATCGGCACTGGAAACACGCCTTGAGGATTTCGCCCGCGCCGAATCTTTGGATGGAGGCAAGCCCTACTCCCTGGCTCGCGACGCCGAGATTCCGCGCGCCATTTCGAACCTGCGCTTCTTCGCTCATGCCGCTACGCAGTTCGCCAGTGAATCGCACCATGGCGAAGCCGGCCTGAACTACACGCTGCGCGCGCCATTGGGCGTCGTGGCGACCATTTCACCGTGGAATCTGCCGCTGTACCTGTTCACCTGGAAGATCGCGCCAGCGTTGGCGGCCGGCAATACGGTTGTTGCCAAACCGTCGGAAGTCACGCCACTTACCGCTACCTTGCTCGGCGAACTGGCAGCGGAAATCGGATTACCCCCCGGCGTGCTGAATATAGTGCACGGCACCGGCGCCGAGACCGGCGAAGCGTTGGTAGTGCACCCAGACATCAAGGCGATCTCCTTTACGGGCAGTACCGCAGTGGGCCGCCGCATCGCCGCCCTGGCAACCCCGCAATTGAAGAAGGTGTCGCTGGAGCTGGGCGGCAAGAATCCGACACTGGCGTTCGCCGATAGCGACTGGCACGCCCAGCTGGACACGCTGGTGCGCTCCGCCTTCCAGAACTCTGGGCAGATATGCCTGTGCGGTTCGCGAGTACTGGTGGAACGCAGTATCTACGACGAATTCCGCGACGCCTTCGTCGAACGCGTCGCCGCTTTGCGCGTCGGCGACCCGTCCGATGAAAAGACACAACTCGGTCCGCTGGTGTCCAAGGCGCACTTCGACAAAGTGATGACCTGCCTGGACCGTGCACGCAGCGAAGGTGGCCGTTTCCTGGTCGGAGGCCGCGCCTTGGATCGCGCAGGCTGGTTTATCTCGCCCGCCGTCGTCGAGGGCCTGGGTCCGGACACCGCCAGTAACCGCGAGGAAATCTTCGGACCGGTCGCCACGCTGCAGGCATTCGATACCGAACAAGAAGCGCTGGCGCTCGCCAATGCTTCCGAGTATGGCTTGGCCGCGATGCTATGGACGCGCGACCTCGACCGTGCGCATCGCCTGTCCGCGCAGCTGCGCGCCGGCATCATCTGGATCAATACGTGGTTGATGCGCGACCTACGCACCCCCTTTGGCGGCATGGCCGCTTCCGGACTTGGCCGCGAAGGCGGTACCGAAGCGATGCGCTTCTTCACCGAAGCCAAGAACGTCTGCCTCGCTTTGGATAAACCACGGTGAGAACGATCACCGACGTCCAGTGGGACCGGATCGCCGCGACCGATTGTCTGGCCGCACTCGCCTCCCTGCCGCTTGCTTCTACTTCTTTCGGGCTTACGAATGACCGACCTTGATAACCTGCTGCGCAACAACCGGGAATGGGCCGAACGAATAAAGCGGGAAGACCCCGGCTTTTTCAAGCGGCTTTCCCAGCAACAGTCCCCGCGCTACCTGTGGATCGGGTGCTCGGACTCACGTGTACCGGCCAACCAGATCCTCGGCCTGGACCCGGGCGAAGTGTTCGTTCATCGCAATATCGCCAACGTGATGTCCCACAGCGATCTCAACTGTCTGTCGGTCATCCAGTTCGCCATCGACATCCTGAAAGTCGAACACATCCTGCTGGTGGGCCACTACGGTTGCGGCGGCGTGCATGCGGCCATGACGGGGCTGCGCGTCGGCCTGGCCGACAATTGGCTGCGCCACGTAGCCGATGTGGCGATGAAGCACGCTCCGCTGCTGGAACAGGTCGATACGGAGTCGCTGCGCCATGCCCGCCTCTGCGAACTCAACGTCATCGAACAAGTATTCAACGTCTGCCAGACCACCGTCGTGCAGGATGCCTGGTCACGCGGGCAGCCGTTGGCGGTGCATGGCTGGGTCTACAGCCTTTTCGACGGACGCGTACGCGAACTCGGCATGGACGTGGATTCTGGCGACCAGCTGATGCCGGCCTACCAGAAGGCCGTGGCCGCCATTTCGCCTGACGCGACGCGCCATGAGTGAATCCGTCCATGCGTCCGCCGCGCCGGCACCCGTAGGTGTCTACCCGCACGCGCGCCGGGTCGGCGACCTATTGTTCCTGTCCGGTATCGGCCCACGCGATCCGGCCACCAATGCGATTCCGGGCAATGAGTATTTCGCCGACGGTCGCGTACGCAAGTACGACATCCAGGCGCAGACCCGCGCAGTGTTCGCCAACGTGCGGGCCGTGCTGGAAGCCAGCGGCGCGCGGTGGGAAGACCTGGCCGATGTCACCGTCTACCTGACCGATATGGGCCGAGATTTCGCCGCCTACAACAGGATATGGGCCGAGTATTTTCCGGATTCCGCCAGCGCCCCCTGCCGCACCACGCTGGGCATCGACGCTTTGCCCACGCCGATCGCGATAGAACTCAAATGTATCGCTGCTTTGAAAGAGGTCCGCTGAGATGTTGCCGTCGCCGATTAATCTGCACGCCTGGATCGAAGAACACCGCCACCTGCTCAAACCACCAGTGGGCAACAAGGTCATCTACTCCGGCGATTTCATCGTCATGGTGGTCGGCGGCCCCAATCAGCGCACCGACTTCCACTGGGATGAGGGCGCGGAGTGGTTCTATCAGTTGGAAGGCGAAATGGTGCTGCGCGTTCAGGAACGCACGGAGGAAGGTGCGGAGGTTGTGCGCGATATTCCCATTCGAGCCGGCGAGATCTTCCTGCTGCCGCCGGGCGTGCCGCATTCGCCGCAGCGCATGCCCGACTCCATCGGTCTGGTGATCGAACGAAAACGCCTGCCGCACGAACAGGACGGCTTGCTTTGGTACTGCGAAAACTGCAATCACAAGCTGTACGAGGAATTCTTCCCGCTCAAGAACATCGAAACCGACTTTCCGGCCGTATTCGATCGCTTCTATTCCTCGCGTGAGCTTCGTACCTGCAAAGCGTGCGGTCACCTGAATCCGGCGCCGGCGAAGTACACGACAACCGAAAGCTGAGCTGCTTGGTTTTATGTAGAGCGGAGCTGCGCCCCGCGGTAGCAACAGGTCAGTAGCAATAAGGCCGTCGCAACGGCAGGCGATAGCGAATAGCCGTTTAAAGGCATTTCTCGTAGAGCCGAGCAAAGCAGCGGAGCAAGCTGGCTCTACGAAGCCATTCATCGACCGGCCAACCCCAATCCCCAACGTTGCGCCTGTTTCCCCTTTGCCTTGCACCGCACCGTGCCCGCCCCACCCGGCTCGGCTAAACTGCGGCCATGCTCAAGATCGACACCCACGCGCACTTCCTGCCTCGCGACTGGCCCGATCTGGCCAGCAAGTACGGTGACGCGCGATTCCCGGTGATTCATCACGGCGACGACGGCCGCCACCGCATCTACAAGGACGGCAAGTTCTTCCGCGAGATCCTGCCCAAGACCTGGGACACCCAGGTGCGTATCCAGGACTACGCCCGCTTCGGCGTGCAGGTGCAGGTGATCAGCACGGTGCCGGTGATGTTCAGTTACTGGGCCAAGCCGAACCAGGCGCTGGAGCTGCACCAGGCGCTCAACGATCACACCGCCACCGCCTGCCGCGACTATCCGCGCCACTATGCCGGCATCGGCACCGTGCCTTTGCAATCGCCGCGCCTGGCCGTACAGGAACTGGAACGCTGCATGGACCAATTGGGCCTGCAGGGCGTGCAGATCGGCTCCCATGTCAACGATTGGAACCTGGACGCGCCGGAGCTGTTCGAGTTCTTCCAGGCCGCCAGCGAGCTGGGCGCCGCTATCCTCGTGCATCCGTGGGACATGATGGGTGCCGCCTCGATGCCCAAGTACTGGCTGCCGTGGCTGGTGGGCATGCCGGCCGAACAATCCCGCGCCGCCTGCTGTCTGATCTTCGGCGGCGTGCTGGAGCGCTTGCCCGAGCTGAAGATCTGTTTCGCTCATGGGGGTGGCAGTTTCCCCTACACCATCGGCCGCATCGAACATGGCTTCAACATGCGTCCAGACCTGGTGGCGACCGACAACTACCGCAATCCACGCGAGTACCTGGGCCGCGTGTATTTCGATTCGTGGGTAGCCGATTCCCGTGCGCTGCACTATCTACTGGACACGGTGGGCTTCGAGCGTGTGATGCTGGGCACCGATTATCCGTTTCCACTGGGTGAACAAGAACCAGGTGCCGCTATTGCCGCATTGGGGCTGGACGACACCCAGCAAGCACGCCTGTATCACGGCACCGCGCTGGAATGGCTGGGGCTGTCTGCTGCGAGGTTCGCTTGAGCCCATGTATACCTCTCCTGTGGGAGCGACGTGAGTCGCGACGAAGCTTCACTAGGAAAGCCCATCGCGACTCACGTCGCTCCCACAGTCCGACGCTTCCTTCCACTGAAACCTCATGACCGATTCGCTGTCCCGCACCCATGCCATCGCGCTCGATGCCGCTGATCCGCTGCGCGCGTTGCGCAACGAATTCCTGATTCCCAAGCATCAACACAACGAACAACTTTACTTCTGTGGTAACTCGCTGGGCTTGCAACCCCGCGCGGCGCGCATCCAGGTCAACGAGGTGTTGGACAAGTGGGCGATGGAAGCGGTTGAGGGTCATTTCACCGGCCACGCCCAATGGATGACGTATCACGAACTGATGCGTGAACCGCTGGCACGCGTGGTGGGTGCGCAATCGTCGGAAGTGGTGGCGATGAATTCGCTGACCGCCAACCTTCATTTGATGATGGTCAGTTTCTACTGCCCCACCGCCGAACGCCCGGCGATCCTGATCGAAGCGGGAGCGTTTCCGTCTGATCGCCACGCGGTGGAATCGCAGATCCGATTCCACGGTTTCGACCCGGCGGAAGCGCTGATCGAGCTGGAGCCGGACCAGCCCGACGGCACGCTGTCGATGCAAGCCATCGAACGCGCCATCGCCCAACATGGCCCCCGCCTGGCGCTGGTGCTATGGCCGGGTATCCAGTACCGCACGGGCCAGGCGTTCGACGTGGCGGAGATCGTCCGACTGGGGCATGCGCAAGGCGCCATGGTGGGCTTCGACCTGGCGCACGCCGCGGGCAACCTGCCGCTGCGGCTGCACGACTGCAACGTCGACTTCGCTGTCTGGTGTCACTACAAGTACATGAATGCCGGGCCCGGGGCGGTGGCCGGCTGCTTTGTGCATGATCGCCACGCACGCACCGATCGGCCGCGGTTCGCCGGCTGGTGGGGCCACGAAAAAGAAAGCCGTTTCCGCATGGGACCTGAGTTCCTGCCTACGCCTGGCGCGGAGGGTTGGCAACTCAGCAATCCGCCCATCCTGGCGCTGGCACCGTTGCGCGCATCACTGGACTTGTTCGACCGCGCCGGCATGGTGGCGCTGCGAACCAAATCGCTGAAATTGACCGGCTTTCTGGAAGCGCTTATCCAAGCCAGGCTGTCGGACGTATTGCAGATCATTACTCCCAATAACCCGCAGCAACGCGGCGCGCAGTTGTCGCTGCGTGTGATCGGCGGACGCGAGCGCGGGCGCGAACTGTTCGACTATCTGGTGTCGGTGGGCACCTTGGGCGACTGGCGCGAACCCGACGTCATCCGCATCTCCCCCGCACCGTTGTACAACCGCTTCATGGATGTCTATCGGTTTGTCGAAGAGGTGGAAGCATGGCGGGGAATTTAGTTAAACCGGCGTCCTCGCCCAGGCGCGATCGGCACCAGCTTTGCAGCGGAGCATCCCGTTGACCACTGAACGCCAGCGCTCCATCACCATCATCGGCGCGGGCCTGGCCGGCGCGCTGCTGGGTACGTTGCTGGCGCGCGAAGGCTGGCGGGTGGAGATATACGAAAAGCGCGGCGACCCACGGCTCAAAGGCTATGAAGGCGGTCGCTCGATCAATCTCGCGCTGGCCGAACGCGGAAGGCACGCATTGCGGCAGGCCGATGCCGACGACGCAGTGATGCGGCAGGCGGTAATGATGCGCGGCCGCATGGTGCATTCGCTGGATGGCCGCTTGCAGTTGCAGCGCTACGGACGCGACGATACGGAAGTGATCTGGTCGATCCACCGCGGCGATC
Organism: Pseudoxanthomonas sp. CCNWLY206-1; assembly: GCF_039710385.1. NCBI lineage: Bacteria > Pseudomonadati > Pseudomonadota > Gammaproteobacteria > Lysobacterales > Lysobacteraceae > Pseudoxanthomonas > Pseudoxanthomonas sp. CCNWLY206-1. The sequence goes on along the minus strand of NZ_JBDKXI010000001.1, from coordinate 359,148 downwards.
TCAACATCACCTTGCTCGACTTGGCAGAAAAAGCCGGCGCTTACCTGCATTTCCATCATCGACTGGAAAGCGTGGATTTCGACGCTTCACTCGCACGCTTTGTCGACGACCGCGACGGCCAATACCGCGAAGTCGCTTTCGATTCGCTGGTAGGCGCGGATGGGGCGGGCTCTTCGCTACGCACGGCGATGAAGCTGAAAACGGAGCTTGGGGAACGCACCGACTTCCTGGACCATTCGTACAAGGAACTGGAAATCCCACCTGCCGCGGATGGCGATTTCCGGATGGAACCGAATGCGCTGCACATCTGGCCGCGTGGCCGCTACATGTGCATCGCGCTGCCGAACGATGAAAAAACCTTCACCGTCACCTTGTTCCTGCCAAATCAGGGCGATCCCAGCTTCGCGACCATCCGCAGCGGGGCTGAGGCACGTGCCCTGTTCCAGCGCGATTTTCCGGATGCCCTGTCGTTGATCCCGACTTTGGAACAGGACTGGGAACGTAATCCGCCCGGATTGCTGGCGACGCTTTACCTGGATCGCTGGCATATCGGCGGCCGTGCGGTGCTGCTGGGCGATGCCGCGCATGCGATGGTACCGTTCCACGGCCAGGGCATGAACTGCGCCTTCGAAGACTGCGTGGCGCTGGCGCGGCACCTTCTCTCCCATGATGACCGCGCCGCCGCTTTCGCTGGATTCGAGGCCGAACGGCAACCCAATGCGCTGGCGATCCAGAAAATGGCGCTGGAGAATTACCTGGAGATGCGCGACCGGGTGGACAACACCGATTTCCTGCTGCAACGCGAACTAGAGCTGGCATTGCAGGAACGTCATCCCGGTCGCTTCGTACCCCATTACGCCATGGTCACTTTCATGTTGATTCCTTACGCCATGGCGTTGGAGCGCAGTGAGATCCAGCGCGACATCCTGACCAACGCCACGCATGGACTCGATTCACTGGCACAGGTCGATTGGGCGTCGGTGGATGCCGCGGTGCTGGCACGGCTGTCGCCGCTGGTGGATGCACCCTAGTGGCCGCCAGTTTCCTGTTCTACGACCTGGAAACTTTCGGCGCTGATCCGCGCCGGACGCGCGTCGCCCAGTTCGCCGCCATACGCACGGATGCGCAGCTTCAGATCATTGAAGAACCGATCAGTTTCTTTGTCCGACCCGCGGACGACCTGCTGCCGTCTCCCATCGCTACGCTCATCACCGACATCGCGCCGCAGCGGGCGTTGCATGAAGGCGTTAGTGAAGCCGAAGCTTTCGGCCGTATCCATGATGAAGTATCGCGACCCGAGACCTGCACACTGGGCTACAACTCGCTGCGCTTCGACGATGAGTTCGTCCGTCATGGCCTGTTCCGCAACTTCTACGATCCCTACGAACGCGAATGGCGTGGTGGAAATTCGCGCTGGGACCTGCTGGATGCATTGCGCCTGATGCATGCCCTGCGGCCGGATGGCATCGTCTGGCCTCAGCGCGAAGACGGCAGCACTTCATTCAAGCTGGAGCAGCTGGCTTTGGCCAACGATGTTCGCCAGGGTGACGCGCACGAAGCGCTCTCGGATGTGTACGCCACCATCGGCATGGCGCGATTGATGCGCCAAAGCCAACCGCGTCTCTGGGACTACGCGCTGCAACTGCGCGACAAGCGCTTCGCCGCCAACTTGCTGGACACCATCGCAATGGCTCCAGCGCTGCATATCTCGCAGCGGTATCCCGCCAGCCGCATGTGCGCTGCGCCCGTGCTGCCGATCACCCGGCACCCGCGCTTCGACAATCGGATACTCGTGTTCGATCTCGATGGCGACGCGGAAGCGTTGCTGAGATTGGATGCCGCGCAGATAGCGGACCGGCTGTACACGCCCAGCGCCGATTTGCCCGAGGGCGAAGTGCGCGTTCCCTTGAAGGAAGTGCATCTCAACAAGGCACCGGTCTTGGTGGCCTGGCCACATCTGCGGCCGGCCGACCTGGACCGGCTGCAGATCGATCCGATCCGTGTGGAAGCTGCCGCGCAGTTGTTACGCGCGGCGGGCCCCGCTCTCGCCGAGAAAGTCCGTCGCGTTTTCGCCGACGAACGCGCCTATGGCGTATCCGATCCGGACGCCTCGCTCTACGACGGGTTCCTGGCCGATGCCGATAAGCGCCGTTTCCTGCAGGTGCGCGCAACCCCGCCCGCGCAGTTGGGCCAACGCGATTTCGGATTTCAGGATGCTCGCCTGCCGGAGCTTCTGTTCCGCTATCGCGCCCGTAACTGGCCCGAGACCTTGACTCTGGACGAACGCGAACGGTGGGACGATTATCGTCGCCGACGCCTCTGCGAAGATAGCGGCTTGTCCGAGTACACGTTCGAGAGTTTCTCCGGCGAGATCGCGGCGTTGCGAGTCCAGCACATCGATGACGGCGCCAAGCAGGCGCTGCTGGATCAACTGCAAGCCTGGACGGGCGACCTACAGTCGCAGTTGCAGAACCCGGTGGGTGCGGCGTGAATCGCGGCACCGAACACAACATCCCTTTCCATCACTCGTTCGATTCTTCGGCATGAGCACCTATTTCTCCGAAGCCAGTTTCAAATTCCTGCGCGGTTTGGCCCGCAACAACGATAAAGCCTGGTTCAACACGCACAAACAGCGGTACGAGGACCACGTGCGGCAGCCATTTCTGCGCCTGCTGACTGACCTGCAACCGGATCTGGCGCAAATCAGCGGGCATTTCCGTTCCGACCCCAAGACCGTTGGCGGATCACTATTCCGCATCTATCGTGACGCTCGCTTTTCCACCGACAAATCCCCCTACAAGAACTGGCAGGGCGCGCGGCTCTATCACGAGCGGCGTAAGCAGGTGCCAGCGCCGTCGTTCTACGTGCATCTGCAGCCGAACGAAAGCTTTGTCGGCGCCGGCCTGTGGCACCCCGAACCGGATACCCAGCGCCGCGTCCGCCAGTTCATCTTTGAGAATCCGGGCAGTTGGAAGGCAGCGGCGCATGCACCCAAGTTCCGGAAGCGCTTCGATTTCGAGGAGAGCGAAGTGTTGGTGCGACCACCGCGTGGCTTTCCGGCCGATTTCGAATTCATCGACGACCTCAAGCACAAGAATTTCGTCTTCTGGCGATCACTGGATAACGCCACCATGACCGGCCCGACATTGCGGCAGACCGTGGCGGCGGATCTAGCGGCATTAGCGCCGTTCGTGGATTATCTATGCGCTGCGTTGGACCTGGAGTTTTAAGAGCACGAGATGTTTAGCCCGCTTCCTCGGCCCGGCGTATGCCGGGATCCAGCGACGTTTTCGCCTTGATCATCCAAGGGCAACATCGTTCCAAGCCTGTTTTGTCTCCACGGGAACCATCATGAAGAAGTGGATCGCAGTGGTCGTTATTCTCGTGCTCGCGCTGGGCGGCTACGTGGCGGCGGGTCCTTATCTGGCGATCAATGGCATCCGCCAGGCCCTGGCCGAGCAGGACACCGCCAAGCTGGAGAAACACGTCGATTTCCCTGCGCTGCGTGTCAACTTGCGTGCGCAAATGGAGGACTACCTGGCGCGCCGGGCCGGCCCCGACATGTCTTCGAACTTGCTGGGTGCCTTCGCACTTTCGGCGGCGAATCAGATGCTCGGCGGTGCGGTGGACACCATGGTGACCCCTCTGGGTATCGGCGCGCTATTGCAGGGACGCTCGATGTGGAAGAAGGCGATTGGCGAAACCGTGGGCGGCGACACTTATGCACCACCGGTGCCGGCTGATCCGTTGAAGAACGCCCAGCATCAATATGAATCGCTGTCCCGCTTCACCGCGACAGTGCTGGATGAGAGCGGTGAGCCTGTGACGTTCGTATTCACCCGGCAGGGATTGCGCTGGCGGTTGACGGATATCCGCCTGCCGTTGGCGACTCCGTAGGCCCATTCGGTGTTTGTAGGAGCGGCGTCCCGCCGCTCCTACAAAAGTGCCTATCTTTCTGGATTGGCGACGCCATGCGGCACATGTCCGGCAGCGACATGCAGGACGGCGCTGTCGATGTTGTGTTGCGAGTCATCGAAGAAGATATCGGCACCGAATGCGTCCAGGAACGGGCCCTTGTGGCGCCCACCCAGGAAAAGCGCTTCGTCCAGGCGTACGCCCCATTCACGCAGCGTCCGAATCACCCGTTCGTGCGCGGGTGCGGAACGCGCGGTGACCAAGGCGGTGCGTATCGGCGAGCGCTCATCCGCCGGAAAGACCTGCTGCAATTCATGCAGCGCTGACAGAAAACCTTTGAAGGGTCCGCCGGACAATGGTTCACGCGCCCGAGCGCGCTCGTGCTGGCTGAAGGCTTCCACGCCTTGCTCGCGCGATATTCGCTCGCTTTCGTCGCTGAAGATCACCGCATCGCCATCGAATGCGATGCGCAGCTGATGCTCGTGGCGTTGCTGGTGTGCCTGTGCCGGCAGGATGGTGGCCGCCGCGATGCCGTGCTCCAGCGAACGTCGTACCGATTCGGGATTGGCCGACAGGAACAGATCCGCGCCGAACGGGCGGATATAGGGCCACGTCGGCTCGCCGGAGGTGAATACGGCACGCACGATGCCCAGGCCGTGGTGCTGGATGGAATTGAAGATGCGCAACCCGGTATCGGCGGAATTGCGCGACAGCAGGATCACTTCCACCCGCGGCGTATCGGGCGGCGCGCCGACATTCAGAGCCAGCAGTTTGCGCACTACGGAAAACGCAATGCCGGGCGCCAGGACGTCGTCTTCGTGGGTACGCTGATAGGCGCTGTAGGCTTCCACGCCCTCGCGCTCGAACAGCCCGTGGCTTTCTTCCAGGTCAAAGAGCGCACGTGAGGTAACGGCAACGGTAAGCAAACGGGGCGTGTTATCGGACATGCGCACAGTATCGGGCATGACGGCCGCGGCCGGCGAGACCGTGTTCGCAGCAGTGTCTTTCCGTGATGAGACAAGCGTTCGAGCAGTTCGTGTCGACTACTTATTCGAATCAATAGCCGATCATCATCCCGGCGAAGGCCGGACTCAGCGGTTTCTGCCCAGCTGTCGTGTAAGGCACTAGGTCCCGGCCTTCACCGGGATGACGATCGCTCTTGAGATGGCGAAGCCCTACCGACCGGGCGCAGCATCCAATACAAAACGTGTGGGCGGGCCGAGCCGATGATCTTGCGTCACCGCGCGCACTTCCACCTCCAGGCGGATCGGTTGCTGCTCGGCAGGCGGTCCGTCCTGCCACATGAACAGGAATTCGGCCTGCCGCCCTTCCACCTTGCCGGCGACCGGTTCCGCTGGGAAGAGCGCGTAGGCTGTTTCTCCTGAAACCACACGGAACTGGAAACCAAGGTCGCGCACCTTGTAGTCGGTTCCGCGCGGCCATTCCACCTGCAAGGTCAGCAATCCGGTGTCGTCGCAGGAAGCACGGCGAGTGCCGACGCCGCGGGTCACGCTGATGACCCGCACTTCGGGCGGTTTCAGTTCTTCCGGCGCCGATGGGGACGCCGTGGCGGTGCTGACTTGAAACGGAGCCACGCCGCTGGACAGCTTGCAGGCGTACGCGTTCGAAACGGCCAGGCATGCGCCCAGCACCACAATGGACTTCAACAGCATCGTCACCCTCCCCGGCCAGATGCAGGCTTATCCGAACTTGCTTATTCCACTCGTTTGTTCCCCAGCCCGATCAGTGGCCCCGGGCGCAGCGGAAGTATTACGCCGCGACCATAACCGTTTTCCGTGCCAGATGTCTCACTCTCTCAATCAGACCATGAACTGTTCGCTGAGGATGCGTTCTTCCAGGTTGTGCACCGGGTCGAACAGCATCGTCACCGTGTGATCGCGTGATTCGCGGATAGTCACTTCCACCACGTCCCGGACTTCGTGCGAATCCGCAGTGGCGCTGACCGGGCGCTTGTACGGGTCCAGGATGCGGAAGCGGACTTCGGTATCGGCTTTGAGGATCGCCCCACGCCAACGCCGCGGTCGGAATGGCGCAATCGGGGTCAACGCGATGGTGTGCGAGCCCAGTGGGAGGATGGGGCCATGCGCCGAAAAGTTGTAGGCGGTGCTGCCGGCCGGCGTGGCGGTCAGTACGCCATCGCAGATCAGTTCGTCCAGCCGGGTCTCCCCGTTGAGATCGATCTGGATGTGCGCGGCCTGGCGGGTCTGCCGTAGCAGCGACACCTCGTTGTAGGCCAATGAGCCGGTAGTGGCTCCGGATTCCGTCAACGCCAGCATTTCCAGCGGCCGCAGCTTGGCGGGTTCAGCGGCGGCAATGCGTTCCAGCAGCCCGTCGGCACGGAAGTGATTCATCAGGAATCCCACGGTACCCAGCTTCATTCCGAACACGGGTTTGCTGAGGCCGCCATGCCGATGCAGCGTCTGCAGCATGAAACCATCGCCGCCGAGCGCACACAGCACGTCGGCTTCTGCCGGCACATGAGAACCATGTTGAGCGGTTAGCGTCGCCAGCGCCTGTTGTGCTTCGTCGGTAGGACTGGCGAGAAAAGCGATGCGTGGGGTCTGGCTCATCCGCGTCTTCCAAGAGTTCTCTGCAGAGGATAGCGGGAGTTGGGTGCCACAGGGTGTTCAAACACGTTCCTTGTGGGAGCGACGTGAGTCGCGACCGGAACAAAGAGCCTTATACACAGATCAATGCAGATGAATGCGGATCAAGGCGTCCGATGTGCTTATCCGTGGCGATCTGCATTGATCCGTGTTCAAAACGCTCTTCCGGCGTCCAGTCGCGACTCACGTCGCTCCCACAAGGAGAGGTTGCAGCAGGCCGGGAGCACTCCCGGCCTGCTGCAGGCATCAGCCCTGCACGGCCAATTGCGCCAACCGCTGCACAGCGACCGAGACCGTCGGGTAGTCCAGCGTCTTCTGCGCGGCCAGCTCGTTGAGCATCGCCAGGGTGAAGCGCAGACCTGCGTCGTCGCGTTGCAGCCAATGACGGACTTTTTCGCCTGCATTCGGACCGGGCGTCGACAGCACCTGGCCGGTCAGCGTGCGCTGATGATTAGCCAGTTCGTCACGAAGCACGCCACGGGCAACCGCATGCCAGCGTCCATCGACCTTCAGGCCATCGATCTGGTCCAGCAGCCACGGCAGATGCAGGGCCTCGCCCAGGCGGTAATGCACCTTGGATACTTCCACCGGCTTTAGCTTGCGCTCGCGCGCGAGCTCGATGATGTCGCAGGACGGCTCCAGGTATGGCAACGCCGCGAGCTGTCCAGCCAGTTCCGCAGGTAGACCCTTTTCCTTCCATTCAAGCAGACTGGCTTCGTACGCCGGGCGCAGCGAATCGGGAAGCACGCCCTCGGCCGCGCGGATTTCATCGAAACCGTCGTGATAGCGATCCACCGCGGTGGCGATGGCTGGAATCGGCCCTTTGCGAGTCAGCAACCAGCGAGTGAAGCTGCGCTGGGCCGACCAGATCACCTGCAAGGCGTCGATCTGCACCGATTCGGGCACCTTGCCGTCCAGTGCATCGATCTGGTTCCACAACGCGCGCGCATCCAGCGTTTCGCGGGTAATCGTGAAGGCCTTGGCTACTTCCGCCGAGGTGCGGCCTGTGTCTTCCTGCATCCGCAGCAGGAAGGTGGCGCCCATGCGGTTGATGGTGGTGTTGGTGACCGCGGTGGCGATGATTTCCCGCTTCAGGCGGTGCTTCTCCATATCCGCCGCATATTTCTTTTGTAGCGGCTGCGGGAAGTAGCGCTGCAGCTCCTTGGACAGGTACGGGTCTTCCGGAATATCCGATTCCAACAGTTGCTGGAACGCCACCAACTTGGAATACGACAGCAGCACCGACAGTTCGGGACGGGTCAGCCCTTGGCCTCGCGCTTTGCGTTCGGCCAGTTCGGCATCGGAGGGAAGGAACTCGATCTGCCGATCCAACAAGCCCTGGGATTCCAGCGTCTGGATGAAGTGCTGCTTGGAACCCAGACGCGAAACGCTCATCCGCTCCATCAGACTGAGCGCCTGGTTTTGCCGGTAGTTGTCCCACAGCACCAGCCCGGCCACTTCATCCGTCATCTGCGCCAACAGCTTGTTGCGCGCATCCATGGTGAGCTTCTTGGCCTGGACAACGCCGTTCAGCAGGATCTTGATGTTGACTTCGTGGTCGGAAGTATCGACGCCGGCGGAGTTGTCGATGAAGTCGGTGTTGAGCAGCACGCCGTGCTGAGCCGCTTCCACGCGTCCCAGCTGCGTCAAGCCCAGGTTGCCGCCCTCGCCTATCACTTTGCAGCGCAGCTCGCGGCCGTCCACACGCAGACCGTTGTTCGCACGGTCACCCACATCGGCATGGGTTTCCCCACTGGCTTTCACGTAGGTACCGATGCCGCCATTCCACAGCAGATCGACCGGCGACTTGAGAATGGCGCTCATCAACTCGTTGGGAGACATCGACTTCACGCCCTCCGGCAGATCGAGGGCTTCCCGCACCTGCGGCGTGATGTCGATCGACTTGGCGCTACGTGGGTGGATGCCGCCCCCCTTGGAAATCAGCGAGGCGTCGTAGTCGGCCCAACTGGAACGCGGCAGCGCGAAAAGACGCTGGCGCTCCTTGAACGAGCTCGCCGTGTCCGGAGCGGGATCCAGGAAGATATGGCGATGGTCGAAGGCGGCCAGCAAACGGATATGCGGAGACAGCAGCATGCCGTTGCCGAACACGTCGCCCGACATGTCGCCGATACCCACGCAGCTGAAATCCTGCGTCTGCGTGTCGCGATTCATCGCGCGGAAGTGTCGCTTGACCGACTCCCATGCGCCGCGTGCGGTGATGCCCATGCCCTTGTGGTCGTAGCCCACCGAACCGCCGGAAGCGAACGCATCGCCCAGCCAGAAGTTGTGCGCGATGGCCAAACCATTGGCGATATCGGAGAACGTCGCTGTGCCCTTGTCAGCGGCCACCACCAGATACGGGTCATCCTGATCATGGCGCACCACGTCCACCGGCGGCACGATCTTGCCGCCGCCGCGGTTGTCGACAACGATGTTGTCGGTGATGTCCAGCAAGCCCTGGATGAACATCTTGTAGCAGGCGATGCCTTCCGCCAGTACCGCATCACGATCCGCCGCGGCATTGCCGGTCGGGATAGGCGAACGCTTCACGAAGAATCCGCCCTTCGCGCCGACCGGCACGATGACGGTGTTCTTCACCATTTGCGCCTTTACCAAGCCCAACACTTCGGTGCGGAAATCTTCGCGGCGATCAGACCAGCGCAAGCCGCCACGTGCGACCGGACCGAAACGCAGGTGCACGCCTTCCACCCGCGGGCCATAGACGAATATCTCGCGGTAAGGACGCGGCTTGGGCAGATCCGGCACCTTGGCCGAATCGAACTTGAAGCTGACGACGTGCGTCGGCTGGCCGTCCGGACCTTTCTGGTAGTAGCTGGTGCGCAAAGTGGCTTCGATGGTGCCCATGAAGCCGCGCAGGATGCGGTCTTCGTCCAGGCTGGAAACCCGGTCCATCAATTTCAGCAAGGTCTTGTGGGTGGCCTCCACCTGGCCATCGCGGCTTTCGTTGCGCGCGTCGATGACGTACCGCAGCGCTGCGAGCGTGGCATCGTCACCTTGTGCCAATGCCCGCAGCTGTTCGGCGAACTGGTCCTGTCCCTGTTTGATCTGCGCCTTGCTTTCCTGACCCGTGGCGGGGTCGAACCGCGCTTCGAACAACTCCACCAGCAGACGCGCCAGCAGCGGATAACGGTTCAGTGTTTCTTCGACGTAGCTTTGCGAGAACGGCACGCCGGTTTGCAGCAGATATTTGCAATAGCCGCGCAGCACCGATATCTGGCGCCAGCTGAGCCCGGCGCGAAGTACAAGCTTGTTGAACCCGTCGTTCTCGGCATCGCCGCGCCAGACACGGGCGAAAGCTTCCTCGAAAGGTGCACTCAGCCGGTCGACGTCGATCTCGCCAGCGACAGGTTCGACTTCGAATTCCTGGACATAAACCGGTGTACCGCCGGCTTCCAGCCGGAACGGGTGCTCAGAGATCACCCGCAGGCCCATGTTCTCCATCAGCGGGAGCGCGTCGGACAGCGGAATGTCATTGAGCTGGCGATACAGATTCAGGCGAAGGCGGCCTTCCCCGGCCGGCACGTGGCGCGAGCGGTGCAGGCTCAGGCGCAGATCGTCCGGTCCTTTCAATGCGGCCAGATGCTCCACGTCATTGGCGGCGACCTGGGGCGAAACGTTCTCGATATAGCCCGCCGGCAGTGCACGGCCGTAACCACTGGCCAGCTTCAAGCCTTCCGATTCGCCATGGCGTGCGATCAGCGTTTCCCGCAGATCGTCCTGCCAGTTGCGCAGCAGATGCGCCAGGTTCTCTTCCAGCGCCGCGGTGTCCACATCGACGCGTTCGCCGACCTTGGGACGCACGGTCAAATGCAACTGCGCCAGGGGTGATTCACCCAATTGCACGCTGGTGTCCACGTATTCGCCGCGCAGTGCTTCCTTCAGCAAGGCTTCGATGCGCAGGCGCACATCAGTATTGAAACGTTCCCGCGGGATATAGACCAACGCGGAGAAGAAGCGGCCATAGCGGTCCCGGCGCAGGAACAGGCGGCTGCGCACACGTTCCTGCAAGCCCAGGATGCCCATCGCGGTCCGCGCGAGTTCTTCTTCGGTGGATTGGAACAATTCCTCCCGCGGCAACGATTCCAGGATATGGCGCAGTGCCTTGCCGCTGTGGCTGTTGGGAGACAGGCCGGACTGGCGCATCGCGTGTTCGTAGCGCTCACGCACCAGCGGGATTTCCCAAGGGCGACGGTTGTAGGCGCTGGAGGTGTAAAGACCGATGAACCGTTGTTCGGCGATAGGCGTGCCTTTGGCGTCGAACTCCAGCACACCGATGTAATCCATGTTCCCCGGCCGATGCACGTTGGAACGCCGGTTGGTCTTGGTCAGGATCAACGCATCCACCGCGCCGGACTGCGGCATGTAGTGCGCCGCCAGCGACTTGATGGTGCGCGGTGTGGAAGTGTCCTTGCCGCGCAGCAAACCCAAGCCGCTACCTTCCACCGCTTTCAGGATGCCATCGCCATTGCCTTTTTCGACGCGATATTCCCGATAGCCGAAGAAGGTGAAGTGATCGTTGGCTGCCCAACGCAGGAATTCCTGCGCCTCATGGCGTCCAGCGTCGCTGATCGGCAGGCGGCGGGTGGCCAGGTCGTCGGCCAGCGACACCATTTTTTCCCGCATGGTGCCCCAATCGCGCACGATGGAACGCACTTCATCCAACACACCACGGATGTGTTTCTCGATGCCGGCCATGTCACCGGCAGGCTGGCGATCGATCTCCAACAACATGAGCGATTCAGGCTTGCCCTCGCCTACCGCCGTGACCTTGCCCGCCTTGTCGCGAGTGAAGCGCACCAAGGGATGGCCCAGCACGTGCACGCCGACGCCCATTTCGGCCAACGCCATGCTGACCGAGTCCACCAGAAACGGCATATCGTCGTTCACGATCTGCAGCACGGTATGCGGGGATTCCCAGCCATGCGCTTTCATGTTGGCGTTGAACACGCGCACATTGGCGCTACCCGGCTTGCGCACACGGGCGAATTCCAGCATGTCGCAGGCGATCGCGGCCCAGCTTTCGGCGCTGTGGTGTGGATACTCGTCCGATTCCATGCGCTTGTAGAACGCCTCCGCGAACGCCTTGGCTTCTGCCTGGCGCCGCGCCGGCGTGCGCTTGCGGATGGCGGTGAAGACGGGCTCCAACGAGAACGTCGGCACCGTGCCATTGGTTACCGGCATCACCAGCGACGCCGCTGTCGCGTCCAATGCACGCTTTGCAGCAGTGTCTGTTGTGGCGGCAGGCTTGACGGCTGCGCCCGTGGCGGCTCGCTTGGTGCTCGCCTTCTTGGTTGATGCGGCCTGGGTGACGGTCTTTTTCGATTCCGGTTTCGGTTTTTTCTTCTGCGTTTTCTTCGGGGTGCGAACAGCGTTCATGCGGGCCGTGGCTCGACAGGTGGTATGCGATTGGACATTGTAGCCCCGCGCCCGATGACAACACTTGTTGCGAGGCGTCAAAAGAAGCGCTTGCAAATTCGTGTGCGATTGATTACCTCCGATGCAATAGCCGAATTCGCCAGGGTTTCGCAATCCGGTTTTTTCGCTTCCATGTGGAGCAGGCCGAAGGGTGAGCGGTGCTCCCCGCGCCCTTCGCGGATCGTCACATGCTTTTTACGAACCAGGATTCGCCTGGATTGCTCAGACTTTTCGGCACCTTGCAAGCTGTTCAAATTCTAAACTGGACGGTATAGTCCAGCCCGCATGTCAGCCTCCCCCAACTTTTCCGTCAGCGAGCAACGGCGCCAGCGCGTGCACGATGCCGTGCGTGCCTTGCTTGCCGAACAAGGTTTCCGCGTCAGCATGGAGGCCGTGGCTCTACGCGCCGGCTGCTCCAAGCAGACGCTTTATGCGCAATTCGGCAGCAAGCAGGGGTTGATACGCAGTGTCATAAGCGAACACTTGGATCTGGCTACTGCTCGCCTGGCGGAGTATTACGACGATCCACGCACGACGTTGGTCGCTTTCGCCATCCAGCATCTGGAACATCTGTGCGATCCCGCGATTCTCGCCACCAGCCAGCTGATGGCGGCGGAAGCCCACCAGTTCCCTGAAGAGGCACAGGCGCTTTACCGTGATGCCTGCGATACTCTGGCGCAACGCTTGGCTGTCTGGCTGAAGGCCGCCATGAAACGGGGCCAGTTGAGGCATGACGATCCGCACTACGCCGCGGAGCTTCTGTTGAGCATGATCGTCGGCATGGACTTCGAAAGGCAGCGTTTCGGCATGCCGCACCGCGATACCGACACACTGCGAAAACGTTGGGCCGAGTTCGCCGTCGATGCTTTCCTTCGCGCGTTCTCACCTGTTGCGATAACGCCGGTAGACCCTGTTGCCCGGCCCGCTGTCCGGCTTAGATCGACAAAAACCAAAACAACCAAAACCTGATACGGAGCTTCACCCATGACCGCCCCCGTCCGTCCGTTCGCCCTTAGCTGCGCCCTCCTGTTGGCGCTGGCCGCCTGCAAAGAACAGGAACAGCCCGCACCACCACCGCCGGAAGTCGGCGTCGTCAAGGCAACGCCGCAGTCGGTGCCGCTGCAGCGCGATCTGGTGGGACGACTGGCGCCCTTCCGTAGCTCTGACGTACGCGCCCGCGTTCCTGGTGTCCTGGTGAAACGTGTCTACCGGGAAGGTAGCGACGTGAAGGAAGGCCAGGTGTTGTTCCAGATAGACCCGGCCCCATTGCAGGCATCGCTGAGCGGCGCCCAGGCGAACTTGGCATCGGCGCAAGCGACCTATGCCAACGCCAAGATCGCCGCTGACCGCGCCCGTCAGTTGGCACCGCAGAAGTTCGTTTCGCAGTCCGATCTGGATAACGCCCAGGCCGCCGAACGCAATGCGGCGGCTGCCGTGCAACAGGCTCAAGCCAGTGTGGCGTCCGCCCGCATCAATCTCAGCTACACCAATGTCACCGCGCCGATCTCAGGACGCGCTGGCAAGCAGCAGGTAACGGAAGGCGCGCTGGTGGGCCAGACCGATGCCACCCTGCTGACCACCGTGGATCAGATCGATCCGCTCTACGTCAATTTCTCGCTCGGCGTAACCGAGCTGGAAGCATTGCGCAGAGCGCAAAGCAAAGGCGGCGTGGAACTGACCGGAGCGGGCGATGCGAAGGTGCAGGTGGTGCTGTCCGATGGCACCGCGTACGACCAACTGGGCACGCTGGACTTCTCCGACGTGGTGGCGGACCCGGCCACGGGCGCGGTTTCGCTGCGCGCCAGCGTTCCCAATCCGAATCAGGTCCTGCTACCGGGCATGTTCGTGACCCTCAAGGCGACTTTGGGCGAGCGCAAGAATGCGTTCCTGATTCCACAGGACGCTGTGCTGCGTGATGCGGCAGGCGCCTACGTGTACGTGATCGGTGCAGACGGCAAGGTGGCTCGCAAGACCGTCACCGCCGAAAACCCAAGCAATGGCAATTGGGTTGTCACCAGCGGCTTGGCCGCCAACGATCAGGTGATCGTGTCCGGCGTGCAGAAGGTGCAGGCCGGCGCGCCTGCCAAACCCACTCCATGGAAGCCTGCGGCCGCGGGCAACAGCCAGCCGGCTGCTCCCGCCGCCCCTGAAAAGTAAGGGATTCCCCCAATGCCCAAGTTCTTCATCGAAAAACCGATCTTCGCCTGGGTGGTGGCGATCCTGATCTCGCTGGGTGGCGTGATCGCGATCTTCAACCTAGGCGTGGAGTCCTATCCCAACATCGCGCCCCCGCAGGTGATAGTCGAAGCCACCTATCCGGGCGCCAGCGCGGAAACCGCCGAACAGGCCGTCACCCAGGTCATCGAACAGCAGCTGACTGGTATCGATAACCTGCTGTACTTCAGTTCCTCGTCCAGTGCCAGCGGCGGCTCCAGCATCACGCTGACTTTCCAGACCGGTACTGATCCGGACATCGCCCAGGTGCAGGTACAGAACAAGGTGGCGCTGGCCGAACCGCGTCTGCCCACCGAAGTGGTGCAGCAGGGCGTCGTGGTGGCCAAGGCCAACGCCGGCTTCCTGATGGTGGCGGCGTTGCGCTCGGAAAATCCGGCGGTCGGTCGCGAACAGTTGAACGACATCGTCGGTTCGCGCGTACTGGATCAGATCTCGCGCATTCCCGGCGTCGGCAGCACCCAGCAGTTCGGTAGCGAATACGCGATGCGTATCTGGCTGGACCCGAACAAGTTGCAAGGCTTCGGCATGTCCACCAGCGAAGTGCTGGCGGCCATCCGCGGCCAGAATGTGCAGTTCGCCGCCGGCTCCATCGGTACCGACCCGGCGCCAGAAGGCCAGGGCTTCACCGCAACGGTCACCACGGAAGGCCGCTTCAACTCGCCCGAACAGTTCGAAAACATCATCCTGCGCGCCAACAGCGACGGCACCACCGTGCGCCTGAAGGATGTGGCCCGCATCGCCATTGGCGCTACCGCGTACGGTTTCGAGACGCAGTGGAACGGCGCACCCACCGCCGCTTTCGCAGTCCAATTGCTGCCCGGTGCGAACGCCTTGAACGTGGCCGCCGCCGTGCGCGCCAAGATGGACGAACTGCAGCCCAGCTTCCCGCAGGGCGTGGCGTGGTTCTCGCCGTACGACAGCACCACCTTCGTCCGTATCTCGATCGAAGAAGTGGTGAAGACGCTGATCGAAGCGGTGATATTGGTGTTCCTGGTGATGCTGATCTTCCTGCAGAACATCCGCGCCACCATCATTCCCACGCTGGTCATCCCGGTCGCGCTGCTGGGCACCTTCCTGGGCATGACGATCATCGGCTTCACCATCAACCAGCTGACGCTGTTCGGCATGGTGCTGGCGATCGGTATCGTGGTGGACGACGCGATCGTGGTCATCGAGAACGTCGAACGCATCATGACCGAGGAAGGCTTGCCGCCCAAGGAAGCCACCCGCAAGGCGATGGACCAGATTACCGGCGCGGTGATCGCCATTACCGTGGTGCTTTCCGCGGTGTTCATCCCCAGTGCGTTGCAAGGCGGTAGCGCCGGCGAAATCTACAAGCAGTTCGCACTGACCATCGCGTTGGCCATGGTGTTCTCGGCGTTCCTGGCGCTGGGCTTCACCCCTGCCCTGTGTGCCACGCTGCTGAAGCCAACGGAGCACCACAAATCCAACTTCGTGTTCCGTACCTTCAACAAGTACTACGACAAGATCAGCCATACCTATGTGGGCCACATCGGCAGCGCGGTGAAACATGCCCCGCGCTGGATGATCGTCTTTGCCGGCCTGACCCTGCTATGCGGTTTCTTGTTTACCCGCATGCCCGGCAGCTTCCTGCCCGAGGAAGACCAGGGCTATGCGCTGGCGATCGTGCAGTTGCCGCCGGGTGCTTCCATGGAGCGGACCAGCAAGGTGTTCACGCAGATCCGCGGTACGCTGGAAAAGATGGAGGGCTATGACGGCATGATGGAGGTGACCGGCTTCAGCTTCGTTGGTCAGGGCGAGAACGTCGGCATGGCGTTCATCAAGCTCAAGGACTGGAGCGAGCGCAAGGTCGATGCGGCCACCTTCATCCAGCAAGCCAACGGAGCACTGTTCGGCATCAAGGAAGCCGGCATCTTCGTGGTCAACCTGCCCACGGTGAACGGCCTGGGCCAGTTCGGCGGTTTCGACATGTACCTGCAGGATCGTACCGGCCAGGGCCAGGCGGCGCTGACCGAGGCACGCAACATCCTGCTGGGCAAGGCGGGCCAGAATCCCAACCTGACCGGCGTGCGTCCGAACAGCCTGGAAGACGCGCCGCAGCTGAAGCTCAACGTGGATCGCGTGCAAGCGCAGACGATGGGGCTTTCGGTCAACGACATCTACAACGCCATCGGTCTGATGCTGGCGCCGGTCTATGTCAATGACTTCTTCTATGAGGGCCGCATCAAGCGTGTGACCATGCAGGCCGACGCACCATTCCGCATGAGTCCGGAATCGCTGTCGAACTTCTACACGCCCAGCAGTCTGCAGAACGGCCAGATGATTCCGCTGACCAATGTCGTGCGGTCGGAATGGATCACCAACTCGCCTTCGCTCACGCGCTACAACGGCTATGCGGCGATCAATATCGTGGGCGCCCAGGCACCAGGCAAAAGTTCGGGCGAAGCGATGAAGGCGATGGAAAACATCGTCAACAACGAGTTGCCACCCGGCTTCGGCTTCGATTGGACTGGCTTGTCGTACCAGGAAATCCTGGCCGGCAACACCGCGACGCTGCTGCTGGTGTTGTCGATCGTGGTGGTGTTCCTATGTTTGGCGGCGTTGTACGAAAGCTGGTCGGTACCGGTTTCGGTGCTGCTGGTGGTGCCGCTGGGCGTGCTGGGCGCCATCGTGTTCGCCATGCTGCGTGGTTTGCCGAACGACATTTTCTTCAAGATCGGCCTGATCACCATCATCGGCCTGGCGGCGAAGAACGCGATCCTGATCGTGGAGTTCGCGGTGGAACTGCGCCGCGAAGGCAAGACCTTGCGCGATGCGGTGGTGGAAGCGTCGCGCCTGCGCTTCCGTCCCATCCTGATGACATCGTTCGCCTTCATCATGGGCGTGCTGCCGATGGCGATCTCCTCCGGCGCCGGCGCCAACGCCCGTCACGCCATCGGTACTGGCGTGATCGGCGGCATGTTGTTCGCCACGTTCCTTGGCCTGCTGTTGATCCCGGTGTTCTTCGTGGCGGTACGGCGCATGCTGGGCGACAAACTGGATGAGCCCTCCCGCGAATATCTGGAAGAGCACAACAAGCCGCTGGCGCGTTGATCGCGACACTGTGGTAAAGAAAAAAGCTCCGGCACGCCGGGGCTTTTTTTTGGTCTGCAACCGCGTCGCCGCGGACATCGGCCCGTCGCAGGTTTTGGCTGTTCCGTCGTAGAGCGGAGCTTGCTCCGCTGCTATTGAGGCGCCGAAATTACAGGCAGCGTAGCAAGCTCCGCTCTACGTCAGAGCTACGGTTAACGACTCGGTCGACCTGAAAAAAAACCCCGGCCGAAGCCGGGGTTCTTTTTTACGCCGCCACGCCTTGACGCGTTGCGCTTATGCCTGCTTGGCTTTCTTGCTGGCGATCCATTGGTCCACGCGCCGCTCCAGCAACGTCAGCGGCAATGCACCGCCACCGAGCACTGTGTCGTGGAAGCCCTTGATATCGAACTTGTCGCCCAGTTCGGTTTCCGCCTTCTTGCGCAATTCCTGGATACGGATCATGCCGACTTTGTAGGCCGTAGCCTGGCCCGGCATGATCAGGTAACGCTGGACCTCGGAACGAATTGCAGTGATCGGCACTGCACTGTTGGCGTCGAAGTACTCCACTGCCTGTTCTTCGGTCCAGCCCTTGGCATGCAGGCCCGTGTCCACCACCAGGCGGATAGCCCGCCACATTTCCGAGCTTAAACGGCCGAACTCGGAATACGGATCCTGGTAGGTGTTGGGCATCTCCTTCGCCAGCCATTCCGAGTACAAGCCCCAACCTTCCGCATAGGCAGTGAATCCCGCCTGGGTGCGGAACTTCGGCACGCCGGTAAGTTCCTGGGCGATGGAAATCTGCATGTGGTGGCCCGGCAAGCCCTCGTGGTACGCGATGACTTCCAGTTCCGGCTTGGGCATCGCGTTCATGTCGGACAAATGCGCGTAGTAGACGCCGGGACGCGAGCCATCCGGCGTACCGGGGAAGTAATGCTGGGCGGCACCGTCCTGCTCGCGGAACGCTTCAACGCGCTTGACTACCAGATCCGCCTTCGGCAGCAGGCCGAAATAGTTCGGTAGTTCCTTCTTGATGTTGTCGATCCGTAGCGTCGCTTCATCGATATACGCCTGGCGGCCGGCATCGGTATTCGGGAAGACGAACTGCGGGTCCTTGTCGATGAACTCGAAGAAGGCATCCAGGTCGCCCTTGAAACCCACCTTATCCTTCAACGCGGTCATCTCGCCGCGGATGCGCGCCACTTCCTTCAAGCCCAGCGCATGGATTTCCTCGGCCGTCATGCCGGTGGTGGTCATCTGACGCAACTGGTACTCGTAATACGCCTTGCCGTTGGACTGGGTCACGCCCACGCCACTCGCGTTCTCCAGCGCATTCGGCGTGTCTTCTTCACACCAGGCGATTATCCGCTCATAGGCCGGCTTGAGCTGTTCCAGTAGTGCAGCACGCGTTTCTTCCTTCAATGCGGCAGCGCGTTCGGCGGTGATCTTGCCAGCCTTGACCAACGCATCGAGCTTGGCCTGCGCGTCCGCCCAGATAGCCGAATCCTTGCCTGCGGAGAACGGGGCGCCGGTAATGACCTTGCGCGACTGATCGATGACGCCTTCATAGGCGAACTTCGGCGGGCGGATGCCCTGCCCGGCCGATTTGCGGGCCCGTTCCAGCAATTGATCGAAGCCGCGGGCCGTCTCCTTGAGACGCGCCACATAGGCAACATAGTCCGACTCTTCGTCGACCTTATGGAAACTGATCAGTATGGTCGGCAGGAAGCTCTGCGCGCCGTTCATCTGGTCGAAAGCGTAGCCGTTGGAAAGAAAGGGCGCGCCATCACGCGCATTCTCATACTGCAGCTTCCACAGATCGTAGGAGAACTTGCCCTCGTCGCTGAGCTTTGCGTAATCGAAGGTCTTTTCCATCTCCTCGACACTGGCCTTCTGCCATGCGATCTGGTCCAGCTGTGCCTTCTCCGAGAAGTCATCCAACTGGTCGTACAGGTCCTTGCGGCCTTGGAAGGTCAGTTGCAGCGGACTGAAGCGCAGCTGCTCTTCGTACTTCTTCTCGAACCACTGGTTGAGCCGCTCGGTTTCCGCGGCGATGTCGGCCTGCGAAACAGCCACGGCGGGTGTCGCCGCGGTACCGGCTTCCGGCGAAGCGGCGCGATCGCATGCGGCAAGGGCCAGCGCGATAGCGCAGACGATAAGGGTTTTACGCATCAGGTTCTCCGGTTGGGATACGGGAGGCAGACCCCCGCATCGGAGAACTCTAGCGGAACCTTTATGGGCCCGTCCCATGACTAAAGATGGGGGGGCGCCGCGATAGCCTCACGGCGCCCGCGACCACAAACGCGCCGCAGCGCGCCAGGATGGGCGAACCACGCTGCAACCCCTCCACCTCGATTCGCGCCCGCTTTTGGCAACTTCTTCCGGACGCGGTCACAAGCCAGAGTCCTGGACACGGATCAACACAGATGAGCACGAATAAAGCATTCAATATGCCTATCCGCTCTGTTTCGCTCTATCCGCGTCAATCCGTGTTCAAAAGGCTTTCCTCAGCGCAGCCCCGTCTCGTTCCGCGCGATGACCAGGCGCTGGATTTCGCTGGTGCCTTCGTAGATCTCGGTGATCTTGGCGTCGCGGAAATAACGCTCCAGCGGCATTTCCTTCGAATATCCCATGCCGCCATGGATCTGCACGGCCTGGTGAGCGATCCACATGGCCGCTTCGGAGGCCGTGAGCTTGGCAATGGCAGCCTCGTTGCTGAAACGCTGGCCCTGCCCTTTTACCCATGCCGCGCGCAACGTCAGTAACAACGACGCATCCAACTTGCATTTCATGTCGGCGATTTTCGCCTGGGTCATCTGGAAGGTGCCGATCGGCGCACCGAAGGCCTTGCGCTCCTTCACGTATTCCACGGTTTTCTCGTAAGCCGCACGCGCGATGCCGATCGCCTGGGAGGCGATGCCGATGCGCCCGGCGTCCAGCACGCCCATGGCGATCTTGAAGCCCTCGCCTTCGGCACCCAATACCTCATCGGCGTCCACCACATAGTCGGTGAACTCGATCTCGCAGGTGGCGGAGGCGCGAATGCCCAGCTTGGGCTCGGTCTTGCCGCGGTGGAAGCCCGGCTTGGTGGTATCGACCAGGAACGCGGTGATACCGCGGGCGCCTTTGTCCGGGTCGCTCAGGGCGAACAGCACGATGTACTTGGCCACCGGGCCGGAGGTGATCCAGCTCTTCTTGCCGTTGACGACGAAGCTGCCATCCGCCTGCTTGGCCGCGCGGCAGCGCATGGCGGTGGCATCGGAACCCGACTGCGGCTCGGTCAATGCGAAAGCGCCGATTTCAGCGCCTTCAGCGATCGCGCGGACGTACTTCTGTTTCTGCGCTTCGGTGCCGTATTTCAGGATGCCGTTGCAGAACAGCGAGTTATTGACCGACATGATGGTGGAATGCGCGGCATCGCCGGCGGCGATTTCGACCATGGCCAGCACGTAGGCGATCGGGTCCATGCCCGCGCCGCCGTACTCGGCCGGCACTTCGATGCCCATCAAGCCGTTCTCGCCCAGCAGGCGGATGTTGTCCAGCGGGAATTCGCCGGTCTTGTCGAAGTGTTCCGCGCTGGGCGCGATCTTCTCCTGGGCGATCCTGCGTGCCACGTCCTGGATCATCAACTGCTCTTCGGTGAATGCGAAATCCACAAGCCATCCCTCTGAAATTTGAATACCAATTGTAACCCGGCACCATCCGCAGCCGTATGCCCATGCTTGACCCGAGGCGACTCCAGCAGGACAATATCTTTATATCGCGATAGGAAGATATTTATGGATCTGGAAGCCTGGTCGACCCGGCTGAAAGTCTTTGCCGACGCGACCCGCGTGCGTCTGCTGGCACTGCTGGCGCGTGAGGAGCTGACGGTAGCCGAGCTCTCGGCCATCACCCAGCTGGCCCAGCCGCGCGTCTCCACTCACCTGGCCAAACTGAAGGAAGCCGGCCTGGTCCGTGATCGCCGCGCCGGTGTTTCCGCCTATTACCGGTTTGACGAGGACAACCTGGATGCCGCCCAGCGCGAATTGTGGCGCAGCCTGAAGGAAGGCAGCGACGATCCGTTGTTGCGCCAGGACGCCGAACGCGTGCCCGCGGTACTGGCCAGCCGCGCGGCCGACCAGAACTGGGCCGACTCGGTAGCCGGCGACATGGAACGCCACTACTCACCCGGGCGCACCTGGGAGGCGTTGGCGCGGACCGCCCTGCCCCTGCTGGAAACCGGCGACGTGCTGGACATCGCATCGGGCGATGGCGTGTTGGCCGAGCTGCTGTCGCCGCACGCCAAGCGCTACGTCTGCGTCGACACCAGCGCCCGCGTGGTGGCGGCCGCCGGGCAGCGTTTGCAGCGTTTCCCGAACGTGGAAGTACGTGAAGGCGACATGCATGCGCTGCCGTTCAAGGACAACAGCTTCGACCTGGTGGTGCTGATGCATGCACTGACCTATGCGGCCAAACCAGCACAGGCCGTGGCCGAGGCCGCCCGCGTGCTTCGCCGTGGCGGCCGGTTGTTGCTGAGCAGTTTGGGCAAGCACGAACACAAAGCCGTGGTGGAGTCGTACGGCCACGTCAATCTCGGCTTTACCGACAAAGAGCTGCGCAAGTTCGCTGAAAAGGCCGGATTGAACATCGTCAATGCAGAAACGGTGACGCGCGAGCGCCGGCCGCCCCATTTCGAAGTCATCTCACTGACCGCGGTGAAACCATGAAAAAGCAACCCTGGCTAAAACCCGAACGCACCGAAGCGCTGATCAAGGCGCTGGACGAACGCATCCTGATCATCGATGGCGCCATGGGCACCATGATCCAGCGCCATCGCCTGGAAGAAGCGGACTATCGTGGCGAGCGTTTCGCAGAAGGCTATGACAGCACACACGCCGAAGCGCACGTCCATGGCGAGCAATGTGGCCACGACCTCAAGGGCAACAACGACTTGCTGCTGCTGAGCAAACCGGAAGTGATCGCCGATGTGCACACCCAGTACCTGGAAGCCGGCGCGGACCTGGTCGAAACCAACACGTTCAATGCGACCTCGGTCAGCCAGGCCGACTATCACCTGGAACACCTGGTCTATGAGTTGAACAAGGAAGGTGCGCGCGTCGCGCGCGCCTGCTGCGATGCGATTGAAGCAAAGACGCCTGACAAGCCTCGCTTCGTCATAGGCGTGCTGGGACCCACCAGTAGAACGGCATCGATCAGCCCGGACGTCAACGATCCAGGGTTCCGCAATACCAGCTTCGACGAACTACGCGCGACGTACCGGGAAGCCATCGAAGGCCTCATCGATGGTGGTGCCGACACGCTGATGGTGGAAACCATCTTCGACACGCTCAATGCCAAAGCTGCCTTGTACGCCATCGAGGAAGTCTTCGATCAACGTGGCGGCCGCTTGCCGGTGATGATCTCCGGCACCATCACCGACGCTTCCGGCCGCACATTGTCGGGTCAGACGGCGGAAGCGTTCTACGCATCCGTTTCCCATGGGAAGCCATTGTCGATCGGCTTGAACTGCGCGCTGGGCGCCAAGGATCTACGCGAGCACGTGGAGACGTTGGCCAATATCGCCGACAGCTATGTCAGCGCGCACCCGAACGCGGGACTGCCCAATGCCTTCGGTGAGTACGACGAAACACCGGAAGAAATGGCGACCACGCTGAAGGAGTTCGCCCAATCCGGTTTGCTAAACCTCGTCGGCGGTTGCTGTGGCACCACGCCAGACCACATCAGGGCGATCGCCGACGCCGTTCGCGGCATACCGCCGCGGCGGTTGCGGCAGCCGCTCGCGCAAGCAGCATGATTTTCCATGCACGGATCACGTCCGATAAAAAACGGATAGGAACGTCAACCTGGCGATCCATCCGTATTGATCCGATCTTATCCGTGTCAAAGAAGCTATTCGAAAACAACATGATCCAAGGCCACCCATGACGCGCTACACACGATTGTCCGGTCTCGAGCCGCTGGTCATTACACCCGACCTGCTGTTCGTCAACATCGGCGAACGCACCAACGTCACCGGCAGCGCGCAGTTCCGCAAGCTGATCAAGGAAGAGCGCTACGAGGAAGCGGTGGAAGTGGCGCGCCAACAGGTGGCCAATGGCGCGCAGATCCTTGATGTCAACATGGACGAAGGGTTGATCGATTCCGAGAAAGCGATGACCCGCTTCCTCAACCTGATCATGTCCGAGCCCGATATCGCGCGCATTCCGGTGATGGTGGATTCGTCCAAGTGGAGCGTCATCGAAGCTGGCCTGAAATGCCTGCAGGGCAAAAGCGTGGTCAATTCGATTTCGCTGAAAGAAGGCGAAGAAGCATTCGTCGAACACGCGCGCAAGGTGCTGCGCTACGGCGCTGCCGCTGTCGTGATGGCCTTCGACGAGGATGGCCAAGCCGATACGTGCGCGCGCAAGGTCGAGATCTGCACCCGCGCATACAAGGTCTTGACCGAGAAAGTCGGCTTTCCACCGGAAGACATCATCTTCGACCCCAATATCTTCGCGGTCGCCACCGGTATCGAGGAGCACGACAACTACGCGGTGGATTTCATCGAGGCCACCCGCATCCTCAAGCAGACCCTGCCGCATTGCCATATCTCCGGCGGCGTATCGAATGTCTCGTTCTCCTTCCGCGGAAATGAACCGGTACGCCAGGCGATCCATTCGGTGTTCCTGTACCACGCCATCAAGGCCGGCATGGACATGGGCATCGTCAATGCCGGTGCCATGCCGATCTATGACGATCTGGATCCGGAGCTGCGCGAGCGCGTGGAGGACGTGATCCTCAACCGCCGCAAGGATTCCACCGAGCGCTTGTTGGAAACCGCCGAACGCTACAAGGGCAAGAAAGGCGAAGCGCAGGTCGAGAACCTCGCATGGCGCGACAAGCCGGTGCGCGAACGCCTGGCCCACGCCCTGGTACATGGCATCGACGCCTTCGTGGACCAGGACACCGAGGAAGCGCGCCAACTATCCACACGGCCCTTGGATGTTATCGAAGGGCCGCTGATGGATGGCATGAACGTGGTTGGCGACCTGTTCGGCGCCGGCAAGATGTTCCTGCCGCAAGTCGTCAAATCGGCACGGGTCATGAAAAAGGCCGTGGCCTACCTGTTGCCGTACATCGCGGCCGAGAAGCTCCGCACGGGCGACGTAGGCAAGTCCAATGGCAAGATCGTGATGGCCACGGTCAAGGGCGACGTGCACGACATCGGCAAGAATATCGTCGGCGTGGTGCTTGCCTGCAACAACTTCGACGTGATCGACCTGGGTGTGATGGTACCTACGCAGAAGATCCTGGATACCGCCCGCGCGGAGAACGCCGACCTGATCGGCCTGTCCGGGTTGATCACACCCTCGCTCGAAGAGATGACCCACGTAGCGCGTGAAATGCAGCGCCAGGGCTTTTCTCTTCCGCTGCTGATCGGTGGTGCCACCACGTCTCGTGCACACACGGCACTGAAGATAGATCCGCATTACGATGCGCCCACCGTGTGGGTGAAGGACGCCTCGCGCGCGGTCGGCGTGGCGCAGTCATTGATCTCAAAAGACCTGCGCGCCAACTTCGTTGCCGCCAATGATGCGGATTACGCGGAAATCCGCCAGCGCCACCTCAATCGCGGCGACGCCAAGCGACTGGTGTCGCTGGAGAAAGCACGCGGACAAAAATTCGATGGCGGCTGGGATGCCTACACGCCACCGATGCCCAAGCAACCCGGCATTACCGTATTCGATGACTATCCATTGTCAGAGCTGCTGGACTACATCGATTGGACCCCTTTCTTCCAGGCGTGGGAATTGGCGGGCAAGTACCCCGCCATCCTGACGGACGAAGTGGTCGGGAAACAGGCCACTGAGCTGTACCGAGATGCGCGCGCGATGCTGGACAAGATCGTCGCGGAGAAATGGCTGACGGCCAAAGCGGTGTTTGGCCTGTGGCCGGCGAATAGCGTGGGTGATGACGTGGTTGTTTCCCTTCTTCCTGAGGGAGAAGGAAAGGCTGTATTGCACTTCCTCCGGCAACAAGTAGACAAGCCGGTGGATCGTCCTGACTTCTGCCTGGCTGACTTCATCGCACCCAGAGATTCTGGAAAGCAGGATTGGATCGGCGCCTTTGCCGTCACTGCGGGTATCGGTATCGACGAGCACGTGGCCCGTTTCGAAGCCGAGTACGACGACTACAACGCCATCTTGCTGAAAGCGTTGGCCGACCGTTTGGCCGAAGCGTTGGCTGAGCGGCTGCACCAACGCGTGCGCAAGGAATTCTGGGGCTTTGAACCCGACGAAAGTTTGGACAACCAAGCGTTGATCGCGGAGAAATACCGCGGCATTCGCCCTGCTCCCGGCTATCCGGCATGCCCGGAGCATAGCGAAAAAGCGACACTGTTCCGGTTGCTGGATGCCGAGCGCAATGCGGGTATGCAATTGACCGAAAGCTTCGCCATGCTGCCGACCGCCGCCGTGTCTGGCTACTACTTCAGCCATCCGAAAAGCCAGTATTTCGTTGTCGGTCGGGTATCGAAGGAACAAGCCGCCGATTATGGGAAGCGCAAGGGTGTGGATCTGGTGCAGGCGGAGCGGTGGCTGGCTTCCAATCTTGATTACGATCCGGAGTGATCCTGCCGGAAAGGCGTCGTCCGGAACAGGCGTTTTGCAGAGTCGAGCTTGCTCGGCTGAACGTCTCCGGAGCCCTGTACGTTAAGAGCAGCGCAGCAAGCTACGCTCTACGCAGTGCCTGCCTGAGGGCGCCTTTGTAGAGCCGAGCTTGCCCGGCTGAATGTCTCCGGAGCCCTGTGCATCAAGAACAGCGCAGCGAGCTACGCTCTACGCAGTGCCTGCCTGAGGGCACCTTTCGTAGAGCCGAGCTTGCTCGGCTGGTTGTCTCCGGAGCTCTGTGCATTAAGAGCAGCGCAGCAAGCTACGCTCTACGCAGTGCCTGCCTGAGGGCGCCTTTCGTAGAGCCGAGCTTGCTCGGCTGAATGTCTCCGGAGCCCTGTACGTTAAGAGCAGCGCAGCAAGCTACGCTCTACGCAGAGTGGGAGCGGCAAGCGCCGCTCCTCCGATGCCTTCGTTATCAGAACGAAGCACTGAGCGTCAGCATGACTTGGCGAGGCGCTCCGGTCAGCAGCGTGGCGTACGTTCCCGCTGGATCGGAGACCACGAAGCCGTTGCTACCGAGAGTGGAGAAATACTCCTTGTCCAGCAGATTCGTAACGTGCAATGAAAGACGCAGCTCATCCATCGCGCCGAGGTCGCCAAAGTTCCAGGAACCACCGGCATTGACCAGCCAGAACGACGGCACACCCGAATCGTTGGAATAGGTGTAGTACCGCTTGCCGGTATAGCTCGCGCCCAGATTCAGATCCAGGGATTCACGCGACCAGCTGATCGAGGTAGAGAACATTTCCTTGGGCGTATTCACTGTCTGCTTGCCTGCGATCTCTACCAGCGTAGTGCCATTGATGTAGTTGGAATCGTAAGTGGATTCGTTCCACGACAACGTGTTGTGCCAGCGCAGGCCTTCGATCGGTGTCCACACCACGGTGGCCTCGGCGCCCTCGCTGGTGACCGAACCGACATTGGCGAACGCCGACGGACAGCCTTGGATGCCGGAACATTGCGCCACCGTCAGCAAACGGTTCTCGAACTTCACGTGATACAGCGCCAACGAAGCTTGGAAAGTATCGGTCGAATGCCGGAAGCCGGCTTCCACTGTCTCGCTACGCTCAGGTTCCAACTGACTGGCAAAAGTATCGAAAGCGACCTGCGTGGTGGCGAAAGGACCGGTGATGCCCGCCTGAAATGTCGCCATGTTCTCCGCATAGGACGCGAACAATTCGTTGTGTTCGCTCAGGCGAAAGCTGGCACCCAGCTGCGGCAGGAAGCTGTCCTTGGCGGTAAGCGTGCCGGTGGCATAGCGGGAAACGAAGGTGCCCGCGGGAATACGCGAATCGATCTCGGTGCGCGGGCTCTTGAATCCGATATCCAGCGACAACCTGTCGTCCAGCAGGCGGAGGGTATCCTTGAGGAAGAATTGCCGGGTCTTGACGTCGAAACGCTGATAGAACTGGCGGATGTCCGGATCGTGGAAGAAATAGCCATCGTCCACTGGGCCGTTGACGAAGTAGTAGTTGCGCTGCACGGTGTGGCCGTTATCTTCCAGCCACAAGCCGCCTTCTATGCGGTGATTGCCCAGCGTCCAGTCCAGCGATGCGATCACACCACTGCGGTCAATGCCGTATTCGGTTGTGCGCAGCGAGATCGGCACCGTCGCCGAAGAAGGTACGTAAGGCGTGAACCAATGGCCCTGTCCGCGGTTGCTGTGGTAATAACCGGTGGCCTTCAGGCGCACGCCCTCGGCGAGGCCGAAATCACCGGAGAGACCGATCAGATTGTCATCGCGCAGACCACGCGCATCGTAGTAAGCGTCATCCAGATTGTTGACGCCACCATTGAAGACGCCATTGGCGGCGTCCACCGCTCGCTGCCAATCGGGACGGTAGTTGTCCCAATCCCAACCCAGGCGGCGCTGCGAATCCAGCGAGAGATCCTGATAGTCGTTTTCGTCGCGACGCGATGTGTTGGCCAGCAGGCTGACGTGATGATCGCCGAAGTCGTAGACCGCCTTCAGGTTGACCTGGTCCTGCTTCTGTTCGCCCTCGCCCTTCCACTTGTCCATGCGCGAACTGACCGCCGACAGATACATTGCAAAGCCCTGATGGTCGCCCGTATCCAGGCGCGCATAAGTGCGCCGCGTGGAATCGCTGCCTACCGTTTGCGCCAGGGTCACGCCGTACTCAGCCAACGGATCCGCGGAGAAGAACTGGATGGTGCCGCCCAGGTTGCTGGTGGAAGCCGTGTTGACGCCGCCGATGCCTTCGGCCAGTTCGGCCCCGGCCAGGTTCTCCGAAATCAACGCGCGGCTGATATGCAGGCCGTTGTTGTTGCCATAGCTCATGTCGCCCAACGGAATGCCATCCAGTGTGAAACCCAACTGGTTCTGGTTGAAACCGCGCAGACTGATCCGCGAAGACCATTCGTAGGCGCCGAACGCATCGGCCGACTGGAAGTTAACGCCCGGCAGATCGGCCAACAGCTTCAGCGGACTGGTGCCCGGCGGCAGTGCCTTGATGCGGTCCGGCGACAAACGTTGCACCTGCCGGGTTTCGCCCAGGCCGATGACGGATACCGCATCCAGCGTCTGCGCATCTTGCTGGCCATCTACACCGTTAGTACCGGAACTGGAATTATCTTGCGCAAGCGCTAGCTGGGTCTGCAGCGCGGCCATTACGGCCAGCGTAATTACGGTTTTTTTCAGCATGCGGGATTCCTTAAGGCTAGCCTTCGGCAAGCAGGCAGCTGCCCGCCATTGGCGATGTGGAAGTGGAAAGCGGCGCCGAACGGCACCGCCCAAACCGGAAGCGATGACGATGGTGTGTTGCAGGCGTGACAGCGCGATGGCTGGGAACTTACGTTTCAAAGACAGCAGGCATTTCAGGGCAGTAGTGATCGACCTTCCGCTTCCGGCAAGGTCGCGCCCATCACGTGCGCCAAGGTGGGCGCGATGTCGCGCATGTCGATCTTGCCGAGTGCGCGTTTGGGCACGCCTTTGCCTGCAACCACAAAGACAGCGTCCATGTCTGGCAAGTCTGGCGAATAGCCATGCATGCCCCGGTAAGTGCTGTCGGCGAGCATCGGCGCCTTGGGATCGCGCCCGATCTGGTAGCCCGTCTTGAACAGCACCATATAGTCGGCGCGTGCGCCACCCCGCTTTTCTATTCCCTGCGCATCCAGTATTTCGGCAATACCGTTATCCGGGTTGGCGGCGATGCTTTGAAGCAACTCGACCACTTGCTGGCGCACCGCAGCGTCCTGCGGATTACGCAGCACGACCGCGGCACTACCGGCCGAAGGCCATATTGCCGCTTTCCAATCGGTTACTTGTGCCTTGGCGTCGACGCTTATCATCCCCGCCTGGATAAAGGCGCCGAACAGGTTGACGTCCTTCTTCAAAGGCGAAAATCCATGATCCGACACCAGTGCCACCACCGTGTCCGCGTCGGTGCGGCGCAGGGCACCGATCAGATCGCCTACCGCACGATCCAGACGCAGCAGCGCATCACGCGCTTCCGTCGAACCAGCACCGTGGCGATGCTCCTCGTGATCAAGTCCGGCCAAGTAGACAGTCATGAATCCTGGCTTGCGGTGTTCGAACAAGCGCGCCGCAAAACGGACCCGGCGTTCGTCGCCTTCAACGCTTTCATCAATGCCGTCCGGGTAGGCGCCCAGTTCGGCTTCCAGCATCGGCAACAGACCCGGCGTGGCCAACGCAGCCAACAACTTGCGATCATCTGCGGTGCCGGTACGCCAGATCTGCGGCAGGTTGGCGTCCACCGGGGCGCCCACGCTGACCGGCCAATGAACATTGGCGGTGGTCCGCCCCGTGAGTTTTGCCGCTTGCCACAACGTACCGACTTTGAAATCGGAGGCATACCAGTACCAGCCCACCTGGTTCTTGAATTCCGGATCGAACGTCAGATTGCTGCCAATGCCATGCCTGGCCGGGGAAACTCCGGTGATGAGCGTGGCGTGACTCGGGTAGGTAAGCGTCGGTAACACACCACGGACCCGGCGCGCGTGGCTGCCTTCGCGGACGAGCGCCTGCAAGTTCGGCAATGCCATCGCGTCCTTACCTTCGGCGTACAGATCGTCCGGTCGAAGGCCATCGATGGAGATCAGAACCAGCGGCGCCGCCGAAACGCCGAATGCGGAGGCACCAAGCAACAAAGCGGTCAATGCCCCGATCAACCAATTCCGCGCCATGTCGTTCACTGCCTGATCGCCACCGGTTGTGGCCGTTGCATTGAAGGCGATGGCGATGAAAGGCGTATGACACTCATCGCGGATGCATGCCGCTCCGGCGTAAGATGGCGACTGCTGACCATCGCTTTCCTCGATCACATCCGAGCCCATCGACCGTCAACCCGGAATGGAACCCCTCGCCCTTCTCGCCGACAGCGCCGACGCCGGATCTATTCCATGCCTATTGTCCCTAGCCGAGGACGATCATCGCGACAGCGGCTTCAGCGCAGCGAATGCCTGAATCTGCCGGCCAAAGGACCGTTTTGAAGACCGATCCCACATCGCCATCAGCCGAATCCATGGTCGGCGCCGCGCCGATACCGATGGTTCGGCTGGCCAGCTTCTATCTCGCCTACTACGCGGTGCTGGGCGCCTTTACGCCGTATTGGAGCCTGTACCTGCAGTCGCGCGGCATGACCGTTGCGGCGATCAGCGTACTGATGAGCTTGTGGTACGCCACCCGCATTCTCGCGCCCAGTATCTGGACGACGCTGGCGGCGCGCTCACCCCGGCCGATCCGTTGGCTGCGTGGTGGCTGCTTGCTGTCCGTGGTCTTCTTCTCCGCTTTCCTGTTGCGGCTGGATTTCACGGGTTTGTTCATCGTGATGTGCGTGTTCTGCTTCACGTACAACGCGGTGATGCCGCAGTTCGAGGCGATCACCATGTCGCACCTGGACAAGCGCAGCGACCGCTATGGGCACATTCGCGTTTGGGGTTCCATCGGCTTCATCACCGTGGTCGCGCTGTACGGTTGGCTGATCGAACGCCTGGGCGTGGCATGGCTGCCCTGGCTGATGTTGCCTCTGCTGGCAGGCCTGCTGGTTTCTTCCTACAGCAACCGCTACGCCCATCAGCCGGAAGAAACCAGCCAGGAAGGCCAAGAAGGGTTTCGTGCGCGGCTCAAGCGACCCCAGGTCATCGCCTTCTTCGCCGCCGCATTCCTGGCGCAGATTTCTTTCGGCCCTTACTACACGTTCTTCTCGATCTACTTGGCCGAACACGGTTATTCGGCATCGACGCTGGGATTGTTCTGGTCGGTGGGTGTACTGGCGGAAATCGGCGTGTTCTTCCTATCCAGCCGAATTTTCCTGCGCTGGGACGCGGGTAAGGTGATGGCCATTGCGATGCTCAGCGCGGCATTGCGCTGGTGGATCACCGGGCTGTGGCCGGATAGCGTACCGGTGATGATATTTGCGCAGCTGACTCATGCCTTGAACTTTGGCGCATTTTTCGCTTCCGCCATGCAGTTGCTGGTGCGCTTCTTCCCTGGGCGAATGAACGGACATGGACAAGGCGTTTTCTATGGTCTTTCCGGCGTGGGCGGCGTTGCCGGCGCACTCATCGCAGGCCAGTTGTGGCGCCTGGGCGGCGATACCGCCTTCCTCGTCGCTGGTGGTTTCGCTTTGGTAGGAGCCGTCATCGCATGGCATTGGCTGGTGCGGCCCCATCAGGCAGCGGTCCACTCTGCCGGAAATGCGTGAGCGGCCTCTTGTAGAGCCGAGCTTGTTCGGCCGCTCTTCGATCCGCTCGCATCAAGCAAAGAGCAGCGGAGCAAGCTCCGCTCTACGATCTTGTAGAGCCGAGCTCGCTCGGCTGCTCTTCGATCCGCTCGCATCAGGCAAAGAGCAGCGGAGCAAGCTCCGCTCTACGATCTTGTAGAGCCGAGCTTGTTCGGCCGCGCTTCGATCCGCTCGCATCAGGCAAAGAGCAGCGGAGCAAGCTCCGCCCTACGATCTTCTAGAGCCGAGCTCGCTCGGCTGCTCTTCGATTCTCTCGCATCAAGCAAAGAGCAGCGGAGCAAGCTCCGCCCTACGATCTTGTAGAGCCGAGCTTGCTCGGCTGTTCTTCGACCCACCCGCAAAAAGCAGCGGAGCAAGCTCCGCTCTACGCGTTACGAGTAGCGTATTTTTTTTTTGGCAAATGAGCCATCGATAGATGGCGGATGCCGCGACAGGAAGGCACAGATGACGTCGGCCGAGGCTTCTGCGGCGAGTTGAAAAACGAAATGCGGTGCGTCCACGTACTCGCGTTCCGTCTTGGCGTACGTCTTGGCAACCCATTCACCCGCATGGCGGGAAACCAGCCGGTCTCGCGTTGCGGCCAGGTAAAGCAACGGAACGTCCAAACTGGCGAGTTCCGCACTCACGTCGCAGCGTAGTGCGGCCAGCACTCTTTCTTTCAACGTAATAAGCGGCACGTCGGCCAGAGTGTCTTGCAATTGTTTGGCCAAACCACCATCACGACCATCACCCATCAGCAGATGTTCAAGCAGAAAGCGTGGCGGCCGTAGTGCCGGCAGATAATCAATCAAGGCCGCCAGGCTTTTGCCGCCGCCCACAGGCGCGCAAGCGAATGAGGCTGCCAATACAAGGGCCTGAAGACCCGGCGGTCGTCGCGCTGCCAGCATGATCGCTAACGGTCCTGCGAATGACTCGGCGA
The DNA here is from genome assembly GCF_039710385.1 of Pseudoxanthomonas sp. CCNWLY206-1. Classification (NCBI taxonomy): domain Bacteria; kingdom Pseudomonadati; phylum Pseudomonadota; class Gammaproteobacteria; order Lysobacterales; family Lysobacteraceae; genus Pseudoxanthomonas; species Pseudoxanthomonas sp. CCNWLY206-1. The sequence goes on along the minus strand of NZ_JBDKXI010000001.1, from coordinate 326,588 downwards.
TCAGCACGAAGGGTCTGCCTTGCGGCAGACGCGGCATCAGCTTCTTCGCTAGATCGGCATAGCGGCAGTCATGGACGTCGTACGCCAGTATCGACGTCTCAAAACCGCGCTGGAGTTCTGACGCAAGGCGGCGGTAAAGCAGTCCGGTGCCATCAAGACCAGGCAATAGGCAGATCTCCGCCCGGCCGGACCTCATGGATCACCAAACCAGATCGTCGGGCACCTGGTATTGCGGATCGGAATACGGATCGTCTTCGGCAGGCGCGTTGGGGTCGACCTTCAGCGCGACGCTGGGCGCGAACACCGCCTCGGCTTCTGCGAGGACCGCTGCGGTGACCAGTAGATAGCGCCCGTTCTGCTGTACCACGCCGAGTTCGCCGGCATTGAGCGCTTTCAACTGTGCTTCGTTGACGTAGATGCGCTTGATCTTTCCGCCATAAGGAAAATGGCGCGCGATCTCGGCTTCCGGATCATTCAGCGCCTTGTCCTTCAGCAGAACATCCAGCGTCGCCTTGGCCTCGCGGCGCTTCCTGGCTTCTTCCTGCTTCAGGCGTTCGGCTTCGATGCGCTCGTCCTTTTCCCTTTGTGCGCGGATGGCGTACGCCTTGGCCAGGTCGATCTCCTCGCGGGTGCGCGCCGGCTTTCCGCCAGGCTTCTGCGAGTGATGCCGTTTGCCTGCACCACTGTCATTGCCGGGTTTGCGCGAATCGGGCCGATGGTCGGACCTGGGCTGCTGATTTCGTTCCGGCCGGCGATCTGAGGCGCGATCGGGCTTGCGCTCCGACCTTTGCTCCGGCTTCCGCTCCGGCTTTCGATCAGAATTGCGTTCGGGCTTGGGAACGGGCTTGAAGCCCAGACCTAGAAGTTGGTCGCGTAGAGAATCGCTCATTGCTTGCTTTCGTAAAGTGGAACCGGCGCGCGCGGCGGTGCTTAGGTGCTCCGGCGCGCCTCCAGCGTATCAATAATGCGGCGGCGGTGGTTCGTCCACCGGATCGGCGTACAGCTCAGTGCGGACCTTGCGCAGGTCCGACAACATATGCCGCAACAGTTCGGCGGTACGGCTACCCTCTGCGCGCGCGTCGGCCAAGGCTTCGCTCAGCTCGGCCAGCGCATGTTCCTGAAAAGCCAATCGCGTTTCCAGTTCCACCAGGCGCTGTTCCAGCACGCTGTCCAGCGGCGCGCCGTTCGATGGCGCGCTGTCCGATGGAAGATCACCCTGCATGGATGGAACGCCCTCGGCCGATGCCGTAGTAGGCCACGCCTGCCGCTTCTACTTCGGCGGGTTCGTAAAGGTTGCGGCCATCGAAAATCACCGCATCCTTCAACGTGGTCTGCAGGCGGCTGAAGTCCGGGCTGCGGAATTGCTTCCATTCGGTGACCACCACCAGCGCATCGGCGCCCTGCAACGCGGAGGCTTCCGAATCGCACAGCACCAGATCATCTCGCTCGCCGAAGATGCGTTGTGCCTCGTGCATCGCTTCGGGATCGTACGCACGCACCTTGGCGCCGGCTTCCCACAATTCCTTCAGCAGGCGGCGGCTGGACGCTTCACGCATGTCATCGGTATTCGGCTTGAAAGCCAGGCCCCACACCGCGAACGTCTTGCCGCGTATGCCTTCGTCTTCGCCGCGATCGAAATGGCGCTGGATCAGTTCGAACAAATGCCCCTTCTGCACGTCGTTGACCGCTTCCACCGCGTCCAGCAGGACCGGCTGGTAGCCGTGTTGCTGGGCAGTACGCGCCAAGGCTTGCACATCCTTGGGAAAGCAAGAGCCGCCGTAACCGGCACCGGGGTAGATGAAGTGCCAGCCGATGCGCGGGTCGGAGCCGATGCCCTGGCGCACGTGCTCGATGTCGGCGCCGACGCGTTCGGCGATATTGGCGATCTCGTTCATGAAACTGATCTTCGTCGCCAGCATGGCATTGGCGGCGTACTTGGTCAGTTCGGCTGAACGCACGTCCATCGCCACGATGCGTTCGTGGTTGCGGTTGAACGGCGCATACAGCCGCTTGAGTTTTTCGACCGCAGCAGAATCCCGCGCACCGATAACGATTCGGTCGGGGCGCATGCAGTCATTGACCGCATTGCCTTCTTTCAGGAACTCGGGGTTGGATACCACCTGGAACGCCACATCGGCGCCCCGCATCTTGAGCTCTTCAGCGATGGCCGCTTGCACCTTGTCGGCGGTACCGACCGGCACGGTGGATTTGTTCACCACCACGGCCGGCCGTTGGATGTGCTGGCCGATGGTGCGGGCGACCGCCAGCACATACTTCAAGTCCGCGCTGCCATCCTCGTCCGGCGGCGTACCGACGGCAATGAATACCACTTCGCCATGACCGATCGCCTGCGCGGCGTCGGTGGTGAAACGCAACCGGCCGGCCGCATGGTTGCTCACCACCATAGGTTTCAGACCGGGCTCGTAGATCGGTATGACGCCACGATTCAGACCGTCGACTTTGGCCGCATCGATATCTACACAAATGACCTCATGGCCCACTTCCGCCAGGCAGGTGCCTGTGACTAAACCGACATAACCTGTGCCAAAGATCGTTACCCGCATCGTGCGCTCCTATGGTTGTTGGATTACTGCAATATGCCCATCAATTCGACATCGAATGTCAGCGTCGCGTCGGGACCGATCACGCCGCCCGGTGCGCCATTGGGGCCGTACCCCAAGTCCGAAGGGATCCAGAACCGGTACTTGGCGCCCACTGGCATCAACGAAACGCCTTCGGTCCAGCCGGGGATGACCTGGTTCAAGCCAAACTCAGCGGGCTGTCCGCGATCGTAGGAGCTGTCGAACTTGGTGCCATTCAACAACGTGCCCACGTAATTGACGCGAACGCGGCTGTTAGGCATCGGGCGATCGCCATTGCCTTCGCGCAGCACCATGTACTGCAGGCCCGACGGCGTGGTGATCACACCCTTCTTGGTCTTGTTTTCAGCCAGGAACTTGGCGCCTTCGTCGCGATTGCGCTGCCCGGCCGCGCCTTGACGCTTGGTCAGGTAGGCCTTCATTTCTTCTTTTGCCTGCTCGGCCGTCAGCAACGGCGTACCGCCGGTGGTGGCCGTACGCAGCGCCTGCGCCAGCACCGTGGTGTCGATCTCATCCTTGAACGGCAACAGGGACGGGCCAACCACATAAGTCCCCAGGAACAGGCCGACCTTGCTCTTGTCGACGGCCGGTGGCTTGGCACCCGGCGGCATGCCGGGGATTTGAGTGCCTTCGGCAGCGGCCAGGTTCATGCGCAACGCCTGATCGGTCGCCTGTGCGTCGGCTTCGCTGATCAACGGCGGCTTGCCTTGGAAAGTGTTGTTAAGCGCGCGCTCGAACGCGGCAACGTCCAGGAAAGGACCGACCGGCTGCAACGAGGTACCCACATCCACGCCGATCGCGTAGCTCACTTTATCCCGCTCTGTCGTGAGCGCCGTCTTTTCCTGTGCTGACAAGTTGCCTCCCAATACCGAAACCGTGAATGCCACTAACGCGGCAGCGCCGCGAACCGACCGCTTCATCCTTTGCTCCTCAAAGAAAACCACCGTCAACGATGGCATGAAGCGTTATTGTCGCACGCGACGCTTCCATGCGGTCCCGATCATTTGGCCGGCTTTGTGCGCTTGAGCTCCTTTTCGATAGCGGCAAGCAGGACTGGATCATTGGGCTTGATCTTGCTGGAAAAGTTGGCGACAACGCGGCCGTCGCGGGAGATCAGGTACTTATGGAAATTCCAGCCGGGAGACACGCCGGTTGCCTGCGACAGTGAACGGTACAACGGCGTCGTCTGATCGCCCTTCACATGGACTTTTTCGAACATCGGAAATTTCACTCCGTAGGTCAGCGTGCAGAATTCCTTGATTTCTTCTTCGCTGCCCGGTTCCTGGCCCATGAAGTCGTTCGAAGGAAAGCCCAGCACCGAAAAGCCCTTGCCGGCGTACTCGCGTTGCAACGCTTCCAGACCCTCGTACTGAGGCGTGAACCCGCATTTGCTGGCCGTATTCACGACCAACAGCACCTGCCCGCCATAGCTTTCCTTCAGGTTCACGGGGGCTTTTCCGGCCAGGGGACGGTAGCTGACGTCCAGCAATCCCGCCGCGAACGCCGTTGCCGTTACGGCGAAGACGGCGGACAAACTCAACATTTTCAACAAGTTGGATCGCATATCGGAATTCCGGACAGGGGTTGAACCAAGTATGCCTTTAGTTGGGTGACAAAACCCGCGGCGGTAGTTGACGGCGCGTGTTTCGGTGTTATAGTTACATACAACACCACTCACCCAGTAAAGGGGGGTACGCGATGAACCAGAAATGCTCCAACTCTCTCTCCAGCCTGACCGCCGGCGGCACATTGCTACTGGTAGGACTGCTGTCCAGCGGCTCCAGCGCCCGGCTACCCACGGTTCTTAGCGCCGCCCCATTAGTAGTAGAGGCCATCGAAGCCGAAACCCTGCAAGCAGCCGAAGAAGCCGCCGGCAAGCGTTCGCACAAACGCCGTTCGCGCGCTTCGCTGTCGATGCCCTACTTCTCCTTTGCGCAGTCGCTGCGTCCCCGGGGCTAAGCCATGACCTCTATCCAGTGGAGCGATGGCGCTCCGATCTACCGCCAGCTGAAGGATCGCGTTATCGCGATGATGCTGGACGGGTTGTTGAAGCCGGGTGATGCACTGCCCTCGGTGCGCCAGGTGGCGGCCGAGTACCAGTTGAATCCGATCACCGTCTCGCGCGCCTACCAGGAGCTGGCTGACGAAGCCCTGGTCGAGAAGCGCCGGGGCCTGGGCATGTTCGTCACCGAAGAGGCGTCCAAGAAACTCCTCCGCAGCGAGCGCGAGCGCTTCCTGCACGACGAATGGCCGGCCGTGGCCGAGCGCATTGAGCGCCTGGGCCTGTCGATGGAAGAATTGCTGCAATCCAAGGGGAACAAATGATGAGCGCTGCAGCTTTTGACGGAATGACCTCCGAAACCGTGGTTTCCGGCCACGGACTGCGCAAGGCTTATAGAAGCAAACTTGCGCTCAACGACACCAGCTTCGATATCGAAGCCGGCAAGATCATCGGTCTGATAGGTCCGAACGGTGCCGGAAAGACCACGGCATTGAAGGCGATCCTGGGGTTGATTCCCTTCGACGGCCATCTGACGGTACTGGGCCTGGATCCGCGCAAGGACCGGGACGAACTGATGAACGATGTCTGCTTCATCGCCGACGTGGCCGTGTTGCCGCGCTGGATGCGGGTGAAGGAAGCCATCGACTTCGTAGCCGGCGTGCACCCGCGCTTCGATCGCGCCAAATGCGAGCGATTCATCGCCAACACCCAGCTCAAACCCAATCTGCGCGTACGTGAGATGTCCAAGGGCATGATCGTGCAGCTGCATCTGGCACTGGTTATGGCCATCGACGCCAAGCTGCTGGTGCTGGACGAACCCACGCTGGGCCTGGACATCCTGTACCGCAAGCAGTTCTACCAGCGCCTGCTGGAAGACTACTTCGATGAGCAGAAAACCATCATCGTCACCACCCACCAGGTGGAGGAAATCGAGCACATCCTGACCGACGTCATGTTTATCCGTGACGGCCGAATCGTGTTGACTTCCCCGATGGAGGACGTGGCCGAACGCTATACGGAAGTGCTGACCTCGGCCGAAAAAGCCGGCGAGGCACGCGCACTGAAGCCCATCGACGAACGCGCCCTGCCCTTCGGCAAGACCGTGTTGCTGTTCGACGGCGTACCCAAGGAACAACTCGAAGCCCTGGGCGAAATCCGTACCCCCGGCCTGGCCGACCTGTTCGTGGCCATCATGAAAGGAACCTACGCATGAACGCCGTCACCACCCATAAAGTCAACACGTTCAAGTGGCTGTTGAAGCGCGAGTTCTGGGAAAACCGCGGTGGTTTCTTGTGGGCACCGTTGATCACCGGCGCCATCTTCTCTTTCCTGTATGTACTGATGGCGATCATCGGCAGCATCGCCGGGCGCAAGTCCATGGGCGAAAACGGATTCGTGATCAACGGAACCTCCGAGGAGATCGCCAAGTCCGTGGGCGCGTTCGGTGACGGCGTACTGCTGGCAGGCGTGCTGCTGGCCTGCGTGGTACTGGCGTTCGTGGTGTTCTTCTATGCCCTCGGCTCGCTCTACGATGACCGCCGCGACCGCAGCGTGCTGTTCTGGAAATCACTGCCGGTATCCGACGCCAAGATGGTCCTCTCAAAGACAGTCTGGGCACTCGTGCTGGCGCCTATTGCCGCGGTGGCGATCGGGATCGTGATCGGACTGGTGTTGTGGATCGTCTCCGCGCTTACCTTGACCGTGAATGGCCTGGGCGCAGGCACAGCGGTATTCACCCACTCGCATCCGCTGCGCATAATCGGCGGTGTATTGAGCTCGCTGCCGGTCTACATCATGTGGGCATTGCCGACGATCGGCTGGCTGATGCTCTGCTCGGCGTGGGCGCGCAGCAAGCCGTTTCTATGGGCCGTCCTGCTGCCGGTACTGGGAAGCGTGATCGCCAGCATGACCTCCGTCCTGCCAGGCTTCGATGTACGTCATGACCTGGTCTGGTACACGCTGGTTTATCGCGGTTTGCTAAGCGTGGTGCCAGGCACCTGGTATCCGAGAATCGGCGAGGGTCAGCCCGATTCGAATGTCGACATCGACACGCCCGACCAGCTGGCCAACGCTATCGACCTGACTACCAGCTGGCAGGCATTCGCGACGGTCGATCTGTGGATCGGAGTGGTGTTCGGCGTCGCCTGCCTGGTCGGTGCCATCTATCTGCGCCGCTGGCGCGAACTGGCGGACTGACCGCAAACCGGTGAAGCCGATCCATTCGGACGGCTTCACCGCAAAAACCCGCCACGGCTGAGCGTTACCGAAGCCACGTCATTGAAGCCGGAGTCCTTATATGCGCAAGTCGATTCTTTCTCTGCTGCTGTTGCTGCCGGTCGCGGCTTTCGCCGAGGATCAATGCAAGCTCTCGCAGCCGCGTAATCTTTCGTTGGACCTGAGTGGTGTCAAGGCGGTGGTGTTCGAGCTGGCTCAGCACGACTTGAAACTGGAGGCCAGCCCCGGCGCCAAGGGTGATATCCAGGGCACAGCCTGCGCTTCGCACGAAAAGAACCTGGCGCAGTTGCAGCTGACGCAGCAGCGGGTTGGCGACAAACTGATTGTCCGCGCGCATCGCGAAGGCCAATCCATCGGCCTTTTCTTTGGCGACAACTACGCCTATCTGAAATTGCGCGCGACGTTGCCGGACAATATCCCGGTGCAGCTGAAGGTGGGCTCCGGTGATGCCGACGTGTCTGGTGTATCGGTATTCAGCGCCGATGTCGGTTCCGGCGATGTCATCGCCAGACGCGTTCGTGGCCTCGCCGCCGCTTCGGTCGGCTCGGGCGACATCGAGCTCGATGATGTCGGTTCGCTGCATGTCATTTCCATCGGTTCCGGCGATGTCGCCGCCAGGAGAGTGCGTGGCGGCGTCAAGGTCGGCAGCATCGGCTCGGGTGATTTCGAGTTGGACGGCGCCCGCGGCCGGGTTGAGATTGGTTCCATTGGTTCCGGCGACGCGCAGGTTCGCGATATCGATGGCGACGTCGAGGTGGGTTCAATAGGTTCTGGCAACGCCAGCGTGCGCGATGTCCGTGGCAAGTTGACGCTACGCTCGAAGGGCAGCGGTTCCATCGATCATTCCGGCGTCACGGGCGAGACTGATCTGCCCAAGGACCGCTGAAGCCATTTTTCGGGGGAAATCCATGAAACACCGTCATACCTTGCTTGCCTCGATTGCATTGATCGCAGCGCTACTGGGCGGTTGCCAACCCACCACTACCGTCAATACCAACGATGGCCAGACGCTCAATATTCTCGGCAAAACACTGACCATTAGCGCCGAGGGACTGCCCAAGGCGGAGATCACCGCGGCCGGTGATTTCAGCATCGGTGGCAAGCCTGTGCAGGTCACCGATATTCAGCGCGCACTGCTGGCGGCCTATTACCAGGAACTCAATGGCATCGGCGCGGCGGGCATGGCCGCCGGCAAGGAAGGCGCAGCGTTGGCCGGCAAGGCGGTCGGCAGCGCCATCAAAGGCGTGTTCACCGGAACCCCCGAAAATATCGAGGCCCAAGTAGAAACGGCAGCCAAGAAAGTAGAAGCCGAGGCGATGAAGATCTGCGACCGCCTGGCCGGATTGCATACGGCCCAGGAAGCTCTGGTCGCGCAGTTGCCGGCATTCGCTCCTTACAGTGGTTTGACGCTGGACGATGTGGCGGACTGCCGCAAGTAGATTCTTTCCCCACCGATCACGACATACGCGTCATAACAGTTGTAGTGTGCGCTGTGCGCACGGCCTAGGGAGCGGGAAGCTCAGGGCACTTCATCGCCTTTGAAGGTATAAACACGCGCTTCCTAACGGTTATCTGATCGTGCGCACAGCGCACGCTACATGAGAAGCGCCTCTCAGCAGCGGCAGACTGATCATCCTCCGCTGCCGCCAGCCTTGCCATGGATGCCGCCCTTGGCCAGCAACGCTGGATCCAGCAGCTCTTTAAGCGTCTTTTCCGGTAGACCGGTGACTTCTCGCGCGACATCCAATACGGCACGGCTCTCCTTGTAGGCCTGCTTGGCGATGGCCGCACCTTTTTCGTAGCCGATCACCGGGTTAAGTGCGGTGACCAGGATGGGATTGCGCTCCAGCGCTTCCTGGATGCGGTCCTGCCGCACTTTCAAGCCGGCAATCGATGAATCGGCCAGCAGGCGAGAGACATTGGATAGCAATTGAATGGAGTCCAGCAGATTGGCTGCAATCAGCGGCAACGCGACGTTCAACTGAAAATTGCCGGTCTGCCCGGCGATGGTGATCGCGGTGTGGTGACCCATCACCTGTGCGCACACCATCACCGTGGCTTCCGGAATCACCGGATTGACCTTCCCAGGCATGATCGAACTGCCCGGCTGCAACGCGGGTAGTTCGATTTCGCCCAACCCCGCGAGCGGCCCCGAGTTCATCCAGCGCAGATCGTTGGCGATCTTGGTCAACGCCACTGCCAATGCGCTTAGCTGACCCGATAGTTCCACCGCATCGTCCTGCGCGGCCAGCCCTTCGAATTTGTTGTCCGCGGTTTCGAAGCGCGCCCTGGTCCGCACTGACAGCGCCTTGGCAACATTGGCTCCGAAGCGCGGGTCAGCATTGATGCCCGTGCCAATCGCGGTGCCGCCCAACGGCAGCCGACGCAGCCGCTTCAGGCTGTCCTCCAGCCTGCCTTCGGCAGAATTCAACTGCGCCGACCAAGCCGAAAACTCCTGCGCGAACGTCAGCGGCATGGCATCCATCAGGTGCGTGCGGCCGGTCTTCACTACTTTGGCCAGGGCCTTGCCGCGCCGGTCAATGGTTTTGCGCAGGTGCCGAAGCGCCGGCAACAGATCCTCGACTACCGCCAGTTGCGCCGAGACGCGGATCGCCGTGGGCACCACGTCGTTGGAACTCTGCCCCAGGTTGACGTGATCGTTGGGATGCACGCCATTTCCACGCTTGCTGCCCGCCTTGCCCGTGCGCGATGCCAGTGTGGCGATCACCTCGTTTGCATTCATGTTCGACGAAGTACCGGACCCGGTTTGATAGATGTCGATGGGGAAATGAAGGTCGTGTCGTCCTTCGGCCACTTCGAGCGCAGCGGCTTGTATGGTTTTGGCGATGCCTTTCGGCAACAAGCCCAGATCGGCATTGACCTCGGCCGCCGCCGCCTTGATCAGGCCCAGGGCACGGATGAAGCCCCGCGGCATCGGCCTGCCGGAAATCGGAAAGTTCTGAACGGCGCGCTGGGTCTGCGCACCCCACAAAGCGTCGCGGGGCACACGCAATTCGCCCATGCTGTCGTGCTCTAGACGGGTTTCTTCTGTGGGGGTTTTGCTCATCACCGTCTCCAGGAGTAGGGATTGCGGCTGGCTCCGGCGTCCACTGAAGGTTCAGGGACACCAACCAAAACGTAGCGAGCGGTTGTCAGGCGGGTGTGGGCGGCGCGGAGGAACCGGAGTGTACGCAGCGGTACATGAGGATTCCGAGCACCGACCGCGCCCGGCTGGCAGACGCGCAGTAGTTTTGGGAGCTGGCTGAGAAGGACAGGATACGCCCGGGCGCCTTGTCGGCGTCTCGCGGTAAACTAGAACGCTCTTTTTCAGCTCGACGCCCCGCCATGTCGGATTTCTCCCTGCTCGCCCTGTCTCCGCTCGATGGCCGCTACGCCGGCAAGGTCGACGCACTGCGTCCCATCTTCTCCGAGTACGGGTTGATCAAGGCGCGGGTGAAGGTGGAGGTGGAGTGGCTGCTGGCGCTGGCCGCCGAACCAGGCATCGCCGAGCTTTCCCCGTTCTCCAGTGATGCAACGGCACGATTGCGCCAACTGGCCGACGGCTTCTCGGTCGCCCATGCCGCCCGCGTGAAGGAAATCGAACGCACCACCAATCACGACGTCAAGGCCGTCGAGTACTTCATCAAGGAACAGCTGAAGGATGACGCGGAGCTGGGGCCGGCACTGGAGTTCGTTCACTTCGCCTGCACCAGCGAGGACATCAACAACCTGAGCTACGGGCTGATGCTGGAAGAGGCGCGTCGCGAGGCGCTACTGCCGGCACTGGATGGCGTGACCGCCATCCTGCGGCAGCTGGCGCACGCCCAAGCCGGGCAGCCGATGCTGTCGCGCACCCACGGGCAGACCGCTTCGCCCACCACGCTGGGCAAGGAGATCGCCAACGTCGTCGCGCGACTGGAACGCCAGCGCCGGCAGATCGCGGCGGTGGAACTGACCGGCAAGATCAATGGCGCGGTCGGCAACTACAACGCCCACGTCGTCAGCTACCCGGACGTGGACTGGCCGGCGTTCGCGCAGCGTTTCGTCGAGAGCCTGGGACTCGTCTTCAACCCCTATACCACTCAGATCGAACCGCACGACAACGTGGCTGAGATCGGGGACGCCGCCCGCCGCGCCAACATCATCCTGATCGATCTGGCGCGCGATATCTGGGGCTATATCTCGCTGGGCTATTTCAAGCAGCGATTGAAAGAAGGCGAAGTCGGTTCCTCGACCATGCCGCACAAAGTCAACCCGATCGATTTCGAAAATGCGGAAGGCAATTTCGGCCTGGCCAACGCCTTGTTCGAACACTTCAGCGCCAAGCTTCCGATCAGCCGCTGGCAGCGCGACCTGACCGACTCGACAGTCTTGCGTGCCATCGGCACTGCGTTCGGCCATACCCAGGTCGCCCTGGACTCGCTGAGCAAGGGCCTGGGCAAGCTGACGGTAGCACCGGAACGGCTCAATGCCGACCTGGATGCCGCCTGGGAAGTGCTGGCCGAAGCCGTGCAGACGGTCATGCGCCGTCACGGCCTTCCCAATCCCTACGAGCAGCTGAAAGCACTAACCCGCGGCCAGGGCATCACCGCCGATTCGATGCGCGCCTTCATCGAATCGCTGGATTTGCCTGAGGACGCAAAACAGCGGTTGCGCGATCTGACGCCGGGCGGTTACATCGGTTTGGCGGAGAAGCTGGCGCGGGAAATTTAACGCCGTCCCACCGTTGACACTGCGGGATCACAAGCCAAAAACCCAGCAAGAGCAAAATACGAAGGTACGCCGACGGCCCACCATGCATCTGCTGATCAACATCGATGTACCCGACCTGCCTGCCGCCGAGTCTCTGTATCGTGCGGCGTTTGGGCTCAGCGTCGGCCGCCGGTTTGACGGGGACATGGTTGAACTGCTCGGCGCACAGGCGCCGATCTATCTACTGCGGAAACCGCTTGGCAGCATTGGCGCTGCATCATCGACGCGCGACTATCACCGCCACTGGACGCCGCTGCACTTGGACGTTGTAGTGGAACACTTGGAAACCGCATTGGCCGCCGCACTCACCGCCGGCATGGTGCAGGAAAGCGACATCCTCGGAGCCAACTGGGGCCGCATCGTGACGCTGGCCGACCCGTTCGGTCACGGCTGGTGCCTGGTTCAATTCGTCGGCCGCGGCTACGACGAAATATCGACATAAAGAAGTCACGACATAAAGGAAGCTCTCTTGCGATTCCAGACCCTCACGCTCTGCGTCATGCTGCCGCTATCCACCGCCGTGTTGGCGCAGCCCGCCGCTGAAAAAGCACCGGCAACGCCCGCAACGGCCTGCGCCGACGACGCGGGCTGGAACGATCCGGCCGTGCCGCGACGCGTCCATGGCAACACCTGGTATGTCGGCACCTGCGGCATCAGCGCGCTGCTGGTGACCTCGCCGCAGGGACACGTCCTCATCGACGGCGCCACCCCGCAAGCGGGCAAGCAGATCCTCGCCAACATCCGCACACTGGGCTTCAAGCCCGAAGACGTTCGCTACATCGTGTTTTCGCACGAGCACTTCGACCATGTCGGCGGCCTGGCCGAACTGCAACAAGCCACAGGCGCGCCGGTACTGGCGCGCAAACCTGCTGTCGCTACCATCAAACGCGGGGCCAGCGATCGCAACGATCCGCAACTCCTCGTCCTTGAGCCCTTCGCCGCAGTCGCCAACGTGCAGTCCATCGCCGATGATGAAGTGGTCAAGGTCGGCCCGCTCGCGCTGCAGGCAATCCCCACGCCGGGTCACACGCCAGGCGGTACCAGTTGGACATGGCGCTCGTGCGAAAAAGACGACTGCCGCCAGATCGTCTATGCCGACAGCCTCACTGCGATTTCCGACGACGAATACCGTTACAGCGACGACACCACGCATCCGGGCTACGTCGCCGCTTTCCGCCAAACACTCGCACGCGTGGCCGACCTGCCCTGCGACATCCTGGTCACCCCGCATCCGTCGGCCAGCCAGCTGTGGTCCCGCATCGGACCCGGCGCGAGCCAGCCACTGGTGAATACCGGAGCATGCAAGGCTTATAGCGAAACGGGCCGCAAACGGCTGGACGCACGCTTGGCCGAGGAAGCAACCGCTCCTGCCGGCAAAGCCAAGGCCGCGCCATGATCGAAATCGACGCGCGCAAGCATTTGCCGCTGGGCATGAAACCTGCCGATTTTCTGCGCGACTACTGGCAGAAAAAACCTCTGCTGATTCGCAACGCGTTTCCCGATTTTGTTTCGCCCATCGAACCCGAGGACCTGGCCGGCCTGGCCTGCGAGGAATTCGCACTGTCGCGCTTGGTCAACCATGATCGCCAGCGCGATGCCTGGACGGTGCGGACGGGTCCGTTCGCGGAGGAAGAATTCCCCGGCATGCCCGACCACGACTGGACCTTGCTGGTGCAGGACGTGGATAAATGGGATGCGGATGTGGGCGCGCTGTTGGGCGCGTTCGGTTTTCTGCCGCGCTGGCGAATGGACGATGTCATGATCAGCTTCGCCGCCACCGGTGGATCGGTGGGCGCTCACGTCGACCAATACGACGTATTCCTGCTGCAGGCCAAGGGCCAACGCCGCTGGCAGATAGATGCCCGCCCCAACCCACCTACCGAATTCCGCGACGACGTGGAATTGAAGCTGCTGCGCGAATTCACTCCGAGCCACGATTGGGTCCTGGAGCCCGGCGACATGCTGTATCTGCCGCCTGGCGTGCCGCATCACGGCGTGGCGCAGAATCCCTGCCTCACGTTCTCTTTCGGCATGCGTGCGCCTTCTTCGGCCGAACTGATCAGCGACTATCTGGACAACCTGGTCGCCGACGCTGACGAGTCACTGCGTTATCACGACGAAGATCTGACCCCACCCAAGGACCCCAACGAGATCGACGCCGAAGCCATGGCACGGGTGGTCCACGCACTCAATGCCTTGCGCATGGATGACCCGGACAAACTGGGCGACTGGTTCGGCCGTTTCATCACCACCTATCGCGCCGCCGGCGAAGTGGCACCGCCCGATGCCCTGCGTTCGCGCATCGAAGTGGAATGGGATCTTGAGCATGGTGCGGTGCTCCAGCGGCACCCGTTCTCGCGCATGGCCTGGCGGCGCCGGAAAGGAGGCGCGACGTTGTTCTGCAGCGGTCGGGAATTCCCATTGCCTCTCAAGGATGCGCAAGCGCTGGCCGCGAATGAGTCCCTGGATGCCGTGGTGTACGCGTCATTGTCGGAACGTGGCCGCGATGTTGCGTTCGAACTGCTGGCCCAGGGCCACTACCAACTACTGATGGAAGATGAAGGCTGATGAGCGCTTCCGGGTTCCGCGTCGAGCAGATTGACTACACGGCCGGGCTGGACGATTTGCGCCACGTGCGCGAAACCGTGTTCGTAAAAGAACAGCAGGTACCCATCGAAGAAGAGTGGGACGCATTGGATCCGCTGTACCATCACGTGATCGCTCGCGACGACGCGGGCCAACCCATCGGCACGGGTCGGTTGACGCCGGAGCGCAAGATCGGCCGCATGGCGGTACTGCGCGACTGGCGCGGACGCGGCGTCGGCGATGCCTTGCTGTCGGCATTGATTGAAGCGGCCCGGCAACAGCAGTGGCCGGAGGTTTCGCTGCACGCGCAAGTCAGCGCGGAAGCGTTCTACTCGCGGCACGGATTCCTGCCCTATGGCGAGCGCTTCTGGGAGGCCGGCATCGAACATCAGTCGATGCGGCGCCGGCTTGGCGGCGCCATGGCCATCGAGCACCAGCACGCCGCCATGTCCATTGCTGTCGCGCTCGTCGCCCAGGCCAGCCGGACCGTCCTTATCTATACGCGTGAACTGGATCCGGGCCTGTTCGATGCTCCTCGTGTACTGGACGCGTTGCGTCGCTTCGGTACCCGCACGCGCGGCGGCGAGGTCCATATCCTGTTGCAGGATGCCACCACGCCGCAGCACACGCTGGCGCCGCTGATCGGCCTGGCACAGCGGCTTCCCAGCGTATTCGCCTTTCGTGAGGTGCGGGATCCGGTGGACCGCGCATACCCTTCCGCTTTCATCGTCAACGACCGCGGCGGCTATTACTTCCGTCCGCTGGGCCATCGTTTCGACGGCGAGGCCGAGTTGGAGAACCCGGGCCGTGCCCGCCAACTGCGTGAGGAGTTCGGCCGCGTTTGGGAACGCTCACGGCATTGCACCGAATACCGCGCGCTCGGACTCTGAGCCACGAAAGCGCCTACCTGAGAACGGCACACCATCACGCTCCTGGGCCTGTTAGCGCACCATGATGGTTCGCCTCCGTCTTTAGTCCAATACGTTTGGGCGCGGCTCCCGGCATGCGGGTATAATTTCGGGCGCTTTCATCTGTCCGTGCGGAACCCTTAAAAAGAACCCCGCCCGAATCAAGCATGCCCATGCAATTCCAAGCTATTCCGACCCCTCCCCATCGCACGCTATCGCCATTGTGGACAATCTCCTGAAGCAGTTTGCGCAATCCTCGCAGCTCAATGGAGGCAATGCCTCCTATGTCGAAGACCTGTATGAGCAATACCTGGTCTCTCCCGATAGCGTTGGTCCCAAATGGAAAGCCTATTTCGACGGCTTCAAGGGCCATGAAGCCGGCGACGTGCCCCATTCGGTCGTTATCCAGCAGATCGCTGAAGCCGCCAAACAGGCGGCCAACAACGGTCATGTGGCCGCGCCGGGCGGCGACGAGCACGGGCGCAATGTCGGCCGGCTGATCACCGCCTATCGTTCGCGCGGCCATCTGAGCGCCAAGCTGGACCCGCTGGGGCTCACCCCGCCGGCCGACCCGCCGGACCTCGGGCTGCCGTTCCATAACCTGTCCGAGCGGGACCTGGACAGCGAGTTCAGCACCGGCGGACTGGCCGGCCAGCCACGCATGAAGCTGCGCGACCTGCTGACGCGGCTCAAGGCGACCTATACCGGCTCCATCGGCGCCGAGTTCATGCACATCTCGCAGGCCGATCAGCGCCAATGGCTGTACCAGCGGCTGGAAGCCGCCGGCGGCAATTACGGCCTGAGCGCCGAAGCCAAGCAGCGCACGCTGGAGCGGCTAACCGCCGCCGAGGGCCTGGAACGCTACCTGCACACCAAATATGTCGGCCAGAAGCGCTTCTCATTGGAAGGCGGCGATTCGCTGATCCCGATGCTGGACGTCATCATTCGCCGCGCAGGCGAAGGGCAGGTCAAGGACATCGTGGTCGGCATGGCCCACCGCGGCCGTCTCAATGTGCTGGTCAATACGCTGGGCAAGAGCCCGCGCAAGCTGTTCGACGAGTTCGAAGGAAAGTTCGAGCACGACAGCCTTGCCCACGCCGGCGACGTCAAATATCACATGGGCTTCTCGGCCGATATCGCCACTCCAGGCGGTCCGGTCCACCTGGCGCTGGCTTTCAACCCCTCGCACCTGGAAATCGTCGACCCTGTGGTCGTCGGCAGTGTGCGCTCCCGCCAGGAGCGCCGCGGCGACACCTCTCGCCAGGCCGTATTGCCCATCATCATGCACGGTGACGCTGCGTTCGCTGGCCAAGGCGTGGTGATGGAGCTGTTCCAGATGTCGCAGGCGCGCGGTTTCGCCGTCGGCGGCACGGTCCACATCGTCATCAACAACCAGATCGGTTTTACCACCAGCGCCCGCGACGACGCCCGCTCCACGCTGTATTGCACCGACGTCGCCAAGATGATCGGCGCGCCCGTACTGCACGTGAACGGCGACGATCCGGAAGCCGTGGTGTTCTGCGCCAACCTGGCCTACGACTTCCGTCAGCAGTTCAAGAAGGACGTGGTCATCGACCTGGTCTGTTACCGGCGCCATGGTCACAACGAGGCCGACGAACCGGCGGCCACCCAGCCTTTGATGTACCAGGCGATTCGCAAGCATCCGACCACCCGTGAGCTGTACGCCGGCCAGTTGGAAGCCGCCGGCGTGGTTCCCGCCGACGGTGGCAAGGCGCTGGTCGATGAGTACCGCGACAAGCTGGACTCCGGCCAATACACCACCGAAGTAGCCAAGCAGAAATCGGACGAACTGGCGATCGACTGGTCCAAATATGTCACCGGCAAGCTCGCCGATCCGGTGGACACCAAGGTCAAGCGCAACGCGCTGGACCAGCTGGCCAAGATCATCACCACGATTCCCGCTGGCGTGACCCTGCACCCCCGCGTGGCCAAGATCTACGACGACCGCGTGAAGATGGCGGCCGGTGAATTGGCGGGCGACTGGGGCTTCGCGGAGAACCTGGCCTACGCCACGCTGCTGGCGGAAGGCCACGGCCTGCGACTGGTCGGGCAGGACGCAGGCCGCGGCACGTTCTTCCATCGCCACGCGATCCTGCACGATCAAAAGACCGACAGCTATTTCCTGCCGCTGCGGCAGTTGGTGGAAAGCCCGGAAACCGCCACCATCATCGACTCGTTGCTCAGCGAAGAAGCGGTGATGGCGTTCGAGTATGGTTTTTCCACCACCGATCCCAACACGCTGTGCATCTGGGAAGCGCAATTCGGCGACTTCGCCAATGGCGCGCAAGTGGTGATCGATCAGTTCATCGCCGCTGGCGAAGCCAAGTGGGGCCGCATCAGCGGGTTGACCCTGCTGCTGCCGCACGGCTACGAAGGCCAGGGTCCGGAACACAGCTCCGCACGCCTGGAGCGCTTCCTGCAGATGTGCGCACTGGAAAACATGCTGGTCTGCGTGCCGACCACGCCCGCTCAGTGTTTTCACATGCTACGCCGGCAGATGCGCATGACCACGCGTAAACCGCTGGTGGTGATGACGCCCAAGTCGCTGCTGCGCCACAAGCTGGCGGTTTCCAGCCTGGACGAACTGGCCAATGGCGAATTCCAGCACCTGATTCCGGATGCCAGCGCGGATCCGAAGAAGGTCAAGCGCGTGGTGGCGTGCTCGGGCAAGGTCTATTACGACCTGCTGGAGGACCAGCAGAAACGCGGCCAGGATGATGCCGCCATCGTACGCATCGAACAGCTGTATCCGTTCCCGCGCGAGATGCTGGCAACCGAATTGAAGCGCTTTGCAAACGCCAAGGAAGTGGTGTGGTGCCAGGAAGAACCGCAGAATCAGGGCGCGTGGTACCAGATTCGTCACCACCTCAACGCCTGCCTCGCGGACAAACAAGTGCTGCATTACGCCGGCCGCCCACGCTCGCCCTCGCCTGCTGCGGGCCATTTCGCCGAGCACGTCGAAGAACAGCTGAAGCTGGTCGCCGACGCGTTGGTGAATAAGTTGGGCAGCGACAACGTCGCCGAGTAGACACCAGTTCCAAACCGCAATCCGACCTTTACCCGATAACAACAAACACCAGGACGCCCTCTCCAATGGCCACCGAAGTCAAAGTTCCGGTTCTTCCCGAATCCGTTTCCGATGCCACCATCGCCAGCTGGCACAAAAAAGCCGGCGACGCGGTCAAGCGCGACGAGAATCTGGTCGACCTGGAAACCGACAAGGTCGTACTGGAAGTACCCTCGCCCGTCGACGGTGTGCTGAAGGAAATCAAGTTCGCGGAAGGCGCCACAGTGACTAGCCAGCAGTTGCTGGCCATCATCGAAGAAGGGGCTACCGCCGCTGCCGCTCCTGCCGCCGAAGCACCCAAGGCTGAAGCCGCGAAAGCCGAGGCGCCCAAGGCCGCCGAAGCTCCCAAGGCCGCTGCCGCTGCCGCTCCTGCGCCTGCCTCCAAGGGCGCGGACGAACTGCCGCCAGGTGCGCGCTTCACCGCGGCAACCCAGGGTATCGATCCTTCGCAGGTGGAAGGCACCGGACGCCGCGGCGCGGTCACCAAGGAAGACTTGGTCAACTACGCCAGCGGCAAGACCGCCGGTGTGTCTGGCGGCGCCCGTCCGGAAGAGCGCGTGCCGATGACCCGCATCCGTACGCGTATCGCCGAACGCCTGATGCAGTCCAAGAATTCCATCGCCATGCTCACCTCGTTCAACGAGGTCAACCTGGGCAAGGTCATGGCGATGCGCAAGGAATTGGGTGAGTCCTTCGAAAAGGCCAACGGCATCAAGCTGGGTTTCATGAGCTTCTTCGCCAAGGCGGCCGCCAACGCGTTGCAGCGCTACCCGGTGGTCAACGCTTCGGTCGACGGCAACGACATCATCTATCACGGCTACGCCGACATCTCGATTGCGGTATCCACCGAAAAAGGCCTGGTCACGCCGGTGCTGCGCAATGTCGAGCGCCAGAGCTTCGCCGACATCGAAAAAGGCATCGCCGAATACGCCAAGAAAGCGCGCGACGGCAAGCTGAGCCTGGAAGACCTGCAGGGCGGCACCTTCACCATCACCAACGGCGGCACCTTCGGCTCGTTGATGTCCACGCCCATCGTGAACCCGCCGCAAAGCGCCATCCTGGGCATGCACGCCATCAAGGAGCGCCCGATCGTCGAGAACGGGCAGGTCATTGCCGCGCCGATGATGTACATCGCGCTGTCTTACGACCACCGCATCATCGATGGCAAGGACGCGGTGCTGTTCCTGGTCGACATCAAGAATCAGCTGGAAAATCCGCATCGCATGCTGCTCGGGATGTAAATAGCCAGCGGTGTGAACAGCCAAGGGAGCGCGCTTCGCGCTCAATGGCAAAGGTAAAGGCGCGCGTTTCTTCACCTTTCTCTTTGCCATTTACCTGCAGCCACCAGGCCGCGGACCAAATAGACAAGGAAACCAGATTCCATGAGCGAACAATTCGACGTCGTCGTCATCGGAGCCGGCCCTGCCGGCTATCACGCCGCCATCCGTGCCGCGCAGCTGGGGCTGAAGACCGCCTGCATCGATGCCGCGCTGGGCAAGGACGGCAAACCAGCGCTGGGCGGCACCTGCCTACGCGTGGGCTGCGTGCCGTCGAAGGCGCTGCTGGACAGCTCGCGCCAGTTCTACAACCTGCAACATTTGTTCGGTGACCACGGCATCACCACCAAGGACGCCAAGATCGACGTCGCCACCATGATCGGCCGCAAGGACAAGATCGTGAAGCAGTTCACCGGCGGCATCGCGATGCTGTTCAAGGCCAACAAGATCACGCCGTTCTACGGTTTTGGCCAGCTGCAGCCGGGCAACATCGTCAAGGTCAAGCAACACGACGGCAGCGAAGTCGAACTCAAGGGCACGAACGTGGTGATCGCTGCCGGTTCTGATTCCATCGAACTGCCATTCGCGAAATTCGACAACGAGTACATCGTCGACAACGTCGGCGCACTGGATTTCACCGCCGTGCCCAAGCGCCTGGCGGTAATCGGCGCGGGCGTGATCGGCCTGGAGCTGGGCAGCGTATGGAAGCGCCTGGGCGCCGAAGTCACCATCCTGGAAGCCCTGCCCGATTTCCTGGCGGCTGCCGATGCCGAAGTGGCCAAGACCGCCGCCAAGGAATTCAAGAAACAAGGGCTGGACATCCGTCTGGGCGCCAAGGTCAGCAAGACCGAAATCAAAGGCAAGGGCAAGACCAAGGAAGTCGAAGTTAGCTATAGCGACGCCGAAGGCGAGAAGACCATCGTGGTCGACAAGCTGCTGGTTGCCGTGGGCCGCAAGGCAGCGACCAAGGGCCTGCTGGCCGATGGCACCGGAGTGAAAGTCAACGAACGCGGCCAGATCGAAGTGGATGAGCATTGCCATACCGGCGTGAATGGCGTGTGGGCGGTCGGCGACTGCGTGCGCGGCCCGATGCTGGCGCACAAGGGTTTCGAGGAAGGCATCGCCGTCGCTGAATTGATCGCCGGCCTGCCCGGGCACGTCAACCTGGATACCGTGCCGTGGGTGATCTACACCGAGCCGGAAATCGCCTGGGTCGGCAAGACCGAACAACAGCTCAAGGCCGAAGGTACGCCGTACAAAACCGGTAGCTTCCCATTCGCCGCGGTGGCACGTGCGGTGGCAATGGGCGAGCCCGCCGGCTTCGTAAAGGTCATCGCGCATGCGGAAACCGATCGCGTGCTGGGCTTGCACCTGGTTGGCGTGGGTGTGTCGGAGTTGGTCCACGAAGGCGTGCTGGCGATGGAGTTCAATGGCTCCGCCGACGACCTGGCTCGCATCTGCCATGCGCACCCGACGCTATCCGAAGCCATCCACGATGCCGCGATGGCAGTGGATAAACGCGCAATACATAAGGCGAATTGAGGGTCGGGAATGGGGAAACGAGAATAGGGAATCGGAAAGCGTTTTCCTGCTCGTCCTCATCCCCCGTGCGAGCGCCGGCCTTAGTGCCGGCGTTTTCGTTTCTCTGCTTGCTCTTTACCATTCCCCATTCCCCATTCCCCATTCCCATTCCCCATTCCCCATTCCCGGCCCCCATGAAATCCATCTGCGTCTACTGCGGCTCCAACGCCGGCAACAAACCCGCTTACACCGAACGAGCGATCGCCCTGGGTGATCGCATCGCGAAGGAAGGCCTGCAGTTGGTCTATGGCGGTGGCAATGTAGGTCTGATGGGTATCGTGGCCGATGCCGTGCTGCAAGCCGGCGGTGAAGTGATCGGCGTCATCCCGGAACAGCTCGTCGGCTGGGAGGTCGCGCATCGCGGCCTGACGCGGCTGGAAGTCGTGGCCAATATGCATGAGCGCAAGATGCGCATGTTCGATCTGGCCGATGGCTTCGTCGCCCTGCCCGGCGGCTTCGGCACATTGGACGAAATGTTCGAAATGCTGACCTGGCGCCAGCTGGGCATCGGCGGCAAGCCTTGTGCATTCCTGGATGTGGAGGGTTTCTATACGCCACTGATCAGCATGATCGACCGCATGGTCGAGGAACGTTTCCTGCACGCCGATCAACGGAACGACCTGTGGCACGGCGAAGACATCGATGCATTGATGCAATGGATGAAGGATTACGAGCCTGCGCAGGCTTCGAAGTGGATTGATGAGAAGCGGCGGAAGTCGCTGCGTTGAGTGCTGGTGCTGGCTTTTTTGAATGAAATGAGATTCCGAGGCTGAGTCGCTGGGTCCCGGCGTCCGCCGGGATGACGAGGTCATTTCTTCTGTGCATTATTAGCGCGCATGAACGAAACACTCTGCTTGTAGATCAACCACTCAAAAAATGATGCCGTCATCCCGGCGAACGCCGGGACCCAGCGACTTGATGTTTGAATCGCGATCGATACAACAGCAACACAAAATCATTGGAAGCAACCCGGCCGGAGCGCCCTATGCAGGAACGGATTCCCTGCGTCTATATTCTCGCAAGCGGCCGCAACGGCACTCTGTATATCGGCGTCACGTCCGATCTACCCGCACGTATATGGCAGCACAAGAACTACCAAGTCGCTGGCTTCACTCAGCGCTACCGGGTGCATACGCTAGTCTGGTATGAAATACATGGCTGCATGGAATCCGCCATCGCACGCGAAAAGGCGCTGAAAGAATGGAAGCGTGCCTGGAAGATCGGTCTGATTGAAGACGCCAATCCATACTGGCGCGACTTATATCAAGATATCCTGTAGCTGCTCCGCTACCGGGCGTTTTTTTTTGGCGAATCCGGATTAAAACGAATCGCTTTGCATTTGCAGCCAGTAACGGCAAGAATCCAAGCCGCTGGGTCCCGGCATTCGCCGGGATGACGGATAGACAAATGACCGTGCTTGATTCCTTCACCGCCTTCCGCATCCACAACGACGCCAACGGTTACCGCAGCGGCACCGAATCAGTTGCGCTGGATGACTTGAATCCTGGCGAAGTCGTGATCAAGACCACCTACTCATCGGTCAACTTCAAGGATGCGTTGGCGGGTACCGGTGAAGGCAAGATCCTGCGCCGTTTTCCGCTGGTCGGCGGCATCGATGCGGCGGGGCATGTGGTGGCGTCGACAGACCCGAAATTCCGGGAGGGCGACGCCGTGCTGGTCACCGGTTGCGGGCTCAGCGAGACGCGTGATGGCGGCTACGCCGAATATGCGCGGCTGGAGGCCAAGTGGGTCATTCCCCTTCCAACCGGGCTCACGTTGCGTGAAAGCATGATCCTGGGCACTGCCGGCTTCACTGCGGCATTGGCGCTCTACCGGCTAAGGGACAATCGACAGACGCCCGAACTAGGCCCGCTCGCGGTTACCGGCGCCACGGGCGGCGTGGGGTCCTTGGCGGTAGACATCTTCAGCCGGGCGGGGTTCGAAGTGCACGCCATCAGCGGCAAACCTGAAAACAGCGGGTACCTGAAGTCGATCGGGGCCAGCGAAGTGCTGGGCCGTGAAGTCCTGGCGACCACGCGACCGATGGAGTCGATGCGGTTCGGTGGCGGGCTGGACAATGTAGGCGGTCCGATGCTGACCAGCCTGCTGGCGCAGACTGCCCCCTATGGCAATGTCGCCACCGCCGGTCTAGCGGCGAGCCATGAACTGGATGCCACGGTCATGCCGTTCATCATCCGCGGCGTGTCGTTGGTCGGTATTGCGTCCGCCGGAACGGCCCGTGATATCCGGGACGATATCTGGCGGCATTTGGCCGACGACTGGAAACCTGTTCATTTGGACACCATTTGCACGCGAGAAATTGATCTGAATGGGCTTCCGGAGGTCTTTAAAGCCATGCTGGCGGGTCATTCCTTCGGCCGGACGGTGGTCAAAACAGGATAAAAGCCGGTTCAGCCGCTTCTGACGTACCTACCCCCATTTCTGTTGTGTCAATCTCGCTCTACAATCGGCGCGGGGACAACTTGGGGAACTCCATGGCAAGAATTTTGATCGTCGACGATTCACCCTCGCAGTTGCTGGGTATCCAGCGCATCGTCGAAAAACTGGGGCATGAATCCCTGACCGCCGAGGACGGCGCCGCTGGCGTGGAAGTTGCCAAGCGTGAACTGCCCGACATGGTATTGATGGACGTGGTCATGCCCAATCTCAATGGCTTCCAGGCGACGCGCACACTGAGCCGGGAAGCTACTACGAAGCACATCCCGGTCATCCTGGTGACGACCAAGGACCAGGACACCGACCGCATGTGGGGACTGCGGCAAGGTGCCAAGGCCTATCTGACCAAACCATTCTCGGAAGACGAATTGGCGGAAGTCATCGAGCGCGTCTTCAATGCGCGGGAATTGCCGTCGCCGCCTGCGGCGTAATTTTCCCTTATTGGTTTTCGTCAAACAAAAAAGCAGGCCAAGGCCTGCTTTTTTTTGTCCATCCGCATGAACGCCCTACCGTAGGAGCGCCGTCCCGGCGCGAGCTCTTCGCTTCTATCGCGATCTGACAGGAAGAGCTCGCGCCGGGACGGCGCTTCTACGGAATCTGCGGTATCGGCTGTCGCCGAAGCATCAGGAAGCCTTTTCGCCAAACGCCTTGGCCAGGTCGCGGTACGCCTGGCGCTGATCTTCGCTGCTCGCTCGTGGCGCGGTGACTTCCAGTTCAATGATCTGGTCGCCCGCAGGCGTGCCTGGCAACCCTCTACCCCGCAGCCGCAACTTACGGCCGGAATCGGAATCCGCAGGGATCTTCACGTCCACCGGTCCGCCCAGGGTCGGTACGCTCAGGGTCGCACCCATTGCGGCCTGCCACGGCGTCACAGGCAGCACGAAGATGATGTTGCGTCCGTCCACCTCGAACTGCGGGTGCGCCGCATACTCGACCTCCAGCAGCAGACTACCGCCACTGGTGCCCTGCCCGGCCAGCCGGATCACCTGACCTGGCTTGATGCCCTTCGGCACCTTGATGTCCAACTGCTTGCCGTTGACGTTCACGCGCACGTTGTCGCCGTCGTAGATCGTCTGCAACGGCACCGCCAGCTTTGCGTGCGAATCGCGTGGCGATTGCGGTCCACGTGCTTGTGCGCCGTCGGCGCGTGCGCGCCGGCCGAACAACCCTTCGAAGAAGTCGCTGAATCCACCATTGTTGCCGGCTCCGGCACTGCCGAAGACTTCTTCGAAATCGAACCCCTGCCCGCCGTACCCGCCTTGGCCGAAATCGGGCGGAGGACGGAATTCTTCGCCGGGGCGGTAACCGCGTGCGCGTAATTGATCGTAGGCGGCACGTTTTTGCGGATCGCGCAGCGCCTCGTAAGCTTCGTTGACGGCTTTGAACTGCTCTTCGGCGCCGGTTTCCTTGCTGACATCAGGATGGTACTTGCGCGCCAGCCGCCGGTATGCCGTTTTGATCTCGGCATCGCCCGCGGTGGGCTCGACGCCCAGGACTGCGTAGTAATCCTTGAATTGCATAAAACTCCACTGCTGATCGAATTCGGGAAGATCGTGCCGCGACCTTCGCGGGAATAGCCGCGGGGGCGGAAGCCAGGACTGATTCTAGGGCCTGCCGGCAATCCGCGCAGTTTATATGCGCCACCATCGTGGAAAAATGCAGCTCAGCATCCGCCGCTCCGGTACGCAGTTCAGCCCGCGCGGCCATTATCCAAGCGTCGCCGTGGCCATATACATTCCGGCCGTCCTGAAAAAATCCAAGAACCATGTAGGAGCGCCGTCCCGGCGCGAGCGTTTGCTTTATCGCAACCTGGTGGGAAGAGCTCGCGGCGGGACGCCGCTCCTACAGGAAGAAGAACGGCGCTTACTGCACTTGAATACGGCGCGGGGTGGTTTCCGGCTTCTTGGGGATATCGATCTGCAAAACGCCGTGCTTGCCAGTGGCGGTAATGCCATCCGGATTGGCGCTGTCCGGCAGCGCGAAGCGGCGATAGAACATGCCATGCGCGCGTTCCACTCGCGAATAGCGTCCGTTCTCGTTCTTTTTATCCGACTGGCGCTCGCCGCGCAAAGTAAGAATGCCTTTGTCCATATGGATTTCGATGTCTTTCGGATCCACACCGGGAATGTCGGCAAGAATCACGAAGCGATCACCATCCTCGCGAATATCCACGCGCGGGACCCACTGACTGGTGACGACATTGGACTGATCGCCTTCATCGCCAAGAAAACGGTCGAACACCTGCTTGATTTCATCCTGCAAGCCACGCGGATTGGACCAAGCGCGCGACCAGGGGTTGTACTGCACACTGCTCATACGAGGTTCTCCTTCCGGATGCGCACCGGTCCATCCGGGCGCGATAGCCGGAAAATAAGTATGTCTCGCGGCATTTCAAGGCCGTCACGCCCACGCTGTCCTGGGGGCGGTAAACTCCGTTCAGCTGATAAATAAAGGAATGCCCGCATGACGATCCAGATTGGCGACCAGGTACCCGAAGTGATCCTGAAGCGCATCCGCGAAGGCGTCGAAACCATCGATACCCGCGCTTTGTTCGATGGCCGCAAGGCGGTACTGTTCGCCGTACCCGGCGCATTCACGCCGACCTGTTCGGAAAAGCACCTGCCCAGTTTCGTGGAGCATTTCGACGATTTCCGCAAGCGCGGCATCGAAGTGTTCTGCGTGTCGGTCAACGATCCCTTCGTGATGCAGGCCTGGGGCAAGTCGCAGAACATTCCCGACGGGCTGGAAATGCTGGCGGACGGCAACGCGGAATTCGTCCGGGCGCTCGGCCTGGAGATGGATGCCAGCGCCTACGGTATGGGGATTCGTGCCAGGCGCTTCGCCATGTATGTGGAAGACGGCATAGTGCGCAATCTGTTCGTCGAAGCACCGGGTGAATACAAGGTTTCGTCGGCCGAGCACGTACTGGAACAGATCGGCTGATTGTCTCTTGCTCTCAGTTTCAAGCTCTCGGCTTTGGCTCTCGTAGAGCTTGCTCCGCTGCTTTCAGTTGCACGCATACGGAACGAAGAGCAGCGGAGCAAGCTCCGCTCTACGAGAAGCACAAAGAGAAGCACGAAGAGCAGCGGAGCAAGCTCCGCTCTACGAAGGGCGGCCCCAAATCAACGCAATACATTGAACCGGATGCGCGTCCAGGCACCGCTATCGGCCAACGCCGTCAGCGTGTGCGTACCGGTTTCGTCGAAGTCGCGTGTAAACGTGCGGGCGCCTTGGGTTTCCGCGATCCACTTGCCATCCAGCAACCACTGAATGCGGGCATCTGTTCCCAGCGCACGCAGCTGCAGGCGTGCGCCGCGAGGGCTGCCAGGCGCACGAGCGATGGTTGCCCGATCATTCAGACCTTCGATACGAAGCTCCTCCACCGCATCGCGGCCATCGGCAACACAGCCTGGTGAAAGCGGCGGCAGCCGCGATGCGCGGCGCACTTCCTGCGACAGCCAGGGCGAAGCCAAAGCTGGCCAGCGTGCGATTTCACCGGCTTTTATTTCATGCGTAGCGGTGCATTCGGCGGACAGGCGCAGGCCGGTTTTCGCGTCCATCTGGAAACGCTCGCGGCCAGCATTCCATAGCCGTGCGTCGCGTTCGGCGAACGTCGGCGGAACCGCACCGCCCAGTGTCCAGGCCTGCATCCGGCGTTGGCATAGCTGCGGCGCTTCCGGCTCCGGCGGCACACCCAGCGGCCAGCAGATCTCGGTCTGCGCCACGCTGGCCGGCGGCGGGCGCGGCACTGCGTCGCCGCGCGTACGCGGCAGGCTGTCGATCACTCCGAACATCAACGGCAACGCAGTGACGGCGCCGTATTGGCCGGGCAAGGGCGTGCCATCCGGGCGTCCTACCCATACGCCGACGGTGTAACGCTGGGTGCCGCCAACTGCCCATGCATCGCGAAACCCGTAGCTGGTGCCGGTTTTCCAGGCCACACGCGGACGGCGCCCCGTGTCGAATGCACCCATGCCGTAGCCGGGCCGCGGATTGGCTTCCAACATCTCGCGCACGATCCAAGCCGCGCCGGGCGACAGCAAGCGCCGGTCCAGTGGAGGGTCCGCGGCCGTGTACCGCACTCGCCCTGAAAGGCCGTCGCGGTTGAATGCCGCGAACGCACCCACCAGGTCTTCCAGGCGTGCCCCGGTGCCACCCAGGATGAGGGACAAATTCGGCTGGGCGCCGCGTGGATATTTCAGCGCCAGACCATTGTTCGCCAACCGCGCGGAGAAGCGCCCGGGCCCTACCCGATCCAGCAAGTCCACCGCCGGCACGTTCAGCGACAGGCGCAGCGCCTCCGCTGCGCCAATGGGCCCATTGAATGCAGCATCGAAATTGCCTGGCCGATAGCCGCCAAACGATTGCGGCGCATCGATCAGCAGGCTTTCCGAATGAATCAGCCCATCGTCCAACGCCAAACCATAGAGGAATGGCTTCAAGGTAGAGCCCGGCGAGCGCCATGCTCGCACCATGTCCACATGGCCCAGCCGGGCTTTGTCGCCAAAGGCAACGGAACCGACATAGGCGCGCGCTTCCATGCTCGTGTTATCCACGACGAGCAAGGCGGCCGACGTGCGCTCCGGCAGGGTAGAAAAATAGGCGGAAACACGATCCTCCAATGTGCGTTGCAGCTCGGGATCAATCGTCGATTCGATCCGTGCCTCGCGCGGCTGCGCCTGGCGCAATCGTTCCGCCAACAGCGCTGCCTGCAACGGCGGCTGTAGCGAGCGCGCCACGACCGGTTCGATGCGGGCTTCGCGCACGTCCTGTTCGACCCACACGCCGAGTTTCGCCATTCGCGCCAACACTTTGTCGCGCGCGGCCTGGGCCGCTTCTGGGTGCCGATCCGGACGCAAGCGGCTGGGCGATTGCGGCAGCACCGCCAGCAGCGCCGCTTCAGCCTGCGACAGCTGCGATGCCGGCTTGCCCAGGTACGCCCAACTGGCTGCCTCCACGCCTTCGATGGTGCCGCCAAAGGGGGCGCGCTCCAGATAGAGCGTCAGGATCTCGCGCTTGGACAGGTGCGCTTCCAGTTGCAGCGCACGCAGCAACTGTTTGGCCTTGCCCCATGGCGTGCGCGAATGCCGGTCGAGGATGCGCGCCACCTGCATGGTCAATGTCGACCCGCCAGAGACAATGCGTCCACGCCGGATCCATTGCCCGCCAGCACGCAGCAACGCCCACGGATTTACGCCTGGATGTTTCCAGAACCAGCGGTCTTCATAAGTCAGCAGCGCCTGCAAGTAGAGCGGCGATATGTCGTCCAGCGACGCCGGATAACGCCATACGCCATCGCGATCCGCGAATGCCCGGAGTGGCGTGCCGTCGCGTGCCACTACCAAGGTGCTGGTGTCGCGTGCCTTGGGTAGTGGCGGGGGAAATGTGAAATCCAGCGCAAGCAGCGTCAGCAGCAGGGCGACGGTGGTCCAGCGCAGCCAGGTTTGGATGCGTGGCATCGCTTTCCTCCTCCCACCGGGAGAAGGTGTCGCGAAGCGACGGATGAGGGAATGGAGGTTCCGTGCCACGTATGTCTAATGTGCGCTGAAAGTCCGCGCCCTCATCCGCCCTCCGGGCACCTTCTCCCAGCGGGAGAAGGGAAGCTTTCTCCTCACGGCTGCACCACCGTAATCGTCGCCGGCGTCGACTTGCCCACGCCGCGAATCTCCGGCCGGTACATATCCTCCACCAAGGGCGGCGGCACGGTGTAGGTTCCCGGTGTTACCGCGCGCACGAGATAGAACACCTTGGCGGTGCTGCCTTCGCTCAACTTCAATGCCGCCACGTAGCGATCGTCGCGGTACTCCTCGTGCTTGACGTCGGCGGCGCTGGAACGGTCAGTGATCTCGATGCCGTCCACCACCACGTCAGCCCATTGCTTGGCGTCGCCCAGGTTGAAGTTCTCGATCTCAAGTCCCGCTGGCAACAGATCGGTGAACAGCGCATCAGGCATGTTGACGTCGGGGGTGATGCCGACGCGGACGATCAGCGCCTCGCCTTCCTTCAACGTTCCGCCGGTCCACTCCTTGCCATCGGTGGTGTAGTAGCGACGCTCTATGCCGACTTGGCGGTTATCCGGCGCCGGTGCCGTGCGCGGTATTCCGCTGATTTCCATACTGGCGAACAACGGCGGCGCACCTTCCGGCACGAAACGCACGCCTTGCGAGAGCGCCGCATAGTCGAAACCGCGACCGAAGAGCTTGGTTGCAGCGATCGTTTCGCTATCGCCGCCGACGCTCCACTGCCCGGAAACCAACTTGCTCTGGTCCACCATCAGCGCTTTGCCCAGCCGCGCCAGCGCGACCTGCTCCTGCGTGCTCAGCCACAACCACCCGCTGTTGCGGCGAGCGTCCAGCTCACGGCCCAGCGCCACGGAACGAGCGTCGTATTCCGGTTTGGCCAGCTTGCGCTCGTGCACCAGTGCGATCATCAGCGCGTCATCGCGCAAGCGGGTGCCGTAGTCACCCAGGTACTCCGACCGCTCGCCGGTCTTGGCGAATCCGGCCGCGATCGCCTTGGCGCCGCGCTGCTTGTCGCCCTGTAGCGACAGTGCGATACCCAGATGCACCAACGGCAGCGCCGTGAGGCTCTTGCCGCGCTGGTTGTCGTACAGCGCGCGCAGCGTGCCCAGCGGAGCACGATTGACACGGGCCAGCACGTAGCCGGCATAAGCCTGGTTGGCGAACTTGAGGTGTTCGCGACGGTCATAGCCATAGAACTGTGCACCGCCGGCCAGCAGATCTTCGCTGAGCCGTGTCAGCGCCTTCTGCAACACGGCATCCGGTACGGCGAAGCCCGCCTCGCGCGCGTCCAGCAGGAACTCGGCGATGTACGGCGTCAAACTGGGATTGACGTAGTCGTCGTCGCCCCACATCGAAAAGTGGCCGCTGGAAATCTGCATCGATGCCAGCCGACCAAACGCGCCTTCCATGCGTTCGCGTCGCTGTTTCGCATCGAGTCCGGTCACGCCCAGCGTCTTGGCCGTTGCCTCGTCCAATTCCAGCGCCGCATAGCCTTTGCTGGTGGTCTGCTCGGCACAGCCATACGGATATTCCAGTGCGCCTTTCAGCGCGCTGGCGAAGGGGATCGGCGGCATGGCGCTGACCGTCATGCGTGCATTCACCGAACCCGTCATCAGACCATCGGCGAACCCCGCCCCCAACTCGATGGGCGAAAGGCTATCCAGCACTCGGGTTTGCGCACGCAGTACCGCCGGCCAAGCCGCGCGCACCGGCAGATCGTAACGACGATCCACCTTGAATCCGCCGCCATCGACACGCACCCGCACCTTGGCGGTGGTGTAGCCCTCGCCCGCCGTGATTGGAAAACTGAGCGTAGTCTTTTCGCCCGCCGCTAGCTTGGCGGTGCGTGCAGCATCGGCGATCGAAAGCGGACCTTCGCCGTCCACCCGCACTTTGAATTCACCGGGCTTGCCGGTGAAGTTCTGCACGTCCAGCGTCACCATGCTCTTGTCGCCCGGCGCCAGCACGCGCGGCATGCTGGCTTCGGCCACGATGGGCGCGCGGACCAGCGTTTCGCGGTCGCGGTTGCCGTAGCGCTGATCCGAATAAACCACCGCCGAAACCCGTAAGGTGCCGTTGAAATCAGGGACCTTCAGCGGAATACGCGCATTGCCTTTGCCGTCCAGCTTGACCGCGCCGGAGAACAGATCCACCGTCTGCACGCGCGACGTCGGCCGCTTCGCCTGCGGCAACGCACTGAGCGCCATATCGCCGCCAAAGCGGATCTTCGCGCTTCCGCCTTCGAAGCTCTCAATGACGCGACCGTAGATGTCGTAAGCATCCACACCCAATCGCCGCTGTGCGAAGAAATGCGCGTTGGCATCCGGCACCGGAAAACGGGTGATGTTGAGAATGCCCACATCGACGGCCGAAACGGTGACGTGGGCTTCCTTGCCCGCGAGTTCCGGCACGCTGACCGTCACCGGCAGGTTCTGCTCAGGTCGCATCTGTTGCGGAACAGATAAACCGACCGCCACGCGTCGCGCTTTGCGGTCCATCGGCACATACGCCACACCCACCGCGCGCGCCGGCGTTATCTTGCTGGGCACCGAGCCACCGCGGAATACCAGCGCGGTGACATAGATGTCGTGGCGTTCCCAGTCCTTGGTGACCGGGATCGAGAATGTGCTGCCCGGCTTGCCGTCGCCCCCGCTTACCTCGATGTCCTGCACATATAGCATGCGGTCGCTTTCGACCATCAGCAGCCCACGGCCCGCGTGTGGCGGCGTCACCGTCACCTTCAACGTATCGCCCGCCTTGTAGGCCGTCTTGTCCAGCGACAACTTGACCTTGTCGGGGCGTGCGTCGAGTCCGCGGTTCTGGTCGTCCCAGCTCCAACCGGCATGGAACGGATAACGTGTCGTCAGTCCGGTGGCCGGGTCGAAAACATCCAGTCGATACTCGCCCCACTCCACCGGATAATCGAACTTTGCCGCTGTGGCGCCCACGTCGAGGGTTTTTACTTCCAGGTTCTCGAAGCGGCGGGTGAAGTCGTAGTCCCAACCGTCGTCGCCGTGGTTCCAATGATAGTCGCGATGCTCGCGCACCAGCGTGACCTTGATGCCCTTGCCGGGTTGCGGCTTTCCGTCGGCATTCACGCGTACCAGTTCGAAACCAGCGTTGCTGTTGGCATCCGCACCATCTTCGTCGTCGAACAGCGGGCGCACGCCGACCAGTGCATCGGCCGGCCACAGGACGCGCTTCAGCGTGCGGTTGACGGTACGTCCGCCGGTTTCGTAGACGCTGCCGGAAACCACGGCTGCAATCGTGCTGACGGGTTTGGCTTCAGCCGGTAGCGCAATGTCCTCGCTGTAGCGGCCTTTATCGTCGAAGCTGGCATCGATGATGTCCTTGGCTTCCTTCGGCAGTGTCAACGTCGGATCGCCAAAGAAATAACCGGGCAGTTGCTCCAACGGATGCTGCTCCACTTCAACCGCGAGCTTGGCGGTGAAGCGATTGCCCGTTGCCGGCGCACCGTAGAGATAAGCCGCCACCGCTTCCAGCTTGAACGGCTCGCCCGGCTTCAGCACCTTCTGCGGAGTCTCCAGATCGAGCTTCATCCGCTCGGGCAGGAATTCTTCAATGCGCAGGGTCATGCCTTGCACCGCGTCCTTGCTGGCTGGGTCGGTGCGGAATTCCACCTGCCAACGACCGGTAGGTGCTTCCTGCGGGATGACTTGCTCGAACGCGAAATAGCCTTGGCTACCCGGCTCGATGCGGGTTTCGCGGAACGTCTTTCCGTCTGGTTGCTTCAGCCGCAGGAAGATGGGCTGCGGCTTGATCGGCTTACCGTCGTTGTCGCGCAACAACGCGGAGATGCGCACGGTTTCGCCCGGACGATACAGATCACGCCCAGACCAGGCGAATACATCGAACCAGGCCTGACCGCGCCCGGCAACCGCGAATTCGGAAAGGTCCAGCGCGGGCTGGTTGAACGGCAATAGCGTTACATCCTTGCTGTGCCTGGCGACCAGCACATCGGTGGCGTCCAGCTCATAGTTGAGCATCGCGTTGCCGTTGCTGTCGGTCTTGCCCGTCAGGAACGTCTCACCCGTTTCATCCAGGATGCGCAATTCCACGCCGCCGACGGATTCGCCGCTCTGCAGCGAGGCCGTGTGCACGAACAGCTTGTCCTTGTAGGCGCGCGTATGCAGGCCAATGTCGCTGACGGTAAAGAAGGCCGTTTCGAAATCGCCGGAGAACTTGCCGGTGCGCTTCATCACCGCGAAGTACAGGCCGGGCTCCTGCAGTTCGGCCACTTCCTGTACCGGCAGATAGGTCAGCAGGCGCTCGTTCGGTTTGCCGCCCAACACGAAACGGTTGACGTAGACAGGTTCGGCCAGTTCCGACAACGGCGTGTTGTCGCCGTACTCGCTGTCCAGGTCCCAACTGCCGCGGCGCCCGCCGCGCTGATACTCGGAGAAAAATCGCGGCAAGGATTTTTCGGTGACGCGCAGGAACTCGACATCCACTTCCTTCACGTTGATCGACACCACCGGCAGGCCGCGGCTTTCGCGAGCGGGTAGCACGCTGCCTTGCGAGGCGAATCCGACCGCTGGTTCCAGTTCGCCGGTGTGGACTTTCTGGGTCAGCTCCTTGCCCAGCCGGCTACCCTCGGCCGCCAGCAGATCGGCGCGCACCAGCACGTTGTAGTCCTTGGCCGCTTCCACCGAAGGGAAGCGGAGGATCCGGCCTTTGTCGTCCAGTACCCAGCTGCCTTTCACCACGGCGCCGTTGGGGTCGGTGACCGCCAGCAGGCGATCGAAATCTTGCGAACTGACCAATGGCTGGCTGAATTCCAGCGCGATCGCCAGGTTGCCATCGTGCTGATCGGGATAGGCGCTGACCAGCGCGAAACCCTTGATCTCTTCGCGCACCGTGCGGACCGGTTCGCCGGTGACTTCCGGTAGTTGGCCGGTGTCGTTGCGTTTGCATCCGCCCAGCGTCAGCAATACCAGAGCTGCTAGAAAAAACGCGCTAGCTCGAAAGCTGCGCGCATTGGTGGAGGCCATCATCTGCGGTACCGATCCCATGTGCATTTCCCTGCTCCGGTTCTGTCGGCAGTATAGAACGGAGAATGGGTGGGTTTGGGGTCAGTGGGATGCGCAATGCTTGGTTGTGGGAGCGACGTAAGTCGCGACGAACGGCCATGTACCTTCGATAGCCACAATGGTCTCTGTCGCGACTTACGTCGCTCCCACGAGGACAGATTCTCGGGATTCATAACCCCATAAACAAAAAACCCCCGGATGTCCGGGGGTTCTTTAGTGCGTCCAACCGACGCGTCAGGCTTGCGGC
Source organism: Pseudoxanthomonas sp. CCNWLY206-1 (assembly GCF_039710385.1). Lineage (NCBI taxonomy): Bacteria > Pseudomonadati > Pseudomonadota > Gammaproteobacteria > Lysobacterales > Lysobacteraceae > Pseudoxanthomonas > Pseudoxanthomonas sp. CCNWLY206-1. The sequence goes on along the minus strand of NZ_JBDKXI010000001.1, from coordinate 292,282 downwards.
TGCGGTTCGATGGGCGCTACGGGCAGCGCTTCATCGCCCTCTTCATCACCCTCCAGCGATGCGTCCAGGCGTTCCACCGCCTGCAACGTCTCACCTTCGGACAGCCGGATCAGGGTCACGCCCTGGGTGTTGCGGCCCACTTGTGAAATGCCTGCGGCGCTGGTGCGCACCAAGGTGCCGCCGTCGGAGATCAGCAGGACTTCATGGTGGTCAGACAACTGGATGGCGCCCACCAGCTTGCCGTTGCGCACGGTGGTCTTCAGTGCGATGACACCGCGAGTGCCGCGGCCCTTGCGTGGATATTCGGCGACAGACGTGCGCTTGCCATAGCCACGCTCGCTGGCGGTCAGGATGTCGCCGTCGCCATCGACGACCACCAGGCTGACCACTTCCGAACCTTCCTCGTGAACTACGGGGACCGCACCTTCTTCGCCCACATCGCTCTCGTCGGGCTCGGCTTCGCTATCGGTGCCCGCCACCAGACGCATGCCGCGCACGCCCGTGGCCGTGCGGCCCATCGGCCGCACCGACGATTCGGAGAAACGCACTGCGCGACCATTGGAAGCGAACAGCATGATGTCGCGTTCGCCGTCGGTCATGGCCACGCCCACCAGCGCATCGCCCTCATCCAGGTTGATGGCGATCTTGCCGCGCGCCAGCTTGAACGCGAACTCAGTCAACGGCGTTTTCTTGACCGTGCCGTTTTGCGTGGCGAAGAACACGTAGCGGCCTTCTTCGTACTCGCGCACCGGCAGCACGGCCTGTACCTTCTCGCCGGCTTCCAGCGGGATCCAGTTGATGATGGGACGGCCGCGGGCGTTGGAACCGGCCTCCGGCAACTGGTGCACGGGCAACCAGAACACCTTGCCACTGCTGGTGAAGGTCAACAGCGTGTCGTGCGTGTTGACCAGCCACAGCTGGTCGATGAAATCCTCTTCCTTGGTCGCCGCCGCACTGCGGCCACGACCGCCACGACGTTGCGCACGGTAGGCGCTGGCCGGCTGGCGCTTGGCATAACCGGCATGCGACAGCGTCACCACCACGTCTTCCGGCGCGATCAGGTCCAGGATGTCCAGGTCTTCTTCGCTCGGGCGGATCTCGCTGCGGCGGGCGTCGCCGAATTCGGCTTTGACGTTCAGCAGCTCATCGCGGATCACCTGCAACAGCACGTCCGGGTTTTCCAGGATGCGGATCAGGCCGGCGATGGTGTCCAGCAGTTCCTTGTATTCCTCGGTCAGCTTTTCCTGCTCCAGCCCGGTCAGGCGGTGCAGGCGCATCTCCAGGATCTGGGTGGCCTGCGCCTCGGTCAGCTGGTACATGCCATCGAGGAAACCGACGCCGTTGGGCAGGTCTTCCGGACGCGAAGCTTCAGCGCCGGCGGCGGCGAGCAGCGTGCCCACCAGACCGGGCTCCCAGGTCTTGGCCAGCATGCGCTCGCGCGCTTCCTGCGGATTGGCCGACGTCTTGATCAGTTCGATCATTTCGTCGATGTTGGCCAACGCGACGGTCAGGCCTTCCAGGATATGGGCGCGGGCGCGGGCTTTGCGCAGTTCGAAAATGGTGCGGCGGGTGACGACTTCGCGGCGGTGGCGGACGAAGGCTTCCAGCATCTGCTTCAGATTGAGCAGCTGCGGGCGGCCGTCGACCAGCGCCACCATGTTGATGCCGAACACCGATTCCATCGGCGTCTGCTGGTACAGATTGTTCAAGACCACTTCGGCGGATTCGCCGCGCTTGATCTCGATGTAGATGCGCATGCCGTCCTTGTCGGATTCGTCGCGCAGCTCGCTGATGCCTTCCAGCTTCTTTTCCTTGACCAACTCGGCGATCTTCTCGATCAACCGCGCCTTGTTCACCTGGTACGGAATCTCGGTGACGATGATCGACTCGCGGCCGTTGTCGTCATTGACCTCGATGTCGGCCTTGGCGCGCATACGTACGCGGCCGCGGCCGGTGCGGTAGCCGGCGACGATGCCCGCGGTGCCGTTGATGATACCGGCAGTGGGAAAATCCGGGCCCGGGATGTATTCCATCAACGCATCGATGTCGATCGACGGATCTTCGATCAGCGCGATCAGACCGTCGATGACTTCCGACAGGTTGTGCGGCGGGATGTTGGTGGCCATGCCGACCGCGATACCGGCCGAGCCATTGACCAGCAGGTTCGGGAACCGGGTCGGCATGACCGTGGGTTCCTGTTCCTTCTCGTCGTAGTTGGGCTGGAAATCGACGGTTTCCTTGTCGATGTCAGCCATCAGTTCGTGGGTGAGGCGCGCCATGCGCGCTTCGGTGTAACGCATGGCCGCAGCGCTGTCGCCGTCCACGGAGCCGAAGTTGCCTTGGCCATCGACCAGCAGGTAGCGCAACGAGAAGGGCTGCGCCATGCGCACCAGCGTGTCGTATACCGACTGGTCGCCGTGCGGGTGGTACTTACCGATCACGTCACCGACGATACGGGCCGACTTGTAGTAAGGCTTGTTGCTGTGAGCGCCGAGTTCGTGCATGGCGAACAGGACGCGGCGATGCACGGGCTTGAGGCCATCGCGGACATCCGGGAGTGCGCGGCCCACGATCACGCTCATGGCGTAATCGAGATAGCTCCGGCGCATCTCGTCTTCGAGGTTGACGGGGATGATTTCCTTGGCGAGATCTGCCATTCGGTTTCCGTTGCTCTGTCAGTTCTTCGGCCAAAAGCCGGGCTGCCGAAGTACTGTCGGCGGACCGGAATTCGGTGGGATTTTCAACCTCGGAATGATACCACAGACGGGCATTGAAATGGCCCCTGAGCGCTTCCAGAAACAAGCACTTACCGCTGCTGAGGCGGCGCTGGCCGATACGCGTGTCGCCCCTTTTTACTTTCCGCGGTGATTCCACGTAGAGCGGAGCTTGCTCCGCTGCTTTCGGACCCGGAATCACAATGAAAAGCAGCCGAGCAAGCTCGGCTCTACAAGTCGGGAATCAGCCGAATGCGGCCCGCATGCGCTCGGTGTTGGGGTGCTCTATCACGCCTTTCTCGGTGACGATGGCATCGATCAGTTCCGCTGGCGTCACGTCGAACACCGGGTTCCAGGCGACGATGCCTTCGGCCACGGTACGTACCCCGCCTACGCCGAACATCTCGCCCGGGTCGCGTTCTTCGATTTCGATGGTTTCGCCATTGGGCGTTGCCATGTCCACGGTCGAAGACGGCGCCACCACCATGAACTTGACGCCGTGGTGGCGCGCGGACAGGGCCAACTGGTAGGTGCCGATCTTGTTGGCGGTGTCGCCATTGGCGCAGATGCGGTCCGCACCTACCACCACCCATTTCACTGCGCCCGTCTTCATCAGATGGGCGGCGGCGGAATCGGCGATAAGCGTCGCCGGAATGCCGTCCTGCTGCAATTCCCAGGCAGTCAGGCGGGCACCCTGCAACCAGGGACGTGTTTCGCCCGCGAACACTTTGCCGATGCGCTCCTGCGCCACGCCGGCGCGGATCACGCCCAGCGCGGTACCGAACCCTGCGGTCGCCAGCGACCCGGTATTGCAGTGGGTCAGCACACCGCTGCCGGGTTCGATCAGCGCTGCGCCCAATGCGCCCATGCGCCGGTTGGCGGCCAAATCTTCTTCGGCGATGGCCAAGGCTTCCAGTTCCAACGAACCGCGCCAGTCATTGCCGGCGGTCTTCAACGCCGCACGCATCCGGGCCAGCGCCCAGGCCAGGTTGACGGCGGTTGGACGGGCCGCGTTGAGCCGCTGCAGCGCAGGTTCCAACTTTTCCAACGCTTCGGCCGGGGTCGCCGCCATGACTTCGCGCGCAGCCAGTACCACGCCCCATGCGGCGGCGATGCCGATCGCCGGCGCGCCACGCACGGCCAGACTATGGATGGCGTCGGCTACTTCGTCGCTGGTCGTGCAGGTCAGGTACTCGACCGTGAAAGGCAGCTTGCGCTGGTCGAGCAGTTCCAGCGCGGCGCCAGTCCAGCGAATGGGACGAATGCGATCGTAACGGGCGTAATCGAAGGTTTCGTTCATGCCGCCATTGTACCGGGCGCCCGCGAATCTTCGTGTTACCGCTAAGTTTGTACGGACCCTCCTAGCGCTTCGTCACCAAGCGCGGAATTCGGCACGGCAGCCTTCCGTGACCCATACACCCCGACGATCCTGCCCCCACGTGCGGCCTTCGATACACGGCGTGCGCGAGACTTGGCGCACCAGGCTGACGCGACGAGCATTGACCTCGCAATAGTGGGTGCGGCGGTCGTTGGAGTCGCAGCGGAATACCTGCCCATGGCCGCCGTCATGATCGCTGCCCCAGCCGCCATCCCAGCCTCCTCCACCCCAGCCGCCGCCGCGACCACCGACTTCGAACTCGGCCCGGCAACCACCGGCCACCCAGATCGCGCCGCGTTCGCGCCCCCAGTTGTGGCCTTCCACGCAGCGGGTCTTGGAGATCTGGCGCACCAGCCGCACGTGACCGCCGCGCGGGATGGCGCACGTGCGATGGCGCCCATCGTTGGAGTCGCAACGCACGATCTGCGCACCGCCGCCACCGCCGTTCCAGCCACCGCCGCCGCCCGTGCGGAATTCAGCCCGGCACCCATGACTGACCCACACACCATTGCGGTCATAGCCCCAATTGCGGCCTTCCACGCAATGCGTCTTGGAAAGTCCGCGTATCAACTCGACCCCACCACGCGTATCTACAGTGCAATGGCGATAGCGGTTGTCCTGCGATTCGCAGCGGAAGGTTTGACCACCGCCGCCGTAATAGCCGTCGTAATTCTGAGGCGCTGCCATCGCGTGGTCGGTAGCGGCCAAGCCCACGACGATGGAACACAAAGCGATCAACCCACGCATGGCATCACCTTCATTTCTTCGGTTGCGAATGAATCTACCGAGCGATCATGAACGTGAATACAAGAAATCGTTTTCGGCGATGGCGGGTTCCGTAACCGTTTTGCTTTCGGTCAGAAACCTGCGCACGGGGTCCGCCGCCAGCGACGGCAGCGGCTCGTGGCGGAGCAGAATGAAATGATCCGTGAGCTTGAAAGCACCACACCCGAGCTGCCCGCAAACCGCAGCAGAGCTCGATCAGGTTCTCAGATAGAAGTTATCAGGCCCGGGCGAAATCGAACGCCAATACATCGCCGATCCGATCGCTGTTCAACATCGCCATCAGCAGGCGATCAACGCCCAGCGCCACGCCGGCGCAGCGAGGAAAGCCGTTCGCCAACGCAGACAAAAGGCGGCTATCGACGGCGGGCGATTCCAACCCACGTTGAGCGCGAAGTTCGACATCGCGTCGGAAGCGGTCGCCCTGTTCCTCCGCGTCGGCCAGTTCGTGATAGCCGTTGGCCAGTTCCAACGGGCCCAGGTAAAGCTCGAACCGTTCGGCGACAGGTACATCATCTTGGCGAATACGTGCCAGCGCGCATTGCGAAGCGGGATAGTCGTATACCGCCAGCAACCGGTCCGGCGCGAACGCCGGTTGCAGACGGTGCGTCATCAGCAGGTCCAGCCAGTCGTCGCGCGTCAGGCCTTCCGGATCGATGCGTACATCGCCAACTGCGGCGCGCAACGAATCGATGTCGGCCAACATAGGATCCAGCCCCAGTTGCTGCCGATAAAGATCGCGGTAAGCGATCTTCTCCACCGTCATGTCCGCGCCTCGTCCCACCAGCGCCAGCGCATCGCGCAGCAGCGCCACGCATTCGTCGATCAGGCGCTGATGGTCCCAGCCGACGCGGTACCACTCAAGCATGGTGAACTCGGGATTATGTCGGCCGCCGGCTTCGCCATCGCGGAATACTCGGCCTAGTTCGTAGCAATCGCCGATGCCTGCAGCCACCAGCCGCTTGAGCGGGAACTCAGGCGACGTACGCAGCCAACGCTGGCGCGGACCGGCATCCACATGCCCGCCGAATTCCAACGAGAACGACGCGATATTGGGATCGGTATTGCCGGCCTGCGACAGGATGGGTGTTTCCACTTCCAACACATCGCGTTTGGCGAAGAAATCGCGGATCACCACATTGAGCTGCGCGCGCAGGCGGATGGCTTCGAAGGGCGCCGACGGCCGCCAGGTCATCACGGTACTTCCTTGCAGGAGCGATGTAAGTCGCGATCGCGAGTCCGAAGAGCCTGGTTATTCGCCACCTGGACGCGCTGCGGCGCGTTCTTCATCGTGCACCCTGAGCGGTTATCGGGGCGCCATCGCGACTTACCCGTACCGGCATGCCGGCACGACTCCTACACGTTAGGGATCCCATCATTCGTGCTTGGCCAAAAAACCCAGCAGTTTGGCTTCGTCCCAGATATCGACACCCAGCTCCTGCGCCTTGGCGAGTTTGGAGCCGGCTTCTTCGCCGGCGACCACGAAGTTGGTCTTCTTCGACACGCTGCCGGCAATCTTCGCGCCCAGGGCTTCCAGCCGCGCCTTCGCGTCGTCGCGCGTCATCGCGGCCAAGGTGCCGGTCAGTACCACGGTCTGGCCTTCCAGCGGGCCGGTTTCAATTACTGCATCGGCGGGCGTAAGGCGAAGCAGGTTTTCCAGCGCTTTGCCGCTACGAATCAATAGCGAGGCGTTCTCCGGAACCTCGAGCCAGGCCGCCAGCGCGTTGGCCGAATCGGATGGCAAGCCAGCGGTCACGTAGTTGTGCACGGGAGCGTCGCACAGCGCTTCCGCACTCGCGAATGCGCTTGCCAGTTGTTCCGCGCGCACACGGGTGATCTTCGGTATTTCCAGGTCCACCAGCAACGTGGCCAGGTTCAAATCCGGTCGCAGTTTGGGCGAAGGCGGATGGGTATCGACAATGTGCACGCCGCGCGCGAGTAATTCGTCGATGACCTGCTGGTTACCGGGCTGGTCGAAGAAATGACCGGCCGAGCGCGCGACTTCGCCACCGATATCGGGCACGCGCTTGAGCATCGGCCACGGCATTCGCCGGATCAGTTTCAGATCGCCGAACCACAGCGCCAGCGCCTTGGCCGTGCTCTCGCCGACATGCTGGATGCCCAATGCGTAGAGGAAACGTTCCAGCGTGGTCGTGCGGCTTTTGTCGATGGCCTCGATCAGGTTGTCCGCCCATTTGGTCGCGACCTTGCCGGACTTTACGGTTTCAGGGGTAGATCCATCGCGCTCATCCGCGCGCCGTTTCATCTCCAGCAGATCTTCCAGCGTCAGCTTGTAGAGATCGGCGACCGAGGTGACGTAGCCCAGATCGCTCAGCACCTCGATATAGCGTTCGCCCAATCCGTCGATGTCCATCGCACGACGGGAAGCGAAATGGCCGATCGCCTCCTTGCGTTGGGCGGCGCAGGTCAGCTCGCCGGAACAGCGCCAGACCGCCTCGCCTTCCTCGCGCACCAGCTCCGAACCACAAACCGGGCAATGGCTGGGCATCGACCACGGCTTGGTTTTTGGTGGGCGGCGCTCCAGCACGACGCTGACAACTTCGGGAATCACGTCACCGGCGCGGCGCACGATAACGGTGTCGCCGTTGCGCACGTCCAGACGCGCGACCTGGTCCGCATTGTGCAGCGTCGCCCGGGTGACGGTGACGCCACCCACCTGTACCGGTTGCATCAATACCCACGGTGTGACCGCACCGGTGCGGCCGACGTTGACCTCGATCGATTCGACGGTGGTCATCTGTTCCTGCGCGGGGAATTTGTGCGCGATCGCCCAGCGCGGTGCACGGGAAACGAATCCCATCTCCCGCTGGCCTTCGTAGTCGTCCAGCTTGTAAACCACACCGTCGATGTCGAACGGCAGTTTGTCGCGTTTGGCGCCTATCGCACGGTAGTAGTCGAGCAAGCCCGATAGCCCATCGACCACCCTGTTCTCCGGGCTGACCGGGAAACCCCAGTCGCGCAGGCGGGCCAGCGTCTTCGAGTGGGTTGGCGGCAGCTCGCCTCCCTCGACACGCCCAACGGCGTAGGCGTAAAACGCCAGGGGCCGCTGTGCTGTCATACGTGGATCGAGCTGCCGCAAAGAGCCGGCGGCACCGTTGCGCGGATTGGCCAGTACTTTGCCGCCCTCTTTCAGCATGCGTTCGTTGTAGACCTTGAAAGCCGCCAGCGGCATATAGACTTCGCCACGCACTTCCAACGTTTTCGGCCAGTCAGTGCCGCGCAGTTGCAGCGGAATGGCCTTGATGGTGCGCAGGTTGGCGGTGACGTCCTCGCCGGTGGCGCCGTCTCCGCGGGTAGCGCCTTGCACGAACGCACCGTCTTCGTAGCGCAAGCTGATGGCCAATCCATCCAGTTTCGGCTCGGCGGAAAACAGCAGATGCGGGCGTTTCAGTTTTTCCGCGATACGGCGCGCGAAATCCTGCACTTCCTCATCACTGAAGGCATTGCCCAGCGACAGCATGGGGACGGCGTGGCGTACTTCCGCGAATTTTGCCGATGGTGCGTTGCCCACCCGCTGGGTGGGTGAATCCGCCGTCACCAGCTCGGGGTGCGCGGATTCCAGATCATCCAGCTCGCGCAGCATCCTGTCGTACTCGGCGTCCGGAATATTCGGCTCGTCCAGTACGTGGTAGCGGTAGTTGGCGTCGTGCAGCTGACGGCGGAGTTCGGCGATGCGGGTGGCGGCAATTGGGGCGGCGGTCATAGGCAGATTCTATCGCGAGCCTTGTAGAGCCGAGCTTGCTCGGCTGCTTTTTGCACGGACATCATCGACGAAGAGCAGCCGAGCAAGCTCGGCTCTACATGAAGCACCTAGCGGCGCGTGCATACCGCGCCTGCTACCAGCGCGGCGACTTGGTCAGCGGAGGCGCTTCATGCTGGCGGTCGTAGGCGCGTAGTTCTTCACGGATGTGCTGGATGCGCTGGCGGCCCAGGGTGTTGCGGCTGTCGTCCAGCACCACGCCGTTCAGCAGCTCGGCCATGCGTTCGACGTTGGGCAACAGTTTTTCCCAAGCTTCCAAGGCGGTGATCGGTGCCGGCAAGGTCAGGAAGAACGCGATGGCGGGCGTTTCCATTTCGCGGATGTGTGCCATGTCGAAACTGCCCGGCTGCATGATATTGGCCATGCTGAAGACCGGGCCGCGTTCTGGATGGCCTTCTATCAGCCGGTGGAACACGTTCATGTGGCCGAACGTGAGGCCGGTCTTCTCGGCCGCCACCACGATGTCCTCGCCGCGCAACGTATGGCCGGCCTTGGCCGCCACATACAGCGAAACGATCTTGTCGAAATCCTGGCTGGGGCGCTTGCCCAGGTCGCTGTCGAAGTGCGATACCGGCGTGCCGCCAGCCAGACCCAGCTCCGGTTGGGTAACCGCCTCATCGCTGTAGTCGTGCTCGGTCGCGTCGTCGGCCGAGAGACTGGGTTCGACCCGTGCGTTGTCGCGCTCGCTGGGTTCCACCCGTCGGCCCTGGCTGGGCTTCTTGGGCCGACCGAAGAAGAAGATCGCGGCAAACAGGATCGCGCCTGCGACCAGGATGCCGATTCGAAGCATTGCCATGTCGGACACTAGGGGATTCTCCGGCAAGGTTTCTGGATCAGGGTCATGCTGCTCAGGGGCCTGCTGCTCAGCGTCATGCCGCCCCGGCCAGGCGAGCGGCTTCTTCCAGGTCGACCGATACCAATCGGCTGACGCCGGGTTCCCGCATGGTAACGCCACTGAGCTGGTGCGCGGCTTCCATGGTCGCTTTGTTGTGGCTGACGAACAGGAACTGCACCTTTTCGCTCATCTCCTTCACCATGGCGGTGAAGCGGCCCACGTTGGCTTCGTCCAGCGGCGCGTCCACCTCGTCCAGCAAGCAGAAAGGCGCGGGATTCAACTGGAAGATGGCGAAGACCAGCGCCACCGCCGTCATTGCCTTCTCGCCACCGGACAACAGCGAAATATTGGAAACACGCTTGCCGGGCGGACGCGCCATGATCGCGACGCCCGTGTCCAGCAGGTCTTCGCCGGTCAGTTCCAGATAGGCATGACCGCCGCCGAACAGGCGTGGGTAAAGCTCCTGCACGCCGGCGTTGACACGGTCGAAGGTGTCCTTGAAGCGTCCGCGGGTCTCGCGGTCGATCTTGCGGATGGCCTCTTCCAGGGTTTCCAGCGCCGAGTTCAAATCGGCGTCCTGCGCTTCCAGGTATTCCGAGCGCTGCGAGGCTTCGCCGTACTCGTGGATGGCGGCCAGGTTGACCGGCTCCAGCCGGCGCATGCGGCCATCGATCTGGTTGACGGTCTGTTCCCAATCCGACAGGTTGGCGACTTCCGGCAGGGTGTTGATGACGTCTTCCAGCACGAAGCCGGCGGCAATCACGGCTTCGGACAATTGCTCGGCCTTCAGCGCCAGCGCCTGCTGGTCCAGCTTGCGTTGGGAAATACGCTCGCGCTGTGCGAGGGATTGTTCGTCGCGCTGATGGCGGGTTTGTTCGTACTGGCGGAGTTCGTTGTCGATCGCTTCCAGGGCCGCACGGGCTTCGGCCAGGTGGCGGTCGGCGTTGACGCGTTGCTCCAGCGCAGCCTGGCGCTGGGCCTCCAGCTCATGAACCGGAGAGTCGCCTTCGCTCAGCTGTGTTGTCAGTTCGCCCAGGCGGGAATCCAGCTGCCCGCGCTGCCCGCTCATGCGGTCCAGCGCCTGGCTTAGCGCCACGATCTGCGCCCGCTGCGATTCCAGCGTCAGCGCGAGCGCATGGGTGGCATCGCGCGAAGCCCGGGCCGCTTCGCGCGCCTGATCGCGTGCTTCCACGAACTGGCGTCGTTCGGCTTCCAGCGTTTGGCGCGCCGATTCCAGATCGCCCATGCTCGTGATCGCGTCTTCCAGACGGGTACGCGCTTCGCGGGCTTGTTCGCGGCTGGTATCCAGGGTTTCAACCAGTTGTGCGATTTCCTGGTCGATCTTTTCGATGCGGTTGCGGGTGGATTCCACCCGCCCTTTCTGGCTCTGCAGTTGGCCGGCCAGTTCGGACACGCTGCGATGCGCCATGTAAAGGGCGCGCTGCGCATCTTCGCGCTGCTGTTCGGCGGCCAGTAGTTGATCGCGCAATGTGGCGAGGCGGTGCTCCAGTTCGGCCTCGCGGTGCTGCAGTTGTTCGATCTCCACGCGTAGCGACTGGATTTCGCGTTCCCGCAGCAAGGCGCCCTGCTTCGCCGCACCGGAACGCGTCACCCGCACCCAGCCGGCGCCCAGGCGTTCACCATTGCGGGTAATGACTGAATCGCCCTCGCCCAACTGCGACTGCAGACGGCGCGCTTCGGCCAGATCTTCGGCGACATGAAGGCGCGCGAGCAGGCGGCGAATGGCTGCGGGACCTTGCACTTTCGCCGCCAGCGAGGTCGGCGCGAAGTCGATCTCTTGCGAGTCGGCGGAGACCAAGGCGATACGGCCTTCGCCCAGTTCCCCCAAGGCATCGACCAAGCTCTCGGGCGCATCGACCAGCACGCCTTCGATCAACTGACCGAGCGCGCCTTCCACGGCGTTTTCCCAGCCGGATTCGACAGTGAGCTTTTCACCGACTCGCGCAGCGCTGTCCAGCCCGCGTGCTTTCAGCCAAGCCACGGCGGCGCCCTGCTCCTGGCCCAGTGCTGCATGCTGCAAGGTTTCCAGCGACGACAAGCGGCCACGCGATTCCTGTGTGCGCTTGCGTACTTCCGAGAGTTCGCCTTGGGTGGTGCGCTGCTGTTCCTGCACGTCAGCGGCGGCCTGCTTGCGGGCCTCCACTTGCTCGTTCAGCGATTCCAGCGATTCTTTCTGGGTGTCATGCTGGATTTGCAATTGTTCGAAGGCGTCGGCCAGCGCGGCCAGGTCCAACCCGGTGCGTTCGCCGGCCAGGGCTTCGCGGCGGCGCTCGGCTTCGAACGCCTGCCGGTCGAGGTAGTCGACGCGGGTACGTTCGACTTCGCCAGCGCGTGATGCTTCGGCGGACTCGCGGCTGTGGGTTTCCCAACGTTGCTGCCAGTCGGCCAGCCTGGTCTCGGCCTCGCGCAGCGCGTCCTGCTTGAACAGGTCGTCTTCCTGCAGCTGCGCCAACTGCGGCTCGGCATCGGCCACGGATTCGCGCAACACGGCCAGCTTGGTCTCGTCGCCGCTGATGTGCTGGCCGAGCTCGGCCAGTTGGTGCGCGGCTTCTTCGCGGGCCTTGCGCAGGCGCTCGGCCAATTCGTGCTGGTGCTGGATCTGCTGCTCGATGCGGGCGAGTGTGCTGCCCACCTGATAGACCTCGGCTTGCGCCTTGTTGAGGTTCTCGACGGATTCCTCGCGGCGCACGCGGTCGGTTTCGATCTGGCGCTCGGCCTCACGCTGTTCGGCGATCAGCTGCTGCAGTTTGGTTTCTTCCTGCGACAAGCCCTCGCGCAGCGCCTGCAAACGGCTGTCCAAGCCACGGAACTCCAGCGCCTTCCATTCGGCATCCTTGACCCGCCGTTCCTCCTGCAACGCCTGGTATTGCTCAGCCTGCTTGGCCTGGCGCTTCAGATGCTCGAGTTGTTTGCTGATTTCCTCGCGAAGATCGCTGAGGCGCTCCAGGTTTTCGCGGGTATGGCGAATCCGGGTCTCGGTTTCCTTGCGGCGCTCCTTGTACTTGGAAATGCCCGCGGCTTCTTCGAGGTAGATGCGCAGGTCTTCCGGGCGTGCCTCGATGATCTGGCTGATCATGCCCTGCTCGATGATCGAGTAGCTGCGCGGACCCAGGCCGGTGCCCAGGAACAGGTCGGTGATGTCGCGGCGGCGGCACTTGGTGCCGTTGAGGTAGTAATTGCTCTGCCCGTCGCGGCTGACTTGGCGCTTGACCGAAATTTCGTTGAACGCGGCGAATTCACCGGCAATGGTGTGATCGCTGTTGTCGAAGATCAACTCCACCGTGGCCTGTGAAACCGGCTTGCGTGCGGAGGAGCCGGAAAAGATCACGTCCGTCAGCGAATCGCCGCGCAGGCGACTGGCCGAGCTCTCGCCCATGACCCAGCGCACGGCATCGATGATGTTGGATTTGCCGCAACCGTTGGGACCCACCACGCCGGTCATGTTGGTGGGCAGATGCAAGGTGGTCGGGTCGACGAAGGATTTGAAACCGGACAGCTTGATGGTGGAAAGGCGCATGCGGCGTTAGTTTCCAGGGGCATCGCGGCCGGTTGGCCCGGCGCGCTGCCAAAAGTATTAATCAGGATGAGTTGTTATCGCCAAGTTACTGAATTATCTGGCGATAGCGCACCGCTTCCACGGCACTAACGCATGAGTATAGCCGGCCCCGCTGGTAGGTGGCCCTACCCGGCTACCAGCACCCCTCGTATTCCTGTTTCTGGGTCTATTCCAGCGCCAGCTCCAGCCGCACGCTGCCCTCGTGAAGGCTGGGTGCCTTGGCGGCGGTGATGAATACCCGCGTCGGGTCCAGCGCTCCGCCAGCCAGCAGGGCGTCCTGGATGGCGCTCGCACGCGCCCGGCCCAGTTCCTCCAGTTCGGTGGGCGTGGGCTGGTAATGCGCCAGCAACTGCGTCCGCAGCCACGCCAGCGCTGCCTGTTCGCGCAAGCCGCGTTTTTCCTTGCGGGTGGCCTCGTCGGCGTTGGCATCGGCATCGGGAATGTCCGGCTTTTTGCCCAATTGCTGCCTGAAAAGCTTTTCCAATGCTTCAATTTGCTCGTCCGCGGGTAAGGCGGCGAACGCCGCGGAGTCGGTTTTTTGCAAATCCGCCGCGGCTCGCAACATGCGCTGCTCCGCTATAGCGGTCGGATCGGCGTCGGCGGCAATGCCCGCCGGTATGTCCAGGCGCAGGGTCGGCCGGTCCGCCAAACCCTTCGCCAGGGCGGCCAAGTTGCCGCGGGCAGCCTCCGATAGATCGGCCGACCCCGGGACGAAGCTGACGTACTGGGCATCCTCTGCACCCTGGAACAACGAGCCGATAAATGCGAACGGCGCGGTGACGATCTTTACCAGCAGGTTCTTCAGTATCTGCCAGACCACCGGCCATACCCGGAACGTGGGATCGTCCAGCGAACCCGTCACTGGCAGGTCCAGATCAATCACCCCATGACGGTCTTTCAACAGCGATGTCGCCAATCGAATGGGCAGGGAGACCTTGTCCTGGCTGTCGGTAGCCTCGCCCCACTCCAACTGGTCCAGCAGCACGTGGTGGGCGGCTTTCAGCTGCCGATCGTCGATCTGGTAGTGGAGTTCGGTTGTCAGCTTTCCCTTGGCGATGGCGTACCCGGCGAAACGCCCGGAATATGGATTGAAGATCGGCAAATCGATGTTGCGAAACGTCATCGCGATATCGGTGTGTTTATCGAAGGCGAACACATTGGTGCCGCCGCGGATGGTCACCGGCGTGTAGCGATTGAGGATATGGCCGGTGAGGTCTATATCGGCGACCGAATCGGTGGCGGTGGAGAGCCCGCGGATCGTCCCGGCGAGGGATTCGATGTGGGCGCGGAAGTTCGGATCGATCGAATAGTCGGCGAAGGCCATGGTGCCGCCGTCGAGGCGCAGCTCGCCGACCTTGACCGTCATGGCTGGCGCAGCTGTCTGTTCCGCTGTCCGCACAGGTCGTGCGGTCGGAGGCGGTGCAGCCGCCTGCGCTGCAGTCGGAGGCGCAACGGGAGATGCGGGATCAGCGAACACGTTCGCCAGGTTCAGCGTCCGGTCCTGCTCCACAGTCACTATGGCGAAAGGCTTCCTTGCATGCATGCGCCGGATGCTGATCGATGCGGGTGTCTGCCTGTAATCCACACCATATACATCGACGCGCTGCCAGGACATCAGCTCGCGTTGCTCGGCACGCTCCATCAGCTTGAAGCTGTCCAGGGAAGCGTCGCCACTGAAACTCAGTGACGCGGCGGCGTCGGTCGGCGGTAATTTCAGCTCCCCTTTGGCATCCAGATTGCCGGAGCGCAGTTCCAGTCGCGGAAAATCAGGCAGATAGCCCAGCACATCGCGCAAGGGCAACGCCGACAGATCCACCTGCAACACGGCTGCGGCGGTAGCGGGAATGAGCTCGCCATGGACGGACAAGCGCGCACCGTTGTTGATGGCGGCCTGGATCGTCATGGGCACTGGCCGGTCCATGTCCAGACTGATTCCACTGGCGGTCAGCGAAAGTGGATTCAGGCGGAAACGCGCCGCAGGCTTGACGGCCTTGTCCTCGAAATCGAGATCGGCGTTGTCCAGCACCAATTGGGCCAGGTTGAATTTCCATTCGCTATCGGCAGCCGTTTCGTCGGACTCTCCGGTGCCGTCGGGCGGAAACAGCTGTTGCAGATTGAGGCTGCCATCGGACTGCCGCCACACGCTGGTTTTCATACCACTGATACGCATCGCATCGATGGCAATTTCCTGCTTGGTCAAAGACACACGCGTGTTGTCCAGAGCCGCCAATGGCAACGTCACCCAATCTGTTTTCAGGCCTTTTCCGCGCAACGCAAGCGCGGTCGCCGACGCTTCCGACAACTGGACCTCCAATTGCATTCCCGCCTTGGCCGGGACCGAAAACCGGTAGCTGCCAGCCAGATCGAAGTGGCCGGCGCTCAGTTCCATGGGTAGCTGCTCGCTGAGGAATTCATAGACGTTGCGCGCTTGCAGACCTTGGATTTTCAGCTTCCCGTCCGAAGCGAACGGCTGCAGCGACAGCGAGCCCTGCCAATCGAGGCTTTCCCCTTCATCGCCCTTTGCCTGCAGCAGGAAGCCGCCACCGGAGGCCACGGTGCGGAAATCGCGCAGCTCGAACTTGATGGGCGAAAACCGTTTGGTGGGCGTCAGCCGGCGGCTCTGATCGGCAAAATCCAAATGCCCTTGTGCAACGGCGAACCGTTGAATCCAAAGCGCGGGCGGCGGACCATCGTCTTGGCTCTTAGGCAGCAAATCGCCCAGATTCAACGAGCCATCCGGCCGGATAATGGCTTGTGCATAGGGCGCTTCCAGCGAAATTTCCCGGAAGGTGTAGGCGCCCTCCCACAAGGAAGACACCTGGAAATCCGCAGCGAGCCGCCGCCACGCCACCAGTGGTTGGCCGGCGCCATTTCCCGGTTCGCGGATCGCCATATCGGCGATTTCGGCACGGAAAGTGAAGGGATTGAAGCGAATTTCGCCCAGGCTCAGCGACTTGCCCAGTTCGGTGCGTACGTAGTCGGTGGCCTGGGTTCGTGCCAGCTTCGGGACAGCCCAGAAACCAGCGGCGGCATACAACCCTACTGCTGATACCAATACCAGTCCGAGCAACAGAGACCGACGCCGGATCCACTTCCACATGGCTCATCCTCCCGATAGGCGCCGCGGAGAAATCTTCCGTGTCGCCAGCACTGCGAAAACGGCTTGCCGCCGGACTGTAGCAGCTCATTGCCGGCGAGCGTCACCGGCATTACTCAATTGTGCGCACTGGTCGGGGAGAGCAGGCACGGCCGGTGCCTGCTAGGATCGCTCTGTTTGCCTCGCGCGAACCTCCTTCCCCACTCACCAATCTGGTACTGACTACCGTGTCTTTCTTCGCATCCGTCGAAACCGTTCCCGGCGATCCAATCCTGGGACTTACCGAGGCTTACAACGCCGATACCCGCCCCGGCAAAGTGAATCTGGGCGTTGGCATCTACTACGATGAGCAGGGCCGCATTCCGCTGCTCGACTCCGTCCGCACCATCGAACAAGCGCTGGCCGCCCAGGCGCGCGCGCGCGGCTATCTGCCCATCGACGGACTCCCCGCCTACAACCTGGCTACCCAGAAACTGCTGTTCGGCGCGGACTCGGCCGCGTTGGATGCCGGTCGCGTGGCAACCTCGCAAACGGTAGGCGGCAGTGGCGCACTGCGTATCGGCGCCGATTTCCTCAAGCGCGTGCTGCCGCGGGCGAAAATCGCAATCAGCAATCCCAGCTGGGAAAACCATCGCGTGGTGTTCGCCGCCGCAGGTTTCGAAGTCAGCGATTACCGCTACTACGATCCGGCGACGCACGGTCTTGATTTCCCCGGCATGCTCGCCGATCTGGCTGCATTCGAGCCCGGTACCGTCGTGCTGCTGCACGCCTGCTGCCACAACCCAACGGGCGTGGACCTGACTGCTGAGCAATGGAAGCAGGTGGTGGAACTGATCAAGGATCGCCAACTGTTGCCTTTCATCGACATGGCCTACCAAGGGTTCGATCAGGGCACCGATGCCGATGCCACGGCGGTTCGGTTGTTCGCTGATTCGGGCGTGAGCTCGTTCCTGGTCGCCAGTTCTTATTCCAAGTCGTTTTCCTTGTATGGCGAGCGCGTTGGTGCGCTGTCCGTGGTCGCCGCCGACCGTGATGAAGCCAGGCGCGTGCAGTCGCAGATCAAGCGCACCATCCGTTCCAACTATTCCAGTCCGTCCACCCATGGCGGCGCGCTGGTAGCAGGCGTGTTGAGCAGCGATGAACTGCGAGCGCAGTGGGAAAGCGAACTGGGCGGCATGCGCGAACGCATCCATGCCTTGCGCGCGGGTCTGGTTGCCAAGCTGGCGGCGCTGGGCGCACCGGAGTTCGGCTTCATCCAGCAGCAGGCAGGCATGTTCTCGTATTCAGGGCTGACCACCGCGCAGGTGGACCGCCTACGTGAGGAATACGCGATCTATGCGATCGGCACCGGGCGCATCTGCGTGGCCGCATTGAGTCATCAGAACCTGGACAAGGTAGCGGAAGCGGTCTATTCGGTCAGTCGCTGACGATTTCTGGCACGGCACCATGTAGGAGCGGCGTCCCAGCGGTAGGAGCGGCGTCCCGCCGCGAGCTCTTTCCATCAGATCGCGATAAAAGCGAAGAGCTCGCGGCGGGACGCCGCTCCTACAACAGCCGCAGGTGCCGCTCCTACCGTCATTCGGCGTACCGGGACGCTACGCTTCCAATCGCAATCCGCTGTCGGCATCGAAACAATGCACGCGCCGGCCATCCACCACCATGCGCAGGTTTTCGCCGGGTTGCGGCAGCGCGCGTGGCGATACTCGCGAAACCAATAGCTGATCGCCGTAGCCGAGATTGACGAAAATCTCATTGCCAACCGGCTCGATCGCTTCCACCCGGGCTTCAAAGCCGGCGTCGTCGGCCCACGATGGCTGCAGATGCTCCGGACGCACACCGATGGCGATCGCCCTGCCCTGCCACGCTGACGGTAGCTGCGCATGCGCCAGCGGCACCTGGGCGCCGCCTTCCAGCGTCAGGAACGGCCGCTCGCCACACGTCAGTTCGCCACGCAGCACATTCATTGCCGGGCTGCCCAGGAAACCTGCAACGAAAAGGTTGGCTGGCTTCTCATACAGCGCCATCGGCGTATCGATCTGCTGTATCTGCCCGTCCTTCAGCACCACGATGCGCTGCCCCAGCGTCATCGCTTCCACTTGGTCATGGGTGACATAGACCATGGTGGCGCCCAGTTGGCGGTGCAGCCTCGCGATTTCGGTACGCATGGAGTGGCGCAGCTTGGCGTCGAGATTGGACAACGGCTCATCCAGCAGGAAAACCGACGGCTCGCGAACCAGCGCACGCCCCAACGCCACGCGCTGGCGCTGGCCGCCAGACATTTCGCGCGGCAATTTTTGCAACATGTGCGTCATGCCCAAGGTTTCTGCGGCGGCAGCCACACGTTGTTCGATCACAGTCTTAGGATGACCACGCAGCTTCAGGCCGAACGCCAGGTTCTCCGCCACGGTCATGTGCGGATACAACGCATAACTCTGGAACACCATGGCGATATCGCGGTCCTTCGGAGGCACCTGATTGACGACGCGACCACCAATGGACAGCGCGCCCTCGGAAATCTCTTCCAAACCGGCGATCATCCGCAGCAGCGTGGATTTGCCGCAACCGGACGGCCCCACCAACACCATCAGTTCGCCATCGGCGACCTCGAAACTGGCCCCGTGCACGGCCACTTGGCCGTTGTCGTACACCTTGCGCACGCGGTCGAGTTGAACACTAGCCATCATTGCTCCGGTCGGGCCACGCCCGCTGTCCAGCATGCCACTGCCGCCGGGCCCCTCCCAGTGACAGGCGGAACCCGAAGGCGCCGCTGTTATGAATGCGGCACTCACCGGAGTGCCTTTTCTTTTCCCTCCTGCCCTGCTGAGGGCAAGAAAGGGAGGGTATCGACTCGGTAGAACTCAATGGATTTGGTTCCGAACAACCATCAGAAACTCCGATCGGAATTCCATCGTTGCCACAGCTTCCGCTTTTCACCGCGGAACTCGCGCTATTCTGCCATGTAATCGTTTTCACGATGAATACCTTGGGGGCCTCCGCGGGGCCGATGTCAATCCGTACCAATGACGGACCACCGCGACCATGCAGCAGCGCTGATGCTGTATCGACGCGACACTGCCACCAGCAAATCCGTACGACGCGCACGGATAGCAACGGCGAGCGGGCGATGCCAGTTCCCGCGCGCTATCATCCAGCGGCTGCCGGTTCACCGATCACGGCACCCATTCCAAGTAGAAGAGGACGAGCGAAGCGAATGCAGCGGAATACTTTCTGCAGTGATCTCCTGACCAACAAGTACTTCTGCGCATGAATAGCGAAGCCAGAGTTCTTCTTGCCGATATCGGTGGTACCAACGCGCGTTTCGCGCTGGCCGATACCAGCACTCCCGAGCCGCTGCTGGTAGACAGTGTGCGCGAGTTCGCGGTCGCGGATTTTCCGTCTTTGGCCGATGCCGCGCAGCATTACCTCAGCGACACCGGTGCGGTTGCGCAGAACGGCGTGTTCGCCGTGGCCGGTCGCGTGGACGGCGATGAAGCGCGCATCACCAATCATCCCTGGGTCATTTCGCTGCGCCGCACACGGCAGGCGCTGGGTTTCGACGGCCTGAAACTGGTCAATGATTTTGCCGCGCAGGCCATGGCCATCTCACTGCTGACGCCGCGCGACGTGGTGCCTATCGGCGGCGCGCAGTGGCGGCCCGCACCTATTTCCGAGCCACGCAACTATGCGGTGATCGGTCCTGGCACCGGTCTGGGCGTAGGCGGCCTGATGATTCGCGACGGCCGGTGCTACCCGCTGGAAACCGAAGGTGGCCATGTCAGCTTCCCCCCCGGTACGCCGGAAGAAATCGATATCCTGGAGCGGTTGTCGGCGCAGTTCGGCCGGGTATCCAATGAACGCCTGATCTGCGGACCGGGACTGGTCAACCTGTATCGCGCGCTGAGCGAAATCGCCGGCGAAGATCCTGGTCCGCTACAGCCTGCCGATGTCACTGCGCGCGCAGCCGCCGGCGATCCACGCTGCATGCGAGCGTTGGATGTCTTCTGCGCCGTGTTTGGCGCCATCGCTGGCGACTTGGTCCTGACGCTGGGCGCGTGGGACGGTGTATTCCTGACCGGCGGGCTGGTGCCAAAACTGCTGACTTCGCTGCAGCATTCCGGCTTCCGCACCCGCTTCGAACACAAGGGCCGCTTTTCGCCGACGATGGCGCGCGTGCCGACGTTGGCCATTCTTCACCCCCGTCCGGGCCTGCTGGGCGCAGCCGCATACGCGGTGGAATCTTTCGGCCCGGCGAAGTCATGACGCGCAGGTCTTGCGAAGGAAACGATCAGTGGCCACAGCTTCCGTCGCGGTCGCAAATCGGTGACGAATGCTGTTTTCACGGACGTTCTTTGCACGAATCGGAACCGCGCACCTGCACACCGATACACGTGCGTTGAATGGTCTTTCTTTGGTCGCTTTCCACGCCAGCGCAAAGCAAGTAGAAAGTAGGATGCCTATTCAGCCGGTTTCAACGTCCACGCACGTTTCCGCGCGCGCTGTTGTTCTTCTTCGTTCCTTCTCCGCCGCGGCTTACTCGACGTGCAGCCCACAGTCTCCCTGTCCCGTTTCGGGCAAAGGGAAATTACCGGGCATGGCAACGACAAATAGACGCAATCCCCACGTTTCGCAGCCTAGCCTACGCCAATGAGCCTGCATCCCCGCATCCAAGAAATCACCGAACGTATCCGCCAGCGCAGCGCGCCATTGCGTCGCGCTTATCTGGATGGCATCGATGCCACCCATCGCGACGGTCCACAGCGCACGCGCCTGAGCTGCGGCAACCTGGCCCACGCGTTCGCCGCCTGCGGCCCGACCGACAAAGGCCGGCTGCGCGCTGATGTGACGCCCAATCTGGGCATCATCACCTCCTACAACGACATGCTGTCGGCCCATCAGCCATTCGAGCACTATCCGGACATCGTTCGCGATACCGCGCGCGCGCTGGGCGCGACAGCGCAAGTCGCCGGCGGCGTGCCGGCCATGTGCGATGGCGTCACCCAGGGCCGCCCGGGCATGGAGCTGTCGCTGTTCTCGCGCGACGCCATTGCACAGGCAACCGCCATCTCGCTGAGCCATGACATGTTCGACGCCGCGCTCTATCTGGGCGTGTGCGACAAGATCGTCCCGGGTTTGCTGATAGGTGCGCTCGCATTCGGGCATCTGCCGGCGGTATTCGTACCGGCCGGTCCGATGACGCCGGGCATTCCCAACAAGAAGAAAGCGGAAGTCCGCGAGCGCTACGCCGCCGGCGAAGCCACCCGAGAAGAACTGCTGGAAGCTGAGTCAGCCAGTTATCACGGTCCGGGCACCTGCACTTTCTACGGCACCGCGAATTCCAACCAGGTGCTGCTGGAAGCGATGGGCCTGCAGTTGCCAGGCACTTCCTTCATCAATCCCGATCAGCCACTGCGTGAAGTGCTGACCCGCGCCGCGGCCGAGCGTGCGTTGCGTATCACCGCGCTGGGCAGCGACTACCGCCCCATCGGCCATTTGATCGATGAGCGCGCCATCGTCAATGCCATGGCCGCACTGATGGCGACCGGCGGTTCCACCAACCACACCATCCACTGGGTGGCGGTGGCGCGTGCTGCCGGCATCGTGCTGACCTGGGATGATATCGACCTGATTTCGCAAACCGTGCCACTGCTGGCGCGCGTGTATCCCAACGGCGAAGCCGACGTGAACCGGTTCGCCGCTGCCGGCGGCATCCAGTTCGTATTCCGCGAACTGCTGGAAGCGGGGTTGATGCACGACCTGCCCACCATCGTGCCCGGCGGAATGCGCGCCTATTGCGACGAGCCGCGTTCCAATGACGGCCAGTTGGACTACGTGCCCGGCCTGGCCAAGAGCGCCGATGAAAGCGTGGTGCGTCCGGTGGCGCAGGCATTCGAGCCGCAAGGCGGCTTGCGCCTGCTGCGCGGCAACCTGGGCCGGGCATTGATCAAGACTTCCGCCGTGAAGCCCGAATACCGCCATATCGAAGCACCCGCCGTGGTCGTGGATGATCCGCGCGCCTTGAACAAGCTGCATGCGGCCGGCGTGCTGCCGCAGGATTTCATCGCGGTGGTGCGCTATCAAGGGCCTCGCGCGAACGGTATGCCCGAACTGCATTCGCTGGCGCCGCTGCTGGGCTTGCTGCAGAACCAAGGCCGGCGCGTGGCGCTGGTTACCGACGGTCGCCTGTCCGGCGCGTCCGGCAAGATTCCGGCCGCCATCCACGTTACGCCCGAAGCCGCACGCGGCGGGCCGCTGGGCAAGCTGCGCGAAGGCGACATCATCTGCCTGGACGCCGAAGCCGGCATCCTGGAAGTACGCGTACCCGCAGAAGAATGGGCACTACGCGAACAGGCTCCGAATACCACGCCATCCGCGCTCGATATCGGCCGTAGCCTGTTCGCCGTCAGCCGCGACGTGGTGACGCCCGCCGACCAGGGTGCGCTATCGATTTCCTGCGGACCGCCGTATCACAACGGCACCTGGGAATACGATTCGGAATATGAACTGGGCGACGTGGCCGTGGCCGCGGAAGCTCCGCACGAAGCCAAGGATGCTTAGCAGACTCCCTGCTCTCGTAGAGCGGAGCTTGCTCCGCTGCTCTCGGTTGGCCTGAAGCAAAAAAACAGCGCAGCAAGCTCCGCTCTACAATATCGTCGCACTCACCAACGCTCCACCGGATCACGAAGCCATATGACCATCGAAGCTCGCCAGCAGAAAGCCGAACAACTCCTACGCGCCGCCGGCATCCTGCCGGTGGTCACCGTGCACACCCTGGACGAAGCGCGCAAGGTTTCCGCGGCACTGCTGAAAGGCGGACTACCTGCCATCGAGCTGACCCTACGCACCCCGGTCGCGATGGAAGCGCTGGCGATGCTGAAGAAGGAACTGCCTGACATCGTGATCGGCGCCGGAACCGTGTTGACCACCGAGCAGATCGAGCAATCCATCGCCGCGGGTGCGGACTTCCTGGTCACACCGGGCACGCCCGCGGAGATGGCCGATGCGCTAGCCAAGGCGCCGATTCCGGTGGTGCCGGGCGCGGCCACGCCAACTGAGCTGCTGTCGCTGATGGCGCGCGGCTTCCGGGTTTGCAAACTGTTTCCCGCCTCCGCCGTAGGTGGGCTGGCGATGCTGAAAGGGCTGGCCGGACCGCTATCGGATCTCAAGATTTGTCCCACCGGCGGCATCACCGAGGACAACGCGGCTGATTATCTGTCGCAACCGAACGTCGTCTGCATCGGCGGCTCGTGGATGGTGCCCAAGTCCTGGCTGGACGCCGGCGACTGGGACAAGGTCACCGAAAGCTCCGCCAAGGCCGCGGCCATAGTGAAAAAAGCCCGCGGCTGACCGGCTCCCTACGCGTCAGCCCTCCTGCCCCGCAGGAATTGTCTTTGCCCTTGTAGGAGCGGCGTCCCGCCGCGAGCTCTTCCCGCCAGATCGCGACAGAAGCAAGAAGCTCGCGCCGAGACGGCGCTCCTACATTCTTTTTCCCTGGTACGGCGCACGGCATGACGGTGAGTCCGAAGAGCAGCTGATGCCGTCTACTTGCCCATGTGGACGCGCTGGGGCGTGTTCTTTGTCGTGCGGAGAAATCAACGCAATACCATCGCGAAACGCGCACGCTTCCAAAGCACCGCTTGCAGCACGAACCATGCGACCAACAACAGACCCAGCTGCCATTCCAGCGCATTCTCCAGACGGTCTTTCAGCACATCGTCCATCAACGCCAGGCTGGCGATGACGTTGCCCAACCCCAGCGCCAGCATCGCCACGCAGATGCCCACCATTGCGCGACCCACTCCAGCCATCAGCTTCCCTTCCCGTTTCGCCAGACGAAGAAACAGCAACTGCGCCAGGAATCCGAAACCGAAATACACCACCACGCCATAACGGCGCAGGAAACGATAAACGTCACCCTCGGTGCCCAGGAAAGTCGTATAGATCGCCAGTGCCAGCGCCGAGAGCACACCTAGAGCCAGCATTGCGTCCGCAGCTACGTCCCGCGAACGCTCCAGCCGTCGTAACCATGCATGCGCCAGCCACCAATTCAGTGCGTGCAGCAACGCACAAGGCAACACCGCTAGCCGAAACAAAGAATTGCCCAATCCATGCCGCGCCGCGCGGCTGATCGATGTACAGCCGTCCCAGTAAGGTATGCAGGCGGGGATATGCCCATGTTGCATCGAGAGCCACCACGCCAGATGTACCGCCCCCAAGAACAGCAGCGCAATCGACAACGGTATCGGCCAGAGTGGCGTGGATCGAATGGATTCGTGCATACCTGATAACGCTTATTGACACCAGCCTGGGCGAACTTTAACCCACCAGGGATGCAGCCTTTCGTAGAGCGGAGCTTGCTCCGCTGCTCTTTGCGCGGTTGCCTTGTGGCAAAAAAGCAGCGGAGCAAGCTCCGCTCTACGGGGCGCTACCGTCCTCAGTGAGCCACAATCGTCACCTTCGTCGGCAACCCATTGATGCGCAGTTCGCCATTCTCCCATTCAGCGTCGCGGCCATTGATACGGGTCGCACCAGGCGCGGTCGAATACGGCCACGGCAGTATCAGACCACCCGACGGCAGGTCCAGACCAGCAGCAATTTCCAGAGTGACTTCTCCACTCGCGCGGTGCAGCGAATAGCTCAGCTTGCCGCTCGGCGTCCGCAAGCCTTCAATCGCAATGCCCTCGCCTTCCAGCCAATCCGTTGGCACGCCCGCCGCCAGTACGATGCTGTCGTCCACTTCGCGTACGTACGCGAACATATCCAGCGCCGAACGAACGAAATCCGATGCCACCCAGGCATGCGGAAGATCGCCGACGAAGAACGGCTTGCGCGGAGTGCGCGACACCACCTCGGCCCACTGATTCCAGGCGGTCGGCGCGCGATCCTTGAAGAAGAAATCGATCGCCTTCCATGCCCGCTCGCGCCAACCCAGCCGTACGAACGCCGCCGCGTTGCGCCATTCATACGGGGTGTAGTCCTTCCATTCGCGCTTGCCGTCGCGACGTTGCTCGAAGTCGCGCCAATAACGCTCGAAGGTGTTGTTCAGGAGCGTTGGCGGAAGCCGCCCTTGCTCGCCGCCCGGCGCCAGCGCAATCGTGGTGGACGTCGCGTCGAAATCACCCAACTCCGCCGAACCCGGAAGATAGTCGATGCCATGCTGTTCGACCGCCGCATGCAGGGATGCGTAAAGATCCCCACGGAACTGATCGCGGGATTCAGCGAATGTTTGCGCTTCCTTTGCTTTACCCAGCCATTTCGCCACTTCGGCCGCATCCTTGTAGCCGCGTAACGCCCAGAAGTTATCCCAGTACGAATGCACCGGCTTGGCCGAATAGCCTTCATGGCTGATCGAAGCCGGCATCATGCCGTAGAAGGCCGGATTCATACGACGATTGGCTTCGGTGCGCTCGCTCAGGCGCAGTTCTTCCATGTAGCCGAATGCACTCTTCACATGCGGCCACATTTTTCTGAGGAAAGCGTCGTCGCCGGTAAAGCGGTAGTACTCGGCGATGTTGAAGATCAGTTCGCCGTGGCTGTCGTTCTCCGGCACCGGATCGCTACCGCGATCATCCACGCAGCACGGTACTTTCCCATTGTTGAATTGATATGGGGCGTACCACTCCACGTACTCCTTCACTACATCCTCGCGGCCCATTCGCAGCAGCCCTTCGGAAATCATCGCGCCATCACGTATCCAGCTGCGCGAATACGAACGTGTACCCGGCTGGAGCCGCGGACCAATACGCGAGATCAGCATATGCGCGGTTGCCGTGCGCAGGGTGTCGGCCACCGCCTGTCCTTGCGGCGGCAAGCGCAGCTTCACGCGGTCCAGCTTGCTGCGCCATTCTTCGGCGGCCGCTTGCTGGTAGGCCTGAGACTGGCGCGCGGAAATAAAGCTGCTGTCAGTGTCAGCACCAAATCCACCGGTCATCGGTGCGAGCAAAGCGACCTCATAACTCTGCCCGGGACTCAAGCGCACCCGGTACAGCACCGCTCCAGAAGCCAGTCCTTCGAGGTCACGCGCTTCGGTCGATTCGAAGCCAGCTGTTTCCGCAAACCTCGCCTTATCGACGTCCGCCATCCGCGGCCAATGTGCGCCCGCAATTCGCGCGATGGCGTCACCCGCATCGAAGCTGCTCGCGAACGCCGCATCCGGCATCGTTCCCAACCGTACTCGCCGCTGCCCATTGACCACGATGTCGCGCTCTTCGATGGATAACTCATCGATGCGACTCACTCCACCTACGGTGTTGAGGAACTGACTGGGCGGGTTGACCTGCATCGGGCGCACCGCCAGGGCCAACACGTAGTCCTGCGGTGAAGAAGTGGTATTGACCAGTTGATATCGCGCCACCAACTGAGATTCATCGCGCGTCCCCTGCGCGAAAGCGGTGACCCTCAGATCGAACGCGGCATGCTTCCAATCCACTCGTGGGATCGGCAGGTAGCCATCCTGCAACGACTGCGTGATGATGGCGTCGGACCAGGTCGCCAGCCGACCGTCCGTTATCACGAACGGCTCGATGCTGAAGCTGCCTTTGCCAAATTCGACAGCGCCGTCCTCGCCAATCAACCCTTGCTCTTCGCCGCCATCGATACCGACGATGGTCCAATAGGGCTGCTGACCACTGAAGCCACGTGGATACCAGCCGCGCTGCGCATCCTGGGCGACCGATTTGACGAAATCGTTGGGAGTCGCGGCAAATGCCAGCGGCTGCACCTGCATTTCGAAAAGACTCGCCGAAGAAGCCGGCCCGTCGCCTAGCGTCAGCCGAATGTAGCGTGCTTCCGATTCCGGCAGTGCCAGATAGTCGGTACCGCCGTTGCCGTCCACCACTGTGCGCGCGTCGCGCCAGGTTTTGCCGTCGTCTGACAGTTGCACCAGGTACGCGGAAGCAAACTCGTCTTCTTTCCAGATCAGCTTAAGTCCGCCGAACTCGCGGATGCGCCCGAGATCCAGCATCAGTTGCGGATCGGTGTCGATGGCGAAGTCGGCACTCCAGGCGGTGGTGGTATCGCCATCGACGGCATGATCTGCAGCGCTGCCCGGCATGCTGGCATTGGCATGCGCGGAACCGCGCAGCGGGGAGCCGTCGTCGGTTGGCAGTGGCTGAAGCATCAGGTCATCGAAACATACCGAGCCCTTGCCACCAGCGTTGTTGTAGATGGTGAATTCCAGCTTGGCGCTGCTGCGCAGCGTCTTCTCCGGGTCAGGGCCCCAAGCTTTGTCGATATGCCGCCGCTTGTAGCGAACGGGTGTCCACTGCTGCGGGTAGTCGTACTTGGGCCGGTTGACCCACCACACGTTATCGCCGCTGGCGTCCACCAGCTTGAACTGCAGATCGTTACGCGGCGAGTCGCCACGTAGCTGGAAGACGAACTGATAATTCGGCGGATAGTCCAGCGACAGATCGCGTTGTATGGCAGCGTGACCGGACACACCGTTGAAGTTGTAATCCAGGCACAGCGCTTTGCCGCTCGCGCCGTCGACCTGGCGGAGGCTGCCGCTGACTTGGTTGGAGGTAACGACGCGCCAAGCCGCGGGGTTGCTGAAGTCGTCAAGGATACGGGTGGCGGGTTGGGCTGTGGCGGTGAGAGGCAATGCGAGCGCGAGCAACGCAGCGCAAATCCCTCCTACCCCATTCAAACAAAGAATCTTCACCCCTTCACGCTCCCCAGCAACAAACCCTGGATGTAATACCGCTGCAAAACCAGGAACAGCAACAGCACCGGCATAACCGTCACAACCGACCCGGCCATCATCAGCTCGTAGTCCATCACGTGCTCGCGCGAAAGCGACGCCAATGCGACCGGCAGGGTTTGCAGCTTGTCGTCGCTCAACACAATCAACGGCCACATGAAGTCGTTCCAGGCGCCCAGAAAACTGAAGATCGCCAGCGTGACCAGAATGGGCTTTAGCCCGGGCAGAACGATCTGGAAGAAGATGCGCGCCTCGCTGGCGCCATCAATGCGTGCGGCTTCAAGCAGTTCGTCGGGAATGGAACGCGCGTACTGGCGAACCAGGAATATCCCGAAAATGGCTGCCATACCCGGCACGATGGCGCCTGCGTAGGTGTTCACCAACCCCATCTGTTTCAACAACAGGAACAGCGGCATCATCGCTACTTGCGCCGGTATGACCAAGGCCGCCAGCAGCGCACGGAACGTCCGGTCGCGGCCTTTGAAGCGCAGCTTCGCGAATGCGTATCCCGCCATGGTGTTGAACAACAGCGATAGCAGCATCACGCTGGTGGCCACAATAAAGCTGTTGGTCAAATAGCGGCCCATTCCCGCGCGCACGAATAGCTCGCGATAGTTATGCAATGTGGGAGCCGATGGCAGCAGCGGTGGCGGGAAGTGCCCCGCTTCGCCCGTCTGCATGAAGGACACCGACAACATCCACAGCAATGGGCCAAGACTGATTATGGCAAGCAGCACCAACAACGTGTTGACGACTATCTTGGCAACGCGATGATTCATTTCTCACCGTCCATTGCCATGCAGGAACGACCCATGTTCCGTAGGAGCGCCGTCCCGGCGCGAGCTCTTCCCATCGGATCGCGATAGAAGCGGAAAGCTCGCGTCAAGACGACGAACCTACGGGAAGTGCCTTTCATTCCACGCCCCGCTTGCGGGCAATCCACAGCAGACCGCTGGTCACCGCCGTCATCAATACGAACAGCAAGAACGCCACCGCCGAAGCGTTGCCCAGGTTCCACCACTTGAAACCTTCTTCGTACATCAGATACAGCACACTCTTGGTGCTTTCCAGCGGGCCGCCCTGCGTCATCACATAGGGTTCGGCGAACAATTGGAAATAGCCGGCCATGGTCAATATGCCCACCAGCAGCAACACCGGCCCCAACATCGGCAGCGTCACGTGACGAAACTGCGCCCAGCGCGATGCACCATCGATGCGCGCGGCTTCGTACAGGTCCTCCGGGATGCTCTGCAGCCCGGCTAGAAAGATGATCATGTTGTAGCCAAAGTTCTTCCACACCGCGAACAGGATGATTGTCGGCATGGCCCAATGCGGATCGCCGAGCCAGTCGATGGGATCAAGGCCCAGGTACGATAGTCCCCAGTTCACCAGTCCATATTTGGTGTGAAACAAATAGCGCCAGATCACCGCGACCGCGACGACGGTGGTCACCACCGGCGCGAAGAATGCCGTGCGGAAAAAGCCTTTGAATCCTCCCAGCTTCGAGTGCAGCAGCAATGCCGCACCGAGCGATAACGCCACCGACAGCGGCACGCCCACGATGACGAAGTACAAGGTGTTGCCCAGTGATTTCCAGAACAGCGGGTTCTGCAACAGTCCGGCATAGTTGCCGAAACCGACGAAGCGCAGGTTGCCGATATCGGCCAGGGCATAGATATCGAAGTCGGTCAGGCTGAGCGCCAGTGCCGCCAGCACCGGTAATCCGAAGAAAACCAGGATGACCGTCAACGCAGGCGCGGCGAACATCCATCCGGCGGTCGATGGCTTCACGGCGCTGCGCCTTCGTGTTCGGCCTGGTCCAGCATCCAACGGCGCTTTTCAAGGATGAGATCGGTGCGCCGATCCAACTCCGCCGCGGCTTGGTCGACGTCCATGCGCCCATTGGCCACCAGCTCGCCCACCACCCGCATCTCGGTCGCTATGCGCTCCCACTCCGGCACCTTGGGCGTGGGCACGGCACGCTCCAACTGCTCACGGTACGCCTTCGCGTACGGGTCTTGGGCCAAGGCCGGCGTGGTCCACGGCGAGCGCCGCGGTGGCAAATCGCCTGTCAGCGCATGGAACTGCGCTTGTACCTGTGGCGACGACAGATAGTTGATCAATCGCCACGCCGCGGCCTTGCGCGGCGAGTCGCGAAACACCACGAAACTGGTGCCGTTGGCCAACGACGCACCCGGACCATTCGGCCCCGGCAGCGGCATGGTCATCCAGTCGTCCTGCTGCGACGGCGGCAGACGCTCCTTGAACTTCGCGATATTCCAGGGACCAGAGATATAGAACGAGAAAAACCCCTTTCCAAATTCATCCCAGACGTTGGATATCTGGTTGCTGGTGACGAGCGGCGCCCATCGTTTGTCGAACATCTCCTTGTAGAAGCCCAGCGACTGCTTGAAACCGGCACTGCGGAAGTTGCCGTAACGTCCACCGTCACGCAGCAGCGGCTCCGGCTGCTGTATCGCCAGGCTCAGCAGCGGTTCGAATTCGTTCAACGGCATCATGATGGCGTAGTTGTCGGCCCCTACTTCACGCTTCACTGCCGCCATTGCGGTTCGCCACTCGCCCCAGCTTTTCGGCGGCTGGCGGATGCCGGCTTTCTGCAGCATGTCGGTACGGTAGAACGGCAGCCGCGTTTCCACATACCACGGCACCGCATAGACGCGGTCGTCGACCACCCCGCTATCCCAAACACCAGGAAAGAAGTCGTCCGCATCGAAGCTGGGCGTGGCTGCAATTTCGTCGTCCAGCGGTTCCAGCGCACCTAATGCGGCGAACTCCGGTATCCAGGTGTTGCCCAATGGGCAGACGTCCGGCAGCGCATTGCCCGCGAAGGCCGTCAGCAATTTCTCATGCGCCGACAACCACGGCAGCAGCTGCAAATCGACTTTGATATCGGGATTGCGGCGCTCGAACTCCGGCAGCAGTTTGGCGACCACCTCGCCTTCATAGCCCATCACCCAGAAGGTAACCACCTGGCGCGAGTCGCGCTCGCGAGCGCAACCGGCAATCGCCGCCGCCATCAGCAGAAACAGCAACACCAGACAGCAGCGCACCGAGCGGCCTTTCGAGGCAGGGAAACGCCCGATGCGTGCTGGAGAGAACGGCAACATCGGTAAAGCTTACTGCGGCGGCTGCTGTACAGGCACCGGCGGGATATGTTCGGCCTGCTCGGCCTGGGCCGCCCGCGACTCCGCAGTGCCCAACGCTCGTGCGGCTGCAGCCTCGGGGTCGGCCTGTGGCTCAGGTTCGACAGGCGCGCCAGGCGGCGTCAGCCATCCTCCCTTGAATCCCGCGCGCTCCAATCCGCGGCGGATATGGGGATTCTTCTTCATCACGTTCCAGACGAACTCGCTGCGGTAGTTCGCGATCATGGTCAGGATCGGTCCCTGATCGATGCCGATATAGTCGCCCGACACCCACCCCTCGCCCGGCACGATGCGACCGGTTTTCAACGGGATGTCGTACTCGAAACTGGGATTGAACGAATCCAGGAAACCGTAACTGGAATACAGGTACTCGCCGTAGCGCCTGTGCATTTCCTCGGTGGCTGGAATGACGATCTCCGGCGCGAACGGCAACGAAGCCACCGCCGCGGTCGGTGCGATGGTGCCATCGTCGAAATTGGAGCGCAGGCCTGCACCACGCGCGAAATAATGGCGGAACTGGCGCTGCTCGCCCCGGTACTCCTGGAGCGTGTTCTGCGGACCGTCGCTGGCGGTCAGGCCCCACACGTCCTTTCCGTAGCCCTTCCATTTCATCGGATTCTCGATGGCATAGGAACGATGGGCATAGGCGGCGCGACGGCTGTTCTCGAAATAATCGATGCCGCGCTCACGCATGTAATCGTCCTGGATGCCGCGGAAATCAATCCAGACATGGCTGTACTGGTGTCCGAACAGCGGGCCGAACGACAGGTATTCCTGTCCTTGATACACGCCCCAAATATCGGTGTTGCTGCGGGACCATACCTGCCAGGTATCGGGATCGACCGGATGCGTCGGCGAAGCCAAAGCCAGGACATAGAGCATCATCGCCTCGTCATAGCCTTTCCAGTCGTGATCGATGAAGCCGCTTTCCGGGTACCAGCCCATCGCTACCAGCGGCTTGCGCTGCTGCATCCAATTCCAATCGACCCGCCTGTAGAGCTCTTCGGCAATATCGCGAATCTCCTTCTCACGCGAGTCGCCACCATCGTAGTAGGACTGCGCGAACAGCACGCCCATCATCAGTATCGAAGTGTCGATACTGGAGAGTTCCACCCAGCTGGCGTACCGATTGCCGCTTTGCATGTCCAGGAAGTGATAGTAAAAACCCTTGTACCCGCCCCTGCCGGTATTTCCCGGCCCTTGCTTCACATCGCGAAAGAATCTCAGCGTCGTCAATGTGCGATCGACCGCCTGGGTACGCGCGATCCAG
The DNA here is from genome assembly GCF_039710385.1 of Pseudoxanthomonas sp. CCNWLY206-1. NCBI lineage: Bacteria > Pseudomonadati > Pseudomonadota > Gammaproteobacteria > Lysobacterales > Lysobacteraceae > Pseudoxanthomonas > Pseudoxanthomonas sp. CCNWLY206-1. The sequence continues at coordinate 259,985 of NZ_JBDKXI010000001.1, read as the reverse complement.
CCGTTCTCAATGCCGATAGGAAGCGCAGTCAACGCGAAGCCGACCGACGCAATGCTGGCGAATGGCCGCGACGGATAACGGTCCGGCGTCAATCCGTTGAGCTCGTTGGTGGTATCCCAGAAAAATTGGAACGTGCGCCGCTCGATATCGCGGAACAGCGGCGGCAGCTCCGGTTTGGTGGGAGGTGGCGGGGGTGGCTCAGCGACCGGCGGCGGCGGCGGTTGCGTGGGCACAGGTACGACCACGGGTTCCGGCTGCTTCTGGCATCCCGCCACCAGCAGCGTCAGCGTCAACGATAGCGCGAAGCCAGTAAGCCACGACCAACGCCGGGTTTGAGCATTCCTATTCAAGACTGATTCCTGCTGTAACCGTTTACAATTTTAAATGGAAATGAACCCGCCCACCGAACGGCACCTGAAGGCACCGCCCAGCGGCGGGTTCCAATTACCAATCCAGGCCGAAGGACAGCTTAAAGGTACGCGTTGGCCACAACGTTTCATCACCATTGCGTTTTCCGAAATTTGGATTGCGCGGCTCACCAGCAGCGCCACGCCAACCTTCGAACTGGTTCCAGTTGCGCCAGTTGAACACGTTCAGTACGTCCGCACGGACCTTGAAGCTGAGATCAGTACCCGTATTCCACCGCTTCTCCAGAGCCGCGTCGAACTGCTTGTAGCCGATGCTGCCTTCCGGTTCGTAAGGATCGTAGAAGCAGTTGTCGCTTGAGGGCGCATCATTGCAGTTGGTCGCATCCCGAGGCCGGTGACTGGCTAGCACCAGCTTGCCACTAAAAATGGTGTCCCAACCCACATCGTAAATACCTGATAGCACCAGCCTGTGTTTCGGAACGCCAGTAGAGGTATAGAAGCGATCGCCTACTCTTGGGCCGTCAAAATAGTAAGTTTCGTCTCTGGAAGCATCGCTGCGGTTCTCTTCGGCATCGCTGTACGTATATGCCAGGTTGAGGCCCCAGCCTGATTCCTTGGTGAACGGCTTGTCCAGTGAAACCAGCAGCGAATTCAAGTTGTACTCGAAGCCGTTATCCGCAAGGATCAACGAACCATAGCCGGGGATCGACTGGCCCCAAGGCTGTCCGCCCCAAGTCGCGCCAGGATTCTCATGGAAGTTGCCGTCAGGCCAACGGTTGCCGAGGCGAAAATAGATGCCATCCTTGCTGCGTATGTGTGAAAGGGTGACCGATGTATTCCAATCAACTCCCCACAGTTCCACGAGATTGCGCATACCCAGGCTGTATTGATCCGAGTACGGTGTTTTCAGATCGTTGTTGAGCAAGTTCACTTCACCGCCAGCGCGTGGGTTTGCAGCCACATGACCTGCAATACCTTCAGGCGTCATCAATGCCGGATCGAACGGCAAGCAATCGGTGGACCCGCTATCGCACTCATGGAGCGGTGTATTGAAGTTGATTGCGTATGAGGTAAATGCACCGCCGTAGTACTCACGGGCCATATAGTCGAACAGATTTCGATCATATGCTCGACCGGCACCACCAAAAATCACGTGCTGCTGATCACCAAACAAGTCATACGAGAACCCCAAGCGTGGCTGCCAGGCGTCTTTGAATGCCTTACGGTTGCTGCCATTGCTGATGTAATCCTCAATGTTGTAATCGGTATTCTGGATATTGGTCCAACCACGGAGCGCCGCTGCAAGCTGATCATTGACGCGATAATCCAAATAACTTGGAATCTTTTCGTAATCCCAACGTAAGCCCATGTTGATCGTCAGTTTGTCGTTGACTTCCCAATCATCCTGAACATAGATGCCAAACTGCTTATTCTTTGACTCGACGAACGGCGCTCGGCCTGCCAATGGCGCGGTAAATTCAATGCGGTAGGGCTGAGTCAGGCTTTCGTTTACATCAAAAAAGTACTGGGGATAAGGGGGATTCTGCTGAAATGCATTCAGCTCCACCTGTTTGTACTTGAAGCCCATCTTCAGGGTGTGGCCTTCCCATCCGAAGAACGTCAAATCGTCCTGAAAGGCAAGGCCTTTCTGGCCTTTGTCTTGGAACGTTGGCCCACCCCCCGTGTCAAGCACACCAAGGCGCAAGTTAGCGGGGTTACCAGGGTCGACTATGGTGTAGCGGTAACCGGGACCAGCGGTAACCGGGCTAGGATTGTAGGAGGCGTCCTCAAAGGTGATATGCGCGTCATTAAGCCAGTTTGTGGAACTGAATTGATAACGCAGGTCTACGCGTGTTTCGTCGTTGACGAAGTTCGTAGCGAAGCTCGGGGCACTGATGTCGGCCCCCGGACTGATCGAATCTTCCTGCCTGTAACGCAGCGTAAGTTCCAGCAAATGCGCATCGCTGGCCTGGAAGCTCAACTTTCCGAAGTACAAGTCTTGGTTGAACGGCACGCTGTATCCGCCATAGATGGAGGATAGCTCGGACGGGAGCACGCTGGGATCGAATACCGCCGGTGGCATGACGTTGCGTGGAACCACATAGTCCTTCGCTTCGTAAGAAAGGAAGAAATGCAGCATGTCGCGGACGATGGGGCCGCCAAAGGTCGCACCGTATTGCTCGGTGACCTCTGGCGACTTGGAACCGCGCTTTTCCTCTACTACGCTGGCTTTGCGCCAATCATCAGAAGTGCGATCCCAAAAGAAACTACCCTGAAACTCGTTGGTACCGGATTTCGTTACCGCGGTCACCGCAGCGCTGCTGATCTGATCGTACTCAGCTTTGTAGTTGGATGTTATGACCTTGTATTCGCCAATCGCCGACTGCGGGAATGGATTGCCGCGACTGTCATCCTGACCGGTAATGCCGCCTGGCGTGACGTAGTTCTTTTGGCCGACGCCATCGATGAATACGTTGATGTTACTGGCGCCTTGGGCACCGCTGCGCAGCTGCGTTTCCGAACCATTGGGACTGGAGATGAACTGCATGCCCGGCACAGTGTCGGCAAAAGCCAGGAAGTTGCGCGAGGCTTGTGGCAATAGTTCTATCTGCTCGCTGCTTATGTATGTCGCAATCTCGGATGTCTTGGTCTCCACCAGCATTGCCGCGGTCACGCGGACCGTGTCCAAGGTGGCCGCATCGCCCGCCACTGTGCTGGTACCGGCAGGCGTTTGTAGGTTTAGCGTAGCGGTCTGCCCGACCGCAAGCCTCACGGATCGGCTGATGTTCTGCGACCCTGCTGCTACGTCAATGCGATAAGTGCCTGGAGGCAAGCCGGCCACACTATAGTTGCCGTTGGTCGCCTTGACTGTCCGCGTGAAGCCTGTATCGGTGTTGGTCACCGTCACCGTTGCGTCCGGTGTGGTCAATCCGCGCAGCGTCGCTCCCGTCGACTGCGCAAGCACTGCGGGAGCAGCACCCAGCATCAGGCAGCCAACGAGCGCGCACGTCAGCAGCCTACGCGCTGGCTGCTTCTGAAAATTGCGGTAGTTCTTCATTGCGTCTCCCTCCCCAGGGATTGATCGAAGGTGAGTTCAGATAGATCGGTAGCACTCGTAATCCAAGCGCACATGCATTCAGAACACCAACAACAACGTTGCCAGTTCATCGCCTTTGGCGAGCACTCGCCCGCTGTTTCAAGTTGTGGCACTGGGAACTTTCTTGCACCAACGCTTTCTGGAAACGCCTCGCCTCCTTCGAAGAATCGCAGCCCTAGGACCCGTGGCGCCCGATCAGCGGGCCCCACGGCAGGTTCCATCTTTAGAACTTGAAGCCGACTTCGACGTTCACTGTGCGCGGGAAATAGAAGATATCGCCGTCCTCATTGACCTCGACATCCGGGTCGAACTGCCCATTGCTGCCAAAGCCGTTGTAGCGATATTCCGAGTAGTTCTTGAAGTTGAAGGCGTTCAACAAGTTCGCACGGATCGTGAGCTTAGTGTCCCCGCCCATCGAGAATTCCTTGGTGGCTTGGAAGTCCACCGTGCGATAGCTGAAGATCTTTCCGCCCACCAGGAATTTGCCATTGGCTGGGGGCATGAAGCCGACCAGCTGACAGCGCGAGCCATCCCACTCTTCCACGCCGTAGCAGGCGATGGTGTTACGTGGCGTTGGCGTTTCCAGCACGATCTTCGCGCCGAACGTGATACCCCATGGACCATCGATAGATCCCGCCGCGGTAAAACGATGCTTGGGCTGAGTACTCGATTTCACGAACGGCACATACTGCAGCCGCGACTTGTCGAAATAGGCGAAGGGATCCTCGGAGTTCGTGCTGTTGTGGCGTGCGTGCGTGTGGGTATAACCGAAATTGACGCCCCAACCCGATTCCTTGGTGTAAGGCTTTTCCAGCGACAACAACAGCTGTGTATTGTTGCTCTCCACGCCGTTATCGCCAACGATGGTGCCGCCGTAGCCAGGCACCGTTTCACCCCAAGGCTGACCGCCATTCACAAAGAAGGAGCCATCCGGGTGACGGTTGGCGAGCGTAAAGCCGAACCCATCGCGCGACATGATGCGTTGCACGGTCACGTCGGTCAGCCACTCGCCGATCTGGTTGGTCATGCCCAAGCTGATCTGATCCGAATACGGCGTCTTCAACTTGTTGTTGAGCATGAACACTTCGGCACCGCCGCGTCCCGCCAGGGCAGCACCCAGTTGGTCGATGCCGTTGAGATAATTCGGATCCCAAGGTATGCAGAGCGGGGATGCGGCCCCTTCACGCACGCACTCGCCGGTGGCCGGATCCTGGAACTCCAGGCGTACCAGCGATACCGCCGATTTTGTTTTCTCCAGCGCCAAGTCCTTGAACAGGTTGCGGTCGTAAGAGCGGCCCACGCCGCCATGGATCACGTGTTGCTCGTCGGCGTTCATGTCATAGGAGAAACCCAGGCGCGGCGCCCACGCATCCTTGAAGTTTTCGCGATTGCTGCCGTTGCTGATGTAATCATTCGGGTTGATCGCGTCAATACCGCCCTTCGTCCAACGATTGACCCAGGGCTCGCCCGGATTGGCCGGATCGGGACCATACAACGCCGCCAGATAATCCGCTGACGTCACGTGATCGGTATAAGCCGGCACGTCCTCATAGTCCCAACGGATGCCCAGGTTCAGGATCAGGCGCTCATTGACCTCCCAATCATCCTGGATATAGAAGCCATATTGTTTAGCGCTAGTCTTGACCAGCGCGGACTGGCCGGGCTCGTCGAACGGCGCGAGGAATTCCACACGGTACGGGACGCCTGACACCACACCCGTGGTGGGATCGAACTGGTAGGAGAACTGCGGGTTATACGGCTGGCCGTCGCTCGAGCTCAGATCGATGTCCTTGTAGCTGACGCCCATCTTGATGGTGTGGTCGCCATGCCATTGGAAGCTGTTGAAGGTCAGATCGTTCTGGATCGACCAACCCTTCTGCACTGCGCTTTTCACGCTGAAGCCATCGGCCGGCCCCAGGTTCAGCAGTGCGTACTCACGTGGCGGCTCACCCGGGATTGCAAAGTCAAACACCGATATTTTGCGGCCACTACCGAAGAAGAATGGATTGGGATTGTTCTCGGACTCTTCAGTGGCGACGATCAGTTCATTGAAGAAGCGATCCCCACTATGCTGCCAGCGCAGGTTCGCGCGCTTGTCCTTGTTGATGCGCTGCTGGCCGTGTTCGGGCGTGTCCAGGCCGCCGATGTTGCCGGCCTGGGTTTCGTCGCGGTGCTGGCCGCTCAGTTCCAAGCGGTCTCGTTCGCCGATGTCCCAGCTCAACTTGCCGAAGAACAGGTCTTCCTCGAGGGGAATATAAGCCGCACCGTATTGGGAACGCAGATCCTCCGGCAGGAATTCCCAGGCGTTGCCGGATTCGGCGGACGGCTGGATGCTGCGCGCATAGATGTTTTCTTTGTTCTCGTAGGCGATGAAGAAGTGCATCCGGTCCTTGAGAATCGGCCCGCCCAAGGCTACGCCCCATTCCTTGATCTGCGATTTTCCCTTTCCATCTTCCTCTTCGCTAGGGAGCTTTTCGCGCATGCTCTCATCGGTATAGTGATAGAACGCTTCGCCCTGGAACTCGTTGGTGCCCGAGCGGGTAGCGGCAGTGATGGCGGCGCCGCTGATCTGGCCGTACTCGGCCTTGTAGTTGGAAGTGATGACCTTGTACTCACCGATGGCCAACTGCGGGAACGGATTGCCGCCGCTCGATTGCTGACCCGCGATACCACCGCGCTCGACGTAGCTTTTCTGGCTTACACCATCGATGAACAGATTGGTCGAACTGGTATTGGTCGCACCGCTGCGCAGCTCAGCTACACCCTGCGCATTGATCTTGAACTGCATGCCGGGAACGGTGTCCGCAAACTCGAGGAAGTTGCGCGTGGCCTGCGGCAATTGCTCGATCTGGCGCTGCGAGATGGTATTGCCCACTTCCGAGGTGCGGACGTCGCGCAACAACGGCGCCGATACTCTTACGGCTTCCAGATCGGTCGCTTCGGCAGGCGCCGCAGCGGCAGTATCCGGCGCCAGGTTCAGGGTCGAATTCGCTGCCACGGCCAGCGTCACCGTCTTGGAAATACCGCCCGCTTGCACCGTATACGTGCCGGGCGGCAGGCCGACAAGGGTATAAGTGCCGTTGGCGGTGGTCTGTGTTCTCCGCACTGCGCCGGTGGCCACGTTGGTGGCAACGACTTCGGTACTTACCGGCGAGCCCGCCACCTGTCCACGCAGAGTGGCGCCGGTAGACTGTGCGAAGGTCGGCATGCTCAGCATCAGGCAACTGGCCAATGCGCAGGTCAAAAGCTTGCGGGTGGGTTTATTGGTTCTTTTTTGCTTTTTCATAGTGTTCTCTCTCCCAAAAGAAACTGCAGAACTGCTGGTAAATACATTTCTGTAATCGGTTACAACCACAGGCAAAAAAAAGCCCGAAGCGGATCAAGAATCGCCAGAACCCGGAACGCTCGGAATCGACTTCACGCTCGATGCGCGGACGATCAACTCGGGCACCAATGTCTGCGGCGTTGGGGTGTAGACGCCTTCCGCATCGATCGCCTCCAGCAAACTGGTCATCGCCTGCCCGCCCAGTTCAGCGATGTTGACGCGCATGGTGGTCAAGGTAGGGTGAACGAAGCGCGCCAGCGGAATGTCGTCAAAGCCCGCCAGTGCGATGCCGCCTGGCACTCGCACCTCGCTTTCGTTGAATGCGTACAGGCAGCCCAGCGCCATCATGTCGTTGGCCGCGAACACGGCGTCCGGGCGCTGCTTGGCCTGCAGGACGCGTTTACCGGCTTCGTAGCCAGACGCCTCGTCGAAGTCGCCGGGGAGTTCCCACGGCTCCGCGTCGGGCACATAGCGGCGCAAGGCATCGCGATAGCCGCGTAGTCGCTCGCGTGCGTCGAAGTTGTCTTCCGGCCCGCAAATAAAAGCGATCCGGCGATGCCCCGCTTGCGCCAGGTGCTCCACCATGGCGGCGGCACCACCATAGTTGTCGATGGAGAGGATCGGGTAAGGCGAATCCGGCAGATACGTATTGATCAGCACCGCCGGCAATGACGACGGCAAATTGTCGACCAGAAAACCAGGATCATCCGAATAAGGCGACAGCACCAGCAAACCATCCACGCGACCACGCATCGCGCGCAAAGCCGCACCCTGTTCTTCCGGATGGCCGTGATAGCTGGACACCAGCAAATGCTGCCGCCGTGCACGCGCGACCAGATCTATGCCGCGAATCAGCTCGGAAAAGAATTCGCCGTACAGATCGGGCAACACCACACCGATGGTCTGGGTATGCCGGCTGCTGAGGCTGCGCGCTGCCGCGTGAGGTTGATAACGCAGCCGATTGGCGATTTCCACCACGTGCTTGCGAACCGCATCCGCTACATTCTCATGACCATTTAAAGCACGCGACACGGTCGCCACCGATACGTTGGCTTCGCGTGCGACATCCTTGATGGTGACTGCGGTTCGCGCCATTTACCGCCCCTCCGCGGCCATGACTAAAATTTAAGTGGCCGGACTGTAAACGTTTTCATAACACGATGTAAAGCCCATATTTCATCTATGAAATATGGGCCGTAAATCAGCAACTTAGCATCGGTAATTTCAAACTAAAACTGCTGCAGCGCACCAACAAATTCAATTATGTGTAACACCAAGATATATCGGCGTTTTTTCTTGCACTTATTCTTCAAGTATTGCGCCGGTCCAATCCGCGCTTCGGCATGAGCGACGCGTCATTACGAAATGACGCGTGCGTTACACAGGTCCGGAATGACACCGGGCAAAATCCATGCTTGCGCAGTTCGCTTGCGGTGGACCACCTGCCCTATGGTGCCGTTACCGTAAATTTTGCTTCCAGATTGTCAATGGAATTACCGCCGGCGAACACGGTGAATGTTCCCGGCTCCACCACACGCTTCATATCCGCTCCATAGAACGCCAGATCATCTGGCGTGAGCGTAAAGCTCACCGCCTGGGTCTGACCGGGCTCCAGATGGATACGACGAAACCCGCGCAGTTGCTTTACCGGCCGGGTGACGCTAGCAACGTCATCGCGCACGTAAAGTTGCACCACCTCGTGACCTGCCCGCTTACCCGTATTGGTGACGGTCACGGTAACTTCCTGTCGGCCGTCCGCGCTGATCTTCGGCTGCTTCACCGAGATTTTGCCGTAGCGGAAGGTGGTGTAGCTGAGGCCGTGGCCGAACGAGTACAGCGGTGTCCACGGCACATCGACGTACTTGGACGTATAGCGCTCATCTTCCTTGGGCGGACGCCCGGTGTTCTTGTGTGCGTAGTAGATCGGCACCTGGCCTACATTGCGCGGGACTGTGACCGGCAACTTCCCGGCCGGATTGAAGTCGCCGAACAACACATCGGCGATGGCAGGACCACCTTCCACCCCGGGAAACCACGCTTCCACAATGGCAGGAATACTTTCGCGCACGCTACCGATAGAAAGCGGCCGGCCATTCAACAACACTACTGCGGTCGGCTTGCCGATCTCGCCGACTGCCAACGCAAGCTTCTCTTGCACGCCAGGCAAATCCAGCGAAGTACGATTTCTCGCTTCAGCGCTCATATCCGGATGTTCACCAAGAAACATGACCACGGCGTCGGCTTCACGCGCGATGCTCAGTGCTTTTTCGAAGCCCGAAGTGTCGTCGTCATCGATCGATGCGCCTTCCGCGAACAATACTTTCGTTTGCGGACCGACCGCGGCACGAATGCCGGCCAGTGGCGTGATCGCGTCCTCCGCACGTCCATCGCCTGCCCAGTTGCCCAGCATGGCGGCCGGCAGATCCGCCAACGGCCCAATCACCGCCAACGTGCGGATCTCTTTCGAAAACGGCAGCGTATCGTTCTTGTTATCCAGCAGCACCATTGACTTGCGTGCCATTTCGCGCGCGGCTGCGCGGTGTTCCGTCGTCAGTGTGCGCTCTTTCTCGCGTGCGGTATCGCAATAGCGATAGGGATCCTGAAACAACCCCAGCCGGTATTTGGCGCGCAGCACTCGGCGCACCGATTCATCGACGTAGGCCAGCGGCAATTTTTTCGCGCGCACGGCAGCGGGCATTTCCTTCTCGTAGATACGGCTCACCATGTCGACGTCCACGCCGGCACGCAGACTCTGCTCGCCCGCTTCGGTGCGATTGGCCGCGATGCCATGGGCCAAGAGTTCAGCGACGCCCGTGTAGTCGCTGACCAGTACGCCGTCGAATCCCCACTCCTTGCGCAGCACGTTCTCGATCAGACCGCCATTGGCATGCATCGGCACGCCGCCTACTTCGTTGAACGCCGCCATGACCGATTGCGCGCCTGCGTCGATCGCTGCCTTGAAAGGAGGCAGATAGACTTCGCGCAAGGTGCGCTCCGAGATGTCGGCAATGTTGTAATCGCGGCCGCCTTCCGCCGCGCCGTAGGCAACGAAATGTTTGGCCGTCGCCAGCATTGTGTCATCGGCCGCCAGATCCTTGCCTTGGAAACCCCGCACGCGCGCCGCGGCCATGACAGAACCGAGATAGGGGTCCTCGCCTGCGCCTTCGACAATGCGGCCCCAGCGCGGATCGCGCGCGACGTCCACCATGGGCGCATAGGTCCAGTGGATGCCGTGCGCCGTCGCTTCGACGGCCGCTACACGGGCGGCGTTTTCAACCTCAACCGGATCGAAGCTGGCCGCTTCGCCCAACGGCACGGGGAAAATGGTGCGGTAGCCGTGGATCACGTCGTAGCCGTACATCAAAGGAATGCCCAGGCGCGACTTTTCCACCGCGATGCGCTGCAACCGGCAAGTGAGCGCCGCGCCATGAGTGCCCAGGAGGGAACCGATCTGCCCCTTTCGGATCTGATCCTCGCCGCCGGCCATGGCCTTCGGGCCGGTGTCGTTGCCCAGTCCGGGGGGCTGGTTCAGCTGGCCCAGCTTTTCTTCGAGCGTCATCTTGGCCAGCAGCGCTTCCACGAATGCCTGCTCACCTGCGGATGCTGAGGCCGTGGAAGATGTGGAGGTTTCCGCGGCGGCCAACGGAGTAGCCAGACCGACCGCCAGACAGCAGACCAACAGACGTTTGCTGCCTGCCTTCCCACCCGGGAGCGGCGGATCGTTCCCAAGCGCGTTGCCACCGAAGCCCTGAAGCTTGTTTCTCATTCCCCTTCCTCGCTCTCATCGAATACGAAACGGCGAATGTAATCGTTTTCAGTCACTTCCGCAAAAGCACGCAGAACCAACCAAATCGATGACGATCAACAACTTATCGATCCACGCATGGATGCCGCGTAGTCCGGGCTGAGGCAGCGTTTCGTCTGCCCAAGCGCAACAGAACCTTTCTTCTACCGCCGATCACCTGGCTGGGCATCAATGGACAAAGCATGGATGTCGGTCTGCATCATCTCGCCCAGGGCGGTGTACACGGCGCGATGGCGGGCCAAAGGCGGCATCCCGGCGAAGGCCTCGCAGACGATACGGACACTGAAATGTCCCCGCCCGTCGCGAGCGCCGGCATGTCCGGCATGCTTATGGCTGTCGTCGACCACCTCCAGTTCCAACGGCTGGAAAGCGGCTTCCAGGGCACTGCGGATGCGCTCCACCCGCGTCACGGCAGCACCTTGCGGAACGGGCGCACCTCCACCCGCGCGTAGACCCCGGCTTCGGTATACGGATCGGCGTCGGCCCAGGTCCTGGCAGCTTCAAGGGAATCGAATTCGGCAATCACCAGGCTGCCGCTGAAGCCGGCCGGGCCGGGATCTTCCGCGTCGATCGCCGGGCACGGCCCCGCCAGCAACAGGCGACCTTCGTCGCGAAGCGCCATCAGGCGCGCCAGGTGTGCAGGCCGCGCCGCCAAGCGCTTGGGCAGCGCGCCTTCCACGTCGTAGCCTTCTATGGCGTACCACATACGGTCTTTCTCCTAAGGGTCTGGCTGAATTGTACGGTGCGCATGGCGCGGCGAAGCTGGACACCGCCCGCATCAACGCTTACTCTTGGTCCATTGCACGGCCGGAAGCAGCGGCCCGTCCTGGGGATGAACTGGCTTGGTGATCGCTTCCACGCCGGTTTTCCGCGACCCAACGACGATCGATTCGCTGCCCCCACCCGCCCGCGCCGACGACCTCCTCGCTGTCCTCCGCCGCATCTTCCGCGGCGTACGTTGCTTGTTGAAGTATGGGAAGCGTTCGCCCTGCGACGCATTGGTTAGGTTTAGCGCAACGCCCGGCCCTGCCGCGCGACGTCTGCGGCACATGGCGACACATGGCTACGAATAGCACCACGGCTGTTTCTTGATGAGCTCCGAACTCGCGCAAGACGCGAATCCAACCCAGAACAATCATCCGCAGCAGCAGGAAATGCCGCTGGCGATGGTGCATGGGCAACCGGTGCTTCAAATTCCGCAGGACCTGTACATCCCGCCGGATGCGCTGGAAGTCATCCTGGATGCCTTCGAAGGTCCGCTGGACCTGCTGCTCTACCTGATCCGCCGTCAGAACCTGGACATCCTGGATATCCCGGTGGCGGAAATCACCCGCCAGTACGTCGCCTATATCAATGTGATGCAGGAGCTTCGATTCGAACTGGCGGCCGAGTACCTGGTCATGGCCGCCATCCTGGCCGAGATCAAATCACGCATGCTGCTGCCTCGCACTGTCTCGGAAGAGACTGAAGAAGGCGATCCGCGTGCCGAGCTGGTCCGCCGCCTGCAGGAATACGAACGCTTCAAGCAAGCCGCCGAGGATCTGGACGCCCTGCCCCGGCAGGACCGCGACACCACACCAGTGCAGGCGCATGTGCCGGATCGCGCCGCGGTCCGCCTGCCGCCGCCGGTGGAATTGCGCGAGATGCTGCTGGCACTGCACGACGTGCTCAAGCGCGCCGAGCTGTACACCGGCCATGCGATCAAGCGCGAAGCCCTGAGTGTGCGCCAGCGCATGGGCGACGTGCTGACGCTGCTGGAAGACGGCAAGTTCCACCGCTTCGAGTCCATGTTCACCGCCGAGGAAGGCAAGTTGGGCGTGCTGGTCACGTTCCTGGCCATGCTGGAATTGGCCAAAGAGCAATTGTTGGACATCGTGCAGGAAGCCCCGCTGGCACCGATCTACGTGAAGTCGCTGGCGCTGAACAACACCAACGAACCGCTGCAGTTCTCCAGCGAGTTCGACGACACGGATGCCGCCAACGACGATGCGCAAAAGTAGTGTCCTGGTTCGTTCCGACAACCAGAACCCGTTTTGCCGCTGCTTCCCCTTGGCTGAATCGACACGACCGCAATATCAAAAGAAGTCCCGGCCTTCGCCGGGGTAACGGCTGGAACACTCACTTATTACTACTTCCGACGCCAAGATTCTGATGGATCAATCGCTTATCAATCGCATTGTCGAAGCTGCTCTGCTGGCGGCGAACCAGCCGCTGGCGCTGGCGCAACTGCACGGGCTGTTTCCCGAAGAGCAACCGGCCCCACCGGGTAGCGTCGAGCAAGCGCTGGAACAACTGCGCGACGCCTGTGCCGACCGTGGCGTCGAACTGGTGGAGGTGGCCTCCGGCTTCCGCTACCAGGTCAAGGCCGATGTGCACAATTGGGTGGCGCGACTGTGGACCGAGCGCAAGACCAAATACACCCGCGCGACGCTGGAGACGCTGGCACTTATCGCCTATCGCCAGCCCATCACTCGCGGCGAAATCGAACAGGTTCGCGGCGTGGCGGTCAGCAGCAACATCATCCAGGCACTGGAAGAGCGCGAGTGGATCCGTGTCGTCGGCCATCGCGACGTGCCCGGCAAACCGGCGCTGTTCGGCACCACCAAGGGCTTCCTGGATTACTTCGGCCTCAAGCGCCTCGACGAACTGCCGCCGCTGTCCGAACTGAAAGACATCGGCGAACTGGAACCGCAGCTGCAACTGGATGGCGCGCCCATGCCCGCCGGTATTGCGCAAGGATCCGATTCGGCCCCGGTCATGGATGACGCGGATGAAAGTGCTGCCGATGCCGACGACATGAATGACATCGATGCCGACACGACCGCTGACAGCGACGACAGCGACAATGCCGAGGCGGACGAAGACAACGCCGAACTCGATGACCGTACCGATGCGGACGAAGCAGACCGCGCCGAAGACTACGAAGAAAAAGACGAATCCATTTCAGAATCCGCCGATGACAACGGCGACCGCTTCGGCCACACCACCGACGCCGGCGACGATGCCGACGTTTCCACCGATACCAACCCACATGATGACGACGCCGCCGATTCCGAAGAGGAAAGCCGGGCACCGTCGGAGCAAAAACAATGAGCAACACCCCTCGCAATAAACTCTCGCTGAAACGCGAAGGCGCCGATAACGGCGAAACGACCACCGCCAAGCTCGAAGAACGCCTGCACAAGGTGCTCGCGCAGGCTGGCCTGGGTTCGCGCCGTGCGCTGGAACAGCGCATCGCCGACGGCCTGGTCAAGGTCAACGGCGAAGTCGCGCAGACCGGCATGTCGATCAAGGGCGGCGACCGCATCGAGCTGGACGGTAAGACTTTCGTCGCCAGTGCGTTGACCGAACCCTCGCGCGTGCTGATCTACAACAAGCCCGAAGGCGAAGTGACCACGCGCGAAGACCCCGAAGGCCGCCCGACCATCTTCGAAGCACTGCCCTCTCTCAAAGGCGCACGCTGGATCGCCATCGGCCGCCTGGACATCAACACCACGGGCCTGCTGCTGCTGACCACCGACGGTGAACTCGCCAACGCGATGATGCATCCTTCGTTCGAAGTCGAACGCGAATACGTGGTACGCGTGCGTGCGCCGGAAGGCCAGGACAGCGTTCCCGACAACATCGTCGATCGTTTGCGCCGTGGCGTGGCGCTGGAAGACGGCCCGGCCAAGTTCGACGAGATCGACCGCATCGGCGGCACCGATTCGCACGACTGGTTCCGCGTGGTGGTGAAGGAAGGCCGCAATCGTGAAGTGCGCCGCCTGTGGGAATCCCAGGGCTGCCAGGTCAGCCGCCTGAAGCGCACCCGTTACGGCCAGATCTCGCTGCCGCAGCCGCTGCTGCGCGGTCAGTCGCAGGAATTGTCTGCCACTCAGGTCGAATCGCTGCGCAAGGAGCTGGGTCTGGAAGACGGTGCACCGGCCGCATTGACGCTGCAGCCGGTCATCGGCCAGCGCAAGGCCGCCAAGGCCACTGTGCATGTTTCTCGCGAAGGCCGCAGCCAAGGTTACGTCAATGGTCACAACGTCGCCGATGAAGGCCGCGAACTGCGCCGCTTCGATCACGTTCGCGAAGACCGCGGCCGCGGTCGTGGCGGTCCGCGCAAGCATGGCGGACTGACCGTCAGCGGCGAAGCCGCCGCCAAGCAGTCGCAAAAACCGTTCAAGCAACGTGCGCCGAAGGGTCCCAAGCCGTTGCCGGATGGCAATCCCGCAGCCTTCCGCAGCTGGTACGTGCCGGAAGGCGTGGACACCGGCCCCTCCGGGCATCGCAACGCCGGACCGGGCGGTCCCAAAAAGCCTTACGCCGGCAAGCCGGGTGGGCGTCCAGGCGCAGGTCCGCGTCCGGGTGGTCCCGGCGGCCCGAAGCGCGGTGGAAGCCCGTATGGCGAACAACGCGGCCCAGGTGGTCCAGGCGCCGGTGGCGATCGCTTTGGCAATGACCGTGGCGGCTTCAACGCCGAACGCGGTCCGAGAGGCGGCCAAGGTGCGGGCCAGGGCCAGCGAGCTCCTCGCCCCTATGGTCATCCAGGCAACGCGCCCAATTTCCCCTCCGACCACGCCAATCCCGGCTTCAGCCCTTATGGCCAGACGCCGCGCGCGCCGCGCCCGCAAGGCGCTCGTCCCGGCGGCAATCGTCCGCAGAACGCTGGCCCGCGTCCTCCAGGCGGCCGCCCCGGCGGTCCGCGTCCTGGCGGCCCGCGCGGTCCGGGTGGCCGTCCCGGCGGCGGTAATCGTGGGCCTCGCGGTGGTGGCCAGGGCGGTTGATTTCGCAGCTACCGTTTGCATCAGAAAGGGCGCTTCGGCGTCCTTTCTGCTTTGGCGTGCCTTTGTATTTGTAGGAGCGGCGTCCCGCCGCGAGCTCTTCCCGTCAGGTCACGATAGAAGCGAAGAGCTCGCGGCGGGACGCCGCTCCTACAACGACCCACCTACAACGCCTCAATAGCTCCTGCAAAAAGCCCATTTGCATCGTCGGTTACAATTCGCACCGAACCTCTTCCCCACTTCTGAACCTCATGTCCTCCGCTTTTGGCACCGAGACGGTGCTGGACGTCCGTCACTGGACCGACGATTACTTCAGCTTCACCACCACGCGCGACGATGGCTTCCGTTTTGATAACGGACAGTTCGTCATGATCGGTCTGCAGACCGAGGGCAAGCCGTTGATGCGCGCTTACTCCATTGCCAGCGCCAACTGGGAAGAACAGCTGGAATTCTTCAGCATCAAAGTGCCCAATGGTCCGCTGACCTCACGTCTGCAGCACATCCAGCCGGGCGACACCGTACTTATCGGCCGCAAACCGACTGGTACGTTATTGATCAGCGATCTGCATCCCGGTCGCAATCTCTATCTGCTTGGCACCGGCACCGGCTTGGCGCCCTGGCTATCGATCATCAAGGATCCGGAAACTTACGAGCGCTTCGAACGCGTGATCCTGACCCACGGTGTACGCAGCGAAAAGGATCTGGCGTATCGCGACTATTTCGAAAAAGAACTGCCGCAGCATGAGTTCCTGGGCGAAACCATCCGCGAGAAGCTGCTGTACTACCCTGCGGTAACTCGCCACGAGTTCGCCAACCGCGGCCGCCTGACCGACCTGATGGCCACCGGCCAGATGATGGAGTCCCTGGGCATCGAACCTTTGGATGCCGAGAAAGATCGCGCCATGATTTGCGGCAGCCCGCAAATGCTCGCCGATTTTCGCACTCTACTGGATGGTCGTGGCTTCACCGCCGCGCCGCGTATCGGCACGCCAGGGCAGTATGTGTTCGAGCGGGCTTTCGTGGAGAAGTAGTAAGACCTTGCGTTCCGGCCCGCACCGGGACCACGAGGGAGTATTGATCCCGTCGGGTAGCGGCTTCTAGGCGGCTTCTACAAAGCGGCTCAACTCAACGCCTTCTCGATATCTCCCGCCAACGACTCCGGCTTGTCTTTAGGCGCATAGCGCTTGATCACCTTGCCGTCGCGGCCGACCAGGAACTTGCTGAAGTTCCACTTGATGGCGTCGATGCCCAGCAGCCCGCTCTTCTCCTGCTTCAACCATTTCCACAGCGGATGCGCGGCATCGCCGTTGACGTCGACCTTGGCGAACATCGGGAAGCTGACATCGTAGTTCAACGAACAGAAATTGCGGATCTCGGCTTCGTCACCCGGTTCTTGATGACTGAACTGATTGCAGGGAAAACCCAGCACCACCAGTCCCTGGTCGCGGTAGTCACGCCACAGTTTCTCCAGGCCGGTGTACTGCGGCGTGAAGCCACACTGGGACGCCACGTTGACTACCAGCAGCACCCTGCCTTGGTAATCGGACAGTGGACGTTCTACGCCTTCGATGTCTTTGGCGGAAAAATCGTACGCGGTGGTCATGGCGGTCTCCTGAAACTTCCAGGAGGTATCAGACACCGGTTGCTTGCATTCGGCAAGTCGCGTGCCACCGCCGGACGCTGATCCGAGTTTGGCAAGAACTCCTTCGTTCATGACGGTGGGCTATTTATATTCACTACGAAAATGTTCTAGCCTTGCCGACGCCTTGTCTCGTTCGGAGCCTACGACGATGCAGCATGCCCCCGACCCGTCATCGATGGCCACCCTTTACGTCCACATCCGCATCCTGCTGGGGATGATCGTCGGTCTGGGGCTGACCCATCTGCTGCGCAACCTGGCGAAAATCGTTGAACGCCCCAAAGCACGCCGGGTGTACTGGGTGCATCTGATGTGGGCGCTCTTCATGTTCATGTACCTGCTGCACTTCTGGTGGTGGGAGTTTCGCCTGACTCACCAGCCCCATTGGGATTTCAATATCTATTTCTTCGTCACGATCTACGCGTTGTTGCTGTACCTGCTGTGTTCGCTGATCTTTCCCGAAAGCGTGGACGAGTACCAGGATTACCGAGACTATTTTTATACACGCCGGCACTGGTTCTTCGGTCTGCTGGCGGTGATGTTCCTGGTCGACATTGGCGATACCGCCATCAAGGGCGGCGAATACCTTCGCCAGCTGGGCAGCGAATACTGGTTCCGCAATGCGGCGTACGTCATTGGCTGTATTGGGGCGATCGCGTTTCGCAGCCCGACGTACCACGGCGCCTTTGCCGTGAGCGCGCTGTTGTACGAATTGTCATGGATCGTGCGACGTTACGAGGTGCTGTGACCATCGAGATTTCACGTAGACGAAAGGGGCTGCCCCGATGCACTGCATCACTGCTGTGACGATTGCACCTTCACCGGCTCAACAAACGGCTTGATGCCCAACGCCTCATCGATCTCGCTGGGGTAGTAAGCTTTCCCATCCTTGATCACCAGCGCGACGTTGCGAATGTCGGCGATGTCGCGAGTGGGATCGCCGTCGACCAGCACCAGATCGGCGCGCTTGCCCGGCGCAATGGAGCCGCTGTCTTCCAAGGTGCCGCTGTATTTGGCGCCATTCCAGGTAGCCACTTGCAACACCTGGGCCGGAGTCATGCCGGCTTGCACGTATAGTTCCAACTCCCGTTGCAGGGTAAAACCGGGCAATTCGTCGGTACCCGCCACGATCGGAACTCCGGCGCGGTACATGCGGCCGACGAACTCCACCAGCTTGTCGAACGAGCGCTTATAGCGTGCACCGGTGGCATCGTCCGGGATGTCCATTTCTGCCGCACGCCGCTCGCGTTGCACGTCGGGCGGAAGATGCTCGGCTACGTCGGCGACGATGGGCGACAACTGGCCGTCGCGCTGATGCAGGAACTCGAAAGTCGCCAACGTTGGGTCGATCACGATCTGCTTGCGAGCCAGTTCGGCAATGAAGTCCTGCACCGGTTTGGACTCGAAGTCCAACCCGTCGGTCTTGTCCGCCACCAGATAGAAGCGCTGCAGGGTCCGGGTGTCGGTCTCAGGTGTGACGAAGAAATTCAGCATCACTTGATTGATGTGCTGGATTTCATCGTAGCCCTGGTCCATCACATCCTGCGCGCGCATGAACGCCGGTACGTGCCCGCTGACGCGCAAACCGCGCTCATGCGCGTAGGCAGCGGTATCGCGCAGCATGGTTTTGGGAAAGGAGTTGTAGATCTTGATCTGCCGATAGCCGTGGTCCGCGTACCAATCGATCGCCTTCTTGGCGTCGGCAAGATTCCCCACCAGGAAACCACCGTGCGAAGAGTGCTCGCTCTTGCCCTCGATATAGCCGGTCGGAATAACGCGCGGCCCCAGCAGCGTGCCCGCCTTTTCGTCGGCAATCAGCTGCTGCAGCGTCTCGTTGTCATTGCCCATGTCGCGAACGCTGGTCACGCCTGCCGCCAGGTGAAGACCTCCGTCCCAGCGACCCATGTGCGTATGCATGTCATAGAGGCCGGGCAGCAATACGCGGCCATTGGCTTCCACCGCGTGATCGGCACTGACCGCCACCGCGCTTCCGGCAGGCCCCATCGACACGATTCGACCATCGCGCACCACCACGTCCGATGCCGCGCCCAGCATTGCCTTTTCGCTATCGAACACCCGCGCATCGCGGATCACGGTGGTGCCCTCCAGCGGATGCGCCAAACGCTGGTTCATTGCGACCAGTACGTCATTCTCAGCCTGCTTCTGGCGCTCTTCCAACGCATCGGCGTTGGCTTGCCAGCCGTCCTCGATCATCTGCAGAAAACCGGGATAGATATAGGCGAACAGCCTCGGCTCGGCATCCGTGGTCACCCAGACGAACGTCGGCGTGAAGCCGATGCCGGTCAGCGACAACAGTGCGACCGAGCGCTTGCTGGCACCCGCGGACACTTCGGCCGTCGCCAATTTTCGCTGGGTCAGCGTGCCGCCGGGTATCAGCGGCAGCTTGCCGTCGGCGCGTTTGGAAAGTGCGGCGATCGCGACGGAATATGCCGCCGGCGTGCCGCCCAGCGGCGTATACAACGCGGTGCCCGCAAGGGACTTCTCGCCAGCATCGGAGGTTGATTTCCATTTGCCCACGTCGCCTTCGCGAACGAAGCTTTCGTCCACGGGTGCGCCGAATGTAGAGCTGCCCTTGACCTGGTAACGCTTGAAGGTGCCGTCCGCGGCCAGTTCATACTCCTCTTTCAGTTCCGGGCCGCGGCCATTGTCCTTGAAGATGAAATCCGCCCGGGCGGCGCCATCGCCGCCGCGCTCCACCACCAGCTGGCCGGCCTGCTTGCCGCCATGCACCAAGGCGACGTAACGCAGGGTTTCCGCCGCCAGCGCGGGAACCGCAGCCATCAACAGGACGAAGGAAAGGACGAGCGCACGCTTCATGGCAACTCCTGATCGGCCGGGGAACCCTGTCCCTCAGCATGGCCCTGGCGCCCTGCCCGTTGCCCATGTCTTTCGTCATGGGTCCGGACTGGGGGCTTGGGTTACCCTTTAAAGTCCACATTTGGAAGGAAGCTACGCTTCATGACCACCCGCCTTGCTCTCGCGCTTGCCGCGACCCTTGGAATCGCCATGCCCGCCTACAGCCAAGCCGCTCCCGCGGCCACCACGGAAGCTGCCAAGGCGGCCAATCCGTTCTTCGCCGAAAGCCCGTTGCCGCTGCATTACCCGCAGTTCGACAAGATCAAGGACAGCGACTATGCCCCGGCCTTCGACGCCGGCATGGCCGAGCAACTGAAGGAAGTGGAGGCGATCGCCAATAATCCTGAAGCCCCCACTTTCGACAACACCATCATCGCGCTGGAAAAAAGCGGCCAAGTGCTGGACCGTGCCACCACCGTGTTCTTCGCGCTGGTCGGCGCCGACACCAACGACGCTCGCAACAAGCTACGCGCCGACTACTCCACCAAGTTCGCGGCCCACGGCGATGCCATCAATCTGAATCCCAAGCTGTTTGCACGCGTCAAGGCGCTGTACGACAAGCGCGAATCGCTGGGCCTGGATGCCGAAGGCGTGCGCTTGGTCGAGCGCTATCACACCAACTTCGTGCGGTCCGGCGCCAACTTGTCCGAAACCGACAAGACCAAGCTGAAAGACATGAATGCCGAGCTGGCTGCCTTGGGCACCAAGTTCAGCGATAACGTCTTGAAGGAAGTCAATGCTTCGGCCTTGGTCGTCGATGACGCGAAGGAACTGGACGGCCTGACGGAAGCGCAGATCGCCACCGCGGCCGAACTGGCCAAGAAGCGCGGATTGGAAGGCAAGTACCTGCTGACCCTGTTGAACACCACCGGTCAGCCACCGGAATCACAACTTACCAATCGTGCCTTGCGTCAGCGCCTGCACGAAGCATCGGTGACCCGCGGCAGCCGCGGCGGTGAGTTCGATAACACCCAGATCATCTCCCGCATCATGAAGCTGCGTGCCGACCGCGCCAAGCTGCTGGGCTACCCCAACCATGCCGCGTATGGCCTGGAAGACCAGACCGCGCGTACGCCGGAAGCCGTGAACGCCATGCTGGGCAAACTGGCGCCGGCCGCCGTGGCCAACGCCAAGCGCGAAGCCGCCGACCTGCAGGCGATGATCGATAAGGAACAGGCCGCCAAAGGCCAACCCAGCTTCAAGCTGGAGCCATGGGATTGGGCGTTCTACAGCGAGAAAGTGCGCGCGGAGAAGTACAACTTCGATGAATCGCAGCTCAAGCCGTATTTCGAACTCAACAACGTGCTGGAAAATGGCGTGTTCTACGCCGCCACCCAGTTGTACGGCCTGACCTTCAAGAAGCGCACCGACCTGCCGGTCTACCATCCGGACGTGACGGTGTACGACGTATTCGACGCCGATGGCAGCCAGCTCGCCATCTTCATTGCCGACATGTACGCGCGCGACTCCAAGCGTGGCGGTGCGTGGATGAACTCGTACGTCTCGCAGTCGGCGCTGTCCGGATACAAGCCCGTCGTCGCCAATCACCTCAACATCCCGAAGCCGCCGGCCGGCGAGCCGACACTGCTGACCTGGGATGAAGTCACCACCGCGTTCCACGAATTCGGCCATGCATTGCACGGCATGTTCTCCAACGTGAAGTACCCGTACTTCAGCGGTACCAGCGTACCGCGCGATTTCGTGGAGTATCCGTCGCAGGTCAACGAGATGTGGGCCGACTGGCCGTCCATCCTGCAGAACTACGCCAAGCACTACCAGACCGGCGCACCACTGCCGCAGGCGCTGCTGGACAAGGTGATCGCCGCCTCCAAGTTCAACGAAGGCTTCAAGACCACCGAGTATCTGGGTGCCGCGATGCTGGACCAGCGCTGGCATCAGATCACCGCTGACAAGGTGCCCAACGCTGCCGGCGTGATGAAGTTCGAAGCCGCAGCGCTGACGGCCGACGGTATCAACTACCCGCCGGTACCGCCGCGCTACAAGACGCCCTACTTCAGCCACATCATGGGCGGCTATTCGGCCGGCTACTACGCCTACATCTGGTCGGAAGTGCTGGACGCCAACAGCGTGGAGTGGTTCAAGAACAACGGTGGCCTGAAACGCGAAAACGGCGATCATTTCCGCAAAACGCTGTTGTCGCAGGGCGGCAGCCAGGACGCGATGAAGATCTTCCGCGACTTCGCCGGCCACGATCCCAAGATCGAGCCTTTGCTGGAAAAGCGCGGCCTGACGGCACCGGCCACGCCCGCCGCCAAGTAGTCGCTTTAAGCATCGAGCAGCACCGCCACGCCACCTTCGGGTGGCGTGGTTGTTTTGGTGCTCACCGTGAGCGGCCTGTCACCTGTAGGAGCGGCGTCTCGCCGCGAGCTCTTCGCTTTTGTCGCGATCCGATGGGAAGAGCTCGCGGCGGGACGCCGCTCCTACATAAGAGGAACGTGTCGTGTGGAAACGTTGTCCACAGTGCATGTGGATTGTTGCTGCACAAACATGTGGATAACTCCGTGCGCGCCAGCTGCGGCAGGGCTGTCAAGCGGGTTGATCAAAAATTGATCAAACTGAAAATGCTTGCAAGGCCGGTCCAAAACGGCTATCGCGCGGCGAGGTATCCGCCCGGCACTCCACGCGGCGATAGCGCCACTTGCCAGAGTTGCGAGCGACGGCTGCGGAACGTCGCCATGGATGCGGCCAGGTAGTAACGCCACATGCGGCGGAACCGCCCGTCGTACTGTCCGTCCAATGCGGGCCACGCGCGTTCCACGTTCGCGCGCCATGCCTGCAGGGTGCGATCGTAATCGGTACCGAAGTTGTGCCAATCTTCCATCACGAACAAGCCTTCCACCGCCTGCGCGATCTGAGCGATCGACGGCAGCATGGAGTTGGGAAAGATGTAGCGCGCGATCCAGGGATCGGTGCGGTGTACCGACCGGTTGGTGCCGATGGTATGCAGCAGGAACAGACCGTCGGCAGGCAGGCATCGCCTCACGACTTCGAAGTAGGTGCGGTAGTTCTTCACGCCCACGTGTTCGAACATGCCCAGCGAGAACGCGGCGTCGAAAGGCTCGTCCAGTTCGCGATAGTCCTGCAGACGAATGTCGATGGACAACCCGGCGCACAACTCGCGGGCGAACTCCGCCTGCTCGCGCGAAATGGTCACGCCCACTCCGCTGATGCCGTAACGCTCAGCCGCGTACTTCAGTGCTTCGCCCCAACCGCAACCGATGTCGAGCACCCGCATGCCGGGCTTCAGCTGTAGCTTGCGGCAGACCAGGTCCAGCTTGGCTTCCTGCGCCTGATCCAAGTCTTGCGCCTGGCGCCAGTAACCGCAGCTGTAGACCAACCGCTTTCCCAACATGGCGCGGTAAAGATCGTTGCCCAGGTCGTAATGGCGGCGCGCGACTTCAACCGCCCGATCCGGCGATTGCAGGTTCAACAGACGGGCGCGTAGCGCATCCCACACTTCGCCCGCACTGTGCACGTGTTCGTCGAGCCTGGCTTCCAGCAAATGGTAGATCAGGCCGTCCAGGGACTCGGCGTCCCACCAGCCGTCCATGTAGCTTTCACCCAAGCCCAGCGAGCCCTGTCCCAGGAGCCGCGCATATAGCCGCGGATCGTGCACCTGCATATCCCACGGCCGCGTACCGTCGATTCGCACATCCGCCTTGGCAAGCAAGCCGCCCACTCGGTGTTCGAAGCGTGCGTGCGGCATGCGCGATACTCAGCTGGCGAACAAACCGGCGTATTCGGGCGCGATGTGCGGCAGCAGCACCTCCGCGGGCACATCCACCGTCTGCGTGCCGTCCGCGTACGGACCCACCTGATAAGGCGGGAACACGAAACGCAGCGCCGTGATCTTGCCGTCGGCGTTCAACAGCGGCACGAACTCGGAAAAATTCTCCGCCTCGGGCCGGGTGCCTTCGTCGATCATGCGCGTCGAAGTTTTCATCAGCTCCATGCGATCAGCCGGATCCAGATCGTCGGCTGCCGCACGTGATTCGGCGATGGTGAGCAGCTGCAGGCGCACGTAGTCGCTGATGGGCTTCCAGTTCTGCGTCTGCGGCACCAATTGCGCGGCGCTCAGCAGTCGGTTCTGCTGCGGCAGCCATACGAAACGCGCGATCAGCGGTTGGCCGTGCGCTCCGCCGGTATAGCGGCTGCCATCGGCCGCCACCGCCACCAACTGTGGCGTTTCCACCACTTGCTCGAAGCTCAAGGATAGTTCGTACGGAGCGCTGGGCTTGTCGTTGCCGAAAGCCTCCACCGCTTCCATCAATTCAGCGCGTGCGGTGTCGGAATAGTCTCCCAGCACCTTGGCCAGACCCGGATACTTGTTGATCGTGGGCGGATAGCTGATGCCGACGACGTAGCGGTCATTGGTCTCGATCACGTCCTTCAACTCAACCGGACCGGCAGGCTCCGTCGCGGCCGGAGCCTGTCCCGGCTCGGCCGGGGGCGCCGTACCGACTGCAGGCGCCGCCTCATCACGCTTGCAACCAGCCAGCGCGAGCATCAACACCGAGATCAGTAGCGCATGCCTCAGCAGCGCGTGTTTGAGACAAAAATTCACGATCGGGCTCCTTCCGCTTAGTGGCTGACAGTTTATGCCGCGCCGCTGCGCGTCTCCAAGGTCACCGGCAATCAGTCCACCAGATCTGCGTATTCCAGATGTCGCCGAATATAGGTGGCGGCGTAGGAGCACGTGGGCGTTACCCGCAACTTGTTGGCGCCCGCAAAATCCAGCGCGGACTTCACCAGCTGTGCGGCGATCCCGCGGCCGCCGATGGCCTCCGGAACGGTGGTGCGGACGATTTCCATCCGGTCTCCGTCCTGGCGGTACTCAACCGCTCCTTCATACCCATCCACTTGGGCAAGGAACCTGCGGCGGGTCGGATCATGCTGGATATCGAAATGGGTCATGTCGTTCTCTCGGGCTATGCGTGTTGAGGGCCGCTCCAGCGGCAAAATAGGACGCACCACGTCACATTCATCGTTGTGAAGTGGCTCTCACGAGGCAAAACAAGCGATTCAGGCGAACGGGGAAAGTTGGCACGGTTAATGCGTCAGCCTCGGTGACACCCTTTCCATGCTTTCGGAGTTTGCCATGAGCCTGATCGACAACCAGCCGAGCATCGCCGACCCCAACGATTTCACTCTGTTGGAAGGCCTGTATCAGCTGACCATTACCGGCCATACCCATGACTGGGAGTTCGAGCGACTCAACAACGCTGTTTACGAGCGCCTGCTGTCGGCGTATGCCGGGCTGGAAATCGGCAGCGCCAGAACTTCGCACAGCCTGGTGGGCTGAGCCACGCCGCGCCTGCCCAAGCGCTTCTCATGGGGCGAAGTTCGCTCCATGGATAACGTCCCGCAGCCGGCCCCCGCGTTCCTCACAGGGGCGTTCCCGAAGAAGATCGCGAGCACTTTTCAGCGATTATCCCGCTTGCCCTGGTTGCGGCGGCCCTGCGAGCTCATGGTGCCCTGAATCGCTTTCTCGCGGCTCTCGGCCGCATGCAACTCGGTGAGTTTGGCGGGTTCGACCGACTGAGTTCCGAACTCCTTTCCGCCGCCATTGTTTGGCGTGTCCAGCGCCTGCCAGGGCTGCTGCTCGCGGTCATGTTCCTGCTTCTGCTCCAGCAACTCGTGCATCTTGGCCGTCGCTTGCTCAGGCGTGATGCGCTTGGGTACCGCTGCCTTCTTGGCGACTTTCCGACCTGCTGATTTCTTTGCCGCTGTCTTGCTGGGCCGCTTGGCGGCACTTGTCGCGGTCTTCTTCGTCGCGGCCGCTCCGGTCTTTTTCGTCGGGCGCTTGGCGGCAGTTGGCTGCGCCACTTTTTTGGCGGCGGTCTTGCGCGCGGTACCTTTCTTGGCGGCCGTCTTGCCGGCGGCTTTCTTGACCGTCGCCTTTTTTACCACCGGTTTCTTGGTCGCCGACTTCTTAGCGGGGGCCTTCTTGGCGGGGGCTTTCTTGGTGGCGGATTTCTTGGCGGTGGCTTTTTTTGCGGCGGCTTTCTTGGCGACGCGCTTCTTGCTTACCGCCGATTCGCTTGCTGCCGACTTGCGTGTTTTGGCTGTAGCCATGTCGTTCTCCAGTGATGGCACCGCACCGGAAATAACATGGTCAACCTTCAGATAAAGTGAGCGTTTCGCGCTATTGCCACTAGCATCAGCCACCCGGCCGCAGCAACGTCTGCAGGAAATGCGACAGCACTCGCGGCTCCATCGCCAGCATGAACAACACGCCGAATGCCGCGCCCGCCAAGTGCGCACCGTGGTTGATGTTGTCGCCGCCGCGCTTGTCCATCCAGATGCTGTAGCCGAGGTACAGCACCGCGAACACGATCGCCGGCATGGGAATGAAGAACACGCCGATGCGCGCCCATGGATTGATCAGGATGAAGGCGAACAGCACCGCCGAAACCGCGCCCGAAGCGCCCAAACTGCGGTAGTTGGGGTCTTTCTGGTGTTTCAGGTAAGTCGGCAGGATCGATACCACCAGGGCGGCGAAGTAGAACGCGACAAAGGTCCACCGATTGCCGCTGAGCTCGGTGATGATGTCTTCCATCACCCGGCCGAAGAAGAACAGCGTGACCATGTTGAACAGCAGGTGCCAAAAATCGGCATGGATGAAGCCGTACGTCACCAGCCGGTCATATTGCTTGTGGCGGTCTATCGCCGGCGGCCAGAGGATCAGCCGACCGGCTAGCGCTGGACTTTTGAATGCGAGCAGCGTCACCACACAGGTGACCGCGATCAGGATGAAGGTGATCGGCGACGACATCAGGCTTCCTTGGTAGCGCGGTAGTGGTCTTGCATCGGATAGCGCCGCGCATACAACGCGAACGCCAGTGCCGCGAGGAAAGCGAAACCGGCAAAGAAGAACGTCAGGAAGGCGTTCTCGCTCAGCCCGGTACTGGCGATCTGTCCGATCACCACTTCATTGCGGACCGCCGCGTTGGTCAACAGTACCCACAGATTGCCGTACGACACCGACAGCAGCCAGAAGCTCATGATCGCTCCCTTCATCGAGCGTGGTGCCTGGCTGTAGGCGAACTCCAGCCCGGTCGCCGATACCAGTACCTCGCCGAAAGTCAGCAGCAGGTACGGCAGGATCTGCCACGCCAGCGACACCGGATCCCCGCCGTCGATCCACAGTTGGAGCACGCCGGCCGCCACCCAGGCCAAGCCCGAGAAAGCGATGCCGAAGCCCATCCTGCGCAGCGCGGTCGGCTCGAACCCCATCCGCCGCAGCAGCGGATACAGCACCAGGTTGTTGAAGGGAATCAGCAGCAGGACCATGATCGGGTTCAGTGCCTGCATCTGCCCTGCCGTCACCACCAGCTTGCTTGGCCACCACCATGCTTCATGGGGGATATGCATGGTCTGGCCCTGCAGCACCCATGTCGAGGCTTTCTGATCGAACAGCGACCAGAACGGGGTCACCAAAGCGAACACGATCAGGATCCGCAACACCGCGCGCACGCCGTCGATCGCCACCGCCGGATGCGAGCCGCTCGCGCGGTCGAGTTGTATCGAGGTACCTATGCCCACCAGCGCTATCAGCAGGCCCAACCCAATCAGCACCGCCTTGACGAAGCCCATGGCTGGAATCAGCCCCAGCGATGCGACTGCCAGCACGATGCCGGCCATCGCCAAACCAGTGCCCAGGCCCCTGCCCGGCGCCGATCCGAACAGCGCGCTGCGCACCACATTGAGGAATGAATCCGGCTCAGGCGGCGAAGGCGGCATGTGCACGTACTTGCGCCGGCCCAGCCAAAAAATGAAGGTAGCGATAAACATCAGGATGCCGGGAATACCGAACGCCACCGCCGGTCCATAGTTGCGCAGGAAGATCGGCATCAGCAGCGAAGCGAAGAACGAACCGAAGTTGATGCTCCAGTAGAACGCGTCGTAGACGATCTTCGCCAGATGCTTGTTGGACTGGTCGAACTGATCGCCAACGAAAGCCGAAACCAAGGGCTTGATGCCGCCGGAACCCAGCGCGATCAGGAACAGGCCGGTGTAGAAGCCGGTGCGGTTCTCTTCGAACAGCGCCAGGCACGCATGGCCGACGCAGTACACCAGCGATAGCCAAAGCACGGTGTTGTATTTGCCGAAGAAGCGGTCGGACAACCAACCGCCCAGCAACGGGAAGAAGTAAACGCCAATCACGAAGGTATGGAAGATATCCTTCGCCGCGCCCTCGCGATCCGTCTCGGGCAGATAGGCCAGCAGGATGCTGCTGACCAGGAAGGGCACCAGGATGTTGCGCATCCCGTAGAAACTGAACCGTTCGCACGCCTCATTGCCGATGATGTAAGGGATCTGGCGGGGCAAGCGACCCGGCTGGGTGGCGTCGATCGTAGTACTCATCCGAACTTCCGGTGCAAATTTTTGGAAGGTTACCGTATCCGCTCCAGGGGGTCGAACCTCTTCGGTCATGCTGGGCGCAGCGCGCGTTCGCAGGCATCATGAGTCACATTTTCCCCACCTACCCCCTTATGCCCAAATTGCTCTGTGCGGCCCTGCTGCTCGCCTTGACCTTGCCCGCCGCCGCGCAAACCACTGCGCCTGCGACTGCCGATCTGACCACGATCGCCGAGCGTTCCGGCTTCATCCAAACCGGCCGCTACGCAGAAGTACTGTCGCTCTGCGACGCTTTCGCCAAGCGTTATCCCAGAGCAGTGCGTTGCATCAGCTTTGGCACATCACCTGAGGGCCGGCCGATGAAGGCGCTGGTGGCCTCCACCAGCGGCGCGTTGACTGCCGATCAGGCCCGGCGTCGCGGCCTGCCCGTGGTGCTGATCCAGGGTGGCATCCACTCCGGCGAAATCGATGGCAAGGATGCGGGTTTCCTCGCGCTACGCGAGGTACTCGAAGGCAAAGCCGCAGCCGGTGCGCTGGACAAGCTGGTTTGGGTGTTTGTTCCGGTATTCAGCGTGGATGGACACGAGCGCTTCGGCGCCTGGAACAGGCCCAACCAGCGCGGGCCGCAGGAGATGGGCTGGCGCACCACCGCACAGAATTTCAATCTGAATCGCGATTACCTGAAAGCCGATGCGCCGGAGATGCAGGCGATGCTGCAGCTGGTGGAAACATGGGATCCGCTGGTAACCGTCGATCTGCATGTCACCGACGGCGCCAAGTTCGAACACGACGTCTCCATCCAAGTCGAACCCGTGCACGCCGGTGACGAGGCGCTGCGCGTTAGCGGCCGGGCGTTGCGCGACGGCGTCATCGCCGATCTTGCCAAACAGGGTTCGCTGCCGCTGCCGTTCTATCCCTCGTTTGTCGTCACCGACGACCCCGCATCCGGTTTCGAAGACAGCGTGCCGCCGCCGCGCTTCTCGCATGGCTATTTCCTTCTGCGCAACCGCCTTGCCATGCTGGTGGAAACGCATTCGTGGAAGGAATATCCGGTACGCGTGGGAATCACCCGCAACACCGTGGTTTCTGTGCTGGAACGAACCGCCGAACAAGGCGCCGAGTGGCGCAAGCTGGCCGACGCCGCCGACGCCCGCGCCTCGGAACTGGCGGGCCGGAACGAGCCACTGACCTACGCCGCCACGGCCGAATCACGGCAGATCGATTTCCGCGGTTACGAATACACGCGCACTCCTTCGGAAGTTTCCGGTGCGGTGATGACCCGCTACGACGAAACCAAGCCGCAGGTCTGGAAAATCCCGCTGCGGGACAACATCCAGCCCGGCGTCGTGGTCGCCGCCCCGAAAGCCGGCTATCTGATCCCCGCTGCGCATGCGGCCTGGGTCGGCTCCAAGCTTCAGCAGCACGGCGTCAAGTTCCGCAAGTTGGCGAGCGCCTCGCAGACCGCGGTCGAAACCTTCCGCGCCAGCAAGACCAGCTTCGCCCCGCAGTCGGTGGAAAGCCATCAGCGGCTGACGGTGGAAGGCGCATGGAAGCCGGAGACGCGGGCGATACCTGCGGGCTCGCTGTTCGTCCCCATTGCACAACCGAAATCCCGACTGGTGATGGCGCTGTTGGAACCGCTCGCACCCGATTCGCTGCTGGCCTGGGGCGAGTTCAACAACGCCTTCGAACAGAAGGAATACATGGAAGACTACGTTGCCGAAGACGTCGCCCGGGAAATGCTGAAAGACCCGGCGGTGAAGGCCGAATTCGACAAACGCTTGAAGGAAGATCCTGAGTTCGCCAAGAATCCCGCCGCACGCCTGCAATTCTTCCACCGCAAGCATTCGTCCTGGGACGAACGCTACAACCTGTATCCGGTGATGCGTGCGGTGACAACGCCATAGAGTACGATCTCACGCGATCTAACGTAGAGCGGAGCTGCGTCTCGCGATGGCACCGAGTCAGTAGCAATGATGCCGTCGCAACCGCAGACGATAGGGAATAGCCGCTAAAAGCTGACCCCCAAGAGCAGCCGAGCAAGCTCGGCTCTACAAAACCCAGCAACCGTCACTCCAACCGCATCACGCCACGTCGCGGCGGTGCGTTGCCTAGCGTTTCCGACGTCAGCGGTGCGCCCATTTCGGCCAACACCTCGCGTTGCTTGTCCAACGGCGTGCGCACGGTTCGGTTCTCGAATTCGGCCAATTTCTGGAAGGCGGGCAACGCCAATGTCCGCTCGACGAAAGCCGCGGTGCGCGGCCAGCGTTGCGGATCGATGGCATAACGCACGAAGGCCGCATTGCGGAAGAAGCTGGCGATGGCGATATCGGCGATGGAAATGTCGCCGAATACATGGCCTTCCGCAGGCAGGTGCTGTTCCAGATAATCCAGCGCCACCGGCAATTCCACATCACGCGCCTGGCTCACTATTTCATCGTTCGTGCCTTCGCCGAATACGAATCTCTTGACGCCAATCTGGAAGAACATTCGCCAGATCAGCACCTCGCCAAGATAGGTATCGGCGTACTCCTCCAACCAGCGCGCGCGGGCTTTGTCCGCTGGATTCCGCGGGTACAGCGAAGGCTCAGGGTAACGGTCTTCCAGGTATTCGCAAATCACCGTGGAATCGTTCAACACCAGGTCGCCATCGATCAGTATCGGAATGCGGCGCAACGGGCTGAGTTCGGAGAAGCGCTCATCGCCAACGAAAGGCGCAATGGGATCGATCTCGTAAGCAATGCCTTTCAACTCCAGGCACACCAGCACTTTGCGCACATAAGGCGAAATGTAGTTACCGATGATCTTCAGGGATTGGCTCACTTGGGCGCTCCTTCTGCGGACGGCGCAGCGTGCGTTCGCCGCGGCGAACGGTCAAGTGCAATGGCCAAGCGTGTAGGGGTCTCGACCCGCCACACCGCGGACGTGTTTTTCCGATAGCAGATTGGAGGTGGTGACGTTGAGGGTGATGGCGGGTCAAGCCCCCCTACGACAACGCCGTATCCAGCAGCATCATCAGGCAGAAGCCAATCGCCAGACCTAGAGAAGCGGACACACCGTGGCCATGGCGGTTGGATTCGGGGATCACGCTATTGCTTACCGCGATCAGCATGGCGCCAGCCGCGAACGCCAAGCCCCAGGGCAACAGCACCGAAGAAATGCCCACCGCCCAAGCGCTGAAGACGGCCGCCACGGGCTCCACCACACCAGAAAAGGCGCCGATGAACACTGCCTTGGCACGCGCCATGCCCGCACTGGCCAGGATCAACGCCACCACCAGGCCTTCCGGAACGTCTTGCAACGCGATGCCCATCGCCAGACTGCCGGCTTCGGGCAGACCGCCTCCGGCAGCCACGCCTACAGCCATGCCCTCCGGGATGTTGTGCAGCAGGATAGCCAGCACGAAAACCAGGACGCGGGAAGATACCAACGGGAGTTGAGCATCCAAGGGATCTTCCACCAGCACACGGTCCAAGCCCAACAGCGCCAGTGCGCCCAGCAGGATGCCGGCACTGATCAGGAAACCGGCGCCCCAAGGCGAGTAGCCTGAAGCCTGTGCGGATTCCAAACCAGGCAGCACCAGCGAGAACGCAGTAGCAGCCAGCATCACCCCCGCCCCGAAACCCAGCAGCCCATCGGCCAGTCGCTGCGGAAGCCCCCGCACCACCAGTACCGGCAAGGCACCCACGGCCGTAGCCAATCCGCACAAAGCGCCACCACGCAACCCGGTCCAGACACCGCCCGCGTGCAGTTCAGGCGCGGCGCTCCAGAACAGCAGCCCTATGCAGGCCAGCAAGATGGCCGCGGCCGCCACCAGGTACGGCCACGAGGCCGACGCTTGCGTATACGCCAACGGCTGCAGGACACGGTTCATTGCGAACTCCACTGCACTCGGTCGTCGCCGTCGCCAGAACACATGAGAAGACTGGCGGAACACCGGCTCGACGGGATACTACGCCCGTCCGATTCAACGGACCAATCGGTCGCCTGAATGGCGACGATTCATCGCTTCATGTATTTCCAGTGGCGCGGCTTGCCTTCGGCGATCCATTCAATAGCTTGTGCAAGACGGCGCAGTCGGGTTTCCTCGCGCTTGGCGCCGCTTATCCACTCCGCATATTCGCGTTGCTGGCTGGGACTGAAGGCGGCGAATGCCATCGATGCCTTGCGGTTCTTCTTCAATGCGGCCAGCAGGTCGTCAGGCGCTTCCGGTGGCGGTTTGGGCGCGGCGGTCTTACGTACGCTCGGTGTTTTCACGCCTTGCTCGTTCAAACGCATGGCTTTGCGGATCAGCGCCATCAGTTCGCGCTTGGGCGGCAGGTCCGACGGGCGGGTTATTTTTCCGAAGCTGCCCATGCCATCGCGATCGGCACCGTCCATTACCAATGCGTGCTTCCAGAAACCGAAGGACACGTGCTGCTTGAATGCCGCTATTCCACAGAGAATCCCGCCGGCGTATAGGAATGACGGCATGCCCCACTTCAGCGTTTCCTCCACTTCCGGACAGGCTTCATGGACGATTTCGCGGAGGCGCTGCAATATCGGCTTCGCGAAATCGGCCGATTTGGCGATATAGGCATCGATGCGCGGGTCACGGTGAGCCATGTCGTCAAGTCCTCCCTGGAGCGCCGCCACTGTAGCTCCAAACCGAACCGTCGTTTCAGGCACACCGCGCGTACACAAATCTCAACAGGCACCGCGCTATCCTGCGGGGCTGCATTAAAGGGAGCATGAGATGAGAAGCGGAATTCTGCTGATGGCCAGCATCATCGCCGTGGCCGGCTGCCAATCCAGGCAGGCGAATGCGCCGGAACCAGCAGCATCGAAGGCGCAGTCTGTCATTCACGGCCAAGCGATCTATCGCGAACGCATCGCCGCCCCTCCTGGCGCCACATTGATGGTGCAGCTGATCGACAACCAACTGGCCGATACGACCGAGGCGGTGATCGCCACCACCCAAGTGCGTGATGCCAAGGGACCGCCTTTTGCATTCGCGCTGCCCTACGACACGGGAAAACTGCGGGAGAACGGCAGCTACGGCCTACATGCGAGCCTTCGGGACGCGGAAGGTACTTTGTGGTTCACCACCGACGCTCGTGCGCCGGTCACACCCGGTAGCGGCGGTCCGGTAGAACTACGCCTGGTGCGCGTATCGTCTCCTTGGGAAGACGCCAAATCACGCGGCATCGGCTTTCGCGGCATCGGTACTGAACCGGGCTGGCTGGTGGAAATTGGCCGGGGCGAGTCACCCGCACTGCACGCCGAATTGGACTACGGCGAGCGCAAGATCGATGTCGCGCGTACGGAAGCGCGCGCCGATGGCTTTCATGGAAAAACCGCCGACGGCATCGCCGTGTCGCTGAAAATCGCCAAGGAAACCTGCAGTGACGGCATGAGCGATGTCATTTATCCCGCTTCCATGGCACTGACGGTCGGCGATCAGACCTATCAAGGTTGCGGACGCTTTTTGTTCGATTGAGAAGATTGAGGCCTGATCATGCGTTCCCGATCCCGAAAAAAATCCGGTGCAGGCAAGCCTGTACTGATTGCCGTCATTTTGCTGGCGGTGGTGTTGGCCGGTTGGTTCTGGCAGCGCCAACGCAGCGAAGCTCCACCCGCCGCTGAATCGGCAGCCGCTTCCGCAACGTCGGAACCGGGCCTGCGCAGCGAAGCCCTGCCTTTGCCACCGGCGGATTCGACGGGGCCGGCAATCGCACCGGCTACTCCAGCTACGGCTGCTTCCACACCGCCTGCGGCAAGTGAGGCGGATGCCCTGCCCGCGTTCCTACCGCCTGAGGCGCGCCAGACGCTGCGGCTGATCGCGCTGGGCGGGCCGTTCCCGCACCGGCAGGACGGCAGCGTGTTCAGCAATCGCGAAGGTCGCCTGCCTCGTCAACCGCAGGGCTACTACCGCGAGTACACGGTGGACACACCCGGTTTAAGCCATCGCGGCGCGCGGCGCATCGTCACTGGCGGGCAACCGCCCCGCGAGTACTACTACACCGACGACCACTACGAAAGCTTCCGCCGATTTGAGAGAGGCAGCACCGAGATCGGCAACCCAGGAGTGCAACGATGAGCGAATCCGGTTTCGAACCCGGCCTGGACGACGCTTCGCAGGCGGGCGTCTTCTTCGTTGCCAACGAGGACCTGGATACTTTGACGGTGGTGGGTCGCGACGCCGGCTTGTCCGTGAGGCGCATCGACTTGTCTGGCTGCGACACCAAGGCGGCGCTGCTGCTGCGGATCGCGACCGTGCTGGACTTTCCCCAGACATCGGGCCGCAACTGGGATGCGCTATCGGACAGCCTGCGCGATCTGTCGTGGCTGCCGGCGAAGGGCTATGTGCTGCTCTTCGAACAGGCCCATGAATTTCGCGCCCGGCACGAAAGCGAATTCGACACGCTATTGGATGTGCTGGATGAAGCGTCCCGCCAATGGACAGAGCAGGAAGTGCCGTTCTGGGCGTTTGTGGCGCTACCCGAGGAAGATTTCCCGGACATGGAGTAGGCGCGACCTCTGACCGTAGGAGCGCCGTCTCGGCGCGAGCTCTTCGTTTTCATAGCAATCTGACAGGAAGAGCGCGCCGAGCCGGCGCTCCTACGGCGTGATCGGCATCTGAACTGTCCGACATTCATCCCGACGTACTCAGCCGCGATCTGCGATCATGTCGCATGCATGATTTCACCTCTTTCTCGCTGACGCCGGCCTTGCTGCAGGGCGTCGAAGCCCTCGGCTATGCCAACCCCACTCCGATCCAGGCCGAAAGCCTGCCACCGATCCTGGCGGGCCGCGACGTCATCGCGCAGGCACCGACCGGCAGTGGCAAGACCGCCGCGTTCGGCTTGGGCCTGTTGCATCGCCTGGATCCTGGACTGATCCGCACACAGGCACTGGTGCTGTGCCCCACGCGTGAGTTGGCGGACCAGGTGGCCCGGCAGATTCGAAAGCTGGCGGTCGGCATTCCCAATTTGAAAGTCCTGACGCTGTGTGGTGGCCTGCCACTCGCGCCACAGCTGAGCTCGCTGGCCGTGCACGACCCGCAGGTTGTAGTCGGCACACCCGGTCGCATCCAGGAGCTGATGCGCAAGAAAGCGCTGCATCTGGGCGGCGTGCGGATGCTGGTGCTGGACGAAGCCGATCGCATGCTGGACATGGGGTTCGAGGAGCCGATCCGTGAAATCATCGGCAAGACACCCAAGGAACGGCAAAGTTTGCTGTTTTCCGCCACCTTCGCCGAGGCAGTACGAGAGATAAGCCGCACCGCGCTGCGCGATCCGGTGGAAGTGACGGTTGGCAATGCGGAGCCCCCTAGCGAAATCGACCAACGGTTCTACGAAGTGGACCCCGCCAAGAAGCAAACCGCACTGGCGGGGTTGTTGGCCGACCGAGGCGTGGAATCGTGTGTGGTGTTCTGCAACACCCGCCGTGATGCCGACGAAGTGGCCGGCTCGCTGCAGCATTTCGGCTTCTCCGCGTTGGCGCTACATGGCGACATGGAACAGCGCGACCGCGAGGAAGTACTGATGCGCTTCGTCAACCGCAGCTGTAATGTCCTGGTCGCCAGCGACGTGGCCGCGCGCGGGCTGGATATCGAAGACCTGGCGGCGGTCATCAATTACGACATGCCCAGCGATCCGGACATCTACCTGCACCGGATTGGCCGCACTGGCCGCGCCGGCCGCGGCGGATTGGCGCTAAGCCTGTGCACCTCGCGCGAATTGCCTCGCGCCGCCGCTATCGAAGCCCGCCAAGGCCGGCCGCTGCGTTGGGAACGGACCATCCCGGCCGCGCCCAGGGCGAACAGTGCACCACCCGCCACCATGGCCACCCTGCGTATCGATGCCGGCAAGACCGACAAGCTGCGTCCGGGCGATGTGCTGGGCGCGCTGACGGGCGACGCCGGCCTGCCGGGCACCGCCATCGGCAAGATCGCCATCTTCGCCACCCGCTCCTACGTCGCGGTGCAGCGCTCGCAAGCCAACGCGGCCCTGGCACGCCTCAACGCCGGCAAGATCAAGGGCCGCAGCTTCCGGGTGCGGAAGCTCTGATTGAGCCGCCGGGGCCTCCCCCAAAGCCAATGTAGGAGCGGCGTCCCGCCGCGAGCTCTTTATCGGGATACAGGTTGGTCACCGAAGAGCTCGCGGCGGGACGCCGCTCCTACATCGTTCCTCTCAACATACGGCTTGCTTTTCCCCAATAAAAAACGCCGGAGGCTTGCGCCCCCGGCGTTTTTGGATAACTAAGCTACTAAGCTCAGCGCAGAATTACTGCGGCTGGACTTCGTCGGCCTGCATACCCTTCTGGCCCTGCACCGCAACGAAAGTCACGGTCTGGCCTTCCTGCAACGACTTGAAGCCGCTGCCCTGGATCGCGCGGAAATGCACGAACAGGTCCGGGCCGCTCTGCGGGGTGATGAAACCAAAACCCTTCGCATCGTTGAACCACTTGACGGTACCAGTTTGACGGTCTGACATCTTTACTAACTCCTGAAACATAAGGTGGGAATACATCGCGGGTGCCGGAGAATTCCGGTCCGAGACTGAGTTGCAGGCGTTGGTAAAGCGGGAAGATGTAGCAGATGTATCTACCGCATCAGGCTCACGATTCACGGTGACCCTGGCAAGCACAGTGGACGCACTCTAACCGGGTTCTGGAGCAAAAGCGACTGTTTTGCAAAATCAAGGCGGTGGCGCCAAATGGGGGCTCCTACATTGATTCTGCCGGGATGGGCGATTCCCCAAACAAAAACGCCAGGAGCTTGCGCCCCCGGCGTTCTGGATAACGTAAGCTCAGCGCTGAATTACAGCGCCTTGACTGCGTCGGCCTGCATGCCCTTCTCGCCCTTCACGGCGGTGTACTCAACCTTCTGGTTTTCCTGGAGCGACTTGAAGCCGCTGCCCTGGATTGCGCGGAAGTGCACGAACAGGTCAGCTGTGCCATCGTCCGGGGTAATGAAACCAAAACCCTTCGCATCGTTGAACCACTTAACGGTACCGGTTGCCATCTTTACTAACTCCTGAAACATAGGTGGAAATATATCGCGGGTGCCGGAGAATTCCGGTCCGAGACTGAGTTGCAGGCGTTGGTAAAGCGGGAAGATGTAGCAGATGTATCTACCGCATCAGGCTCACGATTCACGGTGACCCTGGCAAGCACAGTGGCGGCACTCTACCCCGGTTCTGGAACAAAAGCGACTGCCTTGCAAAAATATTGTTAATAACGACGGCTTCCAGTCAGGTTTGTCTTGGTTGGGGCGTTGTAGGACCCCGAGAGGGCGGTCCGGCTTATCATGGCGCCCCTTCTTCCCCGGGTTTCCCATGGCGCTCAAGGCCACCGTCGTAAAAGCCGAACTGCAGATCAGCGACATGGACCGCCATTACTACGGTACCCATGCACTGACCTTGGCCCAGCATCCCTCCGAAACCGACCAGCGGCTGATGGTGCGCCTGCTGGCCTTCGCCCTATACGCGGAGGAGCGGCTGGAGTTCGGCAAGGGCTTGAGCAATGAGGAAGAACCCGACCTCTGGCGCAAGGCCTATACCGGTGAGATCGAGCAATGGATCGACCTGGGCCAGCCCGACGAGTCTCGGGTCCGCAAAGCCTGCGGGCGTGCCCGCGAGGTGGTAGTGATCAACTACGGCGGGCGCGCGGCCGACCTGTGGTGGGATCGCAATGGCGCCGCCTTCGCCCGCCACGGCAACCTGACGGTGCTGGATATCCCCGCCGAAGCGGTGGAAGCGCTGACCGAACTGATGATCCGCGGAATGCGGCTAAGCGTGATGATCCAGGACGGCGAAATGCATTGGCATAGCGAAACCGCCACCGTGGAACTGCGGCCGACCACGCGTCAGGCCGGTGCCACCAAGTCCCACTGAGTCTCATGGCGGTTACCCACGACGTGCTGATCATCGGCGGTGGCGCGGCCGGCCTGATGTGTGCGCTGACCGCCGGCCAGCGCGGGCTGCGTGTGCTGGTCATCGACCACGCCAATCGTGTGGGCAAGAAGATCCTGATGTCCGGCGGCGGCCGCTGCAATTTCACCAACACCGGCACGACGCCCGCCAACTTCCTGTCGGCCAATCCGCACTTCTGCAAATCGGCGCTGGCACGTTACACCCCGATGGATTTCATCGGCATGGTGGAGCGTCATGGCGTCGCTTACCACGAGAAAGAACTGGGGCAGCTGTTCTGCGACGTGTCGTCCAAGCTGATCGTCAAGATGCTGCTGGACGAATGCGCCAGCGCGCGGGTCAGTATCGAAACCGGTTGCAGCGTGGAGCGCGTGCAGCAGACCGACGATGGCTTCCGCCTGCATACCAGCCACGGCACCTTCGCCGCGCCGGCGCTGGTGGTGGCCAGCGGCGGACTGTCGATTCCCAGCATGGGTGCCAGCGGCTTCGGCTACGAGCTGGCGCGCCAGTTCGGCCACAACGTATTGCCGACGCGCGCAGGCCTGGTTCCGCTGACGCTCACCGGCAAGCACCAGGAACGATTGCAGGACCTGAGCGGTGTGGCGCTGCCGGTTACCGCCACCTGTCATCAACAAAGCTTCCACAATTTCATGCTGATCACCCATCGCGGCGTCAGCGGCCCAGCCATCTTGCAGATCTCCTCCTACTGGCAACCCGGTGACGATTTGCGCCTAGACTTGCTTCCGGGCCAGGACGCCTTGATGTGGCTGAAGGAACAGCAGAAGCAACGATCGGCCGC
Organism: Pseudoxanthomonas sp. CCNWLY206-1; assembly: GCF_039710385.1. NCBI lineage: Bacteria > Pseudomonadati > Pseudomonadota > Gammaproteobacteria > Lysobacterales > Lysobacteraceae > Pseudoxanthomonas > Pseudoxanthomonas sp. CCNWLY206-1. The sequence goes on along the minus strand of NZ_JBDKXI010000001.1, from coordinate 221,013 downwards.
CGAACTGAAGACCGTCTTGTCCGACGTGTTGCCGCGTCGCTTCGCCCAAAGACTGTGCGAACTCTGGCTACCGAACCGTCCGCTGAAGCAATACAACGAACCGCAGCTGCGTGAGGTAGCCGAAGTCCTGGGCGCTTGGCCCTTGGTCGCCAGCGGTACCGAAGGCTACCGCACCGCCGAAGTCACCCTGGGCGGCGTGGATACCGACGAACTGTCTTCCAGCACCCTGATGTCCAAGCGCGTTCCGGGCCTGTACTTCATCGGCGAAGTGGTCGACGTCACCGGATGGCTGGGCGGCTACAACTTCCAATGGGCCTGGGCTTCCGGCCATGCCGCCGGCATGGCGGTCTAAGGACCTTCGAGACTTCCGACGAGATTCCCGGCAGCCCTATATACAAGCCTCCCATCAGTGGGTAGCTCCGGAACCGCGCGCCCCGTAGAGCCGAGCTTGCTCGGCTGATCATTCCGGAGCCGCGCCCCATGTAGAGCCGAGCTTGCTCGGCTGATCGTTCCGAAACCGGTGCGCTAAGAGCCGCGGAGCAAGCCCCGCTCTACGAGATGCCGATATAGCGTTGCCAGGAATCGCAATCGGGTTCTGACGCGCCGCCGCATTCTTCCCACGAAAAGGTTTGCTACGCTCAAGGTAACCGGTGTCAACCGATTCGCTGGTGTCCGTCTGCATGCCCAACTCCGCTCCGCCTGACCCTGATCGCCGCAATTTCCTGCGACAGACTTCCCTGCTAAGCGCGGGCGTCGCGCTGACCCAATTCACCTCCATTGGGCACGCCGCCAACGCCCAGCCGCTCGCGAAGACCCGCAGCGGTCGCATTCGCGGTTATCACGACCGCGGCATCCAGGTGTTCAAGGGTGTCCCTTACGGTGCGGATACTTCAATGCGGCGTTTTCAGCGCGCGCTCCCCGAGGTCGCCTGGAAAGGCATCCGCGATGCCACCAGCTTCGGCACCTCGGCACCACAACGTGGCGACGCCGATGGCCAACCCATCAGCGAGGACTGTCTCTTCCTCAACGTCTACACCCCTGCCCTGCGTGATGGCGGCAAGCGGCCCGTACTGTTCTACATTCACGGCGGCGGTTACAACAACGGTTCCGGCTCCAGCCCGCTCTATGACGGCGTCAACTTGTGCCAGCGCGGCGACGTGGTGGTGATCACCGTCAATCATCGCCTCAACCTGTTTGGCTATTTGTATCTGGGCGATTTCGGCTTTCCGGATTTCGCCGAATCGGGCAATGCCGGCCAGCTGGACCTCATCCAGGCGCTTGGATGGCTGCGCGAACACGCGGATGAATTCGGCGCGGATGCCAAAAACGTCACTGTGTTCGGCCAGTCCGGGGGTGGCGCCAAGATCGCCACATTGATGGCCATGCCGGAAGCCGACGGTCTGTTCCACAAGGCGATGACGATGAGCGGCCAGCAGGTCACCGCCGCCGGCCCACGCGCGGCGAGTCAACGCAGCGAGTTGTTTCTGGCCGCATTAGGTTTGAAACCGCGACAGTCGGAGCAGTTGCGAGATATCCCGATGCAACGGCTCTTGGAAGCAGCCGCCGTGCGCGATCCATCACGGGTGGAAAACTCCAGCCTGTATTTCGGTCCCGTACTGGATTCGCGAACGCTACCGCGCCACCCGTTCTATCCCGACGCGCCGGCGCAGTCGATGAAGATTCCCATGATCATCGGTAACACCCGCGACGAAACCCGCGCCTTCCTGGGCGGCGATCCCGCCAACTTCATGCTGACCTGGGAACAACTGCCAGCCAAGTTGCGCGAACAGCAGTATGTGGATTTGTCTCCGGACGCCGTCATCGCCGAATACCGCCGCCTGTATCCGGACTACACGCCGTCGGAAGTATTCTTCGCCGCCACAACGGCCGGACGTTCCTGGCGTGGCGCGATCATCGAAGCCGAGGAGCGCGCCAAACAAGGCGCGCCAGCGTTCGTCTATCAACTCGATTGGGGGCGCTCTATCGACGAGAAGCGGCGTGCATTCCACACGTTGGATATCCCGCTGGTGTTCGACAACATTCGCGCGGAAGGATCGAAAACCGGCACCGGCGCGGATGCTCAACGCATGGCGGATCGCATGAGCGAAGCGCTGCTGGCGTTCGCTCGCAGCGGCAACCCGACTCATCCGGGCATTCCCGAATGGAAGCCTTATACCTTGCCCGCTCGCGAAACGATGGTATTCGACGAAAGCACCCGAATGCTCGACGACCCCCGTGGTGGCGAGCGCAAGTTGTATGAGCGAGTGCCGTTCGTGCAACGTGGCACCCTGTAGCGTGCACCGCGCAAGAAGGTAGGACGGGTCGGCCCGCCGTTACCATGCTTCCACGGAACGGCGAACGAGGCCAATTCAAAAGACCCCAGCGACCTTCGCCAGAAACTACGACCCTGCCATGACCTCAGCCGCCATCCGAAACGACGCCAGCCGCGCCTGATGATCGAAGATGTTCGCCGTCAACATCACCTCATCCGGTCGATGGCGCTGGATGAAATCGCGAATGCCGCGGCGTACTGTTTCCGCGCTGCCGACCACCGCGCACGCCAAGGCCTGTTCCACTCCCACTTTCTCATGCGGTAGCCAGAACGAATCGATATCGTCGATCGGCGGCGGAACCAAACCTGGCCTGCCCCGTCGTAGATTGACGAACGCCTGCTGCTGCGTGGTGAACAGCCGGCGAGCTTCCTGGTCTGTTTCCGCCGCAACCACATTCAAAGCCAGGATGGCGTAGGGATTGCCCAGGTGTTTGGATGGGCGGAAATCGCGGTGGTAGACCATCAACGCCTGGTCCATCGCATCGGGAGCGAAGTGGGAGGCGAAGGCGAACGGCAGACCCAACGATGCCGCGAGTTGCGCACTGAATAAGCTGGACCCTAGCAGCCACACCGGCACTTCGATGCCCGCCCCCGGGACCGCACGCACGCTCTGCCCCGGTTGCGCCGGCTCGAAATAGTGCAGCAGCTCGCTCACGTCTTGCGGAAACTGTTCCGCACTGTCGAAGTAACGGCGCAGCGCTCGTGCCGTGGCCTGGTCGGTGCCGGGCGCGCGGCCCAGGCCCAAGTCGATGCGGCCGGGGTATAACGACGCAAGCGTGCCGAACTGCTCGGCTACCTGCAGCGGCGAATGATTCGGCAGCATGATGCCGCCAGCGCCGACGCGGATCGTGGAAGTGCCGCCGGCCACATGACCAATCAGCACCGCCGTGGCGGCGCTGGCGATACCTGGCATGTTGTGGTGTTCGGCCAGCCAGTAGCGCTGGTAACCCCATTGCTCCGCGTGTCGTGCCAGATCCAGCATATTGGCGAAGGCGCGGGTGGTGTCGCTGCCTTCGCAGACAGGGGCGAGGTCGAGCAGGGAAAAAGGAATCATGGCGCCTCCGCTAGGACGATGCGCCTGATCTGGGGCCGCCGCACCGCAACTCCAGCCTGCTCAGTGGAACTCAGCATTCCTCTTTACCGGCGCTTCTTCCTAGCTCAGCAGGTCGAACGGCCCTCCTTGCTCCAGGCCGCGCTGATAAGCCGGGCGTTTGTGGATGCGCTGCAGGAAACCTTGCAGGCGGGGATATTTCTCGAGCCCGGCACGGGCGGCCGCAGCCTCCACTGGAAAGCTCATCTGGATATCGGCTGCGCTGAACGCTTCGCCGACGAACCAGGGCTGCCGGCCGAGCTCATTTTCCATGTAGTCCAGGTGCAATTTCACCTGCGGCGCTACAAAACCACTCAGCGCCTTGTCCGCGATACCGCGTGCCACCGGCCGCACGAAGAACGGCATTGGTGCCTTCTTCAACCGCGAGAACACCAGGCTGAGCAGCATCGGCGGCATCGCCGAACCCTCCGCGTAATGCATCCAATAGCGGTAGCGCAGGCGCTCCGGCGTCCCCGGCGAGGGCGCGAAGGCGTGCGCGGTATCGTAGCGCTCCACCAGGTATTCAAGCACGGCGCCGGATTCGGCCAGCACGTGCTCGCCGTCGACTACCACCGGCGATTTTCCCAAGGGATGTATGGCGCGCAAGGAAGGCGGCGCCAGCATCGTGCTCGGATCGCGCTGATAACGCACAATGGTGTAGTCCAAGCCCAGTTCCTCCAACAACCACAACACGCGCTGAGAACGGGAGTTATTGAGATGGTGGACAGTGATCACGCATGCATCTCCAGAAGAGGATGGCGCATCTTACCGTTACGCATTGTGTTTGCTTCCAAAAAACCGACACGCACCTCGTAGAGCGGAGCTTGCTCCGCTGCTCTTAGATCCGGGTTCGTGATGAAAAGCAGCCGAGCAAGCTCGGCTCTACGTGGGGCGCTTCACGAGCTAATGGTGCTTGCCCCTTCGTAGAGCGGAGCTTGCTCCGCTGTTCTTCGAGTGATGCACATCGACCCAAGAGCAGCCGAGCAAGCTCGGCTCTACATGGGCGCGCCTCACGAACTACAGGACAACATCGAACAACCCGCACGGTCGCGTGCCCAATCGGGACGGCGTTGCGCAAAGTGTTCCCGGCCTGGCTGTTCATCGTAGGGTCGCCGCATGACATCCAACAGCTCCGCCACGCCCGACTCGTCGCCTGCTTCGGCGCGGTCGATGGCCTGTTGGGCCAGGTAATTACGCAATACGTAGCGCGGATTGGCGCGTCGCATTTTTTCCCGGCGTTGCTCGCGTCCCAGCGTATCTTCATCCAGCCGTGCGCGGTAGCGTGCCAGCCACGCCAATAGTTCAGGCGCCACCGCTTGCCGCTTGGCTTCATCGTAGAAAGCGTCGGTGAAACTATCCAAGGTACTCACCGACAGATCCGCATCAATCAATGCGCGAAAGAACAACGTCATGTCCACTTCACCGGCAAGCAATAGCGCATACAACGCCTGGATCAGTTCGATATCGGCATCCCGACATTCAGCCAATCCGAGTTTGCCGGCAATATTGTCGCGATCGGTACGCATATAAGCGTCCGCATATCGCTGCAGTCCGTTCTGCAGCGGCTCCACCGTCGCGAACAACGGCGACAGCGCATGCGCGAAGCGGGTCAGGTTCCAATAGGCGATCTTGGGCTGCCAACCAAACCGGTAACGACGGCCATAAGCATCGGTGGTATTCGGAGTCCAGTCCGGATCGTAACTGTCGATCCATCCGTACGGGCCGTAGTCGATGGTCAGGCCTAGCACCGACATGTTGTCGGTATTCATCACGCCATGGACGAAACCCACTCGCATCCAATGCGCCACCATCACCGCCGTGCGTTCGCAGACTTCCGCGAACCACTGCGCGTAAAGGTCTTCGCCTTCGCCCTGCAGTTCAGGAAAATGGCTGCGCACGGTGAAGTCAGCCAGCTGCCGCAGCAACGTTTCGTCTCCGCGCGCTGATGGCAATTCGTAATTACCAAAGCGCAGGAACGACGGCGCTACCCGGCAGACGATGGCGCCCGGTTCAGGGCGCGGGTGGCCGTCGTAGAACATGTCACGCACCACCGATTCACCGGTCGTCACCAGGCTCAATGCGCGCGTGGTGGGCACGCCGAGATGATGCATGGCCTCGCTGCACAGAAATTCGCGAATGGATGAACGCAGCACCGCGCGACCGTCGGCGGTGCGTGAGTAAGGCGTCAACCCGGCACCCTTCAGCTGAATTTCCCAGCGCTGCCCGGATGCGTTGATCACTTCGCCCAGATTGATGGCGCGGCCATCGCCCAGTTGCCCGGCCCATTGGCCGAACTGATGTCCGCCATAGTTCGCCGAATAAGGTTGCATGCCTGGCAGCAGCGCATTGCCACCCAGTATCCGAGCGAACTCGGGCGATACGATGTCCGCTTCGCTGATACCCAACAGCGCAGCCGTTTCCTCCGAGTACGCGATCAGCCGTGGTGCAGCGACCGGCGTGGGCTGCACTGGCGACCACGCGGCACCCAACACTTCGTGGGGTCTCGGATTGTTGTCCGGATCACCGGGAAGCTCGCGAACAAAAGCATTATCGAAGGCGAGCGGCTGCATCATCGCTGCTTGTTTCAGGCCGGGTCGACCAGCGGCTGAAGCTGCGGGTCCAACGCCACCCGATCGTCAAAGACGAAGCACTGTCCATCGTAGCCGTGAGCGCCTACCTGTTCGAAGTAACCCAAGATGCCGCCGTCCAGCTGCAGGACGTTGTCCATGCCTTCTTCGTGCATCCACAGCGCGGCTTTTTCGCAACGGATCCCGCCCGTGCAGAAGCTCACTACCGTGGCATCGGCCAACGCTTCTCGGTGCGGCGCCAGCGCTTGCGGCAAATCGGTGAACTTGGCTATCGGCAGCGTCAGTGCGCCGGTGAAAGTGCCGTACTCCACTTCCTGCACATTGCGCGTATCCAGCAGCACCACTCGCTTGCCCGCGTCGTCGTGGCCTTGCTGCAGCCAACGCGCCAGCGTGGCAGGCTCCACCGCGGGCGCGCGCCGTCCCAAGGGACTGGCGCCCTCACGGCGAAAATTGATGATTTCCGGCTTCACCTTGACCTTCATTCGGGCAAACGGCTGAGTCGAGCTACGGCTGAACTTGACCACGATGTCGGCGAAGCGCTCATCCGCTCGTAAATCGGCCAGGAACTCATGGATGGCCGATTCACCGCCCGCCAGGAATAGATTGATGCCCTCGCCCGCCACCAGCACCGTGCCGCGCAACGACAAGGCTTCCGCGCGCCCGCGGACCGAAGCGGCCAGAGCTTCGGGTGATTCGACATGAACGAAATGATAGGCGGCGACGTTGAGGATCATGCGCATAGTTTAAGGCGAGGCGGCGGTGGCTGGTGAATGGCAGCGGGAACGAGGAACAGGGAATGAAGGATTTCCTGACGCGTTCCGAATTCACTGGAGTCCGGCACCTGTGCGTGGATTCTTTAATTCCCCTTTTCCTGTTCTCCGTTTTCCACGCAGATTAAATTCAACCAAACGGTTGACAATCGACATGACCCGCGCAATCATCAACCACATGGTTGAATATTCCTCCGAGCAACTGGACGCGGTCTTCCACGCCCTCGCGGACGGCACGCGGCGGCGCATGTTGCGCAGCCTGGGTGGTCACCCCCGCAGCGTGGGCGAACTGGCCGCGCCGTTCCAGATTTCCCTGGCAGCCGCTTCCAAGCACATCAAGGTGCTGGAACGTGCCGGCCTGGTGACACGCACCATTCACGGCCGTACTCATCTATGCCGGTTGCAGCCGGAAGCCCTGGCGGCCAGCCAGCAATGGCTGCGTTTCTACGAGCAATTCTGGAATCAGAGCCTTGACGCCCTGGAGGCCGCATTGAAGAACGAGGCCCCCGCCTCTCCCGTCGCAGCGCCGGTGGCAGTAGATAAATCAAAACGCAAAGGGAATAGCCCGTCGAAAAACAACAAGCCATGAGGAGTGATTTATGACGTTGAAAGACGAACCCATCGCGCGCGCAGAGATGCTCATTCGAAGGCCCGTCGCGGAGGTTTTCGAGGCATTTATCGATCCCGCCATCACCAGCCGATTTTGGTTCAGCCGCGGAAACAAGAAGCTGAAAGAAGGTGAGATCGTCACCTGGCATTGGGATATGTACGGCGTCTCCGCCGAGGTTGCGGTGAAATCCGTGGAACGCAATCACCGAATACTTATCCAATGGCCGACGCCTGTCGAATGGCGATTCATGCCGCGAAGCGGAGACACCACTTTCGTTAGCATCACGGCTTCCGGCTTCGCCGGAAGCGACGATGAAAAGGTTGCGCAGGCGATCGATTCCATGGGCGGCTTCAGTTTTGCCCTTGCCGGTTGCAAAGCGTATCTGGAGCACGGCCTTGAGCTCAATCTGGTCGACGACCACAACCCTGATGCCCATGTGAAAGACAAGGGTGAAACCCATGAATGACACCTCCACCGTGAATGTCCGCGTCGTGCGCCGCTTCGCGGCATCCGCCGAACATGTCTTCGATGCATGGTTGACGCCACGTCTGCTGGGCCAGTGGATGTTTGGACCGGCAGTGCGCGAAGAGAAAATCCTGCGCCTGGATATCGACCCGCGCGTCGGCGGCCACTTCTCGATGCTGGTCGAACGCCAGGGCGAAACGATCGACCACCTCGGCACCTATCTGGAGATGGATCGTCCACACCGCCTGGTGTTCACCTGGGGTATCCGCGATCTCTCCAACCCCGACGACAGCCGCGTGACCATCGACATCACGCCGACAGAAAGCGGCTGCGAACTTACCTTGATCCATTCCCTGCATCCGGATTGGGCGGAATACGCACAACGCACCGAACTTGGCTGGAACACCATGTTGGACGCGTTGCAGCGGTTGTTCGCCACAACCGAGCACCCCTGAGGAGATTTCATATGAATGACAACTACGGCACCCTCGTCGCTTCTGACACCCTGCGCCTGCAGCGCTCCCTGCCGGGCCCTATCGAACGGATCTGGGCCTATCTGACCGAATCGGATAAACGCGGCCAGTGGCTGGCCACCGGCGACATGGACCTGCGCGTCGGCGGCAAGGTCGGTCTGTTTTTTCGTCATGCCGACCTATCGCCGCGACAGGCACCGACGCCGGAACGCTATCGAGAGATGGACGCCGGCCACGCCATGACCGGCCGCATCACCGCCTGCGAGCCGCCGCGTTTGCTCAGCTACACCTGGGGCGAATCCGATGGCAGCGAATCGGAAGTCCGGTTCGATCTGGCCGAACAAGACGAACAGGTACTGCTGACAGTCACGCACAGCCGACTACGCAATCGCGACGACCTGGTGAGCGTTGCCGGTGGCTGGCATGCGCACCTGCAGATCCTGGTCGACCGGCTGCAAGACCGCGAACCGCCCAATTTCTGGATTGTCCATGAAGGCTTGGAAGCCGAGTACGAGAAACGTTTGCCGGCCTGAAGACCCAACGCTCGGCTGTTGCTGATTCCGTAGAGCCGAGCAAGCTCGGCTCTACATCAGAGCGAGGCGCTTCTCGTAGAGCGGAGCTTGCTCCGCTGCTCTTCGTCCGATGTGCATGGTTCCCGGAGCAGCCGAGCAAGCTCGGCTCTACATCAGAGCCAGGCGCTTCTCGTAGAGCGGAGCTCGCTCCGCTGCTCTTCGTCCGATGTGCATGGTTCCCGGAGCAGCCGAGCAAGCTCGGCTCTACATCAGAGCGAGGCGCTTCTCGTAGAGCGGAGCTTGCTCCGCCGCTCTTCGCCCGATGTGCATGGATCCCAGAGCAGCCGAGCAAGCTCGGCTCTACATCAGAGCGAGGCGCTTCTCGTAGAGCGGAGCTTGCTCCGCTGCTCTTCGTCCGA
>NZ_JBDKXI010000001.1:59940-211654 GCF_039710385.1 Pseudoxanthomonas sp. CCNWLY206-1 | reverse complement strand
TGTGCATGGTTCCCGGAGCAGCCGAGCAAGCTCGGCTCTACTTGGACACTTGGCCATTCGCTACCGTCTGCCGTTGCGACGGCCTCATCGCTGCTGACTCTGGGCTACCGCGGGGCGCAGCTCGGCTCTACAGGGCACCTCAGAGCAACATATACGGCAGCGCCAACGTCAGGCCCAGCACCAGCAATATCGCTACCAGCATGCCAATGACGTATCCCGGGCGCTCCCGTAACAGGCTGCCGAAGGTTTCCCCCCTGCCCTCGCGCAGGGCCGCTTCGCGTTCGGCCCGCATGCGGGTACCGCGCTGCGCTTGGTATTCGCTCATCAACGCCTTGGCCCGCTCCAATTGCTCCGGCTGGGAAAGCCAGATGCCGCCGCTGGAAATTCCCCACGGACTGGCGACCGTCTCGTAGTAGGCAATGTGATGCTGATCCAGCAAGGCGCGGACTTCAGCAGCCTCGTCATCGGGCACGTTACGCAGGTTCAGAAGCAGTTTTGACATGGGTGCATGGTAACCGTGATGGCCGTGAGTGCCGACATCCTGCACAACTCCCGTAGGAGCGGCGTCCCGCCGCGAGCTCGCGAGAGTCCTGTCCTCCCCACCACCTACGGAACAAAAACGAACCACCACCCATGAACTCGATAGGTTACCCTTCGCGCTCCCGAATTCCGGCCTTTCCCATGCGCGCTCTGTTGTTGTCCATTGTCTTCCTGCTTTCCGCTTGTACGCCTTCCGCTCCGCCACCCACAGGCAGCGTGGCGGAACTGCAACGTATCGACCAGCAAGCGGGAACTGGCGCCGTTGCTGTTGCCGGCAATGACGTCACCGTCCACTACACCGGCTGGCTATACGACGAAAGTGCGCCGGAAAAGCGCGGCCAGAAGTTCGACAGCTCCGTGGACCGCGGCGAACCGTTCACCTTTCTGCTGGGGGCCGGCCAGGTCATTCGCGGCTGGGACGATGGCGTAGCCGGCATGAAAGTCGGCGGCAAGCGCGTGCTGTTGATCCCGTCCGATTACGGCTATGGCCGCGAAGGTGCGGGCGGCGTCATTCCTCCCGGCGCCTCATTGGTGTTCGAGGTGGAACTGCTGGACGTGAAACCACACTGAATACAGCAATCTTTGTTGTTGTGGGAGCGACGTAAGTCGCGACCGTGAAGGCATTTAGACACGGATCAATGCAGCTAAACACGGATAAATCCGTGTCACTTTTATCAAGTTCTGTTCGCATGGATCCGTGCCCATTACTCTTTTGAGCTTACGGTCGCGACTCACGTCGCTCCCACAAGAAGCATTTCTTAGTGCCCTGACGACTTCCCCTCCGGCGTCAGCCGAAGATCATGGAAATCGAAGCTGAAGTCGGTCAATGGCGATATGGCTTCCATTCGCGCTTCGCGGATGGTGCCATCCGGCTTCAGGGCAAAGGTCAGGAACGCATCTGCGTTCAACCAACGCTCTCGCCAGCGCACAACAAAAGTGTCCTGTTGCCAATGCGACAGATCACCCACCAGTTGCGGAGTGCGGCTGAAGCGCATCACCAGCTTGCTTCCTTCACGCGTGATGGCCACGTCGCCGTACCACGGGTCGCGTAACTTTCCCGCGTAAGCAGACAGTGGCCGCGAAGGCCTGGACGCCGTATCGCGCGCGGCCAGCAGCTTCTTCCATTTCTCGTCAGCATCGCCCTTTTGCAGCGCTACCGCAGCCGCGTAGGCACTCAACCAATCGGTTGCCGGCGCTTCGAGGAAGGCATCCACTATCCGCAGAGTTACCGCGTTGAACGCCGCCCCCACTTCCTGGTTGGTCAGCACCACGACGCCTAGTTTCTGTTCCGGAATCAGCGTTACCCGCGACACCATGCCCGGCCAACCGCCCGTGTGCCATACCATTTTCCGGCCGCGATAATCCGATAGCACCCAGCCTTCGCCGTAGCCCAGAAAATTGGGCCGCGCGGCTTTCAAGGCTTCTACTTTAGGTTCCGTGATGGGCATCGGCGTGACCATCGACCACATCGCCTTATGCCGCGCGTCACTGAACAAACGGCGCTCCTGTTCGCCTTCCCCGGCGTACACGCCGCCGTCCAGTTGCACCCGCATCCACCTGGCCATGTCGTGCGCGCTGGAGTAGAGGCCACCGGCGCCCGCGACGTTCGACCATGTCATCTGCGGGGCGGCCTGCAGGTCCTTGAAATCGGCCTTGGCATAGCCGGTGGCGAAGTTGTCGCCGGGCTTCAACGCGTCACTGTTGTAAAGCGTCTCGCGCATGCCCAGTGGCTGCAGAATGCGTGTATGCAAGAACTGCTGATAACTCTGCCCACTGACTTTCTCTATCACCTGCTGCGCTACGCCGTACAGGATATTGTCGTACGCATACTGGCCGCGAAAACCCCCGGCCAGCGGCACATCGCGCAACCGGCGCGCCACCTCTTCGTTGCTGTAGGTAGTGGTCGGCCAGAACAACAGGTCGCCGGCGCCCAGTCCCAATCCACTACGGTGCGCCAACAAGTCGCGCAGCCGCATCTCGCGGGTCACGTAAGGATCGGCCATGCGGAACCACGGCAGATGATCGATGACGCGATCATCCAGGTTCAACTTGCCCTCGTCGGCCAGGATCGACAGGGAAGCGGATGTAAAAGCTTTGGTGTTGGATGCGATGGCGAACAGCGTATGCGCGTCCACCTTGGCCGGTTTGTCCAACTCGCGAACACCGTAGCCGCGCTCCAGCACCACCTCTCCATCTTTGACGATGGCCACCGCAATCCCCGGCACATCGAATGTCTTTCGTACCGATTCCACATAGGCATCGAGATCCCGCAGCGACTCCGGCAACTCTGATGGCTGCACCGCTTGGGCAGCGGCGCTCGCGGACCAGGATGCGAACAACAGAAGAACGGCGGTGGCGGCGCGGCGTGCGGAAAAGGTCTGGGGGATCATCGAGGCCCAAAGTCTTGGAGAACCAGCCGGCGACGATACGTCATACCACCTGCGCCGGCATCTGCCGGTGGTCATCGTCGCGCATAATGTCCGGATGCATGAGAACAATACCGCTCCACGCCTCGCCATCGTCGGCGGCGGCCCCGCCGGACTGATGGCCGCGGAAACAGCACGAGCCGCCGGGCTGGCGGTGGACCTTTATGAAGCCAAGGGCTCGGTGGGACGGAAGTTTCTGATCGCCGGCAAAGGCGGCTTGAACCTCACCCATTCCGATCCCTTCGATGTTTTCGTTACCCGTTATGCCGAACGCAGTAAGCAGGTCGCAAGCTGGTTGCGCGATTTTGACGCGGGGGCGTTGCGCAAATGGGCAGCCGGATTGGGCGTGGAAACATTCGTCGGCAGCTCCGGGCGAGTTTTCCCGCAGGACCTCAAGGCGGCACCCTTGCTGCGTGGCTGGGTGCGCCGCCTGCGTGAACAAGGCGTGCAATTCCATGTGCAGCATCGTTGGCTGGGCTGGACCGCAGACGGTCGGCTGAAATTCGCAACCTCCGAAGGCGAACAGACCGTGCAGGCCGACGCGATAGTGCTGGCGCTGGGCGGTGGCAGTTGGCCGCAACTGGGTTCTGATGGCGCTTGGCAGCCGCTACTGCGAGAACGCGGTGTGGACGTCGCACCATTGCTGCCTTCCAACTGCGGCTTCGATGTCGGCTGGAGCGAACACCTGGCCAGTCGCTACGCAGGCGCCCCGCTCAAACCCGTGGTCGCGTATTGGCGCGACCAACACGGTATTGAACATAGCCAGCAGGGCGAATGCGTCGTCACCGCCACCGGCATCGAAGGAAGCCTCGTCTACGCGCTTTCTCCCACGCTGCGCAATGCAATCGCACGCGACGGCCAGACGACCCTTCACCTGGACCTGGCGCCCGGGCGCGACGAACGTCGACTGCAGCGCGACTTGGGCAAGCCGCGCGGGTCGCGAAGCTTCAGCGAACACCTGCGTCGCGAAGCCGGCCTGACCGGCGTCAAGGCGGTGTTGCTGCATGAAGTACTGGACAAGCATCAGCTCACCGACACAGCTGCCGTAGTCGAGACCATCAAGCGTCTGCCGCTGGTATTGAAACGGCCGCGACCGATAGAGGAAGCCATCAGCAGTGCTGGCGGCGTATGCCTCGAAGACCTGGATGAAAATCTGATGGTCGCCAGCCTGCCAGGCGTGTTCGCCGCGGGCGAAATGCTGGACTGGGAAGCGCCCACCGGGGGTTATCTGCTTAGCGCGTGTTTTGCCAGCGGCCGTCTTGCCGGCCTGGGTGCCGTGGCTTGGCTGGCGGAGCAATCACGGCTGTAATTCTATGGCGGCGGTTGGTCGCCCGCAGTGGCTGCGGCAGGATCTGAAAGACCCTTGCACGCAGCGATGCGGGGCGTGCAAATAAGATAGCTTTGCCGCTGTTGCTTTTAGGTTATCGTTCGACAGCAGTTTTATTACACGAAGGCCGCGTGACAGGTGCCGCCGTAGGAGCGACGTCCCGCCGCGAGCTTTTCCTGTCCGATCGCGATAAAGGCGGAAGAGCTCGCGGCGGGACGTCGCTCCTACGAAGTCTTTGCCTTTACACCGCCGCGGTCACCACGATCTCGATCAGCCAATGCTGGCTCGCCAGCGCCGCTTGCAGCGTGGCGCGCGGTGGCGCATTGCCTTCGGGCACCCAGGCTTCCCAGACTTCGTTCATCGGCTCGAAATCTATCAAGTTCTTCAGGAAGATTTCGGCGCGCAATATCTTGGTCTTGTCGGTGCCGGCCCGCGCCAGCAGCGCGTCAATGGAAGCCAGCACTTGTTCGGTCTGACCGCGGATGCCGGTCGTGGGATCCTCGGCTACTTGCCCGGCCAGATAGACCACACCGTTGTGGACCGCCATCTCGGACAATCTTTTGCCCACATCGAATCGTTGAATCATGGCATCACCTCTTTGGTTGTTGCCGTCAGCTTAACGCCGAGACTGCGAGATCAGGTAAAGGCTTTATACCAGGGGCTGCCATGACCATCTTTTGCCCTGCTACTTCCTCAGGAGCCGCGATCCTCGGCATAGCACCGCGCTTCGTAGAGCCGAGCCTGTTGCATACCTTTGGAGGACTCGACCGCTCTTCAGGGGGACTAAGCACCGTCCGTCCTACCCGGACGAAGCCACAGGCGAGCGGCAGCCGCCGACATCGCCAGGACGATCATCAGAATGAGCGTCTTCTGTACCTTGGCTCCGGACGCCGGCGGCCAGAGCACATGCAGCCATAACACCGCATAGCAAGCCAAGGCCCACAGCAATGCCAGCGGGAAGTATCTGCGCCAGTCCGCGTCGCCACGGAACCGCCAAGCCTGCAACACCATGCCGGTACCGACCAGGAGAAACGCGGAAGAAGCCGCAAGGCCATGGACGAAGCGGTGCAGGTCCGGCGCCCGTTCGGGTAACCAGGAGTCGCCGATCGACACGGCGCTTAGCGCCACCGCGCCGGCCGTCAACAACAACAACGGGGCAGCGCTGCGGGCCCGTCGCTCCAGGTCGGCGTACAACCCTACCGCCAGAACCACGATGGCCAGCGACAGCACGCAGTACATAATTCTCAACCACAACCCAAAAGGGCCGAGCAAGTACCGGCTAAGTGTGGCGCGTTGCCAATCCAGATCCACGCGCAAAAACTGCAATGTAATGGCCGTTGCCAAGAAGGCGGCGCTGCACAACAGTGCCATGCCTCCGACCCGCTGGATGGAAAAGCCGTGCTCGGCCGGCAAGCTATCGCTCATTCTGTATCGCGCCCGATGTTTTGAAAGGGAGTTTGTCCTAAAGCAGCTTCGCAGGATGAGTCGGCCGTAGCGGGTTGACCAGTCTTCGGCTGTTGGAGCCGACAAGTCGTCCCATGTGAGACAGCCACTGGCGATAAAAAGGGAGCTTGGTTGTAGAACCGTGCCATGGTGCACAAAAGCAACGGCCTATTGTCCCAAATCGGCTTTGACAGAGAGCGACGGCAAGCTATGTTTGCTACAACCCGATGACTCGCTGCCCTAGTGTGATTGCCTTTCCGGATACCTTCTTTGCAAGCCGGTCGGCGTTCTGGCCCAGGGATTGCATCTGCCAGCATCGCAAGAGACGGGCTCAATGTTCCCGTTCTCCGGGCGATATCCTGCCCATTGCGATACGGAAGTTTTCTATATGATGCTCTCAGCCTGGGAGGCTGACGTTTGATGGAGAGTCAACGGTACCCATGACCTCGTCCGCCCAATACCCCACCGACGAAAGCGGCGACGCCCATCGCCTGCCCCGCCGGATCTATCGGCTGCGCGTGCTTGGCATGGCGCTGGCTTCACTTTGCATTGCGGCGGTGCTGCACGAGAACCAGGCCCCGCCGACTTTCTGGCTGTGGTTACTGTTCACTGGCCTGGTCTGGCCGCAGCTGGCACTGCTGGTAGCCACTCGCAGCGAAACGCCCTACCACGCGGAAATCCGCAACCTGCTGTTCGACTCCACGCTGGTAGGCATGTGGGTGGCGCTAATGCAGTTCAACCTGCTGCCTAGTGTCCTGCTCATCACCCTGGCGACCGTGGACAAGATCAGCACCGGTATCCAACGGCTGTGGCTGTGGTCGTTGGGCGCGATAGCGTTGGGCTGCATAAGCGCTGGCTTGTTCACCGATTTCGCATTCCAGCCAGTGACCAGCATGCAGGTGCTGCTTGCCTGCCTGCCCATGCTGCTGATCCATTCCATCGCCGTCAGCCGGGCCAGCTATCGGCTGGTTCGCGAGGTCAAACGGCAAAACCGCCTGCTGGACGAACTGAGCCGTCTGGATGTGCTGACCGGTCTGGACGGCCGACGGTACTGGCTGACACAAGCCGAATACATACTTCAGCATCGGCATGACAGCGGTGAAGCCGCCACACTGCTGATGATCGATGTGGATCATTTTAAATCCATCAACGACACCTATGGCTCCACGGTTGGCGATGAGGTACTGCGAGCCGTGGCGACGGTGATCCGTGGGAGCATTCGCAACATCGACAAGGCGGGTCGATTCGGCGGCGATGAGTTCGGGCTGGTGCTGCAAGGCACCGGTGCGCAGGCCGCACGGATCGTGGCCGAACGCATCCGTCACGGAGTGGAATCGATCACCATGCCCGACATATCCGAGCTGCGCTGTACCGTCAGCACAGGCATAGCCGAGGCAACGGAGGGCGATGCGGAACTACTTGATTGGCTGGAAGCGGCCGGCGGCGCCTTGTACCGGGCGAAAACCGGAGGGCGCAATCGAGTGGTATGCCAATCCAACGGACTGGATGGACCGCGCATAGAAAACGCCACACGCTGATGCGGCAGATCCAGGCGCCTGCTTCTCGTAGAGCCGAGCTGCACCCCGCGATAGCACCGAGTCAGTAGCAATCATGCCGTCGCAACGGCAGGCGATAGAGAATAGCCCGCGCTTCTCGTAGAGCCGAGCTTGCTCGGCTGCTCCTTCCGGCCGATCCAGGCAAGCCGCTTCTCGTAGAGTCGAGCTTGCTCGGCTGCTTCTCCTGGGAAACCCCGGCGTCAGCAATACCGAATCCGGCCGAAGCACCGGCGCCAAAAACAACTAAGAGCGGAGGCTTTCCAACCGCTCGTCATGGCGATGCGGCAGTTCCAGCACGTTGCTTGCGCCTTCGTGCAGCGGCGCAAGCGCGCCCTCGAACATGCAAACGCGGTTGCGGCCCAAGTGCTTGGCGCGGTAAAGCACCTTGTCGGCATGCGACAGCAGCTTGGCCAAGCTATATCCGGACAGCGCGCTGGAGGTAACGCCGAAACTGGCGGTCACGGCAAAGGTATGGCCGGTCTCGCGGCTATCGATCTGGGCCAGGCGCACGCGGCAATCTTCCGCCACACGCGTCGCTCCACGCAGGTCGCAGCCGTACATCAGGATGGCGAATTCTTCCCCACCCAGCCGTCCCAGCACGTCAATGCGCCGGCAGAAACCCTTGCAGGCGTCCGCCACTTGCTTGAGCACCCAGTCACCGGTCTGGTGACCGTAGCGGTCGTTGACCAGTTTGAAATGATCCAGGTCGAACATGATCAACGACACTTCCTCACCCGCGCGCGCGCATTGAGCCAGCGCGCGTTCCGCCTGCAAGGTGAAATGATGACGATTGCAGACCCCGGTCAACGCATCGGTTTCCGCCATCTGCTTGAGTGACAACTGCACCCGCTTGATTTTGTAGGCCCAATAACCGATCGAAGCCACCAGCATCACCAGCAACATCACGATCAACCGAGTGTTCTGTGCGGACTTCTGGTCGAGCTTGCTTTGTAGCTGGAGGACTTGATTCTGCTTGTCCAGCAAACTGATTTGCTGGCTTTTTTGCAGGGTTTCCTGGCGTACGATCTGGTAGGCCATCTCTCTGGCCTTAATTTCGTTGAGGTAAGCCTTATCCGCTTCGGCATAACTCTTGTAGGCCGACAGTGCTGTTTGCGTATCGCCGCGGCGCTGCGCGATTTCATACATAGTTTTGTTTGCGCTCGCCAAAGTCAGGGAGCTATGAATGCTTGTATTCAGAGCAATGGCGCCAAGCGCATATCTCTCCGCAGCGACCGTCTCTCCTTTTTCAAGCATAAGCTCAGCCAGCAATGCCTTTACCTCGCCAACCAAATGTTGATAGCGCGTGGCCTCAACCTCGGGCAAGTGCCTTTCCAATAATGAGATGGCCATTTCCCGCTGACCTTCGGCCGCCCATTTTCTGGCCAAGGTAATTCGGATGAAATTGGCCGCGGCGTACTCCCGAAGCTGCAAACATTGGTCAATTGCTTCGTTGAAGACAGTCTCATCGCCAGGCAAGATAGCCAGGTTCTGCAATGCCTGCAGCTTCACCTGCCTCGCTAGACAATACGTACGGCCTGTCGGTTCGTCGCCCAAGATTCGCTCGGCGTAATGCAGCGCCACCTTATGCTGTCCGATCTGGCTATGTATAAGCGCTGCCACGCCCAATCCCTGATGCCGCAGCTCGCTTGACCGGACACGATCCATAAGCGCCAGCGTTTCCTCCAACTGGCGAAGACCTTCGACGAACTGCCTGTTGAGCGCGTGCGCGTTTACTATTAATGCGCCCGCACGGAACTTCATATCAAAGTTGGTCGACACAGCGATCAGCTGACGAGCTTCCGGAATCGCCTGCTCTGGCCGGCCTTGGAAGACGCGCGCATAAGCATTGAGGTATTGCAATTGCTCCTTTTGAGGAGGGCTTGCCTTTTCTTCCCGTGCATTGAGCTGCCCGAGGATTTCCTGGAATGCTTTTGGGTCGGAGCTACGAGCGGATTCTGCTTGGCGTAGGCGCTTTTCGAACCAATCCGAACCCATGGCTTCGAGGGGCAGCAATGCCGCCCCCAAACCCATCACCAAGCCGATCATGAGGCTGCGCACAAACATATCCGCTCCTTGCCGCGCTCGCGGCGTACGGCACTATTCCGTTGCCGGCGGTTCTTCTTCCGCGGGTTGTTCCGTGTCCGACTGGTCATCCTCTTTGCGCATAGGCGCTTCATCGGGCGACCACACCATGCAGGCCATCGCCGGACGTGCGTCTAGCAAGCCGCCTAGCGCAACAAAATTCCTATCCAACAAGGCTTGCCTTTCTTCATCTCCAACTTCGAGAGAGCCCACTAAGTTCGCATAATCTGCGGCAGATACATTGCCGAACGCCGGCTGGCGGCCAAGCGATTCCATAAATCGAATAGTCTGCGACATCAATTCCCCCTACCAATTCAAATAGCCTACGAAATTATGGCTAGGACAAGGATCTACATCCCTTTATCTTCCGCCCACAAATAGCATTTGATTTACAATCAACCAACCCGACGGCTCAGCCCCCAGCTACTACCCTATCCTGCCGGGCGCTTCCAGTCATTATGCCGGGTTTACTCCCCCTTGGGACACATGGCCTTGGCGGCCGAAAACCGATGCTAGTAATGGCCTGTAATCGGCGAACAGCACTGGAAAGGCGATGATGTGCTTGGTCTGCCCACCCCTTACCAGCTTATTGGACCTCCTAAGCTTGCCGGTCCCGTAGTCAATGAACAAGGCAGCTGGACATCAGGTCAGCCGTTCTCCTGCAGTCCCGCCAGTCGGTCCATTATGGCCTGATTGATCTGCATGGCCCGGGCCGGGGGTATCACCAATGTTGTTGCCTGAGTTAGCTTGATCGCCGTCAATTCAAAAAGTCGCATGCGCTCTGTGCGGGGCGACGCAATGGGCAAGGTAGCGGCCTCATAAGCGATCACTTCATGATCTTGCGGGTAATCCTGAGCCAATAGTTCTACAAGCAATTGACGAAAAGCCGCCCCTGTTGAAAACCGGGCCAAGGTCCGATCACCAGCTACCCCTACCTGCCAAAGAATCAGGTAAGCCGAGGGATCGATGCGACGCTGATAGAGCATGAACTGAGTCGCTTCGTAATGTTGGCAGCCGAAGGTTCCCGGATCGATGCCCAGGTCCGCATACAGGCAATCCTCCGCCGACACGGCAGCTTCCATCACCGCGTCAAAACCTTCCGCACGCGCCTGCGCAATTGCCCTGTGCGGAACCAACGCAAACACACCGGGATGGCCGTAGAAGGCACCGCAGACCTGCCGGCCTGCACGGACCTCCGCCAGCATCGCTTCCACCATTTGCCTGTAGGTCTCGCTGCGCGGCTTACCTTCCCGATAAAACGGCTGCAAACTGCGCACGTCAGCGTGCATGTCCTGCACCCACAACTCCACCAGCGGGTCCGATGCCGCGACAAAAACTACGTCTGCCTGCTCTATGTGGTTGCGAGAACGCGGCGCCAGATGCGCACCCAGCGTCATCCCCACCCCAACACAAGCCAACGCCCCCCTTTTTGCGCCCACAGTCCCGTCCGAATCAAATAGCCCAGTAAGCAAGAGTGCCCCAAGCCGGGGACTCGGGCAATGACGGATTACCCGTGTCGGTGCTGCGGATGATAGTGGCCTACGGTTACCGACTGGGTACCTGATAAACCGAAGAAGGGCAGGCGCACCATGCTGCATCGCAGCTTTCCCCAATGGCCGATGGTCGCGGGTGTCCCGCAGTGGCCTACTGCGGCGGTCATTCGACGCGCCCCTCCCCAGCCGTCACCTGCTGGTTCGCGTCAGCCATCTGGTCCATCACCATGAGGAGCTGCCTGCGTGATCTACTTTTCTCTCTCTTCCTCTCCCGCTGCCGTCCACGCCAATCGCGGCGTATCGGGTCTCTCTTCCTCCGAACAACCGGCGTCCCGGTGGCGAACGGTCGCCGTCGGACTCTGCCTGTTCGCGATGAGCCTGGCAGCACCGGCCTGGGCGCAGACCGAGGTCACCGGTTTCGGCAGCAACCCCGGCAACCTGCGCATGTTCAAGTACGTGCCCGCCGGCCTGCCCGCGGGCGCGCCCCTGGTCGTCGCGCTGCATGGTTGTTCGCAAAGCGCCGCCAGCTACGATGCCGAAACGGGCTGGCAGATGCTGGCCGACCGCTGGCAGTTCGCTTTGGTATTGCCGCAGCAGCAGAGCGCCAATAACTCCAGCACCTGCTTCAACTGGTTCGAGAGCGGGGACACGACACGCGGCCAGGGCGAGGCGCTTTCGATCAAGCAGATGGTCGACCGCATGAAGACGGACCACGGCAGCAACGGCGCCCGCGTCTATGTCACCGGCTTGTCGGCTGGTGGTGCGATGACGGCGGCGATGCTGGCGACCTACCCGGAAGTCTTTGCCGGCGGCGCCATCGTTGCCGGGCTGCCCTATCGTTGCGCCACCAGCCAGAGCGCCGCTTTCAGTTGCATGAACCCGGGTAGCGATCTCAGCCCGGCGCAATGGGGCGACAAGGTGCGTGCGGCCAGCAGTCACAGCGGCCCCTGGCCCATCGTCTCCATCTGGCATGGCGACGCGGACTATGTGGTGCGCCCGGCCAATCTGACCGAGAGCATGCAGCAGTGGACCCACGTGCATGGCATCGACCAGACCGCCGATGTCAACGACACGGTGGTCGGCTACCCGCACGCGGTTTACAAGAACGCCGCGGGCCAGCCCAAGGTGGAAACCTATCTGATCACTGGCATGGGCCACGGCACGCCAGTCGATCCGGGTACCGGCGAGAGTCAGTGCGGTACTGCCGGCGCCTATATCCTGGACGTCAACATTTGCTCCAGTTACTACATCGGCCATTTCTGGGGCCTGGATAACCTGGACAGCGTGCCGCCCACGGCTGCGCTGACTGCGCCGGCAAACGGTGCCAACGTCAGCGGCACCGTGGCCATCAGCGCGACGGCCAGCGACAACGTTGGTGTGGACCGGGTGGAATTCCTGCTGGACGGCGCCCTGCTGGGCAGCGATAGCACCGCGCCCTACTCCCTGAATTGGAACACCGCCGCTGCTACCAGCGGCCTGCATTCACTGCAGGCTCGCGCTTTTGACTTGGTGGACAACGTCGGCACCTCCGCCGCCATTAACGTCAATGTGGTGGGCGGTGGCGGCAGCACGCCGCTGGTCGCCGAATTCAGCAACGAAGACGCCAACGACGGCTACGTGAAAGCCAACGCCGACGGCAGCGCCCCGGCAATCGGCACATTGGAGTCGTATTCGGGGCTGGCGTTGGGTCGCGGCACCGATGGCAAGTACAACCGTGCGCTGCTGTCCTTCGATACTTCTTCGCTGCCGGACGGCGCCACCGTGGTTTCGGCCACGGTGACCGTCACCTACCGCAGCGCTTATGGCGATCCTTGGTCCAGCCCGGCGGGCAACACGCTTACGGTGGACGCCCAATTGGGATGCCGTGGCGCCTGCATCATCGAAACCGGCGACTATGCCGGCGCCATGACCGCCAACGATGTCGCGCAGTTGCAGCGGTTCACCGGCGGCAGCCAGACCAGCAATCTTTTCTCAGGCGCCGGCTTGGGAGCCATCAATCGCGCCGGCCGCACCCAGCTGCGCTTGCGCTTCAGCGCCCAACCCACCGCTACGAATTACCTGTGGATCGACAAAGGCGCCAGCGCCAAGTTGAGGGTGGAGTATTTGCCTTGAGAACCGGTCGCTTGGCGGACTTCCTCTCTTCGTAGGCGTCCCGCCGTGTAGGAGCGGCGTCTCGCCGCGAGCTCTTCGCTTTCATCGCGGTCTGACAGAAGAGCTCGCGGCGGGACGCCGCTCCTACAAGGGCTCCAATAAGTCCAGCGCCCAGCACGGACTCAGTCGCCAAGCGCTACACTGTTGGCGAAACGCCATCGCCTGTTCCTTGTGCGTTGGGTATCCCTTTCGATCACCATTGGAGACGTTGTCATGAGCAAAGGCATGGACCAGAAGAAGAACCAGAAGAAACAACCCGCCAAGACGCCGCAGGAAAAGCGCGCGGCCAAGCAGGAAAAGAAGAACGCCAAGAAGTAACCTGATCGGAATGCGGTGTCGCACCGCATTCCGACAGTCCATGCGCCGTCACATCGGCGCATTTGCTCGGACGTCTCGCCTGCACGGCGACCCATGTTGGCTACAGGCTGACGCCCCGCGCGCCCCATCACGATTTGCATTGCCTCCCGTGTTCCGTCATCCGCGGCGGAACGGCCTTCCGCATCCGGAAGCGCGCTGATCTGGATCGGTCTTTCGCCCGAAACCTATTGATGTGTTGCGGGTCCGTTCTGCCGTCCAAAACTTAAGACCGGACATCAACCCAGGTTCCTCGAAGACGCCCAACGCCATCTCCTGGCCGTATACGCCGCACATTTGCGTTACCACCAGTACAAGGGGTTTTCGTACTACGCAGGGGAGCTGGCAAGACCATGGACAAGATGACCTGGGTGACCACTTGGGAAGCCTGGCGGGCGGCTATGGGCACTCCCAGCAGCCGCCAGCGCAAGCAGGTGGACAAGTTTCTGGAAACCCATCCGTCCATTCTCTATTGGGGAGATTCGTGGTTCAGCACCATGCTGTATCTCAATCTGGCGCGTCAGAGCATCCGCCGCATCGATGGCATGGGCATCCTGATCGGCAAACCGGGGGCAACGGCTGAGCGGTTGTTCGCGCCGTCGGAGGTGAAAGAAAAAAGCGGCCGCCTGAAGCGGTGGCCATTCGACCTGGTCTGTCTGAGCGCCGGCGGCAACGATGCGCTGTCGGAACGGTTGGAGGCGGTATTCAAGGATTGGGTTGAAGGCGCCCGCAGCGACAAACTGAGCGCGGAACAAGCCTACGAACTACTACTGGAATCCAACGTATTTCCCACCATCCGCCACGCCTATGTGCGTGTACTGGAAGCGATCAAGCGAGTACGCGAAGACAGGCCCAACTTGCGTGTGCTGGCGCATTCCTATGCTCGGATTACCCGCGTGGGTGCCAAAGCGGATCTGACCGTGGGCAATATCGGCCTGATCGCTTTGCTGAAGGGCGACGTTGGGCCGTGGCTCTGGGAAGTCATGCGGCACGTCCTGCATGACGAACAAGCCGCGCGGGAGTTCGCCGACAAACTACTGGTGGACGGCTTCCTGAAATCGGTCATGGAGCCGTTGGCATCGCCAGAGCAGTACGGCAGCTTCTTTAGCGTGGCGGATTTTTCGGACGTGGAGCAGGCGCAGGCAGCTACCTTCTGGAACGACGAGATACATCCTACGGAGGAAGGCTTCGCGGTGTTGGCCGAACGGTTCAACGCCTCGATCAGGTCCCTGTTGCCGGCGCATAAGCGCGACGCCGTGGTTTAGGGCCTGCAAGCCGCAAACGGCTGTCGCGCCCGCACTTCAGGTTCATGAAAAGCTGCTCTTGTAGGAGCGGCGTCCCCGCCGCGAGCTCTCCCGTCTGATCGCGTTAAAAAGCGAAGAGCTCGCGGCGGGGACGCCGCTCCTACCGGCAGCTGTGGCACCGGCCTTTTTTGCAGTTTCGGCACATGGCGGAAGGCTAAAAAAGGTCTAGACTCGCTCCGTCGACGTTGCACCCTTCACCGCGGAGGGTACCTATATGATGACCTGGGCATTCGCTGCCGCATTGGCACTCGCGCCGGTGGCGCCGGCGCCGGTCTCGCCTCCCGTCACGCCGCCTCCCAGCCCCGAACAAGTGCTGGCCATCCCGGCCGAGCTACGCGCCAAATTCCATCAACAAGTGATAGATCAAAGCCGCTCGCCGACGCGACGGCTGAACCTGCTGGTTGATTTTTTGTTCGATGATGATGGCTTGGCCATGGAGTACGAACACGACGCCACGCATACCGTCGAACAAGCGTACCGAACACGCAAGGCCAACTGCCTGACGTTTACGTTGTTGGCCATCGCATTGGCCCGCGAGGCGGGTCTTGAGGCGTACGGCCAGGACATCGAAGACACCCTGGTGTGGCGCCAGGAACAAAGCACGATCTATCGAACCACCCATGTCAACGCGGGCATCCAAATCAAACGGCAGCGTTACAGCGTGGACGTGGCGTGGGATTCCGTCATCGCGCGCCACCCGCCCGAGCCCATTCCTGATCAGCGGCTGTTGGCTCATTTCTACAACAACCGTGTCGCCGAACTGATGGCGCAGGATCAATTGGAAACCGCTGTTGCGTACGCGGCGATATCACTGCAACTGGACCCCGCTTACGCCACCAGTTGGAGCAATGCCGGCGTGCTGCACATGCGCGCGGGCCGCCAGACGACAGCTGAGCGCTACTACAAGCACGCTTTGGATCTGGATGCGAAGCATGCGGGGGCACTGTTCAACATGGTGGGCTTCTATCGGCGTACCGGTGATCATAAAAACGCCGACGAATACCAGCAGCGACTGGAAAAAGCCCGGCTCAGGGATCCGTTCCACCAGTTCCTGTTGGCATCGGATTACGAGCGCCACGGCGACTACGCGCGTGCCGCGGAGCACTATCGCCGCGCCATCGCACTGCACGACGCAGAACACCGGTTTTATTTCGGGTTGGCCCGTGCGTATCTGCAGCTAGGTCAAGCACGCCGCGCCGGCCACGCCCTGGTCCGCGCGCATGCACTCAGCAACGGCACCACGCAGGCGCTGTACCAAGCGAAATTGGACAACCTGCGTCAACACTCGAAGTAGCAACGCAGCCAGGCGCAACGCAGAATCAGTCCGCCACCCGTGTATCGGTGGCCACCCAGTTCACTTCCCATGTTTTGCCGCCATCATCGGAAAAGGCCTGCTCGAAGTGACAGGAATCCCGGGTGATATCGGAGATGACGAACCGAACCAGAATGGCGCGCCCGTTGAGCGTCTCCTGGCCGTAGAACTCGCCCTGTCCATTCTTGAATTCGCCGTACACCGGGGGGCTCAGCGTGCCACCCGCACTGTTGGAGAAATTCAGGCTCCATTGTTTCGCTTCCGGGTTGTAGAGGCGTAGCGACAAGCCTTCGATGCGGCCGGATGGCCCCTCAACTTCCAGTTCTACCAGATTGGCGCGGCCGTCCCAGACTTTTCGAACGACCGTCGTACCCTCGTACTCGACCCAGGTACTGGAGCCTGTCAGCGGCCGCAGGCGGCGTGACAGCTTGGTCTTCCACGTACCGATTTCGAAATCGAAATCCCGCTGCCCGTCGTGTTGCGCCGTCGCTGGCGGGGCCTTCGCCTTGGACGTATCCGCCTGCGGCTGCGAGAAACCGGTCAAAGGCGCTGCGCCAATAAGCAAACCCATTAAGAAGCAGATGGAAGATCTCGTGGATATCGGCATGAAAGCTCCTTGGGTCTGGGATCGCATTACGATCGGGCCGGGTGATCCTGTCGAGGATATCGACCGCGCGAACGGTTACCCAGAACCAATTCATCCGGTGCTCCGGATTTTCACGGAGCCAATCTCAATAACCGGGGCCATTCCGTTTCTGTGCGTGCAAAGCTTCACACCGGCGGGTAACGGCGGATGTACTGGGCCGGCGAACACCCCACCAGCGATTTGAAGTCGCGGATGAAATGCGCCTGGTCGAAGTAGCCCAGCTCCAATGCCAGCGCGACCCAATCCACCGTGCCGCCCTCATCCAGGCGCGCCAGTGCTTCGTGCATGCGGTATCGATTGATGACCCATTTGGGACCGATGCCGACGTAATCGTTGAACAGCCTTTGCAGTGCCCGAACGCCAATACTCCAGCGTGTCGTGACATCGTCCAGCGTGCAGATGCTACGGTTGACCGAGATGCCGTCCACGATGTCGCCGACACGTCTCACCGGTTCTTCCACCGGCGGCACGCACGAGCCGAGAAATGCACTGGCAGCCTCCACTTGGCCGGCATCGCTGGACTGCGACAACACCGCCGCTTCCAGAGCCTCGCCGCTGGCGCCAAGCACATCGCAAAGCGCCAGCGAACGGTTGCGCAATGCGGACACCGGTTTGCGCAAGAAAGGATGAAAGCCACCAGGACGGAACTTGATGCCGAATACGCCGCCACTGCCCTCCAGCACCCGGGTGAATCGACCCGTATGCAATCCCTGCACGCGCGAGTTCCCGGGTTCGATGACCACATGCATGTTCGGGTGAGGCAGCGTCTCCCGGACCTGCGGCGGACCGCCCTGCAGGTCCCAGCGCACGATCCAGAAATGCTGCACGACGTCCGCCAACACTGCTGGCGGCGCGAGCCGCGCATGGTGGAATGCACCGGATGCCGGCGGGTGGCGCAACAGACCCCGCGCCTTGCCCACGCTGCGCTCAATCATCGGGCGCGCTTTCCTTTAGCTGCCCGCTGTCGCGTTTTTACAATCACGCCTGGCCCCTCTGTGTTGATATCCCGCCACCCCATCATCGCACCCGAGTTCCGCATGAAAGTCTTTGCCCTCTTCCTGCTCGCCTTCGCCGTTTACCCGGATGGCACGGCCGCGCAAACCCCAAAGGAGTCCTTTCCCATGCAAGCCAGTGGCACTTTCGACGTCAAGGTAGTACCACAAACTCCCGACAATGCTCCCGCACAGTCCTCCGGGGTAGCTCGGCTGTCGCTGGACAAACAGTTTCACGGGGACCTGGAGGCGACCAGCCAGGGTGAAATGCTGGCATCTGGGGACGGAACACAGTCCGGCGCCTATGTCGCGATCGAAAAGGTCAACGGATCGCTGCATGGGCAGGGCGGTAGTTTCGTGTTGGTGCACCGGGCACTGATGGTCCAGGGCACACCCCAGGAATGGACGGTGGCGGTGGTTCCGGATTCCGGGACCGGCGCGCTGCGCGGCATCAGCGGATCGATGCGTATCGAAATTACCGAGGGCAAGCACTTTTATCGCTTCGACTATGCCCTGCCCCAAGCTGAAAACGCTGATAAGCCGTAACTAGGAACGCCCATCGCGGAACTTCCCCGGAACGGCGCTTCTCGTAGAGCCGAGCTTGCTCGGCTGCTCTTCGCTCCATATCCGGTCAACGTGCACCGTCCGAAAAGAGCAGCGGAGCAAGCTGCGCTCTACATGAACCCCCAGATGAAATTTTCCTCGAGAAAGCTCCTCGTAGAGCCGAGCTTGCTCGGCTGCTCTTCGCTCCGTATCCGGTCAACGTGCACCGTCCGAAAAGAGCAGCGGAGCAAGCTCCGCTCTACATGAACCCCCCAGATGGAATTTTCCTCGAGAAAGCTCCTCGTAGAGCCGAGCTTGCTCGGCTGCTCTTCGCTCCGCATCCGGTCAATGTGCGTCGCCCCACAAGAGCAGCGGAGCAAGCTCCGCTCTACGTGAATAGCGGTGGCTCAGCCTCCGGAAACAAGCGCTTCGCCCCGGGGTTGAGGTCGCCATTTCTGTTCATAAAACTCGGGTGAGGCCCGATGGCGGTCCAGGGGCGTACACTGGCGCTCCCCAAATCACCGAGATATCCGCTTGGCAAAGCCCAACTACTCCTTTGAAAAGCGCCAGCGCGAGATTGCTAAGAAGAAGCAGCAGGACGAAAAGGACGCCCGCAAGCGCGAAGCCCGCGATGCCGCAAAGGCAGCTGCGGATTCCGCCCCGAAGCCCCCTACTCCCGGCAGCACCTGACGGGCTGATATGCCCGTGAAAGCGGGCACCCCGCCGGGTGTCGCCGCTTTGATGCTGATTTTCCCGCAAGCACGGGCTTGACCGTGCGCATGCGCAAATGGCGAACGGCCGGGTGCCGTTCGACCGACCCCGACTACCTATGGATGCGCCGACCCGCCAGGTAAGCGGCTAGCCGGCAACGGCGCGCGTAGCGCCCGTTGCTGCAGAGCAAATCAGCCTAGACGCAATGAGCCGCCTGCTCTTCTTCCATCAATGACCGGCAAGCTCCGTCATCCACCTGTCGCACCTCGCACTCGATATCCCATTCGTCGCCGTGCACCTCCAGGAAACGCCGGCCCCATTTGATCGCCTCTTCCCGGGTCTCGACCTGGATCAGCGCGAATCCGCCGATCACTTCCTTGCTCTCACTGAATGGACCGTCGGTCACGCTGAGTTTGCCGCGGGTAAGCCGGATCCGCGCGCCCTCGGAAGTGGGCCGCAACCCCGCGGTATCCAGCAGCACGCCCGCCTCCGTCATCTCCTGCATCAACTTGCCCATATCGGCCATCAGCTGCTCGCTGGGAACCAAGTCCGAATTCTCGTTCACCCGGATCATCGAAAGAAATCGCATGGTCTAACTCCTGTCCTGTGCCGGGAGGCGCGACCATTCGCGCCTCCCTAGGTAGGCGTCGAACGGGAGACATCGAAATCGACATGGCTGCTCCATGGATCGACAACCAAGCGGTGCGCCCTTCTTGCAGGAACGATGGAACGCCGATTCCCCGGGCTCAAGGGGAGGCCGTTACCCCGGCACTGGCAGCGGTACCGCCCAGGTGCTGGCGCAAGAAGCCCGCCACCCCGTTCCATAGCTTTTCGTTGTTCTCCAGTTTCTCAAAGCCGTGACCTTCCTTTTCGAACTCCAGGCCCACTGGCGTCCGGCCCGCCATACTGAGCACACGAGTCATCCGGCGGGTGTGTTCGAAGTCCACGCGCATATCTTCTAGTCCATGCGCCAGCATGACGGGCACCTGGATGTTCTGATAGTGGTACAGCGGCGAAGTGGCTTGCATCTTTTCCTGATCAGAGCGCGGATCGCCCATGATCTTTTCCAGCTGCTTACGCCCTTCTTCGCTACGACCACTGTCGCTGGCGGTGAAGAAGAGAATCCGATCACTAATGCCCGCGATCGACACCACACAACGGAAACGCTGCGGCCAACGTACCGCCGCCACCAGCGCCGAATAACCTCCATAGCTAGAACCCACTACGCACATCCGTTGTTCATCCACCGAATATCGCGCCGTCACATGGCGGATCGCCGCGTCGATATCGTCTTCGATCAAGGTCCCGTAGTTGCGATGGCCGGCTTCCCGAAAAGCCTTGCCGTATCCGTCCGACCCTCGGAAGTTGACGCGCAATACGGCGTAGCCCAGCGAAGCCAGAAACTGGACCTCGCGATCGAAATGCAGCTGATCGGCCACCCCGATAGGTCCACCGTGCGGAAATACCACCAGCGGCCGTTTGCCCGTACCCGGCGGTAAGGTCAGGAAGGCTTCCAATGGCAGACCGTCGGTGCCCTTGAACGCGACCACTTCCGATGGGGCGAAGCGGATGTCCTTCAACCACGGCAGGCTATCGTCCAGCAGAGCGGCGCGCAGATTCACTGCATCCAAATGAAACAACTGCGGTGGCTGGTCGCCCGCATCCACCCACAGGATCATTTGCTTGCCGTCGCGGCTGCGATCGATCACCGCCACGGTTTTCCCGGGGAACGCTTTTTGCAGCAACTGCCCAATGCGATTGTTCTGGGCTTGGAAATATTCGCTAACCAGGCGCCCGCTTTGGTAATAAGTCACGCCGATAGGATTGCGCCCGCTGTCGAAGATTGGTGCTTCAACATCCACCCCTGGTTTTGAGAACAACGTTTTGACGATCTTGCGGCTGGCGACATCGAACGCGACCAGCTCGCGCTGATCGCGGTCTTCCTCGGTGATGCCATAGATGACACTGGCATCGTAGGACGCGCCCACAGGGTCGAATTCTGTTTCGCCGGACAGTTTCATCACGTCGGTATAAACGCCGTGGCTGCCATGCATCAGCACGTATTCGTCGTCGCGCTTCACCGCCACCAAACGCAACCGACCATCTCCATCGGTGAACCACGCCACATCATCCTCCACGCCGACATTCATCCGGCTGCGCAGCGTAGGACGGAAGGCATCCGCCGCCTTCTGGCTGGACACGTCCACTTCGTGGACCATCAGGTCGCCTTCCCTGGACCAGCTACCGAATAGGATGTGGTTGCGCTCCAGCGGCAGCGAATCCACGACGAAGCCTTCCCTGGGCAGCTTGATGCGGGTGAAGCCATGATGGCCCGCTGCGTCGGTGTCGATGCGGATCACACTGACTTGCTTCAATCGCTCGGATTCGCCGACCGACACCAGCAAAGTGTCGTCGCCTGACCACTCTATCGAGCACGCCATGGCGCTCTTGGCCATCTGTGTCAGCTTCCCGGCCTTCAAGTCCACCAACTCCACACCCCATTCCTCATCGGAGTTGCGCACATGCAGCGCCAGCAGGGTTCCCGCTGGATTGAGACTGGCCTGGAGGATGCGCGGCTCCTTCCATAGCGTCTTGACCGCTATCGGCAAGACACCCGGAGTCGGTGGGGGTATCAGTGATATGGACGAAACGGCAGTGGAGGCCGGGTATTTCGAACGAGCTTGCCGATAAAACTCAGGAAAGGGATCCGGGTAGCGGCCTACGTACGCAAAAGGATATTTGGCGTGCAGCACAGGATGCTGCTGTTCCAACCAATCCATCGCCGCCAAGCCGCGATTGGACATGGCGACAGTGGCTCGCCAAACAGTAATCGGCCGGAATAACAGATCACCGGCATAGCTGATTTTGCCAGGCTCGACTTTGAACTTGAATTCTGGGTCGTCGCTCAATGCGTACCTGAGCCCGAATATGAGTTGGACCTCGCGCCACTCGTAGACACCGGCGGGTGCGACATAAAGACGGAACGAACGGCCGATCTTCAGATCGTTCATCACGCCAGCGCCAAAGGCTTTGCCATCCTTGCGCACACGTACGCTGTACAGATCGACATCCGTGTCCACCGCTACCAGCACCAGACCTTCATCTGGCGCCAGTTCGGGTATTTCGCCCGGGTCGATTCGCTGCATGCGTGCTTGGGCGCTCGGCGCCGACAAACCCAGGCCGATAGCCAGCCAAACGCTTATGAAAATTCGCAACAGTTCCTTCTGCATCCCCTAGCCCCCGGCCAAAACACACGCTGCATGGAGGCGCTCCCCAGAACACCCCTGATGCGAATAATACCCGCCCTGGCGTCGGCAATGAGGCCGTGCGCCGGTACCACCGGGCGCTAACGGCCGATCGGCCAGCGGCCCAGAACTTCGTAGTCCGGTTGGCCCTGGATGCTGTGGACCAGCCGGAACTCTGCAGGTCGCAGGACGACAGGATCGACGGCGCCGAGCGTGGGTTCGGGGTCCACATAGGCCACGGTGAGATGCGGGACGAACGTGCGGCCGATGTGGCGGTGGAAGCCCGCGCGGATCAGTCGTTCTTGCAGTGCCTGCCAGAAAGCCTGCATCGGCGCGGAAATCTCGGATGCGGCCAGGGTCAGCGCGGGTCGGCGTGGGTTTCCAAGGACACGTAGATGATCGAGCGTCAGGGTGAAAGGCTCGGTAGCGGGCAGCGCCCGCATCGCATCGACCGCATCACGGATCTGGTCGTCGCGCCGCTGGTCGCTTTCGCCCAGGTAGTGCAGCGTCATGTGATAACGATCCGGCCGTATCCAGCGCGCGGCGGGATACGCCGGATGCAGCGAGGCTGCGAGCTGCCGGAGGTGTTCGCATTCCTCCGGGCCCGGAAACAAGGCAAAGAAAAGTTTGTGAGTAGCGGTCTGCGCCGGAGCGAACAGGCTTCCCTGCGGTGAGGTCATGTGGGCGGCGTGTGGAAAGAGAAAAACATCATGCCATCGTGGTGATGCGTGGCGCGAGCGGCGCCCTGGCGCATCAACGCAATTGGCTGTCCTTGCTGCCACGCCGGTTGTAGCCGCCTGTCTCATGCGCTTCCTGGTCATGGACCTCTTGGCAAGCCACGCACAAACGCACACCCGGGACGGCTTTGCGTCTGGCCGCGGGAATGAGTGCATCGCATTCTTCGCAATGCGTCAGCCCCGGTCCTTGCGGAAGTTGTTTGCGCGCGCGTTCGATGCCGTCTTTCACGGTCGCGTCGATCTGGTCCTGCACCGCACCATCGCCTGCCCAGCCGGTCGCCATGGCTGTCTCCCAACTACTGTATGAAGGTTCGGAAAAGCTTGCTCTCCCGCAAATGAATCGATGTGAAAACGCCATCTCCGCAGGACCGGCGGCGCCTTTGAACAGCCACCGGCCAATACTGCCAACTCCGATGTCGATTCGGCCCGCCCTTCTTCGTCGCGCAGTAAGGAAGGCAAGCTCCCACACTATCGCCCCGCCCGTTAGCCTTCCAAGAAGCACGCCCTATGAAGCCATCTCATAGCCCGGAACAAAGCGCTCAAGAGAACCAAGCCGAATGAATCTGAAGCTCTACGCTCATCCTTTTTCGTCCTACTGCCAGAAGGCGCTGATCGCGCTGTATGAGAACGACACACCTTTTGAGTGGCGTCTGCTGGAAGGTGCCGACAGTCCCATCATCCGCGAGTTCGAATCGCTCTGGCCGCTGAAGCGCTTTCCGCTGCTGGTGGATGGCGACCGGACGATCCTCGAGGCCAGCATCATTATCGAGTACCTGGATTTGCACCATCCGGGACCGACGCGGCTGGTCCCGGAAGATCCGCGGGCAGCGCTGGAGGTGCGAATGCTCGACCGCTTCTTCGATAACTACATTTCCACCCCACAGCAGAAGTGCGTATTCGACCGCATACGCGACGAGGCCGATCGAGATCCCTATGGCGTGGCCGAAGCTCGCGCGATGCTGGACACCGCCTATGCCTGGCTGGACAAGACCATGGCCGACCGGGAATGGGCCGCCGGCGACACCTTCAGTCTGGCCGACTGCGCCGCCGGACCCACCTTGTTCTATGCCGATTGGACGCATCCCATCGGCGACCGATTCCCGAACGTGGTCGCCTACCGCCAGCGCCTGCTGGCCCGCCCTTCGTTCGCACGAGCGGTCGATGAGGCGCGGCCTTATCGGTCCTACTTCCCGCTGGGCGCACCGGATCGCGATTGAGGGCGGTGGCGCCTTGCGCCATGCATCCTGGAAACTGATCGCTTCGTGCGCACAGCGCACGCTGCGGCAACAACGGAAACCGCGACCCGCCAACCATCGAGGATCACCATGTCTTTTCAGGCTTATCTAGACAACATCCAAACCAAGACCGGTAAGAGCCCAGCGGACTTCCGCAAGCTCGCAGCCACCAAGGGCTTCACCGAGAACGGCGGACTTAAAGCAGGCATCAAGGCCGGCGACATCATTGCCTGGCTCAAGAAGGACTTCGGCCTGGGTCATGGTCATTCCATAGCGATTGTCGCCTTGCTTAAAGGCGCCAAGAAAGAAGACTAAGCCTGGTTTTAGCACGCGCGCCCTGCAGGAGCGGCGTCCCGCCGCGAGCTCTTCGCTTCTATCGCGGTCTGACAAGAAGAGCTCGCGGCGGGACGCCGCTCCTACGTGGTTAGCCGCTTTTCGAACCAATGATCGGCATAGGGGTTGTCGTTATACGGCGGTATCTCGCGATAGCCGTTGCGTGCGTATAACGCGCGCGCCTCGGTGAGGCTGCGGTTGGTGTCCAGCCGCAGGGTATGCAGGTCCATGGCGAGAGCCTGTGCTTCCAATGTGTCCAGCAAGCGCTGGGCGATGCCAAGTCCCCGCGCGGACGGCGCTACCCACATGCGCTTGATTTCACCCACACCAGTGCCGGTGATTTTCAGACCGCCGCAGCCCATCGCCTCGCCGTCGAGCCTGGCGATGACAAATGCCCCGCGTGGCGGCACCAATTCACTCGGGTCGGCGGACACGCTGCGTGTAGCATCGAAGCCATCCTCGAAACGAGTGTTGAGTTCGCCCAGGTAGGCATTG
Source organism: Pseudoxanthomonas sp. CCNWLY206-1 (assembly GCF_039710385.1). NCBI lineage: Bacteria > Pseudomonadati > Pseudomonadota > Gammaproteobacteria > Lysobacterales > Lysobacteraceae > Pseudoxanthomonas > Pseudoxanthomonas sp. CCNWLY206-1. The sequence continues at coordinate 186,729 of NZ_JBDKXI010000001.1, read as the reverse complement.
ATGCAGGCATGCGCTTCGGCGCCCGCAGGATCGGCAAGGGTGATCTCCACCGCCGACGCTCGCAACAACCGCTCTACTTCGGCCATCGCCGCAATCAGGCGCTCGCGCTGCACCGCGCCCAGCGGGGACAGCAGCGAGGTCGCCAGCGTCTGCGAACGGGTATCCAGCGCGTCCACTTCGCGCTGGCCTTTGCGGGTCAATCCCACCTGCCGCACCCGAGCATCGTGGGCCGAAGGCTTTACCGCCACCAGCCCTTGCGCTTCCAGTGCACGCAACAACCGGCTCAGATAACCCGAATCAAGCGACAGCCGCGCGCGCAGGTCGCGCACATCGGCGCCTTCGCGGCCGATCTCGAACAATAAGCGCGACTCCGCCAGCGGCCGCCCGCGACCTAGGTAATCATCGGTCAACACGCCGATGCGCCGCGTCACCGCCCGGTTGAATCTGCGGACCTGCTGAATCTGGTTTTCGTCCATTAGCTGACTTTAGTCAGATAAATGGACCGCGTCAATATGGACAGATGCCGTGTGGGAGCGATCTGAGTCGCGACGTTGATTAATCCGGTCGCGACTCACGTCGCTCCCGCAAGAAATGCATCCCTGCGGCGCGCTGATCCTCAGGTGCCTGGCATAGGGCGGCTCATGCCCTTTATGCGAGATGCCCCACACCAGGGGCTTCGATAGGCAAAAAAGCCACGCCATGCATCGATGGCGGGCTTGAGCCAGCCCTATTTCCGTGGCTCTTGCGCCAGCACGTAGTCGATCGCCGCGCACACCGCCGACACCTGCGCCGCATTGCACTGCTCAGGCGTGGCTTTCGGGCTGTCGGGATAGACTTCGGTCGTCGTCGTGTAGCGGGCATGGGTGACGCCGGCGCACAGGCCCAGGCGCTTGAGCGGATACCGGATGACGCCCGGTGCAACCACCGCGGAACCGATGATCTCGCCGTTGCCGTCAGCCGGAGCAATGTGGGTGACTTTCTCTACCGCCGCGATCACCGCTTGCTGGAACTCGGGCTGCGGATTGTCGCTGTCATCGACCAGGTAGAAACCATCGGGGATTTCGCCTGGTTCGTTGGGCTGGCCGTCGCGCGCGGCCAGCGCCGGGCGGAATTCGCTCTCGTCGCTGTCGGTGGTCTCGTGCAGGTCGATATGCATCACCACCTTGTCGCGCACTGGCGCTATCAGCCGAATCAATGCGGCCGATTCCTGCGCCGGGCTGCCTTCGCGGAACGAACGGTTGGGATCGATCGCATCGGGATTCCAACGATGAATGCGCTCGTACGCCCACGGACTGACGCAAGGTGCCACCAGCAGATTGGCCTTGCCGGCATAGTCCGCCGCACGCTGCTCCAGAAACCGCAACGCACCGTGCACGCCGCTGGTTTCGTAGCCGTGCACACCACCGGTCACCAGCATGACGGGCAAAGCTTCGTCCCAGTCGCGGCTGCGCACGGCGAACAGCGGATAGGTGCCGTCCGGCGCGTAGTCCAGTTCTCCGTATTGCACGACGTCGAAACGTTCGCGCAGGCGGTCGACCACGGTCAGCACATCATCGGCGTAGCGGCGCTGCACCTTCTGCCGCGCGCGCCATTCGGCTTTCTCGGTGTCGCCCCAGGGCTGGCCAGGTGTGCCGATGGGGTAAAAAGCATCCGTCGTCATCTGTTGCTCGCTTTGCAGTGCGGGTGAAAAGGCGAGGCACTTTAGCACCGAGGCTCGCCCTTGCCGAAGCACGCGCCACGACCCAAGCGCCTACATCGGCCCTGACCGCCTACACCCCGTTATTGCGTTGACTCAGAGACTGGCGATCTGCCAACGCGCTATCCTGCGTTGAGTCCGCTGACCGGACGTGTGATGAAACAGCACATCCACTACGTTGTCACCGACGATCAGGTCCGCCTTGCGTGGGCCGAGATGGGACGCGGCTTGCCGCTGGTCAAAGCCGCGACCTGGCTGACTCACCTGCAATACGATCTTGAGAGCCCGGTCTGGGCGCATTGGCTCCGCTTCTTTGGCGAACATTTCCATTACTTCCGCTACGACGAGCGCGGCTGCGGCATGTCGGATTGGGACGTGGGCGATCTGGCCTTGGAGCGCTGGGTGGAAGACCTGGAGAACGTCGTAGACGACGCCGGCCTCGACCGCCCATTCGCGCTGCTCGGCATCAGCCAGGGCGCGGCGACGGCGATCCGCTACGCCGTGCGCCACCCGCAGCGCGTATCGCACCTGATCTTGTATGGCGGCTACGCCGTCGGCGGCCATAAGAGCGACAACCCCGAGCGGCGTGCGCTGTACAAGGCGGTGATGGAAGTGGTGGGACTGGGATGGGGTAGCGACAACCCCGCCTTTCGCCAGTTGTTCACCTCGCGCTTCGCGCCGCAGGGCACGCCGGTGCAGATCGACTGGTTCAATGAACTATGCCGGCGTACCACGTCGGCCAAGAATGCGTGCGCATTGTTGCAGGCTCGCGGGGGCATCGACGTGCGCGATGACTTGGCACGCGTGCGCGTGCCCACGCTGGTGCTGCATTGCAGCCGCGATCAAATCGCGCCGTTGTCGCAGGGCAAGCTGCTGGCCAGCCAGATTCCCGGCGCGACATTCGTGCAGCTGGACTCGCCCAATCATGTGCTGCTGGAACAAGAACCGGCCTGGCGCGAGTTCCAGGAGGCCGTGCTGGAGTTCACCGGACAAACGCTCGACACCGCCGCGGACACCAGATTAACGGCCGCACTGACCACGCGCGAACGCACGACGCTGGCCCTGTTGTGCGAAGGCCGCAGCAATGCCCAGATCGCCTGGCACTTGGGCATTGCCGAAAAAACCGTACGCAACCACATCTCCCACCTTTACCGAAAGCTCGGCGTGCGCAGCCGGGCCGAAGCCATCGTGATGGCGTACAAGCATCCGCCAACGCCGCCGGGCTGAGCATCTACATCCGGGACATTTGTCCCGGGTGCAGGGATAAATACCACCACGACCGGGACAAGGTTCCCATGGCTGTTGGCGCCAGCGGTGCCCAAACTCAGTGGTCAGCCACCTGTTGTATCTCGCCGCACGCCAGCCCATCCCCCACGTGCACGGTGGTCGTATTCAGACCGTTTCTTCCCCGGGCGTAAGGACAGGGACGGTTTAACACCACTCTTGGAGATTCATGATGTCCCGCGTATTTGCCCTGCTATACGGCGCCGCCTGTTACACGGTGTTCCTGGCGGCCTTTTTGTATGCCATTCCCTTCGTCGCCGGCTTCGGCGTGCCCAAGCACATCGACAATGGCGTCGCCGTTTCCCTGCCGTTGGCGCTGGGGATCAATCTGACCCTGCTGACGTTGTTCGCGCTGCAACACAGCATCATGGCGCGGCCGGCGTTCAAACGCTGGTGGACGCGTTTCGTACCGGCGGTGGTCGAGCGCAGCACCTTCGTGCTGGCCACTAGCCTGGTCCTGGCGCTGTTGTTCTGGCAATGGCGGCCCTTGCCGCAGCTTATCTGGGACGTCGAAGGCGAGGCTGCACGCTGGATCCTGTTCGGGTTATCCGCGGTGGGCTGGCTGCTGGTGCTGGCCAGCACCTTCCTGATCAACCACTTCGATCTGTTTGGCTTGCGCCAGGTGTGGCGTCACGCGCGCGGACAAGGCCCGGCTCCCGAAGCACCCTTCGTCGTTCGTGCGCTCTATCGCATCGTGCGCCATCCGATCATGCTGGGTTTTCTGATCGCATTCTGGGCCACGCCCACGATGAGCCTGGGCCATTTGCTGTTCGCAGCGGTGACCACCGGCTACATCCTGGTCGCGGTGAAGTTCCTTGAGGAACGCGACCTGGTCGCACGCTACGGCGAAACCTATCGCGCGTACCAACGTCAGGTGCCAATGCTGTTGCCGTGGCGCAAGCCCAAGGACGAGGCGAGCGGTCCTGCTGTCTCGTCGGCAACGTTCAGGCCAGGTAGCCCCGCACCTTGAGGCATACGAAGCGCGTTGTTGGATCGATAACGCGCTTAGGGCGGCAGACTGGGCTGGATGTCATCAGCCCAGTATCCAAACGGGAGAGGTATGAGCTCGAAGGCGACCGAGAACCGATAGGACGTGCTGCTCTATCAGCTTACGCCGATGTTATCTGCAATGTGATTGCCCGTCTGATGCTGGCCTCGGATGCATGGAGCGCCAAGTCGATGGATCGGGAGACAGACCGACGCGATTTCTCTAGTAGTGAACGCGCGAGCGCTTCGTTGCCCTGCCTCACCGCCATTAGCGCATGGCATCTTGCGCGCAAGCCGGGGTTGGACCAATCGGAGTTCATGGTCAATGCCTGGTCAATGGTGTGGTCAAGCTTTTGTCCCGTCATCACCTTGGAAAAAGCGATTTCGCAGCGCATTTGCGCTGCCAACTCGCTCATCGCCATTTCCAACTCTGGAGAGAGCTTACTGATGCGATCTTCCACCAACGGCTCCAGTGCAACCACTTGCGCCCATTCGTTGCGATTCTGCAGGCCTTTCACTACGTACCAAGTCTGGAAAAGCGGATAAGGCGCCGGCTGGCTTTCTAATTTCGCCAGAATATCCACAGGCAATTTATCAGCAGTCGTGCCTTTTACCGATAGCCCATTTAGATGTGCGATAAGAAATTCAGGCGATTCCTCGTCAATACCTTTGTACAAGTCCAGCAGGAGCATGCCATCGCTTGCCAAAGTCCCTCTCTTGGGCAGGAGGTTGGCCAAGGCCATGGCGAGATTCAAGACGGCTAATCCCCAAAGAAATCCGTCCATGTCGCGCTCTTCGATATATAGCGCTCCCCACCCCATGATCATCGCGACCAATAGATTCGCAGCGGGTCCGCCTATGGTCATCACCATTTGTTGTTGGCGGTAGTCAATGTCCGGATTGATAAACGCCATGGTTAGCCCACCATAGTCCCGGCGCTTACGATGCCATTGGAGGCGCCATCCCCAACGCTGCTTCCACAGCAAAAATGGGCCGACTTGCATCAGATGAGGCGTCATCCCCACTGCTCGACCGCCCAACACATGGCCATACTCGTGGACCCAAACAGTCGCAAGCCAAATAACGGGGACGAGGGCAAATCCGAGGAACTCGAACTTTGTCGTGAAGTAGTGCGCGAGCGCCAAGCCAGCTACTAGTGAAAACAACCAGCTAATGCCGCACAACATTAGCCACAACAGATCGATGACCGAGCTAACCCATCCTGGCAACACTACAAACGGTGGTGACACCGTTTCAATATGCGTTTCGTCCACGGCATCCCATCTTTTGAGTCGATGACCTGATGATAAACATTCTCGAGCCCCCAATCGCGTTCCAAAGAGAAAATGCCAAGCAGCGTAGGCAAGGCAAACGCCTTCACACCGGTCAGCGCATCAGGTAGGGTTTCCTTTACGCAATGGACGGGTGTGATGTGAGGTGGGTCAGCGAGCGTACGCCGGACGGCACCTGGCATCGATCAAGCCGCAGAGCTCAATCGTCCCTTTCAAGCGGACTGCTCAGCGTCTTGAGGGTTGTAGGCCTGGCTGGTCCACCGTCCAAGGCGAACTGACACCGTTGGATTGAACCAACCCAACCTACTGTCGCGTTAGGCGTCAAACTATCCTGGAATCGAAGCCGGCCATCGTCGGCGCTCCAGGAGATCGTACGCAATGCCTCATTATTCCGGCCCTCTGCTCACCCGCGACCTTGCCGATGCGCTACAGGCCGCGCGCGTTGGGGGTACATGGACAGGCTCGTTGGACCTGGGGCGTTCCAGCGGCGAGGCGCTGCTGAAGGCGGACAGCTGGCAATGGCATGGCAGGCGCTATCCGTATCCTGAAAAACTGAAAGACCGCACGCTCTATTACTGGGATGGTGACGAATTCGCGCCGATATCCCGTTATTCCGGTTCGCTGATCAAGTTGGTGCCCACCGAATGGGGCGCGCCCACATTCGAGATCGACGGCATCAAGATGCTGCCCACTTCGAAGGAATCGCCGCTTGAGGACGCGCGCCGCAAGGTTGCGCTGGTCGAGCCGCGGGGGAAGGTGGTGCTGGATACCTGTGGTGGTCTGGGCTACTTCGCCGCGTGTTGCCTGGAATCTGGCGCGGCGCGCATTCAGTCGTTCGAGAAGAACGCCGACGTGCTGTGGTTGCGAACGCTCAATCCATGGTCTCCCGACCCGGAAGCGCCGGAAAACGACGGCCGACTACAGCTGACCCATGCCGACATCTCCGAAGCTATCGCGCAGGTCGCCGACAGCTCCGTGGATGCCCTGCTCCACGACCCGCCGCGCTTCGGCATTGCCGGCGAACTCTACTCGCAAGTGTTCTACGACCAACTGGCGCGCGTGCTGCGCAAAGGCGGCCGCCTGTTCCATTACACCGGTACCCCGAACAAACTCACCAGTGGACGGGACGTGCCGCGCGAAGTGGCGAAGCGGTTGGAGAAAGCAGGGTTCAAGGTGCAGCTCGCGCTGGACGGCGTACTGGCATCGCGCCGTTGAGCCCTTGGCTTCAGTTCTACCTCCCCTTTCTAAAAGGGGGATTTGCTCTTGCCGTTCAATACGCCCTACCGCCTTCACGCCGTTTAAGCGCAATCCGGAGCACATAGCTCCTCACGTAAACCAACTCACTGCCCTGGGAGGGGTTCCACCATGATCAGCAAGCATGCCATTTCGATAACCGCCATTACCCTGCTGTTCGCCAGTCCGCTGGCCGCACAGGAAGCCACCGCGCCGCAGATGACGCCTGAAACGCAGGCCATGATGGAAGCCTTCCAGAAAGCCGGCACGCCCGGCGCGGAACACCAGAAGCTGGCGTCGCTGGCCGGTACCTATGATCTGACGATCAAGGGCTGGCACACGCCCGGCGGCGAGCCGACCACCGACAGCGGCACCGCCACGCGCAAGATGGTGCTCGGCGATCGCGTCATGGTGGAGGACGTGACCTCGCAGATGATGGGGCAGCCTTTCAACGGCCACGGCATGCACGGATTCGATAACACCACCGGCAAGTACTGGGCGACCTGGAACGACAACATGAGCACCGGCCTGATGGTCAGCGAAGGCACCTGCGACGCCAAGCTGACATGTACCTACACCGGCAGCTATCAAGACCCGGTCACCAAGAAACCACAGACCACGCGCATGACCACCCGCTGGACTGACGCCAGTACCGAAGTATTCGAGATGTATGGACCTGGCCCGGATGGCAAGGAAACCAAGATGATGGAGATCACCTACAAGAAGCGTGGGAAGTAGCGCTGTTCGTATTAGGCGACAACAAATCCTTCGTCATCCCGGCGCAGGCCGGGACCCAGTGTCTTGAACCCGTAGAAGCGAAAGTCGCTGGGTCCCGGCCTGCGCCGGGATGACGTTCCTTATTGTTCCGAATAGCTGATGCGTCCCTATCTTCCGATAGCTATGGGGATGGAAAATGCCGTCGGTGCAAAACCGCGCTACCCACCCCGCCCCGCCTTTTCAATCGCCGCAACATCGAGCTTCTTCATATCCAAAAACGCCTGAGTCACCCGATCAACGACGGCCTGATCGCCCGATGTCATCAACTCGTCCAAAACAATCGGCGATATCTGCCAGGACACGCCATAGCGATCCTTGCACCAGCCGCACTGTTCGGATTCCGGCACGCTGGATAGCTGCGCCCAATAGCGATCGATCTCCACCTGGTCGCGACAGTGCACCAGGAACGAGACGGCCTCGTTGAAACCGAAGCCATGCTCGCGCGCACTGTCCATCGCGGCGAACCAGGTAGCGTCCAGCCGGAAATCCGAGTACATCACCGTGCCCGCCTGGTCCGGGGCCATGCCTTCGGGATAACGCGCCAGCTGCCCGGCCTGGGAACCGTCGAAGACGGACCGATAAAACGCACCGGCTTCTTCAGCCTTGCCGCAGACCTCGCCGGTGAACAACAGCGACGGCATGATCGCCGGCCGCCTCTCACCGGACGGATCGGCCAGGATCAACTGCCAGGACAACCCGTAGCGATCCTGCAGCCAGCCGTAGCGCTTGCTGAAGGGATATGCGTCCAGCGGCATAAGTACCTTTCCGCCGTCGACCAACGTCGCCCAGGTCCGCTCCAGGCGCGCTGCGGCGTCCGCCTCCCGCGACGGATCGAAGTTGACGATGAAAGACACCGACGGGTTGAACGTGAACACCGGTCCCGCGCTGATGGCCATGAACGGCTGCCCGTGCAGCGTGAACGACGCCACATCGCAATCGCCCGACGGCGTGTCGCGGATCGTGACAATGGAATCGATTCTGGAATCGGGAAAGACCGAACAATAGAACTGGGAGGCTTCCCGGGCCTGGGTGTCGAACCACAGGTGCGGAGTGATGGGCTTGGCGAGCGACATACGGAACTCCTGGTTGGGATTACCTGACTATGACGAACTGGCGTACCGCGAATCGACAACCAGCTTCGGGAACGGACACGCCGCGGTTTCACCGCTAACGGAGAATCATGCTTGGAGCCGGCCGGGAACAAGCCTGGGCAAACAAAATCGCAATCTCTGCATACACGCTCCGCAAACACGTACCCACGATATGCACATTTCCAATAGACCATAAACCACGGAAGCGCACTGTCATTCACAATCGGCAACCGCCTGAGCCAATGGAGCCGCATGTGAAAGCTGGAATTTTCGTTTCCTTAGCAACCACCCTACTGATCAGCTATTCCACCATAGCGCCAGCTACGGCCGGCGACGCTGAGACGCTTGCATCACGACTCGTGGGTACATGGCAGGTCATCGAAGTAGTGGACACCGATCCCGCCGGCAAAGTCAGCCATCCCTATGGGGAGCATCCGACGGGATACATCGTGTACGACCCGACAGGCCACCTGCACGTCCAACTGATGCGCACGCCTGCCACGCGTCCTTTCGCCGCCGGCGACGACAGCAAGGGCACCGACCAGGAAGTCCGCGCCGCCTATGACGGCTATGTCGCCTACTTCGGCACCTACCAGGTCATCGAAGCACAAAGCAAAGTGATCCATCGCGTGGAGGGTAGCCTGATGCCCAGCTACACCAGCACCGACCAACCCCGGCCCATCAAGATCGTCGGCGACGAGTTGATCATCGGAGGCACGATTCCAGAAGGAAGCTACCTTCGTCGCTTCCGACGCGTGAGGTAAAACCCAACGCGGACATAGAGCGGGCTCAAGCCCGCCGCACACGAAGACCAAGCCGACAACTCAGGTTCTCGCGCCAAACTGCACTGGGTGGACTGCATACGCGCACCGGAGACTATCAGCGCCAGTGCGGGACCCTCAGCCCTCCGGCACCTCGCATTGCCAGATCGAGCTCGCAATCCATAGGTTGGCCCGGGTCACATGGTTGTAAACCTCTTCCAACGGCGTCCCGCCCTGTGCCGTGCATTGGCCGATGGCATCAGCACGCGCATCCTCCAATGCAATTCCAGGGTCATAGCTCTGTCCGCTGCCAGAGACGTACACCACGGCAGCAAGCGCCGAGCCGGAGGCAGACAATAAAAGCGTCAACGCAAAAGCAACGACAGACTTCTTCATGCTCACTCTCCTGATGTGAAACAAGGGGCTCATATTCGACCACTCAAATCGGAAGCATCAGTGAAGATGCGGTAAGTGGATCGTGAAAGGCTTGTGCGGTGGTGCTGAGTCAAAGCCGCGATAGTGGGTTTTACCTATTCGTAACGGCGGCAGTGTTTCGATCCAACTAACGAACTCATCGGTGATTGCCGAGCCGGGCATAGCTCCCTTTTATAAAGAGGACGAGGGTCCACCCAGCGGACGACAGGGATTTTCCGTTGCTGTTGCGTTTAGAAGAAGCAAAAGCAAATCCCCCTCAGTCCCCCTTTGTAAAAGGGGGAGGAAAAGCGGAGTCCCTTCGAAGCAAGCGGAGCCCCTCCATGGCCATGCTGTACGCAGAAGTCGACAACCTGAAGATCGCCGCACGCACCGCCGGCGATAGTTCCAAGCCCGCACTGGTCCTGCTGCATGGCTGGCCGCAATCGAGCCGCGCATTCGACAATGTGTTGCCGGAACTAGGCAACGATCATTTCGTACTCGCATTCGATCTACCAGGCATCGGTGCTTCGCAGGGAGCGCCACCATCCGCCGAGAAGACCGTCCTCGCCGGCTTGTTACTGGACGCAGCAGAGAAACTTGGCGCCCAAGACATCCTGTTCGCCGGCTACGACGTAGGCGGCATGATCGCCTACGCGGCGGCACGCGATCACGCGCACAGGATCTCGGGCGCCATGGTGATGAACACCGTGATTCCCGGCATTTCCCCCTGGGCCGAAACCCTCGCCGACCCACGCATCTTCCATTTCGCGTTGCACGCACTCCCCGAACTGCCGGAACTGCTGGTAGCCGGACACCAGCGCCAATACTTCGACTTCTTCTACGACATCATGGCGGGCGACAAGACCGCGCTGACAGAAGAAGCCCGCGACGAATACGCGCGCGCCTACGAGCGTCCGGAAGCACTCACCGCCGGCTTCGACTGGTATCGCGCCATGGCCGACGACGCCAAGCACAATGCACAACACAAACGTATCGATCTGCCCATCCTTTACGTGCGCGGCGATGCGGACGGACGGAAGACGGACAACTACGTGCCTGGCGTAAGGGAAAAAGGCGCAACCCACGTCGAAGGCAAGGTCATTCCGGGTGGCGAGTACGTCGCGGAAGAATCACCGGAGCAACTGATTGCGACGGTCAGGGAGTTTCGTAAAGCGCTGACCGGCCAAAGGAAGGACTGAGAAGCCTAGTCAGCTTTCGATTCGTTCTCTTCGAGTATGCGCATGGACTCCGCATTTCGACGCTTCCACTCTTCCAGCTCAGCACTGGTCATCGGCGGCTCGATGCGTGGTGACGCTTCAGTCTCGGCGTCCAACGGCGGTTGCTGGGGAGCAAGGCGCTGCGTGGGAACTTTCGAGGATGGCGACCCGGCACTTTGAGGAAGCTCTATGTTGATTTCATGGTTCAGGGGCCAAGTAACAAGACGAAACAGCCCGTAGCAAACCAGTGAGCCAAACAGCAAAGCGCCAATCAATAAAGAGGAGCGTTGGCCAACCGACATTTCCTTGCGCTCGTAGCGGTAAGGCGATGTAGAAGGAACAGGCGGCGGCTCGGCTGATTTGAAAGCATCGAGTTGCGGACCGAGCATCACGCGCAGAGCGTCGCCATCGATCAGTTGGACGTGGCCCAGGCGGGTAGCCGCTTGCCGGGCAGCTTGCGTGAACTCGCCGCTGGTGATGACGATGGCGCCGGTGGCGTTCTCGTTGACCTTGATCCCGAGCAACTCGTGCACCGCGTTATGAGTGACCTGCTTCGCGTTCCAATGCTTGCATTGGACAAGAACATATTCATCGCCCCTGCGAAGCTTCAGGTCGATTCCACCATCGAACCGTCTACCGCCAGCACCGGTGCCAATATGTTCGACGCGCCAGCCCTGCTCTCGATAGTAATCGACCAGCATCATCTCCAATCGGTCCCAACCTACCCGTGCCAATGCATCATTGCGGCGGTTGCGTACGTTCTTCAGTCCGTTCATTCCCGTCCCTGTGAAAGTTGCTAGCGCCGCGATTCTCAATCAGAAAAAATAGTCGGCCAAGTCGCGGTGCGGGCTTAAGCCTGCACCACGCGGATTTCATTCTATCGGGTGAATTACTTCAGCACCTGCTCCACATCGACGATCTCCACGCCTTGCAGCTGCCCAAGCCAGCCGTCGAACCACGGCTTGTGCGAAACACCGACAATCGACAGCACACGGGCGCTCGGGCGTTCGCGGAAGGTCTCGCGGATGTTGGCGATCATGCGCAGGTTGCGGATTTCCCAGCCGCCCACCCACATCTGTGGGTAGCCCTCCTTTGAGGTCGAACGCATGGCGGTGCCGGCGTTGAGGTCGGCGAGCATCGCCAGGTTGGCGGGGCGATTGATATCGCGGTATAGGCCGAGCATATCGTGATTCTTCGTCATGACTTCCTGCCGCTTCTCCGCCGCCGCCAATTCCGCTTTGCCCGTATCCCAAGCCGCCTGCAGCGCCTTGCCGAATGCTGCTTCGTCAGCGACGCGGACGTTGTCGCCCGTGTGATTGTCGACGGCATGCACGCGTTGCAGACCCAGGCGCGCGGCCAGTTGCGCGCCAATCTGGTAGCTCTCGTTATTGCGGGTGGCGAGCTTCTCCAGCATCGCCACCAGCTCATCGTTCAATCCGTCGCCGGTACGCCGTTCGGCCGCCGGCAACTGCCACCATTGCACCAGCGCCGAGGCGCGGTCGTTGGCCGCCAGGAACCGCGACGCAAGCAGGCGTCGCTGATTCGGCGTGGGCTGCGCGGGCCATGTCTCGAGCAAGCTTTTCACAGCCGCGATCGCGGCGGGTACATCCAGTCCGGTGGCAGCCTTGGCTACATCGGTGTCGGGGCAGAAATCCAGCCCGTACACAGCGGGATGGCGAGCGGCCAGATCGCATTCCTCGCCGGACATCGACTCGATAGTGATGATGTCCGGCTTGAACGCCGCCAGTCTGTCGAGCACCGGGTTGAGTGATTCGGCCTTGAAGGTTTCCGGCATGCCACTCAAGTGCACTGAACCCAGCACCAGCACACGGGCGGGCGGCCCCGCCATGCCCTTATCGAGCACGGTCAGATCCACCTGCGCCTGCGCCACGGCCGGAGTCGCCAGCGCCAACACCCATCCCCACTTCGCCCATCGTTTGCTCATGCGTGATTCCCTGTAATGCGCCGACCGGGCGCGCCGGTATTTTTTACGGCGCGCATCCGCACGCACATGTGGCATTCGGCAGGGTGTTCGTTGCAGTGCGCGCACCAAGACCACCGGCCCGGCCGTGCACTGCAATAGACAAGCGATGGAAATCCGCCCACCCTACGGCGTCGGGTGCCGCGACTAACCTTCCAGGCAATAGGGTAGTTTCGCCTTCAACCCAACTGCCCTACTCGGCATCCAAGCAAATGCGCCCTCCCTCCGCACTTCTGTGTGCAACGTCACCCGGGCGCCTTTCCCACCTCAAGGGCACGCCAATGACTCGGAATCGTCTTCTCGCTCTTCGCTGCCTCATCCCCTTTTTCTTCACTGCCGTCTACGCTCCTGACGCCCACGCCACCTGGTCCATCGCGACCGTCAATCCGCGCACGGGCACCATAGGCGTGGCGGCGGCTTCATGCTCAGGCGGGGTCTACGGCATCCAGACCGTCGTTCCGGGCAAGGGGGTGGTCATTGTCCAGGCTGCCAGCAACCACGACGCTCGCGAGGCGGCGGTTGCCATGCTGCGCAAAGGCGCGCCCCTGGACACGATCCTCGCGAAAATCACCGCTCCCAATTCCGATTACCAACCGCAGCGTCAACAATATGCACTGCTATCCAGCGGAACAGACCCGCGCCCACGCACCTACACCGGCGCCGAAGTACCCGGCGCAAAAGCCACCGCCGGCGCCGATCACATCAGCGTGCAAGGCAACACCCTGGCATCGGAAGACGCCGTGGCGAAAACCATCGCAGCCCTGGGCAAGGCCGATTGGCCGGACGACCTGGCCATGGCCCGCGCCATCATGCGCGCCATGGACGCAGGCGCCAAAGCCGGCGGCGACCGCCGCTGCGGCAAGGCCAATAGCAATACCGCCTTTATCGGGCTTTATCGCAAAACTGATCCGCAGGACAAACCGTGGGTGGAGCTAGCCATCAACGGGCTTCCGGCTGGCACCGAAAGCGGTATGGCGCATCTTGATGGCCTGTTTCAACAGTGGGTGGATAACGGAACAAAACGGAGCAGTACGCGGAGATTTGTAGTGCCCTCTGTTGCGAGGCCAATCAAATGAAGCTGTAAGTCCCCACCTCCAATCAGATGGCTCCATCTGGCATCGAGCGGCCTTCAGCCATAAGCTTCGGCGATAGGTAGGATGTGGTGAGCAACGCGAACCGCATCGGTCGTGCCGCTCCGCGCCAGGGAAAACCTTTTTTCGGCCTAGCCGCGAACGATGCGGTTCGCGTTGCTCACCGCATCCTACGAGGGCTGCTGAGGTGTCAGGCAGATGAAATCCGCTGGGTTGACCTTCACCCAGCATCTCATCGAACAATGGCTCCCGGTCCGGGCGTCAACCTCCGGGCAAGCACCGCAACTCACCGGATACACCCTTCTCCACAATGGAATTTTTCATGTCCCGACGCTTCGCCGCTCTCGCTGCCCTCCTGCTTGTTTCGACCGTTGCATCGGCTTCCGCGCGCGCGACGTCGTGCCCGCGAGGCGCCTACGGCCCCGTCGGTGACAGCGACTTCGTGGTGGTGGTGCCACTACCGGATCCGTCGCAGTCGGCACAACGCTATTTGTTCCGCGACGGTCGCCGTGGCAGTACCGGAGATGCGAACACGCCCGTACACTGCATGACCGACGGCGCCGAGGTCCGAAGCGCGGACGGCTCGGTCGTGCTGTGGCCGCGACGCAAGCTTGCCGAAACCGACACCACGTTCGACAGCCACGGCGCGCGCATGGCCGGGCGCCTGATCGAACCCAGTACCGGCGACGCGCTGCCGCTGGTGGTGATGGTGCACGGGTCCGAGCGCACCTCCGCCACCGGCAGTGCCTATGCCTACGCGCTGGCGGCTCAGGGATTGCGGGTGTTCGCCTACGACAAACGGGGAACCGGCGCATCGGAGGGCGACTACACGCAGAACTTCGAACTGCTGGCCGACGACGCTGCAGCCGCGCTCGCGCACGCCAGGACACTGGCGAATGGGCGGGTATCGCGCGCCGGCTACTTCGGAGGCAGCCAGGGCGGCTGGGTAGCGCCGCTGGCCTCCACTCGCTCCGCAGCGGACTTCGTCGCGGTCGGCTTCGGCCTGGTGGTCTCGCCGATCGACGAAGACCGCGAACAGATGATCGATGAGGCGCGCAAGGCGGGGCTCGGCGCCGACGCCATGGCTGCGATTGATCGCCTGTCCCAAGCTACGGGGCGGCTGTTGACCTCGCAGTTCCGCGACGGCCTGGAGGCACTGGGTGAAGTGCGTCGCGACCTCGAAGGACAAGCTTGGGCCGGTGCCATCCAGGGCGAGCACAGCGGCCAGATGCTGCGTACACCCGACGATGTGCTGCGCCGGGTCGGCCGGCCGCTCTTCGACCAACACGAGCTGATCTGGAACTACGACTCGGTAGGTGCCCTGCGCAAGGTAAAGGTGCCGCTGTTGTGGGTGCTCGCCGAAGACGACCGCGAGGCACCGATCGAGCGCACCCGCGATGCGTTATTGGGGTTGATCGACGACGGCCGACCGATCGAGCTGTACATGTTTCCCGATACCGACCACGGCATGTTCGAGTACGAAACCCTGCCCGACGGTTCGCGTCGCGGCACGCGGATCACGGACGGCTACCTGCGCCTGCTTGCGGACTGGATCCGCGGCACACCTCAGGGCTCGTACGGGCGTGGTATGCGGCTCGGCGACGAGGCGCGTTAGAAGGACCGATCAATGTGGCGTCTGCGTGGCAGCGTCCCGATCCGGTCTGCGCGCGGGTTAGCTTGTTCCAAAGGAATTTGATGCCATCACACGGTCTCAACCCCATTCAGACATGGCGCTCACAGGTGCCGGCCTAGCCTGAAGCCGGTTTCGAGCGAGGACACACCCATGCTCCTGCAGACCGCAACGATTCTGTTAGCGATTACCGCCCTGGGTGGATTACTCATGGCGGGGATTCGCTTTACCGCCAAACATAATCCGCCCGCCTGGCTGGCGATGTTGCACGGGCTATTGGCCGCGTCGGGTTTGACGCTGTTGGCGTACGCGATTTGTACCCAGCCCGTGCCGGCGTTTGCCAAATTGGCGTTGGTGTTGTTTCTGTTGGCAGCCGGCGGCGGCGCGGTGATGAGCCTGGCGTACAAGTGGAAGAATCGCCTGTTGCCGGCTTGGTTGGTTGTTGTCCATGCAACGGCTGCTGTCATTGCATTCGTGTTGCTGGCGTTGGCGGCGTTTGGTTCGACTTATTAGGTAGTTCATAGGATGTGGTGAGCAAAGCGAACCGCATCGGTCGAGTACCTTTAGAACAGCGAATATTTTCTCTTGCGATCAGGACGCGAACGATGCGGTGCGCCTGCGGCTTACCGCATCCTACGGGCTGGCTGTAGCAAGTAGCCTGGGTAAGGCTGAAAGCCGCACCCGGGGAACGTATAGCTTCCGTGTAAAGCATCCCGGATGCGCTTCGCTTATCCGGGCTACGTGGATGTCTCGGCATCGGCGACGAAATCACTTACCAGATCAGGTCGTCCGGCACTTTGAACTGGCTGTAATAGTCGTCATCGCCGCCGCTGCTATCCGCGTTGGGTTTGCCGTGGTCTAGCACGATCATCGCCGCATCCCGGGCGTAAACCTTGTCCGCCGCGGCGCGGGGAATCACTGCATAGCCTTGGTCGTGGCGGGCGATGACCAGGGCGCCGCTTGCCAGCTGCGTGCGCACCGATTCGGTGACCAGCAGGTTCTTGATCTTGCCGTCGTCGGTGAAGCCGTAGGCGATCTCACCTTCGCGCTTGAGCTGGTTCTGCTCCACGATCTGACGCGCCTGGGCACGTTGCTCGTGCAGGCGCGCTTGCGCGTTGCGCTCGGCGGCCAGGGCGCGGTCGCGCTCCACTTTCTCCAGGCGAACGCGTTCGGCTTCGGCTTGCTCAGCGTTGGGTACCGGAGCTCCCTTGGCGTGGCGCTGCTTGGTCTGCTCGCGCACCACCTCGGCGACCTTGGACTTCTTGACCAGGCCGGCCTTGAGCAATTGTTCTTGCAGGGGATTACGCATGGAGAGGAGACCAAGGCTGAGGACAATCGCCGCCATGATAACCGCGTCGGAAGCAAGCCCGCGGAGTTCATCGGAGTGCCCTTCAGCCTCTCCTGGCTGGTAGCGGGCCGCCAGTCTGCCGCACAGGGAGCTGGCAATTGCGTCCATAAAACACCCGCAGCGATGAACTGGACTCGGCCAGGACGATATCTGGACAACGATCCGAATTGACGTCGGCGATCACGAAAGAGTTATCCATGTAATGACTATTCGTCCACGCATTGTCGCTGGTGGTTTGGAACACCGGCTCACCGAAGCCCGATGGTCCCTGCAGGATATAAGCCATCTGGTTGTAACTGTTCATCATGGCAACAATGTCGGGGTAGCCGTTGCCATCAATGTCGGCCACTTGCACTGCACCCGGCCGTTGGTACATGCCCTGGAAATGCAAAAATTCGTGGCGCCTAATGCTGTTTCCTTCGCCCCGGTAATAGACATGGATGCCACGAAGAGATGCCGATGCGTTTCCTTCGTCAGGCATGACTAAATCGGGTCGTCCGTCGCGGTCCATATCGGCGACGGTCATGCCAAACGATGGCATCGTCTGTACCGCGGGCATGGGTATCTCGATGAGACTTTGCAGTCCTCCGAAGAACGCAGCAGGGTATACGACTACCTTCGGCCAACCTTGCCCATTGGTCATGACCACATCGGCAATTCCGTCAGCCGTAAAGTCGGAAATCTCCAACGTGTTGTAGCCGGATAGTGGCGTAGCGATGCGTTGCGCACCACGGAACCCACCATGCCGATCGCTCAGGTAGATGTCGGCACCCTCTTCCCATCCTTGCGCAAAGATGTCCCGGTGCCCGTCGCCATCAAGATCGATAGCGCCCAGAGAGAGCGACCTGACGTTTCCAACGTAGGATTGGTATGCATAGCCTCCGGAGGTCTTCCTGAAAACCGTCAGGCCCTGACCCGCACCCACTACGATTTCCGGCAATCCATCGTTGTTCAGATCGACTGCTTCAACACTGCCGCCGCCACCGCTGGTGGCCATGATCGGCGACATAAGATCGATAGCATCGGCGAGTGTTCCGTCCGCGTTCTGCGCATGGATCCTCAACACGACTTTTAGCAGCGCGTCTATCGCCAACACGATGTCGTTACGGCCATCTCCCGTCACGTCGGCGACAACCACCTGGTCGGGCCAGACGTCCACGACGACGGGGGAAACGATGACGCGGTCGAAATAGAAGCCCGGCGCTAGCAATGCTGAAGCAAGTGCCGCCTTGGGTGGCGACGCGCCGCCCAGCACAGGCTCTGGAAAATCCGCCGGCATAACACTCGTTGGCAGCTTGGCGGCACGCGGTAAAGGCTGCGCCCCGCCTGACCACCGCGGCGCGCTGGCCACTTCCTGCGGCTCAGCAGACGTGGAGGACGTAGTGGGATGCGTGCGAAACCACAGCCCCAGAACAGCCCCCATCAACAGGAAAAACAACCAAAAGAAGATTTTCAATGACCCCATGTGCGTGCCCCTCTCCCCATTTGCAGTCCGAAATCCATGCAGCCGCCACTAGCGGCGTGATGTACGGGTCATCTTCGGAAAGACGATACCGTTGCCCCAGGCGCGCTTCGCTTGCCCGGGCCATGTACTAGCGTTGATCCACCCGCGTCAGGCCTACCCCACGCCGCCAGACGAAGTTCCAGTGGTATTTTCCGGTCGGCGGGCAATGCTTCGTAGGCTGCCGCCCTTCTGTCGTCGACACGTAACGCTTGCAGATGGGTGAGTCCTCGCGCACCTCGAAATCCACGTTCACTGTCTTGTTGCTGATCCGCACGCGCTGGATATCGCCCGGGATGAAGGCGTTTCCTTCTGGAACGTATCCGGTGGCGAACGCACGTTTGTCATCAGCGTGCATCTTGTCGTAGCCACCCGGCCGCGCTCCCGATTTATTCAACGTCAATACGCGGATGCCGTTGGTGCAGTCGAAGTTGGCCCCAATGCAGGTGGCTGTCTCCGCGTACAGGATTTCTTCGATGCCATCGCCGTCAAGATCGACCGGCTGCACATGCACCAGGCGGAAGTCGTTCTGTATGTCGTCGCCCGGATACAACGAGAGGTAGGTCTCCGCAATGCGGCGGGCCGCGGCCTGGTCGAGTGCATGAGCCTTGGGCACAGAGGTGAGCAATACGACGCCCGCCAACAGCAGGATAGGGGTGATGGTCCTTTGATTCATGATCGGTCCTTCCAGTGGAGATAACTACGGTGGTCGCTTTCCATCCGCAACAACAAGCACACCGCTAATCGAGCATTGCGAATCCGTCGTCGCCGATGCCCACCCACAGCACATATTCAAAATTCTGCACCATGCGGTGGAAGCCGCCTTCCGGGGCGCCGTAGTTCGCCCCCACCACGATGGTGTGCTTGCCCACCGGCAGCGGCGGGATCAACAGCCAGTACCCGTCACTGGCCGCAAGCGGCGTGATGTACCGATCATCTTTGGGAAGATCCGGATACATCTCAAAACAACCATCGCTGCGCACCCGGTAGCTGGCCACGTTTTTTACCTGCACCCCGTCGATCAAAACTACCGCGCTGACCAGATGATCGTTGTTGACCGCCGCCGAGGCCTGCAAGCGGTCGCACGACATCACCGTCTTGCCCTTCTTCACGCCCAACGGTATCTGGTGGAACATGTTGATCACCGGCAGAAACAAATGCTTGCCCGCCGGCACCTTGCACTCGCGACGTGCGTCGAAACTGCCGTCCGTTCCTGCCAGGAACCACACCGGTCCGTCTTGCCCTATATCGCAGAAACGCCCATCAGGATCGCGATAGGGTTCCACCGGCATGGACAGGGCCCACTGCCACCACCGCGCCGACAACTGCGCGTAACCCTTGCCTTCTACTTTCGCGGTCAATGGCAGCACGATGGGTTGCGATGGCGCTCGCACTTGCGCCGCTTCCTGAGCGAAGACTGGCAAGGCCAGCCATCCAAACGCAACCACCGCGCAAGCACGGCGTATGCAAACCTTCATTCCCTTCCCCGTTTGCCCATTCCCCGCCTTGCAAACTAACCGATACCAGGCGTCAGCAAAAGGGGGAATTACCGCACTATGGCGGCGTCGGGCCCAGGGTGCGGATCCGCGGCGCAGATCCGATTGGCAGGTAAAAGGCGCCGCCGGACAGGCAGGACGCGCGCCGGATCACATGTTGCGGCGGTACTCTCCACCCACGTCGTACAGCGCATGGCTGATCTGGCCCAGGCTGTGGGTCTTCACCGCCTCGATCAGCGCTTCGAACACATTGCGGCGTTCACGGGCGGTGCGTTGCAGGTAGCCCAGGCCATGGCCGTCGTGGACTTCCGCAGCACTGTGTTCTTCCAGCGCGATGCTGTGGGCATGCGAGGTTTCGCCGGCCGGCGCCAATGAATTGCGATTGTGCTGCCAGGTCTGCACGTTGGCGATCTGCTGGGCCTTTTCTTCCTCGGTCGAACGGATGAGTTCGATCTCGGTGATCACCTCGCCGCCATGCTCACGCGGCAGGAAGGTATTGACGCCGACCAGTGGCAGGCTGCCGTCGTGTTTCTTGTGCTCGTAATACAGGCTTTCTTCCTGGATCTTGCCGCGCTGGTACATGGTGTCCATGGCGCCCAGCACGCCGCCGCGTTCGCTGATGGCTTCGAACTCCTTGTAGACGGCTTCTTCGACGATGTCGGTCAGTTGATCGACGACGAAGCTGCCCTGCCAGGGGTTCTCGTTGAAGTTGAGGCCCAGTTCCTTGTTGATGATCATCTGGATGGCAACCGCGCGGCGTACGCTTTCCTCGGTCGGCGTGGTGATGGCTTCGTCGTAGGCGTTGGTGTGCAGGCTGTTGCAGTTGTCGAACAAAGCGTACAGCGCTTGCAACGTGGTACGGATGTCGTTGAACTGGATTTCCTGCGCGTGCAGCGAACGGCCGGAAGTCTGGATGTGGTACTTCATCATCTGGCTGCGTTCGTTGGCGCCGTAGCGCTCGCGCATGGCGCGCGCCCAGATGCGGCGGGCGACGCGGCCGATGACGGTGTACTCCGGGTCCATGCCGTTGCTGAAGAAGAACGACAAGTTGGGCGCGAAGTCGTCGATCTTCATCCCGCGTGCCAGGTAGTACTCCACGATCGTGAAGCCGTTGGACAGCGTGAACGCGAGTTGCGAAATAGGATTCGCCCCTGCTTCGGCGATGTGATAGCCGCTGATCGACACCGAGTAGAAATTGCGTACGCCGTTATCGACGAAGAACTGCTGGATGTCGCCCATCATGCGCAGCGCGAACTCGGTACTGAAGATGCAGGTGTTCTGCGCCTGGTCTTCTTTCAGGATGTCCGCCTGCACGGTGCCGCGCACGGTCTTCAGCGTGTCGGCCTTGATGCGGGCGTAGATGTCCGCATCGACCAATTGGTCGCCGGTGACGCCCAGCAAACCCAGGCCCAGGCCGTCGTTGGTCGGTGGCAGCTCACCGGCGTACTGTGGGCGCTCGCGTCCTTCGAACAACGCGTCGATTCTCTTCTGCGCTTCGGCCCAACGTGCGTCCTCGGCCTTCAGGTATTTTTCCACCTGCTGATCGATGGCGGTATTCATGAACATCGCCAGGATCATCGGCGCGGGCCCATTGATGGTCATCGACACCGAGGTAGTGGGCGCGCACAGGTCGAAGCCGGAGTACAGCTTCTTCATGTCGTCCAATGTGGGCACGTTGACGCCGGAGTTGCCGATCTTGCCGTAGATGTCCGGACGCGGTGCGGGGTCTTCGCCATACAGCGTGACGCTGTCGAACGCGGTGGACAGGCGTGCGGCAGGCTGACCGACGCTCAGGTAATGAAAGCGCCGGTTGGTGCGTTCCGGCGTGCCTTCACCGGCGAACATGCGGATGGGATCCTCGCCGGTACGGCGATACGGATAGACGCCGCCGGTGTACGGGTAACTGCCGGGCAGATTTTCTTTCTGCAGGAAAACCAGCAGTTCGCCCCAACTCTTGTACGGCGGCGGCGCGATCTTGGGAATCTTCTGGTGGCTGAGTGAAGTGGTGTAGTTATCGATGCGGATAGTCTTGCCGCGTACCGCGTATTCGTTGAAATCGTCGGTGACCGCTTTGAGACGGGTTGGCCACTCGCGCAGCAGCTTAAGCGCTTCGGAGCTGAGGGATTGGACAGCGTCGTTGTAGCGTTGGCGCAGGGTCAGCAGGGAACGGTCGACTGCGATCGCTTTTCCTTCTCCCGGGGGGAGAAGGGAAAAAGCGGGATACAACTCCAGCGCCGCAGGCAGCGCCGGATCGCCCAGATCATGCAGCGATTGCCAATAGCTTTGCGCGCGGCTGGCGGTTTCGGCTTCGGTTTCGATACGGCGATTGATGCCGCGGCCTTGTTCGGCAATCTCTGCCAGGTAGCGCACGCGGGCACCAGGAATCAGCACCGTGGCGCGCGGCTCTTTCAATTCAGTATCGATATCGGGATTGAAATCGCACCGAACGCTGCCGGCCTGCTTCGTTCCTTGCTCTGTGCTCCCCACTCCCAGCTTTCCTCGCAACAACCGGCACAGATTGACGAACATCCAGCTGACGCCGGGGTCATTGAACTGGCTGGCAATGGTGGGATACACCGGCACTTGTTCGTCTGGTGTCTGGAACGCCACCCGGTTGCGTTTCCATTGCTTGCGCACATCGCGCAGTGCGTCTTCGGCACCGCGCCTGTCGTACTTGTTCAACACCACCAGTTCGGCGAAGTCGAGCATGTCGATCTTCTCCAACTGACTTGCGGCGCCGTAGTCGCTGGTCATCACGTACATGGGAAAGTCGACCAGATCGACGATTTCCGAATCGCTCTGGCCAATACCGGCGGTTTCCACGATGACCAGGTCGAAGCCGAGCGATTTCAGGAACGCGATGCAGTCCTTTAATACCGCGTTGGTGGCCACGTGTTGCCGGCGCGTGGCCATGGAGCGCATGTAGACACGTTCGCTGCGCAGCGAGTTCATGCGAATGCGGTCGCCCAGCAATGCGCCGCCAGTGCGGCGGCGCGTGGGATCGACCGAAATCACCGCCATGCGCATCTGCGGAAAGCTGGCCAGGAAGCGATTCAGCAGTTCGTCCGTGACGCTGGACTTGCCGGCGCCGCCGGTACCGGTGATTCCCACGACAGGCGTCGTGGGAATTCGGGAATGGGGAATGGGGAATGGGGAATTGGAAGCGCTAGCCGTCCACTGCTTGCGCAGCTTGGTCAGTTCCGCCTCACTGAAGACGCCATCCTCGATATTGCTGAGCATGCGGCCGATGGCAATCTCATCGTTGATCGCCGGCTCCGCTGCTTTTACCCATTCCCTATTCTCTATTCCCCATTCCCTCGCGTGCTGCGCACGCGCCACCACATCCTCGATCATCTCCACCAAGCCCATCTTCATCCCATCATTGGGGTGATAGATGCGCTCCACGCCGTAGGCCTGCAGCTCGGCGATTTCTTCCGGGGTGATGGTGCCGCCACCGCCGCCGAACACGCGGATATGGCCTGCGCCGCGTTCTTTCAGCATGTCGACCATGTACTTGAAGTATTCGACATGGCCGCCCTGATAGCTGGACAACGCGATCGCGTCGGCATCTTCTTGCAGTGCAGCACGCACGACATCCTCGACGCTGCGGTTATGGCCCAGGTGGATCACTTCCGCGCCCTGCCCTTGGATCAGGCGCCGCATGATGTTGATCGCCGCGTCGTGCCCATCGAACAGGCTGGCCGCGGTGACAAAACGCAGCGGCGTGGTATCGGCCTGTGCTGCAGGAATATTTGATGCCGGTGTGCTCATGCGCCCTCACTCGCATTACTGCCAAGAGGGGAATTGTAGCCCGCCGCGCATCCGCGCCTGGTAAAGCCTTATCCGACGCGACCCTACGCCGCCGTTCGGAGCCGATCAGGCAAAGCCGTAAGGCAGATTGGGCGAAGACACCACGCGGCTGCCGATTGCCTCGCCTTGCAGGAACCTCAACGCATCTCCGATCACCGCCGGTTCGTTGGCAATGCGGTGATGCCCCAGGCCTTCGGTGGTCAGCAGCCGTGCATGCGGGCAATAACGCGCATAACGCTCACCCTCCGCCCACGGCACTTCGTTGTCTTCGATGTCGTGCACCACCAGCAATGGCCGGCCGATGTGCGGCGCGTTGACGTGCGCTTGCAGCCCATCCACCGAGATGCCGGTCAGCGATTCGAATTCCTCGAAAATGCGGTTGGACAGATGCGATGCCAAGCCGATGAAGCTACCGAACCTTTGCCCGGCGGCCATCGGATCGGCGGCCGGCGCGATCAGCATCACGCGCTGGGTTTGCAATCCTCGCGCCAGGGCGATCATCGTCGCGGCGCCCCCTAGCGAATGTCCGATCACTGCCGCCAGCGGGCCGAAATGTGCACCGACTCGGCCGACACCGTCGGCGAACATCGGCAGGGTCGCGCGCAAACCGGTACTGCGACCATGCGCGGGCTGGTCGAGCGCGATCACGGCGTAACCGGCACGGCGCAGCGGCTCCACCCACGGAAGAAAACGCAACCCGAAACTGGACCACCCGTGCGCCAGCAACACGGCCGGCTGGGTCTGCGGATCGCCCCAGACGTAGGTCACCATGCGTTCGCGACCGAACGGCAGTTCGACAATCCGGGCACCCGCGGTGTCGCACTGACGTGCGCGTTCGC
Organism: Pseudoxanthomonas sp. CCNWLY206-1; assembly: GCF_039710385.1. Lineage (NCBI taxonomy): Bacteria > Pseudomonadati > Pseudomonadota > Gammaproteobacteria > Lysobacterales > Lysobacteraceae > Pseudoxanthomonas > Pseudoxanthomonas sp. CCNWLY206-1. Next base: position 162,281 of record NZ_JBDKXI010000001.1, on the reverse strand, counting down.
GACCGCCTGGCATGGGCGTGCCAAACAGACGAAACGCCCTGCCCAAGGTGGTATCCGGCATCAACCAGCCTCCCACGGCAAAACGCAGGCGCAACAGAAGCAGCGAAAGAGATTTGCGAACGGTCGTTCTATTTCTGGGCGCGGAGATGGCGGCCATGGCAATGCTCCTACTGGATCAGTGGGGTTGGTTGGGGGAGTACGTCTTCAGCACGCGCTCGAACGAGCGATGCGCCAAAGCCTGCGCATGCTCGGGGTCGTAGAGGCGCGCGTGGTGCAGGCCTTCGGTGATGGAGAACAATTCGAAGGACATCAATTCCGGATCGGTGTCGGCGGCCAGTTCCCCGGATTCGATACACATGCCGATGGCCTTGGCGAGCTGCATGCGCCACTCGGACAGCCAGCGGACCACGCGGTCACGAAGCACGCCGGGGCGGCCGTCGTATTCGCCGGCCGCGCCCAGCATGATGCAGCCGTCCGGATTGTTGCGCACCCAGTCAAACCAGGCCGACATGATGGCGCGCAGACGCGCCAACCCGCGTGGTTGGCGCAGGGCCGGCATCACCACGGTTTCGCCGAAACGTTGCGCTGTCCAATCCAGCACGGTGAGCTGCAGATCCTCGCGCGATCCGAAATGGGCGAACACCCCGCTTTTCGACATCCCGGCCGCCATGGCCAACTCACCGATAGACAAACCTTCCAGCCCATAGCGGCAAGCGATGGCGTAAGCCCGTTCGATGATCATCTCGCGGGTGGCGGCGCCCTTATGGGTGGCTCTGACCTGGTTCATGGCGCAATAAATAGAACGACCGTTCGTATTTTTCAAGCCCTATCCGACGAGCGGTCACAAAGTGATCGCCAACCTTGCCATTCGTGGAACGCCGCTTGCTTCACCAAAGGCTATCCAAGACCTATTCATCACCAACATTCGTCCGACATCACGGTGCGCAACATGAACAGTTGCCGCCTGCAATTGAATTAAACTAGCTCCGTGCGACGAACCCGCCCGCAACACGGCTACGTCGCTTTTTTCTTTTCTGTCAATTCGTTAGGCACAGTTCCTGGCAACTTGCGTCATAAGCGACGCGACGCAAATCGGAGCCACCCATGATTTTCGAAACACTCGATACTTCCGGCCATGAACAGGTCGTGTTCTGCCACAACCCCGACGCTGGCCTGAAAGCCATCATTGCGATTCACAGCACGGTCCTGGGCCCGGCCCTGGGCGGCGTACGTATGCGTTCTTACGTGCGCAGCGAAGATGCGCTGACCGATGCGCTGCGGCTCAGCCGCACCATGACCTACAAGAACGCGCTGGCCGGCCTGAATGTCGGTGGCGGCAAAGCGGTGATCATCGGCGACAGCACCCAGGACAAGACCGAGGTGCTCTTCCGCGCGTTCGGACGCTATGTCGACTCCCTGGGCGGCCACTACATCACCGCTGAAGACGTGGGCACCGATGTCAACGACATGGAAAACGTCTACCGCGAAACCGAATACGTGGTGGGCGTGCACCAGGTGCATGGCGGCTCCGGCGATCCGGCTCCCTTCACCGCCTACGGTGCGCTGCAGGGCCTGATGGCGACCTTGAACAAGAAATTCGGCAACGAAGAAGTGGGCAGATACAGCTACGCCGTTCAGGGCCTGGGCCACATCGGCATGGAGTTCGTGAAGCTTCTGAAGGAACGCGGTGCCAAGCTTTTCGTCAGTGACCTGAACGCCAAGCTGGTGGAACGCGCGGTGGAAGAATACGGCGCCGAAGCGGTCAAGCCGGACGAAATCTATGACTTGCCGGTGGATGTGTTCTCGCCTTGCGCCATGGAGTACGCCATCAACGGCGAAACCCTGCCCCGCCTGAAAGCCAAGGTGATCTGCGGCACCGCCAACAATCAGATGTCGCACGTGACCGGTACGGAAGCGGCCAAGCGCGGCATTCTGTACGCGCCCGACTATGCGGTGAATGCCGGCGGCGTCATCAATGTTTCGCTGGAAATCGACGGCTACAACCGCGAACGCGCCATGCGCATGATGCGCACCATCTATCACACCGTCGGCAAGATCTTCGAGTTGTCCGATCGCGAAAACCTTGCGCCGCAATATGCAGCCGACCGATTGGCTGAAGAGCGCATCGCCGCGATCGGCAAGCTCAAACTGCCGATGGGCCGCACCGCGCCGCGCTTCCAGGATCGCATTCGCGGCAGACATTGAAATCGTTTACCGAGACGGCGCAATCTTGCGCCGTTTTGCTATTCCCCACGGCGCAAGGCGCTGGGCAACCGTCCACCCCCATGAGTAGAGAAGTCCGCATGCGTAACACCGCTGCCATCGCTGCTGTTCTAGCCCTGAGCTTGAGCTTTGCCGTCCAAGCCAATAACGAAGAAAAACTCGATTACGACCATCAGGAAAAATGGGAAAGTGCGCTGGATCGGGCACAGTCGCCAATCGACATCGTCACCGCACAAACGGTGAAAGCCGAGGACAGCGAGCCGCTGGGACTGCAGCTATGGCACAACGAGGCGCTGGTAAAAAAAGCCGAGGACAACGGGCACGCCGTACAGATCAATACCGGTGCCACCGAGGCGATGATCCGCGGCCGCCATTTCACCCTGGCCCAGTTCCACTTCCACGCCGAGAGTGAGCACACCATCGATGCCAAGCACTATCCGCTGGAGGGCCATTTCGTATTCAAGGCCCAGGACGGACGGCTTGCGGTGATCGGCGTCATGTACCAGGTCGGCCAGGCCAATCCCGCCGCTCAAGCGGTAATAGACGATCTGGAAGCGAAAGACGGCAAGGTGCCGCAGCCCAGCATCGATGTCGCCTCCCTGCTGCCCAAGCAGCGCGACTATTATCATTACCTGGGTTCGCTGACCACGCCGCCGCTGACCGAGAACGTGGAGTGGTACGTGCTGCCAGCACCGGTGACGATGTCCGAGAAGCAGATGGGCGTGTTCCTGAGCCACTATCCACACAACAACCGCAAGACCCAGCCGCTCAACGGACGGCCGGTAGTCCATCATCAAGGCTGATATGCGCAGTTTCTCCCTAGGCGACGATATTGATGCACTGCGCGAAGCGGTCCGCCGCTTCGCCGAAGCGGAGATAGCGCCGCGTGCGGCGCAGATCGACCATGACAATGCGTTTCCGCAGGACCTGTGGCCCAAGCTGGGCGAAATGGGCCTGCTGGGCATAACCGTTGCCGAAGAATACGGCGGCAGCGGCATGAGCTATCTGGCGCACCTGGTGGCGATGGAGGAAATCTCGCGTGCGTCCGGTTCGGTCGGCCTGAGCTACGGCGCTCACTCCAACCTGTGCGTGTCCAATCTGTTCCTCAACGGCAGCGATGCGCAGCGCCGCAAGTACTTGCCCAGGCTGTGCACGGGTGAATGGAAAGGCGCGTTGGCGATGAGCGAACCGGGCGCCGGTTCGGACGTGGTCGGCTCGATGAGCTGCCGCGCCGAACTGCGCGGTGATGTGTGGGTCGCCAACGGCAACAAGATGTGGATCACCAACGGACCAGAAGCCGACGTGCTGCTGGTCTATATGCGTACCGCGGGCAAGGACGCCGGCTCAAAGTGCATGACCGCCTTCATCGTCGAAAAAGGCATGAAGGGCTTTTCCACTGCGCAGAAACTGGACAAGCTGGGCATGCGCGGCAGCAACACCTGCGAGTTGGTCTTCGAGAATTGCGAAATCCCCGCGGAGAACGTGCTGGGCGAAGTGAACCAAGGCGTGCGCGTGCTGATGAGCGGCTTGAACACCGAGCGGCTGGTACTGACCGGCGGCCCCATCGGTTTGATGCAGGCGGCACTGGATGCGGTGCTGCCCTACGTGCGCGAGCGTCGCCAGTTCGACGCCGCCATCGGCACCTTCAGCCTGATGCAAGGCAAGATCGCCGACATGTATACGGCGCTGCAGTCCAGCCGAGCCTTTGCCTATCAGGTCGCCCGCGATTACGACGCCGGCCGCACCTCGCGCGCCGCCGCGGCCGGCTGCTTGCTGCATGCGTCGGAAGCGGCCGTGCAGGTGACGCTGGAAGCGATCCAGGCGCTGGGTGGCAACGGTTACATCAACGAATACCCCACCGGCCGCCTGCTGCGCGATGCAAAACTCTATGCCATTGGCGCCGGCACGAATGAGATACGCCGGATGCTGATCGGGCGGGAATTGTTCGACGGCCGCGATTGATCGTAGAGCGGGGCTGCGCGCAATACGCCCCTCGTAGAGCGGAGCTTGCTCCGCTGCTTTTGCATTGTTGCAAACGGTTAAAGCGGAAGAACAGCGGAGCAAGCTCCGCTCTACGAGGGGCGTATTGCGGCTGTTCGTTATCGCCTGCCGTTGCGACGGCCCTATTGCTACTGACCCGGCGCTATCACCAGGCGCAGCTCCGCTCTACGAGAGGCGCATTGCGGCTGTTCGTTATCGCCTGCCGTTGCGACGGCCCTATTGCTACTGACCCGGCGCTATCGCGAGGCGCAGCTCCGCTCTACGAGAAGCGATCCTCGTTAAAACTCCAGGACCAGCTTCGCCGACATCATCCGCGCCTGCGCACGCGCTCCGAAACCTTGGTCATAACCGAAACTGACCATCACGGCATCGGACATCTGCGAGTCGAAGCCCACACCGAAAACGCCGCCTGAAATCTCAGGCGAAGTACCCACCAACGGCGCCCACGCCTCCACGCCGACAAAGCTGGCGTCGATGCCCAATCCCCGCGTCGCCAGCGTCTCCTGCCATTCGGCATAGCCGCGTAGAGCGAAGCCCCTGCCGTGGCCGTCCTTCCACGTACGCTCCGCACGCAGGCCCCCGACCGCCATGGTGCGTTCACCGACACTGGCTTCGGTCTTGAGGCCGAATCCATTGGCGCCTGCTTCCATGAATCCATCGCGATCGACGCGCGCGTACTCGGTGCCCAGATAGGGAGTCATCGCAATGGCATCCGTGCCGAAGCGGTAGCCCGTTTCCAGGCCAAGGGACAGGAACTCGCCCGCGTATTCGCTGGCGACCACGCGACTCGCTTGACCCAGCAACAGTTCGCGACGCATCTGCCGGTCATAGCGTCCGAACCCTACTTGCCCGAGCGCGTAAGCGTTGTCGCGGATGCTGCCGACATAAAGCTGCCCCTGTGCTTGCCGGTCCTGGCTACGGTCGCGGGTACTGCCCACAACGTTGTGCGATTGAATTTCACCGAACGCGGCGCCGATCACACCGTGCTGGCCCAACCGCAGGTCGCTGCCCAGCATCCAGCCGTCCATCTGGAAATCATTGGCGCCGTAACTGCCACGCCCTGCTTCGCCGAGCCGTTGGTACCAATCGCCGCGTTGCACAGGTTGATCGACCAGTTGATCGAACCGCGACGACAATGCGCGCCGGTTCATGCCGATAGCATCGAACGTCATCGCATCCGCCGCCGCGTGGAGTTCGCCGGAGAGGCTGGCCAACGATGCCCTGGCTCGATCCCGCGTCGACGTACGCTGGAATTCGCCGGCAAGCAACTTGAAGCTTTCCATGCCGGATTCCGTAGTCGCGGCAAGGGCGTCGTAGGTATCGATCTGCTGGAACGCCTGCTCCATTCGAACGGCGGAGGCCGCGGACACCGCGCTGATCTGACCAAAAGACACGGCGGCGGCGGTGATATCCAGTCGAACGATGTCGAGCCACGCGTCGGTCGCGTCATAGCCAAGCGTGGCTTGCAGGAATACGCCTGGACCGTTGCTCAAGGAATCAAAGCGTCCGCTCAACCCACCCTGCGCGCTCAGCACCAGTTCCCGGTTGCTGCGCACATAGCCGTTACGGATACCGATGACTTGCAGATCCCCGGCCAATTGCGCGGTGCCGAAGACGTTCAATGGCGATCCGATTTGATAGGCGAAGCGGCCACCGGCTCCCTGCACGTAGTTACCTTCCACTAAGCGGCTTCCCGCCATGCCCGGCACCGTCAGTGTGCCGCGGTTGTCGATGTCGCCCCGCGCGCTCAGTCCGCGCAGCTCCAGATTACCGCCGGCTTCAATAACGCTGTCGCCCGGTATGGAGGACGAAAACATCAGCGTGCCACCCTGGACGCGCGTGTTGCCGCCATAGTTCGTCGAGGACGCAAGTTCCAGCCGGCCACTGCCGCGCTTGATCAGTCCACCGTTGCCGCTGATCGCGTTCGACCAGACCGACGTGACGCCATCGAAGGACACGGTCACGTCACCCCAATCGAATCGCGATGGGCCGAGTACCGCCTTGCCAACGTTGAGCGCGCCGTAGCCGAACACGGGGTCCACTCCTGGATTGCCCAGGTCCGTTGCGGTACCCAGCAGTGTCTGCCTGACCAGATCGTTGTTGAAGTATGGAAACGCTTCCCATACCAGCGCCGCGGCACCGGCCACTTGCGGCGCGGCCAGCGAAGTGCCGCTCCAGGTCCAATAGCTGGGATTGGTCGGCGAATCGTTGGTACCGGTTACGGTCACCGTTCCTGGTGCCGCCAGGCAGTAATTCATTGCAACGCCACAGGCATTGGAATAGCTGGCAAGTTGCGTGGGGTTGTCGGTATCCAGCGCAGATACCGCCAGCCAACCGCGTTCCAGGTCCGCTGCAGGCAAACTGCCACCACTGCCCAGCTGGCTGGGCAATGCCGCCATGCTGCTGGGATTGGCACGCGATTCGTTACCGGTGGCGAACACCACCAAGCCTCCGTTGCTCACGATGAAAGGGCGGTATTCGTCCGCGATGGGCGCGGTTGCCGCAGGGTTCGTCCAATACAGGCCGCCCCAGGAATTGTTCATGATCTTGGCGCCGCGATTGATCAGGTCCTGGTGGATAGGTGCCAGACCTAGTGCACCATTGACTTCATTGCCCTGCCCGGAACCGTCATCCGTCGGTCGTTTGTCGGAAATGATGCGCGCGGAAATGATTGATGCCCCAGGCGCTATGCCGCCGGGCCAGTTTCCGAATGGCTTGCCTGCCATGATCTGCGATACGGCCGTGCCGTGGCCTACCACGTCGTCCACGGTCAGATTATTGGGTGGCGAAGCGATGTAGGTCAGATTGTTCAACACCCTGCCCTGCAACGCCGGGTGATTGCGGTTGACGCCGCTATCCACCACCCCGATACGGATGCCCTGACCGGTGAATCCGGCCGCATGCGCCGGCGCCGTATTCGTTATCTCCAAGTGCCTACCGTAGGCAGGATTGGGGGTGCCGACCACGGGTGGCGTAGCGGGCGGAGGGGTGCTCGGAGGCGGTGACGCCGGCGGAGGATCGGCGCGGACGGTACCGCCTCCTCCTCCACCGCCACAGGCGGCCAACGACAAAGACATCGCCAGCAGTGCCGCTTTCGATGCGACACCGGTCTTCCCCATCCATCCTTCCATTGCGACTCCCCAGTCCAGTTGTCTTACTCGATATCACGCCCCGGCTCGCAATCTAACCCACCGTCCACCCACTTGCATCGTGGCAGGCGCCTATATCGAATGGCCGATTTGCTGCCCTTCGGCGGCGGGCGGATAATCGCAGGTCTACTCTTCAGAGGTACCCCCATGTCCGATATCGTCATCGCCGCCGCCAAGCGCACTGCCATCGGTTCCTTCCTTGGCCAGTTCACTGGCGTCCCTTCCCCCACTCTGGGCGCCGCCGCGATCCGCGCTGTGCTGGAACAGGCCGGCGTGCCTGCCGCGGATGTCTCTGAAGTAATCATGGGCTGCGTACTGCCAGCCAACCTGGGCCAGGCGCCCGCCCGCCAGGCATCGCTCGCCGCCGGCCTGCCCACCAGCGTGGGTTGCACCACCGTCAACAAGGTCTGCGGTTCGGGAATGAAGGCGATCATGCTGGGCCACGACCTCATCAAGGCCGGTTCGGCCAGTATTGTCGTCGCCGGCGGCATGGAGTCCATGACCAACGCCCCGCACATGATTCCTAACTCGCGCACCGGCAACCGGTACGGCAACTTCCAGACTGTCGACCACATGGCATGGGACGGTCTGACCAATCCGTACGATGGTCAAGCCATGGGTGTATTCGGTGAAGCCACCGCGGAAAAGTTCGGTTTCACCCGTGAAGACCAAGATGCCTTCGCCATCGAATCGGTCAAGCGCGCGCAGGCCGCGCAGCAGTCCGGCGCTTTCAACGATGAAATCGTTCCGGTCAAGGTAGCCACCCGCAAGGGTGAAGTGGAGTTCGCCACCGACGAACAACCGAACAAATCCGATATCGCCAAGGTTCCGACGCTCAAGCCCGCCTTCAAGAAAGACGGCACGGTAACGGCCGCCAGTTCGTCGAGCATCTCCGATGGCGCCGCGGCCACCGTACTGCTTAGCGCCGAAGAAGCTGCCAAGCGAGGCATCAAGCCGTTGGCGAAGATCGTTGGGCACAGTACGTTTTCGCAACAGCCGGAATGGTTCACCACTGCCCCGGTAAGCGCTATAGAAAAGCTGCTCAAACAAGTGGGGTGGTCGGTGGACGATGTTGATCTGTTCGAGATCAACGAAGCGTTCGCCGTGGTTGCCATGGCACCCATCAAGGAACTGGGCATTCCCCACGCCAAGGTCAACGTCAATGGCGGCGCTTGCGCGCTGGGTCACCCCATCGGCGCATCCGGCGCTCGCTTGGTGGTCACCCTGATCAATGCCTTGCGCGCACGCGGCGGCAAGCGCGGCATAGCCAGTCTTTGCATCGGCGGAGGCGAGGCCACCGCTATCGCTGTCGAGCTAGTTTGATTCGCTTCAGGAGCGCTCGAAACGCCAAGACCGTTCAAACCATTGTGTTTGCGCGACATTTTCTACTGAGACGCAAAGACACTTAACAGCTAATTGACAAACGTAACGCCCGACCGCTTGACAGCGGTCACGGGCTTGTCATCATGTTGCAGGCGCGCAATTGCGCGTTGCCTAAACAATCGACGAGGAAAACCGACCATGACTATTAATAAGGCTCTGATCGCACTGGCCCTGGGTTTCGCCCTGGCTGCGTGCTCGAACCAGGACCAGGCCGCCGACGCCGCTGCCGATGCCAACGCCGCTTCGACCGAAGCCCAGGCTGCCGCTGACGCCGCCGCCGCCGCTGGCAGCACCACTGCCGACGCTGCGCAGCAGGCTGCTGATTCTGCCGCTACCGCTGCAGACGCCGCTTCCACCGCTGCTACTGACGCTGCCGCTGCCGGCACCGCGCCAGCTGCCGACGCCGCTGCCGACGCTGCCTCTCAGGCCGCCGACACCGCCGAAGCCTCCAAGGATGCTGCTCAGGAAGGCGAAGAGAAGAAGTAATCTGCTGCTGTCTTGCGGATTTAGCGTTAAACTTGAAAAAGCCGCCGGTTCACTGGCGGCTTTTTCTGTACCTGGGACCGGTCCCAGCCTCGCCTTTACTGGCTAAGCTGCCCGCCGGTCGCAGTTAACCTTACTAATAACTAATGCTGGGGATCCCATGAAAATCAAGTTCTACGTCCTGTTGGCCGCCGCTGTCCTGGCCCTGAGCGCCTGCACCAAGCCGGAAGCCGAGCAGGCTGCCGACGCGACTGCCGCCGCCGCTGACGAAGCCGCTGCTGCGACCGAAACCGCCGTTGCCGACGCCGCCGCTGCTGCTACCGACGCAACCGCCGCCGCCACCGACGCTACCGCTGCTGCTGCCGACGCGACTGCCACCGCTGCTGCTGACGCGACCGCTGCCGCTGCTGACGCAACCGCCGTTGCCGCCGACGCGACCGCCGACGCTGCCCAGGCTACTGCTGACAAGGCTGCCGAAGTTGCCGACAAGGCCGAAGAAGCCGCCAAGAAGTAATCGACTTACCTTCGGGTAAATCGAACAAGGCCCGCGCAAGCGGGCTTTGTCTTTTGTAGCGGCGGAAAGTTTGGCGTCCGCACGCCTTTGTGTTGTGATGCGCCCTTTCCATGCCTGGCCGCACTATGCCGTCGTTGATTTCGCAGCTGGATCCGCGCTCGCAGGAGTTCCTGGATAACGTCGAATACCACCGCGCACTGGTCGCGGAACTGGATCGCCGGCTGGCGCGGGCGGCCGATGGCGGCGGCGAAAAAGCACGGACCAAACATACCGAACGCGGCAAGCTGCTGGCACGCGACCGCATCACCGCTTTGCTCGACGCGGGATCCCCTTTTCTTGAAATCGCGCCGCTGGCCGCCGAGGACATGTACGACGGTGCGGCACCCGCGGCCGGCATGGTCTGCGGTATCGGCCGTGTGATGGGACAGGAAGTGGTGATCGTCGCGAACGACGCGACAGTCAAGGGCGGCACTTATTTCCCAATGACCGTCAAGAAACACCTGCGTGCGCAGGAAGTCGCGCGCGAAAACCGCTTGCCGTGCGTCTATCTGGTCGATTCCGGCGGCGCCTTCCTGCCGTTGCAGGACGAAGTGTTCCCGGACAAGGAGCATTTCGGCCGCATCTTCTACAACCAAGCGCGGCTCAGCGCCGAGAACATCGCGCAGATCGCAGTGGTCATGGGCAGTTGCACCGCGGGTGGTGCCTACGTGCCGGCGATGTGCGACGAGAGCATCATCGTCAAGGAACAAGGCACCATCTTCCTGGGTGGCCCGCCCTTGGTGAAGGCGGCCACGGGTGAAGTGGTGGATGCCGAGGCGCTGGGTGGCGCCGAAGTCCATACCAGCCTTTCCGGTGTAGCCGATCACCTGGCCGAAGACGACCGCCACGCACTGGATATCGCGCGAAGCCTGGTAGGCAACCTCAATCGCAGGAAAGCTCCACAGATCACCGTGCGCGAATCGCGTGAACCTGTGTACGCGCCCGAAGAGCTGTACGGCATCGTGCCGAAAGATACTCGCCGTCCGTTCGACATCCGCGAAGTGATCGCGCGGATCGCCGACGGTTCGGAGTTCGATGAATTCAAGGCGCGCTACGGCAAGACCCTGGTCACCGGCTTCGCCCATCTCCATGGCTATCCGGTCGGCATCATCGCCAACAACGGCATCCTGTTCTCGGAAAGCGCGCTCAAGGGGGCGCACTTCATCGAACTGTGCAATCAGCGCGGCATTCCACTGGTGTTCCTGCAGAACATCACGGGATTCATGGTCGGCAAGAAATACGAGAACGCCGGCATCGCCAAGGACGGAGCGAAGATGGTCACCGCTGTGGCCTGCTCTTCCGTGCCCAAGTTCACCGTAGTGATCGGTGGCAGCTTCGGTGCCGGGAACTACGCAATGTGCGGCCGCGCCTATGGCGCCAGGTTCTTATGGATGTGGCCCAATGCGCGCATCAGCGTAATGGGCGGCGAACAAGCGGCAAGCGTGTTGGCGACCGTCCGGAGCGATAGCTTGGAAAAGGCCGGCCGCTCGTGGACCGCGGAGGAAGAGGAAGCGTTCAAGGCCCCGATCCGGCAGCAGTACGAATCCCAAGGCAGCCCTTGGTACGCCACCGCGAGGCTGTGGGATGACGGAATCATCGACCCCGCCGACACTCGCCGGGTGCTGGGTCTCGGGATCTCCGCATCGCTTAACGCCCCCATTGAGCCCGCGCGCTTTGGCGTTTTCCGGATGTAGCCACGCCGGCATCCGCTCCTTCAGGCAGATGAAATGGTCATCCACAACACCTGCTGCTAGGTGAACCAGCCAGCAGCGGCGCGCAGATGGCAGGCCAATTGGTGTGAGCGGTCACAGCCGTGTCACCGGCGGGCGCCCATAGTGGGGCGTTCTTATTGCCCGGAGTTTCACGCTATGTCCATCTGGAAAGATCAAGGCGCTACCAAGAAAGATGCCGCTACCCTGGTGCCGGAGCCATCGTCCCCTCCCGAGCGTGAAGCACCTGTCGCCGCGACCTTTTCGCCGACTGTGACGGCCCCGGCTGCACGCGCAGCTGTCGAACGCGAACCCAAGGAATCGCTGATCGCGGCCGACCTGACCATTGAGGGCAAGATCGAGGGTGTGGGCCACATCCGCATCGCCGGCAAGTTCAAAGGCGATGTCAACGTGCAGGGCGACCTGACCGTGGAAACCGGCGCCAAGCTGAACGGCGGAGTGCGCGCCAAGAAGATCACGATTGCCGGTGAGCTGGAGGGCAACATCGAATCGGCCGAGCGTGTGGAACTACTGGCGTCCGGCGTGCTGATCGGCGACGTAAAAGCCCAATCACTGACCGTCGCTGCGGGCTCGCGGATGCGGGGACAAGCCGAATTCGGCTGGGACGACAGCAAGACCACGGCCAAGCCCGCCAAGAACAACGGCACGGAGCCACTTCCGGGCGCATGAGCAGTCCGCGTCCGGGACAGGCCGGCGCCACCCGCACTTGCCCGCACTGCAAGGCCACCATTCTGGAAAGTGCGTTGGTTTGCCCGGCCTGCAGACACCATCTGCGGTTCGAACCGGGGGCGGTCGCGACAGCGCCCATCATCACGCCCTTGCGCGTGGAAGGCAGCATTCGCCATCCCGCAGACGGCGGAGCGTGGGAATACTGCGTGATGCTGTCGATTCGCAACGACCGCGGCGATGAAATTGCCCGTCAGGTCGTCGGCGTCGGTGCCATGCAGCCAAACGAGCAGCGCACCTTTACCCTGGCCGTGGAAGTCACTCCCGCCACCGGCAAGGGCGGGAAGAAAACGACGCGGCATTGAATCCAGGTCGGCCCACCTGGCCGACGCAGATTACGGTGTATCGCAGCCGCTGCAACCGCCACAGCCCGCACCGCTCGCGCTTCCCCGGGGAGCAATACGGCGTCCTATTGCACGCTGCCATGCAGGGCGGCTTTCGTGTAGCAGCCGCAGCGCCACCGCAACCCGCAACTTGCGCATGCTTCCGGGAAACTGCTTCTTCGCCACTACCCACACGCTGACCAGCACCGCCACGGCGATGATCACGTATTGCAGGGTCAGCGATGCGCTCACGGCTCAGCCAGCTCCCAATCGCACAGCGACTTGGTAGGTAACCAGCGACGCTGCGTAGGCCATCGCGAACAGATAGATGGTCGCGATGGCCATTTGCTTCCAGGAGTTGGTCTCACGCTTGATGGTGGCCAGGGTGGAGATGCACATCGGCGCGTAGATGTACCAGACCAGCAGCGACAGCGCCGTGGCCAGCGACCAGCCATCGCTGATGATCGGCGACAGTGCCTGCGCCGCTGCTTCATCGTCGGCGGCGGACAGTGCGTACACCGTCGCCAGCGACGATACCGCTACTTCGCGCGCGGCCATGCCGGGAATCAACGCGATACAGATTTGCCAATTGAAGCCCAGTGGCGCGAAGAACACCGTCATGGCGTGGCCGATGCGGCCAGCGAAGCTGTAGTCGATGGCCGGCCCCACCGCGTCGGTGGGCGCCGCCGGAAACGACAACAGAAACCACAACAGAATGGTCAAGGCCAGGATGATGCCGCCGACCCGCTTGAGGAAGATCACCGCGCGCTCCCACAGGCCGATCAGCAGATCGCGCGGATGCGGCAGACGGTAAGACGGCAACTCCAATAGCAGCGGGTGCTCGCCCTTGTCGCTACGCCAGCGCTTCATCATCCAGGACACCAACAAGGCGCTGAAGATACCGGCGGCATACAGACCGAACAGCACCAATCCTTGCTGATTGAAGATGCCCCACACCTGCTTCTGCGGCACGAATGCGCCAATCAGCAACGTATACACCGGCAGCCGCGCCGAACAGGTCATCAGCGGTGCCACCATGATCGTGGCCAGGCGATCGCGCGGATCCTGGATGGAGCGCGTGGCCATGACGCCGGGAATGGCGCAGGCGAAACTGGACAACAGCGGGATGAAGGAGCGTCCTGACAGACCCGCCGACGCCATCATGCGATCCAACAGGAACGCCGCGCGCGGCAGATAGCCCGATTCTTCCAACGCCAGAATGAAAGCGAACAAGATCAATATCTGCGGCAGGAATACGATCACCCCGCCCACGCCGGCAATGATGCCGTTCACCAGCAGGCTGTTGAGCGGCCCCTCCGGTAGTGTTGCGCCCACCCATTCGCCCAGCGCACCGGTGCCGGCGTCGATCAGGTCCATTATCGGCGTAGCCCAGGCGTACACCGCCTGGAAGATCAGGAACATCACTACGATCAACGCTACCAAGCCGAATATTGGGTGCAGCAGCCAACGGTCCAGCGCATCGTCGATCTCCGCGGTACGCGTCGGCATGCTGACCGCCAGCGACAGCAACCGGCGCGTCTCTTCGTGGTAACGGTCGGGGTGGAGATCGGCCTGCGCGCCTAGCTGCACGTGTGGCGTATGCGGATGCGCCGCCATTCGGTCGATTTGCTCCACCAGCGCCTTCGCACCGTTGCGTTGGACGGCGACGGTTTCCACCACGGGCACGCCGAGTTCTTTCTCCAGCACGGCCAAGTCGATGCCTATTCCGCGGCGTCGCGCGGCGTCGGCCATGTTGACCGCGACGATCATCGGTTTGCCCAACTCCCGCACTTCCAGCGCAAAACGAAGATGCAAACGCAGGTTGGTGGCGTCGATCACGCAGACCAAAACATCGGGAGCCGGTTCTCCCGGCAGGAAACCACGGCACAGGTCGCGTGTGATCGCCTCGTCCAAGCTGGCCGCATGAAGACTGTACGCACCAGGCAAATCCAGCACGGCGTAGCTACGGCCAGACGCACTGTGGAAACGTCCTTCCTTGCGTTCGACCGTCACACCGGCGTAGTTGGCGACTTTCTGCCGGCTGCCGGTGAGCTGATTGAACAGCGCCGTCTTGCCGCAGTTCGGATTGCCGACCAGCGCCAGTCGCAGGGGAACTGCCTGCGCATTCATGCGTGGCCTTCCTGGTCAGCGCCGTTGGAGCGCAACCGCACGCGCGCGGCTTCGGCGCGGCGCAACGCGAAGCGGGTGAAGCCTACCTGCACCAGCAGCGGCTCCGCGCCCATCGGACCCTTGGCGACGATCTCCACTTGCTCTCCATTGACGAATCCCAATTCACGCAGGCGGCGGGCGATGTTGTCGTTGGGTCCATGATCTTCCACAGACTCCACGATGGCCGGGGTCCGCCGGGGCAATTCGGTCAGCGTCACGTAATTAACTCTTAATGCGAACTATTCTCATTGTAGCATCGCCGCAGTGCACGAAAGGCGCCACCCGCTCTAGGGCTATCATTCAGGGACTTTTGAAGGAATGGCCCTGATGGCGGAATCGCCGGTTAAACAATCGCTTGTACAGGACCTCCGGGGCAGTGTTCTGCATATAAGCCTGCACCGCCCAGAACTGCATAACGCCTTCGACGCCGACCTGATTCTGACGCTCACCACGGCCCTGGAGAACGCGGCCGCGGATCCGGCGATCCGGGTTGTGGTGCTGGAGGGCGCCGGCACTTCTTTTTCAGCCGGTGCCGACCTCAACTGGATGCGCGGCATGGCGGCCGCTAGCGAGACCGAGAATCGTCAGGACGCGCTTGCCCTCGCCCGCCTGATGCGAACGCTGGACGAACTGCCCAAACCCACCATCGCCCGAGTGCACGGCGCGGCCTTCGGCGGCGGGGTGGGATTGGTGGCGTGCTGCGACATTGCCATTGGCGTGCCGGAGGCGAAATTCGGATTGACCGAAAGCAAGCTCGGGCTGTTGCCTGCGGTGATCTCGCCGTACGTCATCGCCGCTATCGGTTCCCGCCAAGCACGGCGCTGGTTCGCCAGCGCGGAAATCTTCGACGCGCATACGGCCTTTCAGATCGGTCTACTGCACCAAGTCGTGCCGATGGACCAACTGGACGATGCCGTCAACCGGCAAGTCGCCTTGTTGCTGAAAGCCGGACCGGTCGCGACCGCCAGCGCAAAGCGACTGGTGAGTCGCGTTGTCGGCGAAAGCGACCGCGATGTGCTGGACACCGACAACGCTCGCCTGATCGCGCAATTGCGTGTCTCCCCGGAAGGCCAGGAAGGACTCGCGGCCTTTCTCGAAAAACGTCCGCCCGTCTGGGCAAAGGAATAAACGATGATCGACCATATCGGTGTATCTGTTTCCGATTACGCGCGGAGCAAAGCGTTCTACGAAGGGGTGCTGGCTCACCTAGGTGCGGCGCTGGTAATGGAAGTGACGCCGGAAATGACCGGCGATGGCAGTAGCCATGCAGGCTTCGGGCGCAGTGGCAAGCCAACCTTCTGGATCAGCCCGCGCGCGTCCGACTCGTACAGCCATGTCGGCTTGGTTGCGGAAAGCCGTGAACAAGTCGATGCGTTTCATAGGGCCGCACTGGCCGCTGGCGGCAGCGACAACGGCGCGCCGGGTGTCCGGCCGCATTACCACCCCAACTACTACGCAGCGTTCGTGCTGGACCCGGATGGCCACAATATCGAAGCGGTTTGCCACGTGCCGGAATAAGACATTTGGAGTCAATACGTAGGATGGGTTGAGCGCAGCGATACCCATCGCTTGCGTCGGGCTACCGAACGATGGGTATCGCTGCGCTCAACCCATCCTACAAGTTGCATCTTCTCCCGCTCTCTCTTTGGGAGGGCTTAGAACCGGAATCTTGATGTTCAACAAAATCCTCATAGCCAATCGCGGCGAGATCGCCTGCCGGGTCATTCGTACCTGCCGTCGCCTGGGTATTCGCACGGTCGCTGTTTACTCGCAGGCCGATGTCGATGCTCAGCATGTGCGATTGGCCGATAGCGCCTATCTCATTGGCGGGCCGAGGCCGGCGGAGAGTTATTTGCGCGGCGATGCCATCATTGAGGTGGCGAAGAAAGCCGGAGCGCAGGCTATCCATCCCGGCTACGGCTTTCTGTCGGAAAACGCGGATTTCGCAGAAGCGGTAGACGCCGCCGGCATGGTATTCATCGGTCCGCATGCCGCTTCGATGCGCAAGATGGGCAGCAAGGCCGGCGCCAAGGAACTGATGGCCGCGGCGGGTGTGCCGGTGGTGCCGGGTTATACCGGTGCCGACCAGTCGCCCGAGCTGCTGCTGCGCGAAGCGATCGCGGTGGGTTTTCCGCTGATGATCAAGGCCGCGCATGGCGGCGGCGGCAAAGGTATGCGCATCGTGCATGGGCCGGACGATTTTCTTGCTCAGCTGGAAAGCTGTCAGCGCGAAGCCCGCAATGCCTTCGGCCGTGACCGGGTGCTGCTGGAACGCTATGTGCAATCGCCCCGGCATATCGAAATCCAGGTGTTCGGTGACGGTCATGGCAACGCCATCCATCTCAACGAACGCGAATGCTCGGCGCAACGCCGCTACCAGAAGGTGCTGGAGGAATCCCCGTCGCCCTTCCTGACGCCGGCTCTGCGGGCAGCCATGGGAACAGCGGCGGTCGACGCCGCGCGCGCCATCGATTACGTCAATGCGGGGACGGTGGAATTCATCGTTGATCCACAGGGCGCGTTCTACTTCATGGAGATCAATACACGGCTTCAGGTGGAACACCCGGTGACCGAGTTGACTACCGGGCTCGACCTGGTCGAATGGCAGTTGCGCATCGCCTCTGGAGAACCGCTGCCGTTGACGCAGGCGCAAGTGCCCCAATCCGGCCACGCCATGGAAGTACGTCTGTACGCGGAAGATCCGGAGGCCGGCTTTCTGCCGGGTTCCGGACGCCTGGAAACACTGCGGCTGCCAGCGCCCTCCGCGCACGTGCGCATCGACTCGGGAGTGATCGAAGGCGACACGGTTTCCATCTTTTACGACCCGATGATCGCCAAGCTGATCGTCTGGGAAGAAGACCGGCCACGCGCCCTCGCCCGCCTGCGCGAGGCCTTGGCGCATTGTCATATCGTTGGGCCGAAATCGAACATCGGTTTCCTGGAGCGGCTGGTCCGGCACCCGTCCATTGTCGAAGGCAGTATCGATACCGGTTATCTGGACCGGCATCTGGACGAGTTCATGCCGGTCGAAGCGGCTGACGCGCATCTATTGCTGGCGGCGGCAGCCGTGGTCCTCTTGGCCCAAGAGAACGACGCGCTGACCAAAGCAACCGCATCCGCCGATCCGTACTCTCTCTGGGCAGTCGCCGATGGCTGGCGCCTGGGCCATGGCGGCTACCGGCCGCTGGCCTTCCTTCATCGTGGCCAGGATCTGGCATTGATCGCGCATGGCGCCGCTGGCGACTACCGGATTGAACACCAAGGGTCGAGTGTCGCGATCCAAGGCGCACGATTGACCGGCGGTGCCCTCAGTCTACGTATCAACGATGAGGCCAGGCGTTTTCAGGTGACCCAGGACGGAAAGCACCTGATCGTGCACGATGGAGAACAACGCCTGGCACTGGAAGCCGTACCGGTATACCGCCGCATCGACACCGGTGACGTGTCAGGCGACGATCGCATCCGTGCGCCCATGCCAGGGCGTGTGGTGGTAGTGAAAGCCAAAGCCGGCGATGTGGTCGGCGCGGGACAGGAGCTGCTGGTGATGGAAGCGATGAAAATGGAGCTGGCGTTAAAAGCACCGCGCGATGGCGTGGTGAAGGAACTGCGTGCCAGCGCCGGCGATTTCGTCGAAGCCGATGCCGTGCTGGCGCTGCTGGAATGAAAACGTGCTAATGCGTCGGGCTCGTCGCGGTTGGCTCTGTTCGTACTGGAAGGTTGGCTGATGCTCGGAAGTTCCTCATCGCTCGGTCTCTTAGCCACCACGGGTAAAGCCCCGGGTCTGCGCTGCGCTGCGGCCACGGGACGGCAGCCATGACCGATTTCGTCCGCATCGTCGAGGTCGGGCCGCGCGACGGCCTGCAGAATGAGAAAGCCATCGTCGCCACCGCGGACAAGATCGAGCTGATCGATCGTCTGTCGCAGACCGGCCTGCGCACTATCGAAGCCACCAGCTTCGTCAGCCCAAAATGGGTGCCGCAACTGGCCGATGCCGCGGAAGTATTCTCCGCCATCACGCAGAAGCCCGGTGTCGCTTATCCGGTGCTGGTACCCAATGAAAAAGGTTACGAACGTGCACGCGAAGTGGACGTGCGGGAAGTGGCGGTGTTTACCGCTGCGTCCGAAGCGTTCAACCAGAAGAACATCAATGCGAGCATCGATGAATCGATCGAGCGGTTCCGCCCCGTGCTGGAACGTGCCCGCGCCGACGGCGTGAAAGTGCGCGGATACGTTTCCACCGTCCTCGGTTGCCCCTACCAAGGCGAGGTTCCCGTGGCCGACGTTGTGCGCGTGGCACAACAACTACATCGGCTCGGCTGCTATGAAATCTCGCTTGGCGACACCATTGGCGTGGGCACTCCCCACAAGGCCAGCGCCATGCTGAAGGCCGTTGCTGGCGAAGTCCCACTGCCTGCGCTTGCCGTGCACTTCCACGATACGTACGGACAGGCGCTGGCCAATATCCTGGCCTGCCTGGAATACGGTGTCCGCGTGGTTGATGCTTCGGTTTCCGGCGCAGGGGGCTGCCCGTACGCGAAGGGCGCCAGCGGCAATGTGGCCACCGAGGACGTGGTGTACCTGCTGCATGGGCTGGGATTCGAAACCGGTGTGGACCTGGACCGTTTGAGCGAAACCGGACGTTGGTTGGCCGCCCGCCTGGGCCGGGAAACCGGCAGCAAGGTCGGCAAGGCATTGGCCGGCGCATGAACCCTCTCGCGCCGTCCGACGAAATGGTTTCCACTTCGGCGGACAGCGATACCGCGGCGATCCTGCTTGGGCTGGAACGTGCGAGCGCGGACACCTCACTCAGCGAGGAAACACGCGAACTGCTAGCGGCTGCACGAACCGCTCTACTGGCCGCCAGACAGGACACCGAGACCGCACGCCAGCGCTACCGCAACCTGTTCGACGCGGTGCCGGATCCCGTCAGCATCATTGCCGAAGATGGCACCGTACTGGACCTCAATCGCGCTGGCGTGCACGCCTACCGCCGGCCGCGCGAGGAGATCGTCGGCCAGAACATCAGCCTGCTCAATCCGGACCTGCCGCGCGATCACCTGGTGCCTGTCTGGGAAACGCTCAACCGCGGCGAGACCTACGTCATCGAAGTCACCAACATGCGTGGCGATGGCACCCGCTTTCCGGTGGAAGTGCATTCGGCCAACATCTCTTTCGACGGTCGCAAGAGCATCGTCGCCGTGGCCCGCGACATCAGCAGTCGCCGCGAAGCGGAAATGCGCTACCGCGAACTGATGGAGACGATCGACAAAGGCATCGTGGTGCAGAACCGCGATCTTGGGATCCAGTACTGCAATGGCGCGGCCTTGCGTATCTTCGGCATCCGCGAGGACCAACGCGTGTCCGACGAACTGCGGCTGGACCGCTGGCGCATCGTCGATGGAAACGGCCGGGAAATTCCGTCGTCCGATCTGCCCGCGCAGCGCGCGCTGGATTCCGGCCATGTGGTCGAGAGCGTGTTGCTGGGCATGTACCACCGGCAAAAGAAGCAGCTGATGTGGCTGACCGTCACCGCGGTGCCGCAGTTCGCTCCTGGCGGCAACGAGCCCGCGCAGGTGACCTCCATCTTCAACGACGTCACCGAGCTCAAGCGCGACAGTGCCCTGTTCGACCGGGCCCAATCGCTGGCGCATATCGGCGGCTGGGAATGGGACATCGGCCGCGACCGCATGTACCTGACCGATGAAGCGCTGCGCATCCTGGGCGCGGCGCGTCCGCTGAAAACGCTGGACGCCATGCTGACGTGCCTGCGGGAACCGGACCGCAAGCGGCTGCGCTGCGCCATCGAGAAGATCGTCGAAGGCGGCACTGGCTTCGATCTGGAACTACAGGGCTCCCAGGCCGACGGCCACACGTTCTGGATTCGCGCGATCGGTGAAGCCGAACCTGGCGATCCGGTGACCTCGCGTATCACCGGCACGATGCAGGACATTTCGCAGGACAAGCAGGCCGAGGAAATGCTGCGTATCCAGGCCCGGACCGATCCGCTGACCGGCCTGATGAATCGCGATGCAGTGTTGAATGAACTAGGCACCCGCTTGGCCGATCCGGAGCTCGCCAAAGCCGCGGTGCTGTACATCGACCTGGACCGCTTCAAGATGGTCAACGACGTACTGGGGCACAACGCTGGCGACGAACTACTGGTGCAGGCGGCCAACCGCATCCGCGGCGCAGTGGGCACCGACGGCATGATCGCGCGCTTCGGCGGCGACGAATTCCTGGTGGTCTGCGATGCCCGCACCGAACCCGGCCAGCCGGAGGCGCTGGCCAACGCGGTGTTGCATGCCTTCGCCGATTCGTTCCGCTTCGGCAAGGATGAGTTCGCCATCACCGCCAGTATCGGTATCGCGCGCGCGCCACGCGACGGCGTTCGCCCGCAGCAACTGATCCAGAACGCCGATATCGCGATGTACGACAGCAAGCACCGTGCGCGCAACGGCTGGCAGCCGTTCACCCCGGAACTGGCGCAGCGGCAGCAGGACCGGTTGCAGATCGAAACGCAGCTGCGCCGCGCCGTGGACAATGAAGAATTCCGACTGGTCTATCAACCGCAGGTCGATCTGCGGCTTGGCCGCATCGTCGCCGCGGAAGCGCTGATCCGCTGGCAGAACCATCAGTTGGGCGAGTTGCGCCCGGATCTTTTCATCAGCCATGCGGAAACCACCGGCGATATCGTGCGCATCGGCAGCTGGGTGCTGCAGGAAGCCTGCCGCCAGGTGGCCGACTGGCGCGATCAAGGGCTGGGCATCGTACGGGTAGCGGTCAATGTGTCGTATCGGCAGTTTGTCGGCGACGATCTGGCCGATAACGTGCGAAGACTGCTCGCCGAATTCGACCTGCCAGGTGCGGCATTGGAGCTGGAATTCACCGAACGCGTACTGATCGAGGATGCGCCCGCCACCTTGCACACCTTCGCCCAGCTGCGCGAACTGGGTGTCGTGCTGACCATCGACGACTTCGGCGAGGGCTACAGCGCGCTGAACTATCTGCGCCGCCTGCCTATTCACGGCTTGAAGCTCAGCCAGCTGTTCACCGAAGGCGTGCCCAACAACCGGTCCGACGTGGCGGTCTGCCAGGCCGTCTCCGCCATCGCCCGCAGCCTCGGCCTGACCCTGGTCGCCGAAGGGGTTGAGTCGGAAGCGCAGCGGCAGTTCTTGTTGCAGCTGGGCGTGCCGGTGGGCCAAGGTTTCCTGTTCGCACCCGGCCTGTCGCCGGACGAATTCGCTCGCCGCCTCACCGACACCCCGCTGGAGCGGGTTTCAAACGGCTGAAACCATCAAATGGGCGTTGTAGGGGCGGCGCCGCTTTTGTAGGAGCAGCGTCCCGCCGCGAGCTGTTCCTGTCAGATCGCGATAGATGCGAAGAGCTCGCGGCGGGACGCCGCTCCTACAAGAGGCATGCATGAAGGGATACCACGGATCGGATGCCCATCGCATCGCGTAAAATGCCCCGATTCCCGCTAACGGTTTTTTCCGCATGCATCTTCCCGATATCCGCGCCGTCATAACCGGCGGCGTTTCCGGTCTGGGCTTGGCCGTCGCCCAGCATCTGGTTGCCCAGGGTGGCAAAGTGGCCCTGTTCGACGTCAACGACGAAAAGGGCACGGCGGCGGTTGCCGCGCTGGGCCAGGACCACGCGCGCTACTACAAGACCGACGTGACCGATGAAGACGGCGTGGCCGCGAACATCGCACAAGCTCGGGATTTCCTGGGCGGACTGAATGCGGCCATCAATTGCGCCGGCATCCTCGGCGCTGGCCGTGTGCTGGGAAAAGACGCACCGATGCCGCTATCCACGTTCCGCACCACCGTGCTGGTCAATCTGGTCGGCAGCTTCAACGTGGCCAAGGCAGCCGCCGACGTGATGCAACACAACCCAGCTGGCGAAGACGGCGAGCGTGGCGTGATCATCAATACCGCCAGCGTCGCAGCATTCGAAGGACAGATCGGACAGGCGGCGTACTCGGCGTCCAAAGGCGGCGTGGTCGGCATGACCCTGCCGATGGCGCGTGAGCTGTCGCGATTCGGTATCCGCGTGATGACGATCGCGCCCGGCATCTTCTGGACACCGATGGTCGACGGCATGCCCGAATCGGTGCAGCAATCGCTCAGCGCTTCCATTCCGTTCCCCTCGCGTCTGGGCAAGCCGGAAGAGTTCGCCGAAACCGTCGGTTTCATCCTGCGCAGCCGCTACCTCAACGGTGAAACCATTCGTCTGGATGGCGCCGTGCGGCTGGCACCAAAGTGAACACGCTGCAGGTGACGTTCGGCCCCGCAGCATCGACGACGGTCTTTGCCGGGTTATTGGCCAGCAATGGTTTGCCGGTGAGCGATCTGACCGACTTGCCGGCACCGGATTGCCTGGTCGCAACGATCGAAGATCATGTGGTGGGTGCGGTGGGTTTGCAGATATTCGGTCCATACGCGCTGCTTCGTTCGCTGGTGGTCGCGGATGATCAGCGCGGGCACGGATTGGGTGGAGAGCTGGTGGATCGCATCGAGTCGCTGGCACGCGATCGCGGGATTAAGCAGTTGTTCCTGCTCACCACGACGGCAGAAAGCTTTTTCGCCCAGCGCGGATATTCCAGTGCCGACCGCCAGTCCGCACCGGACGCGATTCGCGGCACTCAGGAATTCTCGTCGCTGTGTCCGGCTAGTTCGGCGTTCATGCATAAAGACCTTCACTGACGGCACGGCTATCCGTTGCCGCCTTCCTTCCATTTCTCCAACGTCAGAATACTCCCATGAAAGCCTACGACATCAAGAAAGGAAACGTCGTCGAACACAACGGCGGTGTGTACCAGGTCCGCGACATCGAACGCAGCTCGCCGCAGGGCCGTGGCGGCAATGTGCGCTTCCGTTTCACCATGTACAGCGTGCCCGGCGGCAACAAGTTGGACGCCAGTTTCGATGGCGATGACGATCTGAAAGAAGTCGAACTGTTGCGCCGGCTGGCGACGTATTCGTACAAGGATGGCGACGCGTTTGTATTCCTGGATGACGAGGACTACACACCGTATACCTTGGACGCGGATGTGGTGGGCGATGCGGCCGGCTACATCACCGACGGCCTGACCGGCAGCTATGTGCAGGTCATCGACGACATGCCGGTAGCCGTGCAGCTGCCGCAACACGTCACCCTGGAAGTGGTGGAAACACCGCCGGAACTGAAGGGCGGCACCGCGACCAAGCGCCCCAAGCCGGCCAAGCTCAATACCGGCATCGAAATCATGGTGCCCGAGTACATCACCACCGGCGAGCGTGTCCTGGTCAACACCACCACCGGCGAATTCGGCGGCCGCGCGGATTGATTTTCTTGCCCTTTTCAGCACCCGATCGACCGTAGGAGCGCCGTCTCGGCGCGAGCTTTTGCTTTCATGACAGCCAAAGGAAGAGCTCGCGGCGGGACGCCGCTCCTACGGGAATCCTTTACCGAATAATTCGAGCGCAGTGCCTTCAACGCAGTTGCATTCCGCCCTGCTCCTTGTGCAAGCGGCGCAAGCGTTCGCCCAGCGCCTCGATGTTGTTTTCTGTGCCCTCCAGCGCTGCACGCTGTTCCGGACTTAGCCACTGCCGCGCGTTGGCGCGCAGGGCTGCGTGTTGCTGCTTCAGTTGTGCGGCGTAGCGGCCACCCGTCTGCATCAGAATGTTTCGCTCTTCCGCCTGCGGCAGTCCATAGCCGCCCTCGGGCAGCAATGTCGCGGGGCGGCTGAAATAGCCCTCCGTCTGCAGAAGATCACGCAGCGCCGCTACCCCGTCGAAAGTGTCGGCGCCCCTCTGTTCGCGGTTGCCCAGATAACGCCGCTTGAGCTCATCGCGCGCCAGCAGCTCCTGCCGCCGCAGCGCGGCTTCTTCCAACAGCAGCAATGCGGCGCTGGTACGCAGAACCTGCGCTGGATTCGATCCAGGATCGGCGCGTTGCAGCCAGGGCGCGCGCACGCCCGGCGATAACGCCAGCCATTCCTGGACCTGCGTTTGCGGGAGCTTTAGCGTCGTGCGCGCGACATCGAACATGGCCTGAAAATGCGCGCTCAGCGGTTCGAAACGGTAGCCTAGACGCACTGCTTCGATGGGATCGTCCAGTACTGTTTCGTCGGCGATACCTCGCTTCTGCAATTTCCTTAGCAAAGCAGTCGGGGTGATGCTCGACAAGCGTTCACCGGCCAGGCGCGGCACGCCATCGTGCAGCAGCTTGAAAGTTTCCACTGCGCAGTTGTTGCTGAGAAAGTAATAGCGCCCGTCATAGCTCCAATGAAGTTGCGCGGCACGTTCCAGCAAGCTCGCGACTTCGGATGGATCCAAGCGCAGCGGTATCGAGCGAAGGCCACGCAGCTCGACCTTGGTGTATTCGTCGATCACCTGCCCCAACGGCAACACGAACAACCGCGACGGATAGGAACCGGTCAATCCGCGCCAGCTGGAAATCTGAACGTCATCGACAAAGGCGCGAAACGACAATACGCGATGGTGGGCGAGATCCAGACGGCAATCTGGTCCAGGAGGCCGGCCGGGTGCGCAGATCACCAGCCGTAACATGCTATGCCCCCACCGGCTCATCGGCTGTTCGTTGCCTTCCGCCAACAAGTAATCCACGGCGTAGACGCGATCAGCTTCCAGTTGCAGCAGCGGTGTTTCGGTTTCGTCCGTGCCGGCTTGCAGGAAGACCAGCCCCGGAGCGCACGTGTTCTTCGGCGGCATCCAACCGAAATGACCTGAGAAGTAGCGGAACAGCGCCGGCCGCCGGCAGGCGTAATCCGGGTCCAGCAGGAAGTGCTCCAGATTCACCGCGACGAATTCGGCGGCCTTGGTCAGCTCATAAGGATCCGGACTGCGGTCGCTGAAAGCGTTGCGCGAGGTGCGCAAGCCCAGGCGCAATGGCGCCACCTGCCAACCGGCGATATCGAGCAGTCGAGGATCGCGCGATAGCTGGCCTTGAGGGGCGCGATCATAAAAATGCGCTAGCTCATGAATGACCGCCGCCAACGCCGCGCGCTTGCCCGGATCATCCACACCGGCATCAGCCGGACGCGACATCCAACCGTCAAGCAGCTTGCGACCCAGCAACAGGCGCTTCGCCTGCGCGCGCCCGTGGACCTGCTGGGGCAAATCATCGCGCCATGCCGCAGCAATTCGCGGTTGCGAAGCGGCCACCCAGGCGGGCGGCAAGCGCTCCTTTGCGGCCTCCAGCAACTGGCGCGTCGCAGCCGCCTGCTCAGGCGTCAGCGTTTCGGTTTCAGGTTCGAGATTCAGCGCGGCCTGCACGTTTGCCGTGCAGGCCAGCAGGCAAAGAACCAGCCACGTTCGCGGCCGGCGGAACGGACTCACAACGCCAGGATGGCCTGCGCGAGTTCCAGATCGCTGGCTTGGCGCGCGGCCACATCGCGCTCACGCAGCTGGCGCAGTGCGGCTTCCAACCGAGCGCCACGGATGCGGCCTTCGCTGGCAACGAAACTGGCGGCATCATCGCGGGCCTGCAGCACCACTTTGTCGTCTTCGGAGGTACTGCCGGAAGAAGCCGAGGAGCCCGCCGACGAAGCACCGGCCGAACTGCCGGCGAAGCTGCCCGCCAGCGTGGGAAGAGAAAGCGCCAGCAACGCACCGGCAATCAAAAGTCGCGACATATCGTTTCCATTGTGGGCTATGGCGCCAGTGTGGCGCGGTGCGGCAAGCGTACCGGCAAATACGTCTGTTCGCATGAACATCGTCACCTTGCCGGCAGCGCAATTCGCGCTGCATTTGGTTCTGGTTTGTTACCGCTAGCGACGCCTGGGATCTGTTTGCCCGCAACGTGAAAGGAGAGGCAGATGCCTCGCCTCGCTCGGATGGAAGCTGTCTGAAACTCAACCGGTGGTCTGGCTGGCTCGGATCGTTCAGGCGTCGAATACCTTGCCGGGGTTCATCAATCCGTTCGGGTCCAGTACCCGCTTGATGCCGCGCATTACCGCGATCTCCTCGGCACTGCGGGTGCTTTCCAGATAACCCTTCTTCACCAGGCCGATGCCGTGTTCAGCGGAAATGCTGCCCTGGTACTTGGCCAGCGATGCCGCCAACAACTTCGTGACCTGCTCGCACTGGCCGACGAATTCGGCATCGGCCACGTCATCAGGCTTCAGCACATTGATGTGCAGGTTGCCGTCGCCGATGTGGCCGAACCAGACCACCTCGAATTGCGGGTAAGCCTCGCCCAGCAGTGCCTGGGTTTCTTCCAGGAACAGGGGCATGACGGAGATCCGTACCGAGACATCGTTCTTGTAAGGCTTGTAGCGCGCCAAGCTTTCGGTAATGCCCTCACGCAAACGCCATAATTGCGCCGCTTGCGCATCGCTCTGGCTGATAACCCCGTCGCCTACCCAGCCGTTTTCCATGCACGCCTCGAACGCCGCCATGGCGGCCGCTTCCTGGGCTTCATCGCCAATGGCGAATTCGGTCACGACGTAGTACGGATAAATCTGGTCGAACGGCTGCTGCGCGCCATGCGCCAGCACATGGTGCAGCGCACGGTCGGTGAAGAATTCGAAAGCCTCCAGTTGCAGCCGGTCGCGGAACGCGGCGAACACCTTCATCAACACGTCGAACGACGGCAGCGCAAGCAACATGACGTTGGTCGGCGGCGGCGGATCGGTCAGGCGCAGGGTCGCTTCCACCACGATGCCCAGAGTGCCTTCCGAACCGATGACCAGATGGCGCAGGTCGTAGCCGCTGGAGTTCTTGATCAGCCCACGGTTGAGTTCCAGCAGTTCACCGGTGCCGGTGACCAGCTTCAGTCCCGCGATCCACTCCCGGGTATTGCCGTAGCGGATCACCCGGATACCGCCGGCATTGGTGGCGATGTTGCCGCCGATCGAGCAGGAACCGCGGGCGGCGAAATCGACCGGATAGGACAAGCCGTGTTCACGGGCGGCGTTTTGTACGGCTTCGAGCGGTATGCCTGGCTGCACGGTCAGAGTGCGATCAATCGCATTGAAATCCAGTACCCGGTTCATGCGCTCAAGACTGAGCACCAGTTCGCCGTTGGCCGCTACTGCGCCGCCCGACAATCCGGTGCGCCCACCCGAAGGCACCAGCGCGATACCGTGCTGGTTGGCCCAACGCACCACGATCTGCACTTCCTCGGCCGATGCCGGCAGGGCGATCGCCAGCGGCGCGGGCGTCCAGCGGCGGGTCCAGTCGCGGCCGTAGTGCTCGCAATCGGGCGGGTCGGTCTTCAGGCGGAGGTCGGGGGCTGCTTGCCGCAGGGCCTCCAGGCGTGGGTCAGTCATCGTGATGGGGTCGCGGTGGGGACGGCCAGCGTGCCAGCGTCGCCGCGGCGCGTCCAGAAGCTCGCGCAAAGTTGCCACGGAAACCATTTTCATACCGCCGAAAACCGCATATGCACACCTGCGGCAGCGCAGCAAAAACGCCGGCCTTCTGGCATAGTGGAAGGCCGTCTTCTTCCTCTCTTCTCCGCGCAATGTCGACCAAGAAAACCTCCTATCCGAAGCAGGACATCCGTGTGTTGTTGTTGGAAGGAGTCAGCCAGACCGCGGTGGAAACCTTCCGCGCGGCCGGTTATTCGCAGATCGAATACCACGCCAAATCGCTGCCCGAGGATGAGCTCAAGCGCGCTATCGCCGAGGCCCACATCGTCGGCATCCGCTCACGCACGCATCTGACCGAAGACGTGCTTTCGCATGCACGCCGGGTAATCGCGGTGGGCTGCTTCTGCATCGGCACCAACCAGGTCGATCTGGATACGGCGGAACTGGCTGGCATACCAGTCTTCAATGCGCCTTACTCCAACACCCGCAGCGTCGCCGAACTGGTGATCGCCGAAGCCATCATGCTGATGCGCGGCATTCCGCAGAAAAGCGCCGAATGCCACCGTGGGGGCTGGTCCAAGTCGGCCGCCGGCAGCCACGAAGCGCGCGGCAAGACTTTGGGCATCATCGGCTATGGCCATATCGGCACGCAGGTAGGCGTGCTGGCCGAAGGCATCGGCATGAACGTGATCTTCCATGACATCGAGACCAAATTGTCGCTGGGCAACGCGCGCTCGGCAGCCGGCTTGGACGATCTGCTGGAGCGCTCCGATGTGGTCACGCTGCACGTACCTGAAACGCCGGCCACCCAGAACATGTTCGGCGCCGCCCAGATAGCAAAGATGAAACGCGGCGCACATCTGATCAATGCCTCGCGCGGCACGGTGGTGGATATCGATGCGTTGGCGGCGGCGCTGCAATCCGGCCACATCGGTGGCGCCGCGGTGGACGTTTTCCCAGTAGAACCCAAAGGCAATGACGACGCCTTCGTCTCGCCGCTGCGCGGTATCGACAACGTCATCCTGACCCCGCACGTGGGCGGCAGCACGCTGGAAGCGCAGGACAATATCGGGGTGGAAGTGGCGGCCAAACTGGTGCGCTACAGCGACAATGGTTCGACGTTGTCGGCGGTGAACTTCCCTGAAGTCACCCTGCCCGGCCACGAAGGCAGCCGCCGCATCCTGCACATCCACCGCAACGTGCCCGGCGTGCTCTCGCAGGTCAACGACGTCTTCCGCGCGCAAGGCGTGAACATCGACGGCCAGTTCCTGCGCACCGATGCCAAGGTCGGCTATGTGGTGATCGACGTCACCGCCTCGGAAGCGCAGGCGGCCGAACTCAAGGATGCGCTGGTGGCGATTCCTGGCACCTTGAGGACGCGGGTTCTGTACTGAGCACGCGACGAATTTTCAGCGGAAATGCGCCTTCGCACTTCGTTCGCTGTACATGACGGATGCTTGCCGCAATAGCTATTGAAATCTAGGCGTGTGCTTGACGCACACCGGGAGAACCGAATGCCTCGCGCTTCCACCGCTTTTCTTTTCGATCTCGATGGCACATTGGTCGACAGTGTTTACCAGCACGTGCTGGCCTGGAAAGAAGCGCTGGATCGGGAAGGCGTGGAACTGTCGGTATGGCGCATCCATCGCAAGATCGGCATGAGCGGCGGATTGTTCGCCAACATCCTGTTGCGCGAAACCGGGATGGATATTACCGAGGAGCGGCTGCTGCGGCTGCGCGACTGGCACGCCGAGGCGTACAACCGCCATGCTTCCCAACGCGGCGTGCGACCACTGCCGGGTGCGCGAGAACTGTTGGCATTCCTGACCGAGCAAGGCATTCCCTGGGCCATCGCCACCAGCGGACGCATGGAAACCGCTGCGCACAACCTGGAAGCGTTGAGCGTGGATCCGACGAAGGTGCCGGTGGTGACGCGCGATCAAGTACGGCATGCCAAGCCGGATCCGGATCTATTCCTTGCAGCCGCCGACCGGCTGGGCGTGGACATCGGGCACTCGCTGGTGATCGGCGACAGCATCTGGGACATGCTGGCCGCGCAACGCGCCCGCGGGCTGGGGGTGGGACTGCTGTCCGGCGGCTATGGGCAGGAAGAATTGGAACGCGCTGGCGCCTTTCGCGTCTACGAAGACCCGGCCGATCTGTTGCGCCGCATCGATGAAGTCGCCGCGCGTAGCTAAGCGCACGCGATTGTAGGAGCGCCGTCCCGCCGCGAGCTCTGCTCCCACAGGGCGCCCTTGCGGTTTGCCATCCGCGCAAAGCGAAGGCGCCGCCCCGATTCGGTCCGCTGAAGCGGTTTTCTTCGGAAATCACGGATTTTTCGTGCTTTCCCGATAGACGATGCCCCGGCGGCATCGCAGTCTCGGTAGCCCCTGACTACTGATGACTCCTGCATGTCGCTTCAATCACGTTCTTTGTTCGCATTCGGCATTGCCACCTTACTGGCGCCCGCGCTCCCCGCCGTTGCCGCCGCCGAAGGCGCCGCACCTGGCGATGACGTCCGCTTCACTGGCAGCTTGATGGCGGTTTCACCGTCGCTGCCGCGCGGCGTACTCAATATCGAACCGTATTTCATCTATCACCGTGCCAATGGAATGTTCGACGGACGCGGTGACCGTGTCGATTCAGCAGGACGTGACAGCTGGGCGATCGCTGTGCCCGTCAACTATGGCCTTACCGAGCAGCTAGAACTAAACCTGGGCCTGAATGCCAGCGATGGTGGCCGGGGTTGGCAGGTTGGCGACACCGTCGCGCGTATCAAGTATCAGATAGCCGGCCACGACGGTGGCCATAGCACACCGGCCATAACGCTCGCAGCCAGCCATACTTTCAGCACCGGACGTCACGATCGACTCGAACTCGCCGGCAACGATCGCTTGCACGACGCCAGCGGCAGTGGCGTGAGCAGCAATTCGTTGGCGGTCTACACGCAAAAATACTCGGTGCTACCCAACGGGCGCACGCTGCGCACCCGCGTTAACGTGCGCTACGACCTGCCAAGTCAAGGCAACGATATCGATGGCGTCAGCATCTACGGTACCGAAGCCGGGTTCCGTGGACGGATTGATACACGCTCGGGCTATGCGGGACTGCTCGCTCTGGAATACAGCATCAGCTCGCGTTGGGCCGCTGCCCTGGACCTTCAGTACAAACACCAAAGGGGCTATCGTCTGTACGGCACCGCCGCAGACTTGACCCAGGTGGATGAACGCAACGGCTCGTCATGGCAGTTCGGCGTGGCGCCGGCAGTGGAGTATCACTTCTCCGACCGAGTTGGAATGATCTTGGGTGTCTACCGGCCACTGTCCGGTCGGAACAGTTCCGCCACGATTTCACCCCAGTTGGCGATCAACATGGTCTTTTGACCGCGGTCCAACGACCGGCTCCCCGCCGGACAAATAAACGCGTGCATCCAGCATGGCCGTCTTCGCAGATTTCCTGCGAGTCACCGAAAACGGCCGTTGTCTAGCGCCGTTGACAGCCCGATCTTTTTATCGCTCTTGAAGACCTGACCCCTATGGAAAAGACCTCGATCCACGGCATGTGGTCCTCGCGCATGATGTTCGTTCTTGCTGCCGCCGGTTCGGCGGTGGGCCTGGGCAACATCTGGCGCTTCCCCTACCTGACTTCCGACAACGGTGGCGGCGCGTTCGTGCTTGTGTATCTGGGCTGCATCGCGGTGGTGGGACTGCCGATCCTGATAGCCGAAGTATTGATCGGCCGCCATGGACGCATGAGCCCCATCAACACCCTGCGCAAACTGGTGCGGGAACAAGGCAGTAGTCGCGGCTGGGTGGGCATCGGCTGGCTGGGTATCGCCGCCGGTGTCCTGATCCTGAGCTTTTATAGCGTGGTCGGTGGCTGGACCTTGCATTACGCCTGGCTATATCTCAAGCAACTGCTTGGCGGTGCTCCCCTGGGTGATCCTGCGGTGGTTTTTAGGGCGCTGCTTTCCAACCCGTGGGAGCTGACCTTCTGGCATGCGGTGTTCATGCTGCTGACCACGGCCGTCGTGGCACTGGGTGTGGAAAAAGGACTTGAGCGCGCGGTGCGCTACCTGATGCCGGCACTGCTGGTGCTGCTGCTATTGCTGGTTGTCTATGGCTTCACCACCGGTCGCATGGCAGATGCCGCGACTTTCCTGTTCCGCCCGGACTTCTCACGCATCAACGGCGGAGTACTGCTGAGTGCGATGGGCCAGGCTTTTTTCACCTTGAGCCTGGGCATGGCCACGATGATGACTTACGGGGCATATCTGCCGCGCGATGGCATTTCCATCCCGCGCGTGGTCACCGTGGTAGCGCTAACCGATACCTCGATCGCGTTACTGGCCGGCTTGGCGATCTTTCCGATCGTCATCGCATTCGGTCTGGATCCGGCGGGCGGCGGTCCGGGCCTGATTTTCAATTCACTACCACTAGCGTTTGAGGCGATGCCATTCGGCAAGGTATACGGCCTGTTGTTCTTCGGCCTATTGGCGATTGCCGCCTGGACCTCCTCGATTTCGCTGCTGGAACCAGGGACTGCGTACCTGACCGAGAAGTTCGGACTCATGCGCCGCAAGCGCTCCGCGTTGCTGCTCGCCGGGATTTCCTGGGCGATAGGACTGCTGTCGGTCCTGTCTCTCAACGTCTGGTCCGATGTCAAAGTCCCCGCCAGCATCAACGTGCTGGGTGGCAAGAACATCATGGACATTGTCGAGTTTCTAGCCAACGACCTGATGCTGCCTTTGGGCGGACTACTCCTCGCGTTGTTCGCAGGCTGGGTGCTAAGTCGCACTGTCTTGCGCGAGCAGCTGTCCGAAATGCCGGAGTGGTTGTTCAACGTCCTGCGCTGGACGTTGAGGATCGTAGCTCCGTTGCTGGTACTGGCGGTGCTGGTACAGGTAGTGAGTTGAGTCCAGCCTAGCGGTTGTAGGAGCGCCGTCTCGGCGCGAGCTCTTCCTGCCAGATCGCGAAAGAAGCGAAGAGCTCGCGGCGGGACGCCGCTCCTACCGGGCAGCGGCCGCTCCTACAGCGGCCTTGGGCCGCTTGCGCGCATCAACCATTTTCGCGCCATGCGGCTCAGCGATTCATCGAAACCATCCGCGGCGATGGGTGCGATGTCCCGCCACGCAAGATCCAGCGACTCTTCGCTGATCACGTAGTTCTCATCCTCACCGGCCCGCACCACGTAACGCACGTCGTAATGCCAATGGCCTGGCACGTCCCGGCGTTCCGGGATCCAGTGCCGATCCAGATCGAAGATGGTATCGGCCTCGACTTCCAGCCCTGGCAGTCCGGATTCCTCCTCGGCTTCCTTCAACGCCACCTGGCCCATATCGGTGTCGCCATCGGCGTGGCCGCCCAACTGCAGCCAGCGCCCCAATTTGCGGTGGTGGGTCAACAGCGTCCGCCGGCCGTCGGCGCTGACCAGCCAGGCGCCGCCCGTGAAGTGGCCTTCGTGCCGCTCGCGCACGAACGGATTGGCCGGATCATCCAGCAGCGCCAGGAAGTCGGCCACGGTGGCGGATTCCTCGGGCCAGCGCTGCTGATAATGTGTTAGTTGTCTCGCCAGTGCCTGGTATCTACTCGTCACGCTGTTCCTCATTCCACAACTTGCGCCAAGCGTGGGATTATCGCCCGTCGATGCTGCAACCGCGCTTGTGCTCCCTGCCGTGCTTTGGCAAGGTACCGCCTTCCGTCAGCACCCCCAGGGTGCCGACGCGCCTATTTCGATGCACCGGCCACAAGCCGGGCCATAGCCAGTAAGGGGATGTAGCGAATGTTAGAAGGTCTGTTCAGGGTCAAGCCTGTGGAAGCGTCGCCGCATGTGGACGCGGGCGAACCGGTGGAAGGGTCCCTGACGGGCGAATCGGACCTCAAACGGGTCCTTACGGCACGCCACCTCCTCCTGCTTGGCGTGGGCGCCATCATCGGCGCGGGCATCTTCGTGATGACCGGCCAGGCCGCCGCCAATCACGCGGGCCCGGCCATCATGCTGAGCTTCGTATTGGCTGGCGTGGCGTGTGCTTTCGCGGGTCTTTGCTACGCGGAATTCTCCGCGATGATCCCGGTCTCGGGCAGCGCCTACAGCTACACCTATGCCACGCTGGGCGAGGCGGTGGCCTGGTTCGTGGGCTGGAGCCTGGTGCTGGAATACCTGTTCGCCGCGTCCGCGGTGGCAGTCGGCTGGTCCGCCTATACGATCAGCCTCATGGAAACGATCGCTCACTACCTGGGTAGCGATTGGAAGTTCCCGGCGTTGCTGGAATCCGCGCCGGTAACTTACGCCAATGGCAACTTCACCCTGACCGGTTCGCTGTTCAACCTGCCGGCCGTGCTGATCGTGAGCGCGGTAGGCGTCTTGTGCTACATCGGTATCCGTCAGTCCGCCACCGCCAACGCGGTCATCGTGACGATCAAGGTGGGCGTGATCCTGGCGCTGATCGGCTTCGGTTCGCAGTACGTCAATCCGGACAACTGGACGCCGTTCATCCCGCCCAACGAAGGCGGCGACCGTTTCGGCTGGCCCGGCGTGTTCAGGGCAGCGTCCATCGTTTTCTTCGCGTATATCGGCTTCGACGCGGTTTCCACCACCGCTCAGGAAGCCAAGAATCCGCAGCGCGACATGCCGATCGGCATCCTCGGTTCGCTGGCCGTCTGCACCGTTCTGTACATCATCGTCGCCGCCGTGCTCACCGGTATGATGCCGTACAACCTGCTGGGGACCGCGAAACCGGTCGCCACTGCGCTTGAGAATTACCCGGCACTTTCCTGGCTGAAACTTGCGGTAGAGATCGGCGCCGTCGCCGGCCTCACCTCGGTCATCCTGGTCATGCTGATGGGTCAGCCCCGCGTCTTCTTCGCCATGGCACGCGACGGCCTGATGCCGAAGTTCTTCGGTGCCGCCCACCCCAAGTACCACACGCCGCACAAGGCAACCGTGGTCGTCGCCGTGGTCGCCGCGCTGCTGGCCGCTTTCTTCCCACTGGGCATCCTGGGCGACCTGGTATCGATGGGAACGCTGCTCGCGTTCGCGACCGTCTGTACTGGCGTGCTGATCCTGCGCCGTACCCGCCCGGATCTGCCACGGCCTTTCCGGGTTCCCTTCGCTCCGGTCACCTGCGTGCTGGGCACCCTGTCCTGCCTGGCACTGGTGGGCTTCATGGGCTGGTACAACTGGGCCCTGCTGGGTGCCTGGACGTTCGTCGGCTTCTTGATCTATTTCGGATACGGTTACCGTCACAGCAAGTTGCGACAGGCGCCGTAACCGACGGGAACCCCAAGGCCGGCGGCAGTTTCGCCGGCCTTTTTGCAATTCGACCTGGTGGCGCGCCACCTATTTTGGAAGTAGCCGATGTTCGGACAACTCTGGGCCACCAAACACCCCCATGCCAGCCATACCGATGCGGCGGGCTTGAATCTCATTCGCACACTGGGGCCTTGGGGCCTGACCGCGCTTGGCATCGGCGCGGTGATTGGCGGCGGCATCTTCGTCATCACCGGGCAGGCGGCGGCGGATCACGCCGGGCCGGCCATCATGCTTTCTTTCGTACTGGCGGCCATCTGCTGCACGTTCTGCGCGTTGGCCTATGCCGAGTTCGCGGCCATGGTGCCCGTGTCCGGCAGCGCCTACACCTACACCTACGCCACCTTCGGCGAACTGGCCGCCTGGTTCATCGGCTGGATGCTGGTGCTGGAATACGGGGTGTCCGCCTCCGCCGTCGCGGTCAGCTGGACCGGCTATTTCCTGAGTCTGCTGGACCACTTCGACATTCATCTTCCCAAAGCGCTGGTCAGCGCGCCGCTCGATGCCCAGCTCAACCCGACCGGTTCGATTGCCAACCTGCCCGCCGCGGCGATCGTGCTGCTGCTGACCTGGGTGTGCTACATCGGCATCCGCAAATCCTCCGCCATGAACATGGTCATGGTGATACTGAAAACCAGCCTGATCCTGCTGGTGATCTTTGCCGGTTGGAAGTACGTCGACCCCAGCAACTGGCAGCCTTTCATTCCTGAGAATCAAGGCCCGGGGAAATACGGTTTCGAAGGCGTGTTGCGCGGTGCGGCGCTGGTGTTCTTCGCCTATATCGGCTTCGAAGCGGTATCCGTCGCTGCTCAGGAGTCGAACAAGCCACAGCGTGATCTGCCTTTCGGCATGCTGCTGTCGCTGGCGATCTGCACGGTGTTGTACATCGCCATGGCCGCGGTGATGACCGGCTTGGTGCCGTATACGCTGCTGGGCACCGACGAGCCGGTGGTAACCGCGGTGGCGGCGCATCCGCAACTGGGCTGGTTGAGGATTGTCGTGGAAATCGGCGCGCTGATCGGTTTGTCGTCGGTGGTGCTGGTGATGATCATCGGGCAGCCGCGCATTTTCATGATCATGGGCCGCGACGGGTTGCTGCCGCCAGTCTTCACCAAGATCCACCCCACCTACCGCACGCCGCATATCAACACGGTCATCACCGGCATCGGCATCGCGCTATTGGCGGCGCTGTTCCCACTTGACGTGTTGGGCGAACTAACCTCGATGGGCACGCTGATCGCCTTTGCCGCGGTTTGCATGGGCGTGTTGATCCTGCGCCGCACACAACCCAACCTGGCGCGTCCATTCCGCATTCCGTTTGCGTGGGGCATCTGCCTGGCGGGTGTCTTCAGCTGCATGGCGCTGCTGTCGACCATGACCTTCCACAACTGGATGCTGATGGGTGTCTGGACCGCGGTTGGTTTCCTGATCTACTTCGGCTATGGCTTCCGGCATAGCCGCCTGCGCGGCGTGAAAAGCTGATCCGCCGAGAACCAGTTCACGCTCCTGCCGTGCTCGGCAGGCGGCCCGCGTACGGTGCTCGCAATGCTCACGTATCCCACATAGGCTGCGCTTGCTCCGCTCCGCCACGGACCGCCTACCTTCGTCGCGACGGAGCGTGAACAGGTTCTGAGGCTTTCGACGCGCGCTACAATGCGCGCATGAACGCATCCGCCTACGACGCCGTCCGCCTGCGGGAACTGGCCGGCCTGCTGATCTCCAATATCCGCGAGCTCTCGCAGGCGGGTTGGACACCTGCCACCAGCAGCAATTTTTCGCATCGGCTGGACGACCGGCACGCCGCGATCACCGTGTCCGGGCGCGACAAGGGCCGACTGAACGAAGACGACATCATGGTGGTCGATTTCGATGGCAGGGCCGTCGGCAGCGACCATCGTCCTTCGGCGGAGACCCTGCTGCACACGCAGCTCTACCGCCGCTTTCCCGAAATCGGTTGTGTACTGCACACCCATTCGCCGGTGCAGACCATCGCTTCGCGGTTGTTCGCCGGCGCCGGCCATATCCGGTTGGAAGGCTACGAGTTGTTGAAGGCCTTTCATGGCAACACCACCCATGAATCCGAGATCGAAGTGCCTGTGTTCGGCAACACGCAGGACATGCCCACGCTAGCCGCGCAGGTGGACGTGTTGCTGGATCAGCAGGCGCTATGGGGTTATCTGATCGATGGGCATGGCCTGTACGCCTGGGGCCGCGACATGGCCGAGGCGCGCCGCCATCTGGAAGCATTCGAGTTCCTGTTCCACTGCGAGCTGGAGCTGCGCAAGCTGGGCTGCCGGCGCTGAACCGGACCACAGCGTTCCGGACCGGTCACTGGTCCGTACCCGATCACCTGCTAACCTTTTCAAACCCCCTTATCCGAGGCTTGTCGCCATGAGCCGTCTTCGCATCTTCAATGAGAACGATCCGGCCACGCCGGAATTCGCCAGCTACGATCCCGATTTCATCGCTGCCGAGCTGCAGAAGATCGGGGTGACGTTCGAACGCTGGAAAGCCAATAAGCCGATCACCCCGGGGGCATCGCCGGAGGAAGTGATGGAGGCTTATCGCGCCGACATCGATCGGCTCATCGCTGAGCGCGGTTTCAAGACCGTCGATGTGGTCAGCATCGCGCCGGACAATCCGCAGCGCGAGGCCATGCGCGCGAAATTCCTGGACGAGCATTTCCATAAGGAAGACGAAGTGCGTTTCTTCGTCGCAGGCTCCGGCCTGTTCACCCTGCACGTCAACGGCAAAGTGTACGAAGTCGAGTGCGTGCAGGATGATCTGATCGCCGTCCCGGATAGCACCAAGCATTGGTTCGACATGGGGCCTGAGCCGAACTTCGTGGCGATCCGTTTCTTCACCGAGCCGGACGGCTGGGTGGGTCATTTCACCGGCACCGAGATCGCAAAGAAATTTCCGCGCTATGAACCAGGCGGCAAGGCGTGATGCAACCCCGCGCCATTCTCACCGACATCGAAGGCACCACCAGCAGTATTTCCTTCGTCAAGGACGTGCTGTTTCCCTATGCGCGTCGCGCCCTGCCCGCCTTCGTGCGTCAGCACGGCCACGATCCGGAAGTACGCCGCTGGCTGGATGTCGTGGCGACCGAGCACGGCAGCATCTGCAGCGACGATGTGATCGTGGAAACCTTGCAGGGCTGGATCGACCAGGACCGCAAGCACACCGCGCTGAAGGCATTGCAAGGCATGATCTGGGAAGCCGGCTATCGCGACGCCGACTTCACCGCGCACATCTATCCCGACGCAGCGCCGGCGTTGCAACGGTGGCATCAGCAGGGCTATCCGCTGTACGTGTATTCGTCCGGCTCGGTACCCGCGCAGAAGCTCTTCTTCGGCCATAGCGACGCGGATGACCTGACACCTCTCATCTCCGGCTGGTTCGACACCGAGGTCGGCGGCAAGCGCGAAGCCGAAAGCTACCGCCGTATCGCCGAGAGCATCGGCGTGGCGCCAGAAGGCATCCTGTTTCTCTCGGATGTGGTGGAGGAACTGGACGCGGCCCGTGAAGCCGGGATGCAGACGCGCCTGATCGATCGGGTACAGGATTACCCGAAGCCGCGAATTGGCGATGCTGCCAAGGGGCATGTTCGCGTTTCCAGTTTTGCCGATGTCCAGATTCCTGTTGACTAAGCGGGGCTGGGAAATGCTGCTTCTACCTCCTCCTTTTTAGAAGGGGGCAAAAGCCAGATGCTCTTTCCGCTCGCCACTTCACTCCGCAGCCCGCAATTGAGACTAATTCTCATTCCCGCAATGCGCGCGACATCCAACTAAACTTCGCGCCACGCAACTCGCCCGCATTCGCCAGCCAGTAACGCGTTCCGCGCCAGCCAGCCATCGCCAGCAAGCCCGGATCCAGATACGCCTCCTTCGGGAGGCGTTTTTGTTTAGGAGCGATGCGAGTCGCGACCGAAAATTGCCTGGGTGATCTATCGCGACTCACCGGTGCCGGCACCACTCTTACAACGGCATCCATCACCAAGCCGCACGTGTGGCGCCATCAACCGTGGATCTTCTCGCCCCGCGCCAGCATCTCCACCAACTTCTTCACTCGGTCGGCACGCGTCTCCGGCTTCTTCGCGGTTTGCACCCGCCAGCACACCGCATAGCGGTTGGTCTTGTTCAACGTCTCGAAGAAGGCTGCGGCTTTCTTGTTCTTCGCCAATGCCGCCGCCAGTTCGGGGGGTACCTCCATGGTGGTAGCGCTGTCATAAGCGGCTTGCCAGCGGCCATCGGCTTTGGCAGCTTCCACTTCGCGCAAGCCTGCGGGTTGCATGCGTCCGGCGGCGATCAATGCATCCACCTTGGCGACATTGATCTTTGACCACACGCTGCGTGGTCTTCGTGGGGTAAAGCGCTGGACGAAACATTGCGCATCAAAGGTCTTTTTCTGTCCGTCGATCCAGCCATGGCAAAGCGCAACCTCCAGCGCTTCGGCATAGCTCACGGAGACCATTTCCGAACCCTTCTTCGCGATCTGCAGCCAGACGCCTTTTTCCGCGGTATGCGCCGCGAGCCACTTTTCCCACGCGGCGGCGTTCTTGAAGTGTTTGACGGGTAGATCGAACGTCTGGGACATGATTACTCCGTTGCAGACTGCAGCTTGTATGAGGTCGTTGCCCGCAATTCCCCGCGCCAGCGATCTTGTGCCCGCACTTCCACGCTGTGCTCGCCTGGCTCTAGTTGCGTGGGCAACGAGCCGCGCCAAAGATGCGGCGATGGCTTGGCTTCCGGCGAACGATCGTAGCCGCGTAACGTTTCCGCCAAATCATCGCGCATATTTTCCACGGTCAATGCCGGATCGGCTTGCAGAACCTTCATCATCGGTTTCCAGTCGCCGCCGTCGATGCGGTACTCCACCCGTGTGCCGTCATCACCCATGTAGACGTTGGCGTAAACGCCCCATGCCGGATACGCGCCCTGCCGCAAGACCTTGGGTGCGTGCAGGCCGATCGCCGACTGCGGGTTGCGCGCCGGGTGCCATGACAGCGCGTACACGCCACCATTGCTCACCCGTAGCCGTGCATAGCCGTTCGGCGTGCCGTCGGCCATGGTGGCATCCGGAACGCCCTCTTTGTCCTTCACGCCCGACCAGAATGCACCGCACGCAGCACCGACGTTGTACTCATGCAGCGGCCGTTCGCCTGACCAGCCGGTTGCAGCGTCGTGGTACCAGTGTCGTTGCGTATGGCTATGTCCACTGAGTATCAGCACATGTGGAAAGTCCCGCAGCAGCTCGAACAACCGCTCGCGGTCTGGCTTGCGGAAGGTTTCTGCACCGCCTGTCGCTTCGAACAACGTGATATGCATGCCCAGCACCAATAGACGATCCTTGGGCACGGTACGCAGATAGGCTTCGAGGAACCCGAATTGATCCTCGCGGAAACCACCAACATAGGCGGGCTTCCCGCTGGGCCGGTAGATCACGTTATCCAAGCCAATGAAGATCGCGCGCGCTTCTTCCCAAGCGAAAGTATCTGGTCCGTAGACGTTGCGAAAGCTCGACAGTGAATCCTCGTCGCGAGGCGCATCGAAATCCAGATCGTGATTGCCCGCGATATGCAGCCACGGTATCTGCAACCGCTTCGTCTGTGCATTCAAAGCCGGATACAGCGACAGATCGTCGTCGACGACATCGCCCAAGGTCAGTCCCAATTGCGCGTTGTGCTTACCGATCAGGGGCTCAATGATGTCGCGCTGGTAGTAGCCGACATCGGTGCGACTCTTGGTCTGCGTGTCGGCGAACAGCAACACGTCAAGATCGCTCTGCCCCGATACCTTTTGTGGCAGGAGACCGAAGTTCCTGCACTTAGGGGATGCCGCCGGGATGCCGCCGTACTTCAGCGATGGGCCGGGCTTGCTATGCACGTGCGTCCAGAAATCCGGCAGTCCGTCCGGTCGCTGCGGCAAGTCGTATCCGGCTGGCTTGATGACGAATACCGTGCGACCGTCGATCACCGGTAGTCGGTACTCGCCGTTGGCATCGGTGAGAACCACAGTCATACCGTCGGAAACCTTGATGTCTGGCAGCGATTTCTCGCCTGGATCTCTCTGCCCGTTGCCATTGCTGTCTTCCCAAACCTGGCCGGCGTTGCAGGGCGACGACGGCACACTAGCCGCGGCGGGGTGAGCCAGTGACAACAGGGATAGGACGGCGAGAAAACAGCGCACGGGCGACTCCGGGGAATACCGGGGTCGATTATCGCCTGGAGTAACCCTGCAAGCGCAAAGAGCCGGGTAGGAGCGGGCGTCCCGCCGCGAGCTCTTCGCTTCTATCGCGATCTGGTGGAAAGAGCTCGCGGCGGGACGCCGCTCCTACGGGGCAATCGTGCTCCCTATTTGCGGTGACGATCCTGCAGCACCGCTACGGCATCTTGCAGCGAGAGCCCCCTGGCGCGCAGCAGCACGGTCAGGTGGAAAAGCAGGTCGGCGCTTTCGCCCAGCAACGCCGCATCGTCCTGGGCGACGGCGGCCAATGCGGTTTCCACGCCCTCCTCGCCGACTTTCTGTGCGATGCGCCGCACGCCACCTTCAAACAAGCGCGTGGTGTAGCTATCGGCGGGACGATCGCGCTCGCGTTCGGCGACCAACGCATCCAGGTCGGACAGGAAATCCGAGGGTGCATCGGCGAAGCAGCTCGCGCGCTGAAGATGACAGGTAGGACCCTGCGGGTGCGCCTGGATCAACAGGGTGTCGTTGTCGCAATCGGTCTCCAGCGACGCCAGGCGCAGCACATGGCCGGAGCTCTCGCCCTTTTTCCACAAACGCTGCTTGCTGCGGCTGTAGAACGTGACCTCGCCGCTATCCAGGGTCGCCTCGAGTGCCGCACGGTTCATGTAGCCGAGCATCAGTACACGGTGATTGCCGGCATCTTGCACGATGGCCGGCAACAGGCCGTCGCCCTTGTTCCAATCCAATTCTTCCGCTAAGAAAGTCGCATCCGGCCTCGCGGATGAAAGCGGCGGTATCGCATCAGTTCCCACGGCGCACCTCGATGTCCTGTTCCGCCAGATCACGCTTCAGATCGGCGATGGCAATTTTTCCACTATGGAAAACACTGGCGGCCAGTGCTGCGTCCACGTCTGCCTCACGGAAAACCTGTGCGAAGTGCTCCGGTTCGCCGGCGCCGCCAGAAGCGACCAACGGCACCTGGCAGATCGCGCGTACTGCGCTCAATTGCTCGATATCGTAGCCGCGGCGAACACCATCGTTGTCCATGCAATTCAGCACGATCTCGCCAGCGCCCAACCGCTGCGCTTCGGTCACCCAATCGAGCGTGCGTATCGGCAAGGCGCGGGTCTTGGCCGGGTCCCCGGTGTACTGGCGTACGCGCCATTCGCCGTCGGCTTCGCGAACCGAATCGATGCCGACCACCACGCACTGCACCCCGAAAGCTCGCGCCAATTCGGATATAAGCTCAGGCCGCGCCAATGCGGGTGTATTGATCGAAATCTTGTCTGCCCCGGCATATAACACTGCGCGCGCGGTTTCCACGCTACGGATGCCGCCGGCTACGCAGAAGGGAATATCCAGCAGACTGGATACGCGTTCCACCCAGCTGTAATCCACCGATCGGCCTTCCGGGCTGGCGCCGATGTCGTAAAACACCAGCTCGTCGGCACCTTCATCACGATAGCGCAGTGCGAGTTCGACGATATCGCCCATGTCCACGTGGTCGCGGAAGCGCACGCC
Source organism: Pseudoxanthomonas sp. CCNWLY206-1 (assembly GCF_039710385.1). NCBI lineage: Bacteria > Pseudomonadati > Pseudomonadota > Gammaproteobacteria > Lysobacterales > Lysobacteraceae > Pseudoxanthomonas > Pseudoxanthomonas sp. CCNWLY206-1. The sequence continues at coordinate 119,206 of NZ_JBDKXI010000001.1, read as the reverse complement.
TTTGACCACGCGGCCGTCGCGTACGTCGAGGCAGGGAACGATGCGGCGACTCAGCATGCCAGTGCCTCCGGCAACGTGAAGCGACCTTCCAGCAAGGCGCGTCCCAGCACGATACCGGCGCAGCCTTCCGTTCTCGCCGTCGCTACGTCGCCGGCTTCGCGTACGCCACCAGAGGCCTGCACCCGCAACGTCGGTGCGATCCGTCCCAGATGGCGATAGAGATCGAAGTTGGGACCCGACAGCATGCCATCGCGCGCGATATCAGTGCTCAACAAATGCAACAAGCCGCCATCGGCGAAGCGTTGGGCCAAATCATCCAATGTGTCGGCAGCGGTTTCGGTCCAGCCGTGCACCGGCAAACGCCAGATACCGGCTTCATCCTGTCGCGCATCCAGCGCAACGGTGATGCGTTCGGCGCCGAATCCGGCGATCCAATCCAACACGGTTTGCGTCTCGCGCACCGCCAGCGATCCGATCACCACCCGCTGAGCGCCCGCCTCCAGAATATCCGCCACGTCCTGTTGCGAACGCACACCTCCACCGGTTTGCACTTTCAGTCCTGTGGTCGCGCGGATTTCGCGCAGCAACGGCGCAAGCGTATACCCGCCTGCACGTGCCGCATCCAGGTCGACCAGGTGCAGCCACTGCGCGCCTTGTTGCGCGTAGAGCTGCGCGACGACGAGGGGCTCACTGTCATAGCGCGTCTCGCGCGCATAGTCGCCTTGCGCCAGCCGCACCACGCGTCCTTCACGCACGTCAATGGCGGGGTAAAGCTGAAAGCCCGTCTCGCGCTGAAAGGGAGGCTGTGCCGTATTGGCAGCTATTCCGTTCATGCCAGGCCGGTCTCCAGGAAATTCTTCAACAATGTGGCACCGACCGTCGCCGACCGCTCCGGATGGAATTGCGCGCCTGCCACATTGCCGCGCTGGACAATGGCCGCGAACGACGAGCCGTGCTGAGTGGACGCCAGGCAGTCGTCCGTCACCGGTGCCGCATAGCTATGCACGAAATAGGCGTAGCCGTCTTCCTCCATGCCTTTCATCAGGGACGTGGGACGCTGCAGGTGCAACGTATTCCATCCCATGTGGGGTACACGCACGCCTTTGCCCGCTGGCAGTTTTGCGACGTGGCCCGGTAGCAGTCCAAGGCACGGCGTGTCGTCTTCTTCGGAGTGTTCGAACAGCAATTGCATGCCTACGCAGACGCCTAGCAATGGCTTTTCCAAGCTACGCAACGTATCCACCAATCCCAGTTCGTGCAGCCGCCCCATCACCATGGCGGCGGTGCTGACACCGGGCAGGATCACTCGATCAGCATTGCGTATTGTCTGTGCGTCACCTGTCAAAGTCGCTTCCACGCCCAGGCGCCGCAAGGCGTAACGCACCGAGCCGAGATTGGCGCCGCCGGCATCGATCAGGGCAACCTGCATCACAGGGCTCCCTTGGTCGAGGGCAGTTCCGCACCTTCGCGGCGAATGGCTTGCCGCAATGCGCGCGCCAGCGATTTGAAGCAGGCTTCGACCTTGTGATGGTCATTGTCCCCGCGCACGCTGAGGTTGAGATTCAGGCCGGATGCATCGCACAGCGAACGGAAGAAATGCGGCACCAGTTCGGTCGGCAGATCGCCAACGCGCTCGCGCTTGAACTCGCCTTCGAACACGAAGTACGGCCTGCCGCTGAAATCCAAGGCCGCCGTTGCCAGCGTCTCGTCCATCGGCAGCGTGAACCCATAGCGGCCGATACCGCGCTTGTCGGCCAGTGCTTCGCGCAACGCTTGTCCCAACGCTAGCCCAGTGTCCTCGACGGTGTGGTGCTCGTCGATGTGCAGATCGCCGTCGGTCCTGATATTCAGTGCGAAACCACCGTGCTTGCCGATCTGTTCCAGCATGTGATCGAAGAACGGCAAACCCGTGTGTACGTTGGGATCGGCAATACGGTCCAGGTCCACTTCCACTCGGATCTTGGTTTCCTTGGTATCGCGCTGGACTACCGCGCGACGGGGTGCGTCCGCCAATTCATGCGCGATGCCGCTCCAGTCCCATTCGCCGCCGAATTGCGGTGTCTTCAACTGGAAAGCGCGGATGCGCAGGTTCTGGGCGAAGGCGATATCGGTTTCGCGATCACCGACCATCGCCGAGCGCTTCCAGTCGATGCTGCGGTCCTGCAGATAGTGCAACACCATGCCGATGCCCGGCTTGCGGGTCGGCTTGTTCTCTTCCGGCCAGCTACCGTCCACCAACACTTCGCGGAAGCGGATGCCCTGGCTTTCGAAGATCTGCAACATGAGGTTGTTGGGGCCATCGAACGTTGCCTGCGGGTATTGTTCGGTGCCCAGTCCGTCCTGATTGCTGACGATGACGAACTGGTAGCCCGCGTCGCGCAGTTTCAGCAGCGCTGGTATGACGTCTTTGACGAAGCGGATCTTTTCGTAGGCGTCGATCTGGAAATCGGCGGGCTCTTCGATCAGGGTGCCGTCGCGGTCGATGAACAGGAGGGGGGTCATCGAATGTTCTCGTTGGGAAGCGGCTCGCCAAAAGCAAATCCCCCTCGGTCCCCTTTGACCAGCCATTCGGCTGTTGAGAAGCGCCGCAAAAGGGGAGGCAATGCATCATCGCCAAGGGTATCTAATCCGTTCCCCCCTTTGAAAAAGGGAGACGGGGGGGATTTGCTTTTCGCCCAGGTCATGCCGCCATCTCCAACGCCCGGAGTGCGGCAACCACCCGGTCATTCTGTTCCGGCGACCCGATGGTGATGCGCAACGCGTTGCCCAGTTGCGGTGCAGCGCGTTGGTCGCGAACTACCACGCCGGCTGCCAGCAACGAGCGGAATGCCGCTTCGGCATCGCGGAAACGCGCCAAAAGATAATTCCCTTGCGACGGATACACGCGCACGACTTCTGGCAGCACCGCCAGTGCGGCTTGCAGGCGTGATCGCTCCGATTTGACCAGTTCAGTTCGTTGACGCGTTTGCGCCAAAGCTGCGTCCGACAAACCAGCCAGCGCGAGTTCGGCGCATGGTGTGGGCACCGGATACGGCGCCTGGCAACGACGCAGCACGTCGATCAGTTCCGCGTCCGCGATAAGGCTGCCGATGCGTGCGGCAGCTAGCGCATGCGCCTTGGACAAAGTACGCAGGACCGCGATATTGGGGTGCGAAGCCAGCAAGGTAGTCGCCGACGCGCTATCAGAGAACTCGCCATAGGCTTCGTCCACCACCACGAGCGCCCTGCCCTCCAGGCGCTTGGCCAACAATGCGATATCGGCCAATGCAATGACTGAACCTGCGGGATTGGACGGGGAACATAGAAAGACCAGTTTGGCTCGGCCAGCGATGGCCGCTTCGGCAATCGCCTGGAGATCCGCGACGAATCCAGTTTCGCTATCGATCAGCGGCACCTCGGCGATACGCGCATCCTGCAGCCGCGCGCAAACGGCGTACATGCCGAACACCGGCGGCGTGACGACGACAGCGTCGCGCCCAGGGACACAGAGCGCACGCACCAGCAGATCGATGGCTTCGTCGCTTCCGCGGCCGATCAGCAGTTGATCCACTGTGCAGCCGTACAACTCCGCCAGCCGTTCGCGCAGCGCCTGCGGCTGCGGATCAGGGTAGCGGCGGCAAGAGGCTTGCGTGTCGGCGGGATTGGCCCAGGCGGACTCATTGGCGTTCAACCAGATATCGCCGCGCAGGGTTTCGCTGCGCGCGGATTTGTAGCCGGCGAAACCGCGTAGATCTTCCCGCACCAGGTCGAGGACGCGGCTGTCTGGCGCAGGGCTATTGGGCGTCGTGTTCATGCCGCCACCTTGCGAAGGCGCAACGACACCGCATTGGCATGCGCATCCAAACCTTCGGCCTTCGCCAGGACCACCGCGCAAGCGCCGATCGCCGCGATGCCGGCGCGGTCGGCCGATTGCACGCTGACGAAATTCTGGAAGCTGGTCACGCTGACACCGCTGTAGGCCCGCGCCGCGCCGCTGGTAGGCAGCACATGGTTGGTGCCGCTGCAGTAATCGCCCAGTGCTTCGGGCGTGAAATCGCCCAGGAACACCGAACCGGCCGCTTCCACTTTATCCAGCCAAGTCCGCGGCTCGCGCAGGGCCAGGATGAGGTGCTCCGGCGCGTAGGCATTGCTGATGGCGAATGCGTCTTCCAGTGCGTCTACCCGGATGAGTCGTGAAGAGGCCAACGCACCTCGTGCGATGTCCGCGCGAGGCAACCTGACCAGTTGCGTCTCGATTTCCGCCGCGACTTTATCGATGAGCTCGGCGGAATCGGAGATCAACAGTACTTGCGAATCCGGGCCGTGTTCGGCCTGCGAGAGCAGATCGGCGGCGACGAAAGCCGGGTCGGCGCCAGCATCGGCAATCACCAGCACCTCGGAAGGGCCGGCCGGCATGTCGATGGCGGCCGCGCCGCTTTGAGCCACCTGCTGCTTGGCTTCGGTGACGTAGCTGTTGCCCGGCCCGAATATCTTGTCGCACTTGGGCACCGAGGTGGTGCCGTAAGCGAGCGCCGCGATGGCTTGCGCACCACCCAGCTTGAACACGCGCGTCACACCGGTCAGCTGCGCCGCGACCAGCACCGCCGGATCGGCGCTGCCGTCCTTGCGTGGCGGCGTACACAGCACTACTTCGCGACAACCGGCCAAGCGTGCGGGCACGCCCAGCATCAATGCGGTCGAAGGCAGCGGTGCACTGCCGGCAGGTACGTACAAACCGACGCGTGCGATGGGGCGAATGATCCGCTCGCACACCACGCCCGGTGCGGTTTCCACAGCGTAGGGCTGCGCGATACCGGCTTTATGAAAGGTTTCGATGCGTTGCGCCGCTTGTTCCATCGCCGCGCGCAACTCTGCGCCCACGGACGCCTCGGCGGCGGCGAACTCCTCCGCACTCACTTCGAAACGTTCGATCTGCGAACCATCGAAGCGCAGGGTGATATCGCGGAGTGCGGCGTCTCCGCGTTCACGCACATCCGCCAGCAGTACCGCCACCGACTCGCGCGTTTTTGTCGCCACTGTTTGCACCGGCCGGGTTAATGCCGCCCGGCGTGCGGACTCGTCCAGCGCGGACCAATCCAGCTGCTCGCTCATCAACGCACTCATGCCAACGACCTCTCGACCGAAAGCACCATCAGGCTCTGCGCGCCAGCACGTTCCAGTTCTTCCAGGCGCTGCCAAGTAACCGCACCATGGCACATCGTCTGCAACGACAGCGGGCCATCGCCTTCCATCGGCAGCAAAGTGAGCGGGTCGGCATCGGGCAGCAAGCGCGACAGTTCCGCCACCGTATCGCGGTGAGCGCGGAACATCAGCAGCTTGCTGTCCTTGAGTTTCAGTACACCGTCCAGGCGTCGCAACAGCATCGCCGCCAGTCCGGCGCGCGCATCCTCGAATTCGCGAGTGGGCCCCGCCAGTACGGCTTCGCTGTCCAGCAGCGTTTCCACCGGCTTGAGCTGGTTGGCCGCCAAAGTGGCACCGCTGGAAACCAAGTCGCAGATCAGATCGGCGGTGCCCAGCTTGGGCGCGATTTCCACCGAGCCGGACAATTCCACGACACTCGCATCCACACCCTGCGCTACTAGCCAGTTGGCGAGAATCGCCGGGTAGCTGGTGGCGATGCGCATGCCCTGCAACTGCGCCGGTCCATCCCAGTTCCAGTTTTCCGGGATGGCGAGCATCAATCGGCAGGCGCCAAAACCGAGCGGTCGTAGTTCGCGATAAGCCTGCGGCAATCCAATACGAGCGCGCGCACCCGCTTGTTCGTCCAGTTCATTGCGACCGACCACGCCAAAATCGCAGACGCCATCGGCGATCAGGCCGGGAATATCGTCGTCGCGAACCAATAGCAGGTCCACCGGCAGCGATTCGCCGTAGCAGAACAGCTTGTCGCGGCTTTCGCGCCAGCTCAGCCCGCAGGCGGACAGCAGCGCACGCGCCGGCTCGGCCAGCCGGCCGCTTTTCTGGATAGCGATGCGCAGACGGTCGCGCGTCGCGGGAGCGACTATGGGGCTCATGGTGTTCGGACTCAGTGGGAAGCGGGCAAGGAACGCGACGACTGGCTACGCATCGCTCGCGCGTAACCGCCGGCGCCGCGTTCCAGCGTGCGGGCGACCCGGCCGATCGTGGTGACACTGACCTGGGTCAGCTCATGAATTTCCCGATAAGGCACGCCCTTCAGCAATAACGGGACCACCCGCCAGCGGTCCGCCATGGCTTCCAGCTCAGCAGGCGTGCACAGATCCTCCAGGAAGGCGCGAACATCTTCCGGCCGCGTCAGCGTCGCCATTGCGCTCGAAAGCGCCTGCAATGAGGCGCTTTCGGCTGGTTCGGCGGCAGGGGAGCGGCGTTTCATCGGTATCGACCATTCAATGTACTAATGTATTATCACATTAATACACTCTGGGCTCGCCGTCAACCCGCTGCCCTGCGCTGGCCGCGGTTTGCGTTGGAAGGTGCGGACCATCGCAAAAACGGAAGGCGACTCGATGCACAACGGCAGGCGGGACCCGGAACGATGAGTACACTGCGATGCAAGCGGCTCGGGCAGCCGGACGTGGCACGGCCCGGCGAACCGCTTGGGGGAAAGGCGCTGGGCATGAGCCGTTGGCACTTCCGCTGGATTGGCCTACTGATCTTGCTGGTCTGCGGATCGGCGCAGGCACAGCCACGACTGGAACAATCCCGTCTAGAGATGGCCGCCGACTCCACGCAAGAATCGCTGAGCCCATACACCGCTTATTTTCACGACACCGATGGGGGGGCGAACCTTGACGCCGCCCTCGCCCACTTGTCCGCGCAACGCTTCCAGCCACTGCCTGACGGCGATTCCTCTTTCGGCTTCCAGACCGGTGCCTATTGGTTCCATGCCACGCTGCTGAACCACAATCCCACGGAACAGCGCTGGCTACTGGTCCAGGACTACGCGCTAAGCGACAAGATCGATGTCTATGCGCGGTATCCGGATGGACGCGTGGTGCATTACATCGGCGGCGACAACCATCCGTTCGAACAGCGCAGCATTCGTTATCGCCATCCGAACTTCTGGTTGAACCTGCCGGTCGACACGCCAGTGCAGCTGTTTGTGAGGGTGGAAAGCCAGAGCTCCATGCAAGTGCCGCTTTCGCTTTACACGCCCACGGCTTTCACCGAACTGGCACGCAACAGCGAACTGGGCATCGGCATCTATTACGGCATCCTGCTGGCACTGTTCTTCTACAACCTGGTGCTATGGCTAGCGCTGCGCGATGCCAGCTACTTCTGGTACCTGTTCCATATCAGCGCGTTTGGCCTGGTGTTGTTCACGCTGAATGGATTGGGGTTCGAGTATTTCTGGCCGCAGTCGATGTGGCTGGCGGACAAGTCCGTGCCTTTATCGATTTGCCTGGCGCAGATCGGCATGCAGCAATTCGCGCGGAAGTTCCTGGACCTGCGGCAACGTTGGCCGCGAGGCGATCATGTCAGCCTCGGTACGATCGTCTTCTTCGTGCTGCTGGGCATCGCGTCCACGCAATTGCCGTACCACATCTCGGTTCCAGTCGCGTCCGCAGCGGTTTTTCTTAGCATTGCCTGGATCGCCGCCATCACCATCGCGGTGATGCGCACCGGTTATCTCCCCGCGAAGGTCTTTCTGCTGGCCTGGGCCATGTTCCTGTTGGGAACGGCGGTATTTGTAGCGTTGGCCTTCGGCCTGCTGCCCAAGACCTTCATCACCGAGTACGGCGTGCAGATCGGTTCGGCGCTGGAAATGTTGCTGCTGTCGGTGGCGCTAGGCTATCGCTATGCCGCGTTGCGCAATGAAAACGAGCGCATCGTAGGGAACGCCAAGATCCAGCTGGAACAGGAAGTGCAATTGCGTACTGCCGAACTGCGCAGCGCTTTGGGCCAGTTGGAAGACGCGCATCAGCGCCTGCGTGAATTCAGCAGGCATGACGGTCTGACGGATCTATACAACCGCACGCATTTTCGTGAAGCATTCGAACAGCTGCTGTCGCAAGCGCGCAACACGCGTCAGCCGATTTCACTGCTGATGATCGACCTGGATCACTTCAAGCGTATCAACGACACCTACGGCCACCTGGTGGGCGATGACTGCCTTCGTTGGACCTCCGATACGCTGGCCGAAGCGCTGGAGCCTTACAACGCGCTGCTGGCGCGATTCGGCGGCGAAGAGTTCATTGCCGCACTGCCCAACCTGGGACCCGAGCAAGCCCGCGCCGTTGCCGAGCAGCTGCGGCAGAGGCTGCGTGAGCGTCCTTGCCACAGCGGCGAATTCAATATTTCCATTTCCGCCAGCATCGGCGTGCACAGCGTGGATATCGAAGCCAAGAACAGCATCGACTCCGCGCTGCAAGTCGCCGATCAGGCGCTGTATGCGGCGAAGGCCGAGGGGCGGGACTGCGTGAGAGCCTTGTAGAACACGTTTGCCGTAGGAGCGCCGTCTCGCCGCGAGCTCTTCCCTTGAGATCGCGATAGGAGCAAAAAGCCGGCGCCGGGACGACGCTCCTGCCGCAAGATTTCCCAGACGATTACCCGTTACGCACCGCCGCCAGCAACTCCCCTGAGTCAACCAGATGCACCGCGGTAGCGACTTCGCCATCCAGCGCGCGATCGCGTTCCAGGAATGAAATCGATTGGCGGATGACGGCATGCGCAGCGGCGACGGCGGCGCCAGGATGGAACTCTTCACTTGCCGCCAGTTCCGCTCGCAATCCCTCCACCTCGGCAATGAAGGTCTCATGCCCTGCTGCTGTCGGCAGCGGCCCACCGGATATTTTCGATGCCAGTGCCGCAGCGTCCGCGCGACGCGCCAATCCACGCGCGGCATTGATCATATCGCGACGCAGATCGAGGGCCTGGGCGGCGGTGTAAAGCTCCAGCGCCAGCACCTTGGACAGATCACGTGTCATCGCCAGCACGTGCCGCGCTTCGTTGGCGCCCATCGACACATGGTCCTCCGCGTTGGCGCTGGTCGGTATCGAAAATACCGAAGCCGGATGCGCGCGGCTGGCCAGGTCGTTGACGATCGCCGCGGCGGTGTACTGCACGATCATATGGCCCGATTCGGTGCCATCTTCATTGCCGATCAGGAACGCGGGCAGGCCATCGTTCGTAGCAGGGTCGACCAGCTTGTTGAGGCGGCGCTCGGAGATTGATGCCAATACCGGAATCGCCGCTTTCACGTAGCTCATCGCCAACGCCAGCGGCATGCCATGGAAATGGCCGGCGGAGATGACTTGTTCTTCCACGTGCGCCGCATCGGCCTTGTCGGGGAACACCAGCGGATTGTCGGTGACGGCATTCAATTCCACTTCCAGCACGCGCTTGGCTTGCGCGACCGCATCGCGCACCGCGCCGTGCACCTGCGGAATACAGCGAAGCGAATAGCTGTCCTGCGGCTGGTGCTTCTTGCCGCCGCGGAACGGCCGGAACCGCAAGTAGAACTTTTCGCGGCCATGACGCTGATCGGCAGGCACCCAATCCCAGCCGATATCGAAACGCAACTGCTGCGCTTCCTCGGTGTCCCAGCTTTGTGGCAACCACGAACGGAACTTGGGCACCAGGTGATAGGGAATATCCGCCAGCGTGGAACCATGCAGCAGTTCGCGCAGGCGCGAAGCCACATGGACTTGCCCTGGATGCGGTCGCAGAGCATGCACTTCCTCGGCGAAAGCGCCCAGTCGGCCGGCGAAGGCATCGATGGTCATCGCGGCTGCCAGGTCGGCGGTGTCCAGCAGGTTGTCCAGCCGATACAGCGCCAGCACGCCCATCGCCAGCATCTGCGCGGTGCCATTGTTCAGCGCCAGACCTTCCTTGTACGACAGCCGGATGGGCGCCAGGCTGGCGCGGCGCAGCGCTTCGCCACCCGGCATGCGCTCGCCGTTGTAGAAGGCTTCGCCGCCGCCCAGCAATACGATGGCCAGATGCGACAACGGCGCCAAATCACCCGAAGCACCCACGGAGCCCAATTCAGGCACCACCGGCACGATGCCGGCATTGAGCATGGCCGCCAGCGCCTGCAGCGTTTCCACACGAATGCCGGAGTGGCCCTTCAATAGGGTATTGATGCGGATGCCCAGCATGGCGCGCACTACTTCCTGCGACATGGGCTCGCCCACGCAAACGGCGTGAGTGACGATCAGGTTGTGCTGCAACTCTTCATGCAGCGAACGGCCCGAAGGTACGGCTCCAGGCAAGGCATCCCGCAGCGGATGCGCGCCCAGCAGTTTGTCGGCGTTGCTGCCGAATCCGGTAGAGACGCCGTAGATCGGTTCTTCGCGGCGCACTTGTTCGGCAAGGAATTCGGCGGCACGCGCTACCGCTTTCAACGCCTCGGTATCCAGCTCCACGCTGGCGCCAAAGGCAATTTCGACCAGTTTGTCACGGGTCAGGGATTTTCCGTCCAATCGGATCGGCTTCATCGTTTCGCTTCCCAAAAAAGACGGATCGTTTGTGCCGGCGGTTTGCCGGCAGGCATGCCATCGATCAAGCCGATCGGCAGCGCAACAACGCGGATCCGCATGTCAATGTCCTGCCAGCGAGCGGGCCCGCTCCAGTCGGGCCTGCTCCAGCTCCACCTTCAGGCTGCTGGCCAACTCGTCGCGCGTCACTTCGAACTGCTGCTCGCGTTGCAGATCCTTGACCGTCACCACGCCGCGCGCCAGTTCGTCTTCACCGGCGAGTACGACAAAGCGCACGCCAGCGCGCGATGCGTATTGGAATTGCTTGGCCAGCTTGCGCGGCTCCATCTGCACCTCGGTGTTGATGCCACCGGCGCGCAGACGCCGCGCGATGTCCAGCGAATCGGCAAGCTGGGTTTCGTCCATCAACGCTACCAGCGCCTGCACACTGCTTTCCTCACTGCCGGCTATCAGTCCGGCTTCGCGCAGCTGCCAGAACAAGCGTGTCACGCCGATGGAGATGCCGACGCCAGGCAGCTTCGACTTGGTGTAATGGCTGGCCAGATCTTCGTAACGGCCGCCGGAACAAATGGAACCGATCTGCGGGTAGTCGTCGAGCTGCGTTTCGTAAACGGTGCCGGTGTAGTAATCCAGCCCGCGCGCGATGGAGAAATTCAGGCAATAGTCGCTTTCCGGCACACCCAGCGCCTTGACCAGTTCCAATACCTCACGCAGTTCGTTCGCGCCTTCCTGCAGCGATGCACTGGCGCCGGAGGCAAGCTGGACTTGGCTCACCACTTTTTCGATCTGCAGCAGCGCGTCGCTGTGCGAACTGGAGCGCAGCGCGACAAAATCCAGGATCTTCTGGGTGGCGTCGGCGGACAAGCCAAAGCCTTCGCCCATCAATGTCTCGCGCACGTAATCGGCGCCGCGCTTATCCAGCTTGTCCACTTCACGCAATACCAGCGCCTGCAGTTCACCGTTGGCGATGCCTTGCGCTTCGAAGAAACCACGCATGAACTTGCGATTGTTGAGCTGGATGGTGAAAGCACCAATGCCCAGATCACTGAAGACCGCATGTATCACCGCCAGGATCTCGGCGTCGAAGCGGATGGACAACGCGTCCTTGCCGATCACATCGATATCGCACTGGTAGAACTCGCGGAAACGTCCGCGCTGCGCACGTTCACCGCGGTAGACGCGCTGGATCTGGTAGCGCCGGAACGGGAAGGTCAGCTCGTGTTCGTGCTCGGCCACATAGCGCGCCAAGGGCACCGTCAGGTCGAATCGGAGGGCCAGCTCGGGCAACCCTTCCGCACTATCACTGGACTTGGCGAGCGCGCCGGTGGACTGCACGAAATAAACCTGCCGCTCGGTCTCGCCGCCGGACTTGGTCAGCAGCGTTTCCGACAGCTCGAATACCGGCGTTTCCACCGGCAGGAAACCGAACCGCTCGTAGTTGCGACGAATCGTATCCAGCATGCGTTGGAACGCGATTTGCTCGCGAGGCAGCAGTTCCATGACTCCGGGCGGCGTACGCGGCTTGATCAAGCGAAAACTCCAACGGGCGGCAAACTTCCATTTTAAGGCTGAATGCCTATTGGTGCCGGATCCTGCGGAATCTTCGTCGCCCTATTGCCGAGTGACCGGTCGACTGAATACAATGGCGAGCTTCACGGGGTGTAGCTCAGTCTGGTAGAGCGCTACGTTCGGGACGTAGAGGTCGCAGGTTCGAATCCTGTCTCCCCGACCAGCCAGGTGCCTTGCCACCAGCTGTTTTCGGTTTCCCCCTTCTGTTTTGCCCATCTTTAGACCACCAGCTGCTCCGTTCATGCGCTCAAAGTGCATGCGGCGTGCGCGGCTGTGCCAGCTGCGCTCGGCGAATGGCTTGCCAGCCACTGGGTTCATGAACGTGACAAGCCGGACCGGCAATCCGCCCGTCTGTCTTCCAGCCGCCGCGCCGCATTCACCTGCGACGGCGAGCGTCAGTAATCAGAACGCGACCAGCGCCTGCAATCGCAGGTATCGGTAGGCATAGCTGCCAGTACCGGTATCGGTCAGCACCGGAGTGTCGGTGTAGCCGGCGTCCAGGCGCAGCCACGCGTTTTTCCAACGCGGTGTTTCCACTCCGAACTCGACCATCCGCGCGCGCTTCCAGTTTTCTTCCGAACTGCGCTGCCGGCCCCAGCCGGCCTTCGCCGACCATTGGTAGCCGCCCACGTACCGGCGCCAAGCCAGTATCCCCAAGGCTTCGCCATACCACGGCGGCGAGTAGTAATCGCCCTCGAAGGCTTCGCTATTGCGATAGTAGCGAGTGCGCAGCTGCACGCTGATGCCCTGCTCCGGCGCTATCGCGTACACCAGATTGCCGCGCAGGTGCGTGCGCAGGTTGTCGCCCGAACCGAAGTCCTGCGCACCGGCCAGAACGCTGGCAGACCAACGGTCTCCCATCGGCAGATCGATCGCGGCGCCAGCGAACGTCTGTACCAGATCCTGCTCGGTACCCCGACGAGTCTCCAGTACGTCGCGTTCGACAAAGAACTCCTTGCGTCGCGCATCCCGGCTATGCACCGAGAAGTTGCCCAGCAGGTCCTCGCCGTTGCTGCCTATGTCCGCGTCCCAGCGCCACTGCCCCAGATCGCCCGCGCCACTCAGGTATAGCCGCTGTTCGCTCTCGGACCAGCCATCGCCGGAAAAGCGCGCGTATTCGACCTTCGCGCCCTTCCAGTGCTCCAGGTCCCGATGCTGAAAATCCCAGCCCAATGCGTACTTTTGTGTTTCGTTACCGTCGGCGTCGGAGCCGATCCATGCCTCCGTGCGCACGGCCTGGCGCACCGGCGCCTCTTCTTCGGCCGCCATGGCCGGAGTAGTTGCCAGCACCAACAGCAGTGCGGTGGCGATACCACTTGCTTTCATTTCGTTCCCCAGGTCTTGCGGAAGCGCAGTAGTTCGGCGGCGTAACCCATCACGCACACCGGCTGCAAAATCATGGTGTAGGCCATCGTGTAGAAGATGAAACCAGCGATGTTGCGCCGTACGCGCAAGTCCTGGTTTTTGAACATCTTGGACTGCACGCGGAAGATGATCAGATTCCAGATGGCCGCCAGCGGAAGCACCAGCAGCGTCATCACACCCGCGATCCAGTAGTAGCCGAACAGCGCCAGGATCACGCCTGGAATGAAAGCCAACGTGTAGACCAGATCAAGTGGCAGGAACAAGAGGTTCCACCAAATGAACAAGGTCGTCATGCGCGGCTTGACCAGCAGATTGCCGTGACGTGCGAAAGCTTCCATCAATCCGCGCGACCAGCGCTGACGCTGGCGTGCGAACTGGCCGAGTTCGGTTGGCACCTTGGTGAACAGGCAGGCTTCTTCGCAGTAGCCGATGCGCGCGCCGGTCTTCAGCAGCGCCCACGAAACCACGATGTCTTCGCCCACGCACTCCGGCCAGCCGCCGACTTGCTCCAGCGACGCCCGGGTGTACAGCGAGAACGCGCCCTGCGCGACCAAAGTGCCGTGGTACATGCTCTGCATGCGCTTCACCGCGGCGATACCGTGGAAGTAATCCCATTCCTGGCTGCGAGTCAGCCAGTTTTCGCGAGAGTTACGCACCAGTACCGCACCGGCGACGGCTACCGTGCCAGCAGGATCGGACAGGAAGCGCTCCACCAGCTTGCGTAGCGCGTCCGCGCGAAGGTAGGAGTCGCCATCCACGGTGATCACCAGCGATTGCGTGGTCTCCGCCAACCCACGGTTGAGCGCTTGCGATTTGCCGCGATTCTTCGGCTGAGCCAGCACCCGGATGCTCAAGCCAGGACGCGAGTATTCCGCGGCCTTGGCTTGGGCGATGGCGAGGCTGTCATCCACGGAACCATCGTCGATCACCACTACTTCGACGGAGCCCGCATAGTCTTGCCGGGCCAGGCTGGCCAACGTATCGGCGATGTTCTCGCTCTCGTTGTAGCAGGCCACCAGTACGCAGACGTCCGGCAACTCGGTGAATGTGCGAAGGCGAGGACGGCGATCCGACAGGATGGAGCCGATAAGGAAGGCATTCATGAATCCCGGCACGTAGGCGATGAACGCGATCACGAACAGCGCCAGACCGAAGCCGATCGGCTTGGACAACTCATTGAGCCAAGGCTGCGAAAGCTTGACGCTGGCCGCTACCCACGCAAGAGCGACGATCAGTACCAGCACGTATTTCAGACGCACCGGCACATAGAAGCGGCGATGCCCGCCAACCGGCTCCACAACCGCGGGTAGTGAACTGTCCGGCGGGGTTGGGACGATGGTGTCCGCGACAGTGAGTGGCGATGGAGCGTGCGTGTCGTACATGGCGGCGTGCAATCCGGACAGCGGGATAGGTCCCTTGTTGTCCCAACCGAGCAAATTTCATGCCAATCGTCGCCGTCGCGCCACTCGCGGGCCATTCTTGCAATAGTTACTAGTGAAAACATTAACGTGACGTGCCGCACAAAAAAGTGACGCGGTTCGTCACCTTTTACTAGGCCTGCATCAGGTTGATGCTGACCTTAGCCAGCATCGGAGGTACCCAAGCCGCTTGAGGGGCGTGATGCCACGGCCAAAGACTGACGCCCTGAGCCAAGAAGACCAAAAGAATGCCATTTCCCACAGTCCCTCTTGTCGGAGAGCGGATGGGCTGCCGGTTGACCATGACCAGCCACTGCTCGCTGCCGCTTGAGAAAACGTCAACGCGCGTGATCACTCAAGTGAGCCGTCATATCTCGGCGAATAATCGCGCATGGCCAAGTAGTGCTGAGACCAAGAGGGCAACGCGCGTTCGGTGACACAGTGTTCCAAGTCGGATTCCGCCACGCGCGTAGCCGATAATGACGGGAATGAAATCCCCTAGCGCGTCTTCTACATCTCTTCCCGCCAGCGCTTCATTTTGGTCCGGTCGCGGCCTGGTGTTGGCCGGCATCATCTTGTCGGCCTTCAACTTGCGCACGGCTGTGACCTCGTTGACACCGTTGCTGGATCAGCTCGGCGATCTGTTCGGTTTCGGGGCGACCATGACCGGTGTTTTCGGCATGCTGCCCACGGCAGCCTTCGCTGCGTTTGGCGCCCTGACACCCACCATTGCACATCGCATCGGCTTGGAGCGCACCGCATTGTTGGCGATGCTGCTGGCCATGCTGGGTTTGTTGTTGCGCAGTTGTGCAGGTGGAACGGGCGCCTTGCTCGCCGCGTCACTCACTGCGCTCGCCGGCATGGGCATCGGCAATACAGTGCTACCGCCGCTGGTCAAGCGTTACTTCGCCGACCGGGTGGGCACGGTCAGCACGCTCTACATCACGGTCCTGCAAGCCGGCACGATCCTGCCGGCCTTGTTGGCGGTTCCGGTGATGGCTGCGCTGGGTTGGCGAATATCGCTGGGCATGTGGTCGTTGGTCGCGGCTGCCGCGGTGCTGCCATGGTTGGCGGTGCTATGGCGGGAACGTCGCCATGACTGTGCGCTGGCCCAGCTCCATGACCAGGCAGTCACTCCAGGCGATGAAGCGCCGGAATTCACCGCACGGCCTGCGAATGGTCGCGCATGGCGTTCTCCTATCGCGTGGGGTATGGCGTTGATGTTCGGCATGACCTCGCTGATCACCTATTCGATGTTCACCTGGTTACCGAAACTGCTGATCGAATCCGGCGGAAGCCAAGCGCTGGGCGGCGCCATGGTGGCGTTGTTCTCGACCTTCGGTTTGATTTCATCCTTGACCATGCCCGCGCTGGCGGTGCGGATGCGCAATCCATATCGGGTGGTGGTGGCGTGTGCCGGCTTCTACCTGGCCGCGTTCGCGGGCCTGCTTTGGGCGCCGACCACGCTGCCAGCATTGTGGGTGGCCTTGCTCGGCTTGGGGCCCAGCACTTTTCCGCTCGCGTTGACCATGATCAATCTACGCACACGTACTCCGGCAGGTTCTGCGTCGCTGTCCGGCTTCATGCAGGGCGTGGGCTATTCGCTGTCCTGCATTGGTCCGGTCGCCTTTGGGCTGTTGCACGAGCACTCGCACGGTTGGTACTGGCCGTTCGCATTCCTGTGCCTGTGCATCGTGGTGCTGTTGATTGGCGGCTATCTCGCCTGCAAGCCGCGTTATCTGGAAGACACCTGGTAAATAGCTCAGAAGCGAATAGCCGCTGAGGGCGGCTCTCGTAGACCGGAACAAGGTCGGCTCTCCGTTCGCGCCGAAGCAAGAGCAGCCGAGCGAGCTCGGCTCTACGAAAGCGCCCTGCTCGGCGAAGTTCCCTCGGGCTGTCGTGTAGAGCGGAGCTTGCTCCGCTGCTCTTGTTCAGACGGCACATTGGCCGGACGCGGATCGGAGAGCAGCCGAGCGAGCTCGGCTCTACGAAAGCGCCCTGCCCGGCGAAGTTCCCTCGGGCGGTCATGTAGAGCGGAGCTTGCTCCGCTGCTCTTGTCAGACGGCACATTGGCCGGACGCGGGGATCGGAGAGCAGCCGAGCGAGCTCGGCTCTACGAAAGCGCCCTGCTCGGGGAAGTTCCCTCGGGCGGTCATGTAGAGCGGAGCTTGCTCCGCTGCTCTTGTCCAGACGGCACATTGGCCGGACGCGGATCGGAGTTTTAAAGAAGATCAGGGTGACGAACCTGCCCTTCCCCGCGCACGACAAAGCGTTCGACCGTCAACGATTCGGCACCCATGGGGCCGTAGGCGTGCAGGCGTGTCGTCGAAATGCCGATCTCCGCGCCCAAACCTAGTTCGCCGCCATCGGAAAAACGCGACGAGGCATTGACCATCACGACGGCCGAACGTAGTGAATGAACGAAGCGATCGGCGGTGGCTTGATCTCGCGTGACGATCACTTCCGTATGGTCGGAGCCATAGCGGCGAATGTGCGCAATGGCATCATCGAAACTGCCGACCACGCGCACGGCCAGGATCAGATCCAGGAATTCGGCGGCATAGTCCTCTTCGGTGGCCGCTTTGGCGTCAGTCAACCATTCGCGTGAATGCGAGTCCCCACGCAGCTCCACTCCGCGTGCGCGCAGCGCTTCACCCGCCTTGGGCAGGAATGCCGCAGCGACGTCGGCGTGCACCAGCAACGTCTCCAAAGCGTTGCAAACGCCAGGACGCGATGCCTTGCCATCCAGCAGCAAGCGCAGCGCCAACGCCAGATCGGCGCTCTGGTCCACGTAGAGGTGGCATACGCCCTTGTAGTGTTTGATCACCGGCACTCGCGCGTGTTCGGCGACGAATCGGATCAGACCCTCGCCGCCGCGGGGAATGGCCAGATCGATGATGTCAGTAAGCTGAAGCAGTTCCACCATGGTGTCCCGGCGCAGGTCTTCCACCAAGGTCACTGCAGCCTCCGACAGCCCCGCGTCGCGCAACGCGCGTTTCAGTGATGCAGCGATGGCGGTGTTGGAATGGATGGCCTCGGAGCCTCCCCGCAAGATCACACCGTTGCCGGCCTTCAAACACAGCGCGGCGGCATCGGCGGTAACGTTGGGGCGGGCTTCGTAGATCATCGTCACTACGCCCAATGGCACCCGCACACGTTCGATCGCGATCCCGTTGGGCCGTACTTCGCGACGGGTGACCTGCCCCACCGGGTCGGGCAGTTCGGCTACCTCGCGAACTGCATTGGCTATGCTGGCCAGACGTCCTGCATCGAGTCGCAGCCGGTCCAGCATGGCGCCAGTCACGCCCTTGGCGTTGGCTGCTTCCATGTCCCGAGCATTGGCTGCCAGGATGGCTTCGGCATCAGCGGCCAGTGAGGCTGCCATTGCACGCAACAAGTCATTTTTAGCGGCCGTGGACAGTTGCGCGATGTCCTGCGCGGCGTCGCGGCATTGCAGCGCTTGTTGCTTGATGTCAGTCATGGTTGTTCCGAACACACCTAAAAAGATTCTGTAGAAGCGCGATCCCGGCGCGATCTCTTGCCAGGCAACCGGGGAAGAGCTCGCGCCGCGCTCCTACCGACATACTCACAGCAGCGCCAGATCATCGCGGTGGACGATGTTCTCGCCGTAGCTGTAGCCGAGTATGCCTTCGATGTCGCGCGAGTGCCGTTGGGCAATTCGCCGAATATCGACCGCCGAATACTGGACGATCCCGCGGGCGACGCGGCGTTCGCCTTCGCCGTCGCGCAGCGACACCTCCACCATATCGCCGCGGCGAAAATCGCCTTCGGCGGTAACCACGCCTCCGGGCAACAGCGAAGCGCCTTTTTGCGCCAGCGCCTGTGCCGCGCCCGGGTCTATCAGGATTTTCCCACCCGCTTCAGCCGGTGCGTTGCGCAACCAGTACTTGCGTGCGGCCAACCGGTTCTGCGCCGGACGGAAGCGGGTACCTCGCAGTTGCCCTTGCGCCAATAACCGCACCGCCTCAGCGCTGGTGCCGTCGAACAGGTAGGTTTCGATGCCAACCGCGGCTGCTTTGGCCGCCGCTTCCAGCTTGGTGCGCATGCCGCCGGTACCGGCGCCGCTGCCGGCATCACCGGCCATGGCGAAGAATTCGGGCGTCAGCGCTTCGACTTCATCGATAGGTCGCGCGTCAGGATCCAGGCGCGGATTGGCGGAATAGAAGCCAGCGATATCGGTGGCGATGAACAAGGCATCGGCATCGATCAGCGCGGCGACCATGGCCGCCAGATTGTCGTTGTCGCCCAGCTTCAACTCATCCACCGAAACCGTGTCGTTTTCGTTGATGACGGGAAGCGTGTGCAGCGCCAGCAGCTCCCGCAGAGTGGCGCGTGCGTTGAGATACCTGCGGCGGTTGCGCAGATCGTCGTGAGTCAGCAGCACCTGCGCGACGGGTCGCTCGAAGAAACGCTGCCATAACCCTATCAGCTGCGCTTGCCCAAGCGCGGCTAACGCCTGCCGTTCGGCCATCGCCGCGCCGGATTGCGGCTTGCGATGCAGGATGGCGCGGCCTGCCGCCACGGCGCCGGAAGATACGATCACCACTTCACGCCCCGCAGCCAAGCTGGCGGATACGAATTGCGCCAAGCCCAGCGCGTGACGCGGACTGAGGCCTTCGCCATCGGCCGCCAGCAGGCTGCTGCCGACCTTGAGCACGGCCCGGCGCCAATTGGGCAGCGACTGTTCGATAAAACGGGGCACGATAGGCGGGGTCATGGGCTGGCTCAGCGAGTGTTCCATTCGTATATGGTGAGCGTCGAAGATCCGTAAGTAGTTAGCGGATCGCGATGAACGATAGCTTGCGCTTCTTCCAGGTTATCCGCCTTCAGCACATAGGCGCCGCCGCTCTTGTCGCTGAAACCACCGGTCATTTCCAACTGACCAGCACTCCTGAGTTCATCCAGAAAAGCCAGATGCGGCGCGATGACTTCATCGCTGAAGGTTGGTTTGCGCATGGCCATGACTAGGTATCGCTTCATTTCGTCTCGTCGGTTTCTCTGTTCAACGCTGCGGAAGTCATCGCAAGAGAGCCTACCTTGTGGGAGCGACGTGAGTCGCGACCGGAAACATCAACGTCGCGACTCACGTCGCTCCCACAAGGAGGGCCTACGAAATCAGCTGTCCAAGTCAGCTAGCCGCGCGCGCAATTCATCCAAACGCAAATCTGCAGCCGCACCTGGTGAAACACGCGCGGCCAGACTCGATTCCGGCGTACGCCCTTCGCCCGCACTTCCGGCGGACGCCGCCGCCGCTTTGTAAGCTTCGCGAAACGGCACGCCAGCCACCGCAGCATCCACCGCCACATCGGTCGCATACATGCCTGAATCGATCGCCGCGCGCAGCTTGTCTTCGCGCCATTCCAGGTTGGCCAACAAAGCCGGCAGCAGTTCCAGCGCGGGCAGGCCGCGGCTGAAGCCATGGAAGATGGCACCCTTGCTGGCTTGCAGGTCACGGTGGTAGCCGGAAGGCAACGACAGAAGTTGCTCGATCTCAGTGCGCGCCGCGGCGACACTGGCATGGGTGGCCCGCATCAGTTCGATCACGTCCGGGTTGCGCTTGTTGGGCATGATGGAACTGCCGGTGGTGTACTGCGCGGGCAGCGCCACAAAACCGTATTCGGCGCTCGTGAACAATGACAGATCCCATGCGATGCGGCGCAGGTCCAATGTGGCGCTACCCAGGGCCTCCAATGCCGCCATTTCGAACTTGCCGCGCGACAGCTGCGCGTAGATCGGGCTGATCTGCATCCGTGCGAAACCGAGCGTGGCCGTGGTGTGTTCCCGATCGAGCTTGAGGTTGACGCCATAGCCAGCGGCGGTGCCCAGCGGATTGGCATCGACCAGCCTCAAGGTGTCGTTTGCGCGGATGGCATTGTCGATGAACGCCTCCGCCCAGCCCGCCCACCACATGCCGGCCGATGACACTACCGCGCGCTGGATATGCGTGTAGCCAGGAATCGGCAGGTCGCGCTCGGCTTCCGCGCGGTCCAGGGCGACCTTGGCGATACTGCGGGATAGGCCGGCGACACGCCCCAGTTTTTCTTTCAGCCACAAGCGCGTGGCGACCAGAATCTGGTCGTTGCGGCTGCGGCCGGTATGGATCTTGCGGCCGGCATCGCCCAGACGTTCGGTCAGACGTGCTTCGATGGCGGAGTGGCAGTCTTCGTAACGTTCGTCCAGTACAAATCGACCTGTACGAAAGTCTTCCGCCAGCGCTGTGAGTTCGCGCCTCAGGCCTTCCAACTCGTCCGCCGACAGAATGCCGATCCGCTGCAATCCTTCCGCATGCGCGCTGCTGGCCTGGATGTCGTGCAGGAAGAACTCCCGGTCCAGCACCACGTCATCGCCCGCCAGGAATCGCTGGATTTCCGCATCGACGGTGACACCCGGTTTTTGCCACAACAAATCAGACATTACGGTTCTCCTGCGTAGGGCGGGTCTCGGCCCGCCATTCTTCTATGTCGCGATGTTCGAAAGGCGGGTCGAGACCCCGCCCTACGCCACCGAAATCGAGGTCAGTTCCCCGAACCCGAACGCCAGATTCAAATTCTGCATCGCCTGCGTCGCTGCGCCCTTCAGCAGGTTATCCAGTGTCGCCACCACCACTAGCCGCTTGCTGCCCGGCGCCACCGTGAATCCACCGATCTCCACGCCATGCTTGCCGGCAATGCGGCTGACCCAAGGCGCGTCGTCGAGAATGCGAACCAACGGTTCGCCGGCATAGCGTTGTCGGTATAGCTCACGGACGGCTTCCACCTTCACCGGCTGCTGCAGCCACAGGTTTACCGTCATGGTGATGCCACGGAAGTGCGGCGCCACATGCGGCATGAATTCAACCGGCACGCCGAGATGACGCGAAACCTCGCGTTCGTGCATGTGATCGGCCAGCGAATAGGGCATCAGGTTATCGCGCAACAGTTCCGGATTGTTCTTGTCCGAAGGCGTGGTGCCAGCACCGGAATATCCGGACACCCCGAAACACTGCGGCGGACCCGCCAGCTGATCGAGCAATGGTGCAATGGCTAGCTGCATCGCCGTGGCATAGCAACCGGGATTGCTGATGCGCTTCTGTCCGTCATACCGGTCGCGGGTCAGTTCCGGCAAGCCGTAGTACCAGTCCTCGTTGAAGCGGTAGTCCGCCGACAGGTCGACGACGACCGTCGCCGGCGCCTGTGCATCGATCGCGGCCACCAGTTCGGAAGCCTTGCCATTTGGCAACGCCAGGATCACCGCGTCGACGCTGCTGCCGCCAACCTGCTCGTGGCTGAGGCTTTCGTAACGCCTATCGCCCGAGAATTCGGCGATATGGTCGCTGACCTTCTGCCCGGCCAACTCGCGCGAAGAAACGAAACCCAGCTCCAGCTGCGGGTGGCGGGCAATCAGCCTGATCAGTTCGGCGCCGGTGTGGCCGCGCGCACCGACGATGCCGACGGTCTTCTTGCTCATGGGGTGGCTCCTGCCGATTCGGTATGTTGTTCCAGCTTGGACAGCAGATTGCGCTTCACGCCCGGCCATTCGCTGTTGATGATGGAAAAGATCACGGTATCGCGCGGCGTGCCGTCGGGATGGCGACGATGATTGCGCAGCACACCATCCTGTTTGGCGCCCAGGCGAGCGATAGCGGCCCGCGAACGGTGATTGAACCAGCTGGTCTCGAACACCACGCTGATGCAGCCCAGCGTTTCGAAAGCATGGGTCAGCAACAGCAGCTTGGTTTCAGTGTTGACGCCGGTGCGCTGCACCTTGGGCGCATACCAGGTGTAGCCAATGCTTAACTTGGGCACTGTCGGTTCAAGATCGTAGAAGCGGGTACTGCCGACGATCTCACCCTGTGAGTTGCGGATGACGAAAGGCAGCCAGCGGCTTGCAGCCTCGCCCTCCATCACCGCATCGAGGTAAGCGCCCACGTCGGCTGCCTTCGGCACCTGGGTATACCAGAGGCGAGACAGTTCATCGCCCGCTAACGCGGTGCGCAGGCCGTCGATATGGTCGCGTTGCAAGTGTTCCACCGACGCATGCTGGCCTCTCAACCGCGGCACCGTACGCCAAGCTTCGGGAAAATGCTCCATCGTCATCGCTCAGTCGGTCAACGTTACGGGCAACGTACGGCAATGCGCAACGCAGCGCTCGATATCGCGGAAATCTTCGATGCCGTACCAAAACACCTTCCAATTCTCCTGCTTGTAGCAGCCGTCGGATTCGGCGTAGTAGAAGATGTTGACCTGGTTGTTGTGGCGAGAACGCCAGAACAACCGCGGATTTTCCTCACGCATCACATGCCAAACGGCGCGCCCCAGGCCCTCGCCTTGCGCATCGTCCAACACCGCGAACTTGTCGAGGTAAGTGGCGGTGCCATCGTCGAGCAGTTGCTCCTGGGTCAGGATCAGAGCGGTGCGGTAGTTCTCGCTGACGTAGACACGATGCGGTTGTGTACGCTCGAAGTAATCGGGCAACAGCTTGCGGCCGAAACTGGATTCGATCAGGCCACGCAGCCGGTCCAGATCGATGCCTTCCCAGCTATCGAAGCGCAGCACGCGCTCGCCTCGCCGCACCAGCGTGCCGGAACCGCGGTGGGTAAACAGTTCCTTGGCCAGCTCGGCCGGCTTGGTAATCGACACCGACGACGTCAGCGGCAGCTTGTCCAGCAGCGCCTTGATCTGTTCGATCTTGACCCGCATGCCGCCGTTGATCCACGGTTGCGCCATCAGCTCGTCGTACTCGGTGGACAGGTTGATTGAGTCGATCACCTTGCCGTCCGCGCCCAGCAGCCCGCCGGTACCGGTGAGAAAGATGATCTTGTATGGCTGAAGTACCTGCACCAATTCGTTGGCGGCAAAATCGGCATTGATGTTGAGAATCTGGCCGCCCGCCGTTTCGCCCAGGCTGGCGATGACCGGAATGGAACCGGCATGCAGGCTGGCTTCGATAGGCGCCAAGTTGATGCGGTTGACCTCGCCCACCAACCCATACGTGTCCTTGTCCAGGTACTCGGCCTCGAACACTCCGGACACGATGGACGTCGCGCGTGCGCCGGCCTGCTGCAGCGCCTCCACCAGCGCCAGATTCTGCTGCAGGAACACCTTGCGCACGATCGCCAGCACTTCCGGCGTGGTCACCCGCAGGCCGTTGACGGTCTGTTTTTCGATGCCGGCCGCGGTCATTTCCTCATCCAACTGCGGGCCGGCGCCATGCACGACGATAGGCGTCAGCCCTACTTCCTGCAGGAAGGCCAAGGAGGAAGTCAGCGCCTCCAGGTCGTCGCGCAGCACCGCGCCGCCTACTTTGACCACGGCGAAGCGCTTGGCATCCAGCTGCGAGAATCGCTTGACGTACTGCGATATCTCTTTCGCGCTGGCCATGCTGGACAGCAGGCGGATGATGGTCTGGCGGGTTTGTTTGTGCGATTCCATGTCTTCTTTTTCAGTTCTGTAGGGCGGGTCTTGACCCGCCATGTGCGGATTGTTGATCCGTCGTTGACACCCGATACCTGGCAGCGGGTCGAGACCCGCCCTACGCCAATATCCGTACCACGCTATCGGCGTAGCTTTGCAGTTGTTCGAGCGACACCCACTCATCCGCGGTATGCGCCTGCGCGATATCGCCGGGGCCGTACACCAGCGCGGTCAGGCCGGCTTGTGAGAACAACGAGGCCTCCGTCCAGAAATCCACTGCGTTGCCGATCGGCAGACCCAGCTCGTCGGCCAGATCGCGCGCAGCCAGCCGGCGTTCCTCCGCCCGCGCCACGTCGCCGGAAGGCAGTGATGGACCGCGGAAGGTTTCTTCGTATTCCGCCAGCGCATCGGCATTGGCGAAGGCGCGGAACTGCGCGTGCAACGCGTCCATGTCCTGCGAGGGCAACGGACGGAAACCGAACCGCACCTCGGCACTGGGCGCGATCATATTCGCCTTGATGCCGCCTTCTACCCGTCCGATATTGAAGCGCAAGCCGGTGAGCCCGCCGAAACGCAGATGATGCTGGGCCTGCACGAAATCCAGCGTGGTGGTGCCCCAGCGCATGGCGTTATGCAGTGCGCTCAGCGACAACGCGTTCTCGGCCGAAGCGTGCCCCGCCTGCCCCTTGAACGCCATCCGTACCGCACTGATACCACGGTGCGCCAACACGGCCTGGCCTTGGGTAGGCTCGGCGATGATGGCTTCCTGGAATCCGTGATCGCGCGCCAGGAAGGCGGCAATACAACGTGGGTCGTTGGCTTCTTCGTCACTGCTGAAGAGGAACGCCGCGTCACCCTGCGTGACCCGCGCCGCCGCAATCAGGCACGCTGCCGCGCCTTTGATGTCGCACGCGCCCAAGCCGATGGCGCGATCCTCGGTCACTCGCAGCGTCAACGGGTTCGCCGTCCAGGCCGGTGACGAAGGCACCGTGTCCAAGTGCACGTTGAACACACGCTTCGGCTGGCCGCGCACGGCGAACAGCGACACCGCGCCGGCACCGTGATCGATCACTTCGACCGTGAAGTCCGGCAATTGCGCACGGATATAGTCGAAGATGCCGCCCGTGGTGATGGCTCGCGGCGGATTGCGGGTGTCGTGGGAGACCAGGGCTTCGAGGTGTGGGAGGACGGTTTGCAGCATCGTAATTATTTCCGCAGCCAATCATCTGTCTGTCGTCATCCCGGCGAACGCCGGGATCCATTTGCTTTTGATTTTTCGCCATCAAGGTTCTGCAGGGGCAGAGGCGAAAGTCAAAATGGATCCCAGCGTGCGCTGGAATGACGGGCTTTGTTTTTTTCTGAAGATCAGCGGTTGATCTCCGCCCACAACGTCGAGCTCATCCCGAACAGCTTGATGAAGCCTTCCGCCTCTTCCACGCCCCAGTCGGCCGATTGTGCGTAAACCGCGCCCTTGGCATGCAGCAGGTGTGGCGACTTGATGGCAACGGCGTCGACGCGACCGCCACGGGTTTCCAGCACCACTTCGCCATTGACGGTCGCCTGCGAGGATTTCAAGAATGCCTCCAGGTCCGTCTTGATGGGATCGTGATAGAAACCCTCATAGACCACTTCCACCCACTTGCGCGCTACCTCGGGCTTGAAGCGGTTCTGCTGCTTGGTCAGCACGGCTTCTTCCAGTGCACGATGCGCGGCGAGCAATGAGATCAGGCCAGGCGCCTCGTACACGATGCGGCCCTTCAAACCGATGGTGGTGTCGCCGGTGTACATGCCACGGCCAACACCGTAGGGCGCGAACAAGCTGTTCAACTTGGCCAGCAGCTTGGCGCCTTCCAACGGCTGCCCGTCCAGCGTCACGGCTTCGCCATTCTTGAAACCAATCGTGGCCTGCAGTGCCTGCTCCGGCCATTCGCTGCGCGGCGCGCACCAGCCGCGGGAGCCCTCGCCCGGTGCTTCCCAACGATCGATCTCACCACCGGACAGGGTCACGCCCAGCAGGTTCTCGTTGATGGTGTAGCTCTTCTGCTTGGCGCGCACGCCGAAGCCGCGCTCTTCCAGGTACTGCTGTTCGTAGGCGCGGGTCTGTGTGTGCTCTTTCTGGATTTCGCGGATCGGCGCGACGATCTGATAGTCGCCGGAAGCCTTCACCGCCAAGTCGAAACGCACCTGATCGTTGCCCATGCCGGTGCAGCCATGCGCGATAGCCTTGGTGCCGAGTTCGGCGGCACGCTTCAGTGCGGCATCAACGATCAGATAGCGATCGGACACCAGCAGCGGATACTGCCCTTGGTAGCCCTCGCCTGCCCAGACGAATGGCTTGACGAAACCATTCCAGATGGCAGGACCGCCATCGACCGTGACGTGACTGGCGGCGCCTAGCTCAGCCGCACGTTGTTCGATGTACGCACGCTCTTCCGCATCCACGCCGCCCGTGTCGGCGAAGACAGTGTGCACGGCCCAGCCGCGCTCCTGCAGATAGGGAATGCAGAAGCTGGTGTCGAGGCCGCCGGAGAAGGCGAGAACGATGTCTTTAGTGCCGGTAATCGGGAGTGGGGAATCGGGAATCGTGGGGGCGGTGCTCATGTGTTCTTTCCTTGTTACGTTCAAATTGAGGGAAGGCTTTCGCTGAATCGATTCTCTATTCCCGATTCCCCATTCCTGCTTGCGAAGCAAGCGCCGACATGATCGCCTTCTGCACATGCAGGCGGTTTTCCGCCTCATTGATAGCAATGCATTGCGGCGAATCCATGACGGCGTCGGTAGCCTTGACGTTGCGGCGCAGCGGCAGGCAATGGCTGAAGACACCGTTGTTGGTCAGCGCCATCTTCGCTTCGTCGACGATGAAGTGCTTGTACTGGTCGCGGATGGGTTTTTCCGGCTCCCAATTGCCGAAGAACGGCAAGGCGCCCCAGCTCTTGGCATACACCACGTCGGCGCCGGCATAGGCGCTGTCGATGTCGTGGCTGACAGCCAGCGAACCGCCGCTTTCGGCTACGTTCTGTTTGGCCCAGCCCATGTAGCGCTCATCCAGGACGTAATCCGGCGTGGGGCATAGCAGCGTCACATCCATGCCCAACCGGGTAGCGATGGTCAATGCGGAGTTGGCCACCGCGGTGTTCAGCGGCTTGGGGTGGTAGGTCCAGGTCAGCACGTACTTCTTGCCGCGCAGGTCCGAAGTGCCAAAGTGCTCTTGCAATGCCAGCGCATGCGCCAGTTCCTGGCAGGGATGGGTGATGGTCTCCATGTTGATGACCGGCACCGGCGAGTACTTGGCGAAGCTCTTCAGCACGATGTCTTCGCGATCGATCGTCCAATCGACGAACTTCGGGAATGCGCGTACGCCGATCAGGTCGACGTAGCGGCCCAGCACCCGCGCCACTTCCGCGATGTGCTCTTCGGTGTCGCCATCCATCACCGTGCCCAGGTTGAACTCGATGGGCCAAGCGTCCTTGCCGGGCTGCAGCACCACCGCATGGCCGCCCAACTGGAAAGCGCCCAGCTCGAAGCTGGTGCGGGTACGCATGGAGGGATTGAAGAACACCAGCGCGATCGACTTGCCCTTGAGCGCATCGCCCAGCTTGTGCTGCTTGTACAGCGAAGCTTGCGTCAGCAAGGCGTCCAGGTCGGGGCGGCTCCAGTCCTGCGTGTTCAAGAAGTGCTTCATGGCGTATTGATTCCAAGGCCTTTTTGGGGAGCCTGGCCGTGGATGACCGGACTCTTGCGGAGGGAAATGCGTGCGTCAGAAATACATGTTTCAGAAACGAAAAAACCCAGCCTCAGGCTGGGTTCCGGTGTGACAGGTGAAAACGTCCGGGCGACCCAGCTAGGAGCAGGATTCCGGTCGACGGGCACGCGACGTCATGCTCGAGGCCATCCGGGCGGCGCTGTCAGCATGCATGTGCACGTTCATCTTCATGGGGGCGAATGCTCGCACGTGCCGCGCTGGGGCGCAAGGCTCACGGCGTAACGGCAGCTTGGACAGGAGGCACGTAAGGCGCGACCGACACGCGGATGCGCAGCCGGTTGCCAGGATCTTCGGCCAACCGGGAGCGGTACTTGGTGCCCTTATAGATGTAGTCCACGTCGTAGGCGATGGGGCGGCGGAATTCCCGCTCCACTGGCACCACCCGGCAATTCACTTTGATCGGCTCCGACTTGGGTTCCGGCTCCGAACTTTCGTCGGAAAACATGCCACGAAGCGAACTCATCATGCGGTTCCAGCGCCCATCTTCTTCTTTGGCGCTCGGTTCGGCTTTGGGCGGCGACGGAATATCGTCGCACTGCTGCTCGGTGCGGCTGGCCCGCAAGGTCTGATAAACCGGCTCGACGCTCAATACCTGCGCGTAGTCCAAACGCACGTTTTCAGCCTGGACCACCCTTTCCTGGGCAGCAGCCTGCGTGGTCAATAACAGCGCGAGCAGAGCGGAGTAACGAAACAAAGGCGGCAGCCAGAATGAAGGTGAACCCTAGGGGCCACAGTTTAGGGTGCGAGCCTTGAGTGGGGCTGAACACCGGCCCGCCGCCTGCCGCGCCCGCATGCCAGCCTGTAGAATTGCAGGGCTTCCCCTCGCCCCCACCTCCATGACCTTGCGCCTGCACAACAACCTGACGCGCCGGGTCGAGCCCTTCGCGCCGCTCGACCCCGCCTGCCCCACGATGTACATCTGCGGGCCCACCGTCTACAACTATGCGCACATCGGCAACGCTCGAGGCCCGGTGGTGTTCGGTGTACTGGCCGCACTGCTTCGCCGGCGTTATGGCGGGTTGCGCTATGCCCGCAACATCACCGACGTGGACGACAAGATCAATGCTGCGGCCAAGGAAGAGGGCGTACCGATTTCGGTCATCACCGACCGCTATGCCGCTGTCTACCGCGAGGACATGGGGGCGCTGGGCGTGGCGCCGCCGGATCTCGAACCCGAAGCCACGGCCCATATTCCGCACATCATTGGAATGATCGAGCGGTTGATCGACAGCGGTCATGCCTATGTGGCCGAAGGGCATGTGCTGTTCGCGGTCGCCACCTTTTCCGATTACGGCAAGCTCTCGCGCCGGGACCCGGAGGAAATGCTGGCCGGCGCGCGCGTGGAAGTGGCGCCGTATAAGCGCGATGCCGGCGATTTTGTGCTGTGGAAGCCATCCACCGAGGATCTGCCTGGCTGGGATTCCCCTTGGGGCCGCGGCCGGCCGGGCTGGCATATTGAGTGCTCGGCGATGATCAGCGCTCATTTCGGCGAAACCATCGACATCCATGCGGGTGGCGTTGACCTGCAGTTCCCGCATCATGAAAACGAGATAGCGCAAAGCGAATGCGCGCACGGTGGCAAGATCTTCGCGCGCTTCTGGATGCATAACGGCATGCTGAATTTCGCTGGCGCAAAGATGTCCAAGTCGTTGGGCAATATCGAACGCGTGCACGAACTGCTGAAACAGCATCCACCGGAGGCACTGCGCTATGCCCTGCTTTCCGCGCACTACCGACAGCCGCTGGACTGGTCCGACGCCCTGATCGAACAATCCGTGCGCACGTTGGACCGCTTGTACGGCACGTTGCGCGATCTGGCGGATGTGACGGCCAAGGCCGTCATTCCACAAGTCGTGGAAGAGGCATTAGACGACGATCTGAATACGCCCCAGGCCTTGGCCGAAGTGGCGCGTATCGCTGGCGAAGCCCGTAAAGCCGCCGCTGACGATAGACCGCGGCTGAAATCAGAACTGCTGGGAGCGGGCCTGGCGCTGGGCTTGCTGCAACAGGATCCCGCGGCCTGGTTCGCGAGAGGCGCTTCGAGTGATGACGATAGCCGCATCCAGGCCTTGATCGACGAACGCGCCGTCGCGAAGAAGAACCGCGACTTCGCACGTTCCGATGCCATTCGGGACCAATTGGCCGCAGAGGGTATTCTCCTGGAGGACACGCCCCAGGGCGTACGCTGGAAGCGTGGGTAAACCTACGCTCTCCGAAGCAATGGAGACTGTGCAGCTGTAGTGGGGAATGCATGAACCACGCAACCCCTCCCCAACCCTCCCCTGCCTTCGCAGGGGAGGGAGTCGAGACAAGAGCACAACGTGACCGAGAATATTTTCCCGCTGGAACCCACCGCGACCGAAGCGCAGCAAGCCATCAAGGAAGAGTTCGCCTTCTTCGGCGACTGGTCGGAGCGCTATCAGTACCTGATCGACCTGGGACGCAAGCTGCCGGCATTCCCCGAACAGTGGAAGAAGGAAGAGCACCGGCTGCTGGGTTGCCAGTCGCTGGTGTGGATCGTCCCGCAAGGCGATGCGCAGCGACTGGATTTCCATGCCATCAGCGATTCGGCGATCGTCTCGGGCCTGATATTTCTCGCCCTGCGCGTGTATTCCGGTCGTTCGGCGGCTGAGATTCTGGCGACCGAACCTGATTTCATCGCCGACATCGGCCTGGCCAAGCACCTCTCCCCTACCCGCAGCAACGGCCTGACCGCCTTGCTCGCTTTCATACGCGATACCGCGCAAAGCCAGCGTGACTGAAGGCATCACCAACGGGAACGCACCGCTGCTGCGCACGCAGTTCGCGACACTGCTGACCTACCGCGTTCTGTCCATCCTGTCGTACCAGATCACCTCGGTGACCGTGGGCTGGCACGTCTATGAGCTGACCCGCAATCCGCTGTCGCTGGGCTTGATTGGATTGGCGGAAGTGATCCCGTATTTCTGCTTCGCACTGTTCGCCGGCTACGCGGTCGACCACCTGCCGCGTCGCAAACTGGGTTTGGCGGCGTGCGTCTGTCTCAGCATCACCGGGCTACTGCTGACCGCGATCTCCGCTGGTTGGCTGCCCAACCAGAACGTCTGGATGATCTATGCGGCGATCGCGGTCACCGGCGTGGCGCGCGCGTTTCTGACGCCAATCTATAACGCGTTATTCGCACGCGTACTGCCACGAGAACAGTTCGCGCGCGGCGCCAGCTTCGGCAGTGTCGCTTTCCAAGCCTCGCTGGTTACCGGTCCAGCCATTGGCGGTGTGTTAGTGGGCTGGGCCAGCAAGACCGCCGCTTACTCGACCGCAGCGGCATTGGCGCTGCTGGCCGGCATGGTGCTGCTGCGGTTGCGCGTAGAGGAACCCGTCGCCGAAGGCACGCGTGCGCCGATATTCACCAGCATCGGCGAAGGTCTGCGCTTCGTCTTCGGCAATCAGATTGTCCTGAGTGCGCTGGCGCTGGACATGTTCGCCGTGCTGTTCGGGGGCGCGGTGGCGGTACTACCGGCCTTCATCCAGGAAATCCTGCACTACGGGCCGGAAGGCCTGGGCATTCTGCGCGGCGCACCGGCGCTGGGCGCGGTCGCCATGGGGTTATGGCTGACCCGGCATCCGCCCGGGCAACGGGCCGGCCGCTGGCTGCTGATGGCAGTGGCGGGATTCGGCCTATGCATCATCGGATTCGGCCTTTCCACGCATTTCTGGCTTTCGGCGACGTTGCTGCTGATGTCGGGCGTGTTCGACAGTGTGTCGATGGTGATGCGTTCGACCATCCTGCAACTGGCGACGCCAGACCACATGCGTGGCCGGGTGTCATCGATCAATGGCATCTTCATCGGCTCATCGAACGAGCTGGGCGCGTTCTATTGCGGATCGATGGCGCGATTGCTGGGCCTGGTGCCTGCAGTGGTGCTGGGTGGCTTCATGACGCTAGGCGTCGTCGGCATCACTACCTGGAAAGCGCCGGCGTTGCGCAGGTTGAATATCAAGGACTTGCATTGACCTGCCCTGTAGAGCGGAGCTGCGCCTCGCTGATCGCGCGCGCCGACTTACCTACGAGCTATTCGTTATCGCCCGCCGTTGCGATGGCCTGATTGCCATCGGATCGGTGCTATCGCGGGGCGCAGCTCCGCTTTACGTGAAGCGCGCCGCATGCACGGGGATACGCGCATAAAAAACCCCGCACTCGGCGGGGTTTTTCAAACACGGACCAACGCGATTGTTTAGTCGCCTTGCTGCTTCTGCATGTGTTCCCAGCGCTCCTGCGCATCGATGGTGCGTTCGGCGGTCAGGCGCGCTTCCAGGCGCTCCAGGCCGATCTCTTCACCGGTATCTACGCAATATCCATAGTCGCCAGCATCCAGACGCTTGAGCGTGCTGTCGATCTTGCCGATCAGCTTGCGATAGCGGTCGCGGGTGCGCAGCTCCAGCGAGTTTTCGGTTTCGCGAGTAGCACGCTCGGCTTCATCGCCGATGTCGCGCACTTCGTCCTTCAGGTTTTCGATGGTCTGCTTGGACTCTTCCACCAGATCGGCGCGCCAATCGAGCAGCCGCTTGCGGAAGTATTCAAGCTGCAGCGGGCTCATGTACTCCTCTTCCACCGAAGGCTTGTAGCCCGCGGGAATGATGGGACGGCCGGTGGTTTCATCAGTCTTGTACGGCACTTCCTTGACCTTGCCGCGCACCACGGGCGCGCTTGGCCTTGCGGCGACCGCGACAGCGACTTTGCCGACGGGGCGCGGAATGGGGGCTTGCTTGGCAATCACGGGAGTGGCAGCAGGAGCGTTTTTAGCGGATTTCGTGGGGGTTTTCGAGACGGGCACTGGCTTCTGTGGGGGCGGAGCCTTGGCAACGGGCTCTGGTGCCGACTTCACTGCAGCTTTAGGTGCTACAGGTGCTTGGACATGAGAGGACGCTGCCTTGGGGGGGGCAGATTTGGCCGGAGCCGGCTTGACGGCCGGTTTCGGTGCGGGTTTTGCGGCCGGCTTGGCGGCAACCTTCGGCGCAGCCTTTGTGGCTGGCTGGGCTGCCGGTTTGCTTGCTGGCTTTTTCGCCATTGGCTTGGCAGCTGGCTTCTGAGCCGCGGCTTTGCTCACAGCAGGTTTCTTGGCGACAACCGCTTTGCCTGCCGCAGGCTTCTTGGCGGCGGCCGGCTTGGCCGTCGTCTTCTTGGCCGCCGGTTTTGCGACCGGCTTTTTGGCAGCAGCCTTCTTCACGACAGGCTTCTTGGCGGAGGTCTGGGCGGGTTTCTTGGCGGCCTTGGCGGCCTTCTTCGCAGGTTTTTTTGCAGCCACGAACAGCGCTTCCTTGTTCTTCCCGATAACCGGGAAAGCGCGACTTTATAGCCTACCCAGCGTGCAGCGGCAAGCTAGGGCCTGTTACCGCTATGGGGATGAGTCACGTTGCTTCCCGCCTAGCCAGGGTTCGCCCTTGCAGGAGCGCCGTCCTCGGCGCGAGCTTTTGCTTCTATCGCGATTCAGACAGGAAGAGCTCGCGGCAGGGCGCCGCTCCTGTGGCAAACTCCTGGACAAGTGGGGACGCAACCCGGAGAGCCTGCTCCGTTCTTGATACCGAAGCTGCAACCCGATGACGGTAACGAGCCCCAACATGCGTATCATTGCCCGATGATAGGCCGCGCACTCATTGCTGTCCTGCGGGTGTACAAGCGTTTCATCAGCCCTTTGTTGGGTCCGCGCTGCCGTTTCGCCCCCACCTGCTCGGAATACGCGATGGAAGCCATCGCCCGGTTTGGTCCGATGAAAGGTGGCTGGCTGGCCTTGCGCCGGATCGGCCGCTGTCATCCGCTCCATGCCGGCGGACACGACCCGGTACCCGAGAAATCCGCCTCCACCCCACCGCCAGGGAACCCGTGATGCCCGCTTCCGGTACCGTGATAGTCAACGCCCGTCTGGTCAATGAAGGCCGCGAATTCGAGGGTGACCTGCGTTTCGAGAATGGTCGCGTCACTCGGATCGCTGCCGAGATCAGGCCACTTGCCGACGACAAGGTGATCGAGGCTGGGGGCCGCTGGCTGCTACCGGGCATGATCGACGACCAAGTGCATTTCCGTGAACCCGGCATGCCGCACAAGGGCGATATCGCCACGGAATCGGCAGCTGCCGTCGCCGGTGGGCTGACCACTTTCATGGATATGCCCAACACCAGTCCGCCAACCCTGAACGCGGAAGCACTGGCAGACAAGTACCAGCGGGCCAAAGGCCGGGCCTGGGGCAATTACGGTTTTTATCTGGGGGCCAGCAACGACAACCTGGACGACGTCCGCTCCCTGGACCCCAAGACCGCGCCGGGCATCAAGGTATTCATGGGCGCGTCCACCGGCAACATGTTGGTCGACAACCCCGACACCCTGGATGCGATCTTCCGCGAAGCGCCCACCCCCATCATCACTCACTGTGAAGATACGCCGACGATCGACGCCAACATGGCGGCGTTCCAGGCCCGCTACGGCGACGCGTTGAGCGCCGAGCAGCACCCCGACATCCGCAGCCGTGAAGCCTGCATCAAATCGACACGATTGGCACTGTCGCTTGCACGCAAGCACGGCACGCGCCTGCATGTGCTGCATATCTCCACTGCCGACGAACTGGCGCTGTTCATTCCCGGGCCGCTGGTACATGCCGACGGTGCTCGCAAGCGCATCACGGCCGAGACCTGCGTTCACTTCCTGCGCTTCGACCGCAGCGACTACGCGCGGCTGGGCAACCTGATCAAATGCAACCCGGCCATCAAGGATGCCAGTGATCGCGAGGCGCTGATCAAGGCACTGGCCGACGATGTGATCGACGTGTTGGCGACCGATCACGCGCCGCACACATTGGAAGAAAAATCGAAGCCCTATGCGCAGGCACCGTCCGGGCTGCCGCTGGTGCAGTACGCATTGGTGGCTGCGCTGGAGCTGGTGCACGAGCAGAAGCTCACCGCGGCGCAGATCGTCAACAAGTTCGCACACGCGCCGGCGCGACTGTTCGATGTGAAGGAACGCGGATTCCTGCGCGAAGGCTACTGGGCCGACCTGGTGCTGGTCGATGATGAAGCCTTCACGGTAAAGCGCGAGGACGTCCTATCGAAGTGCGGCTGGTCGCCTTTCGAGGAAACGACCTTCCGCTCGCGGATCGGCGCCACCTGGGTCAATGGCCGGATGGTGTGGAACGGCGATCATCTGGTCGGCACGCCCGGCGGCCAGAGGCTGGAGTTCGATCGGTGAGGGTGGCGGCGCTGTCAGCGCTGCTTGTTTCGAGCTTCATCGCCGCCTTTGCACCGCCCGCCAAGGCGCAACAGGCGTCTGCTCCGATGGCAGATGAGCGGATCGTGTTTCCCGCTCAGGCGTCGCAAGGCGCCATGGTCCTGGGAAAGGTGCCTTCGGGCAGCGAAGTGCGCTACGGCGGCCGCACGCTGCGCGCGACTCCCTATGGAACGGTCGTGCTAGGCGTTGGGCGCGACGAAAAAGGACCGCTGCAGGTGGATGTCGCGCTGCCTTCCGGCCGGCATGAAACGGTCTCCATCCAAGTTACTCCACGCGATTGGCCTACCGAATACGTCAAGGGCGTGCCTCCCAAGACGGTGAACCCGCCGCCAGAGATCGCCGAACGGATCAAGCGCGAACAGGCGCTGGTGACTGCCGCGCGGGACCGGGACGACGCCCGCGCAGATTTCGCGCAGGCATTCCAATGGCCGGTGCAAGGCCGTATCAGCGGCCGCTTCGGCAACGCTCGCGTCTACAACGGCCAAGCCGGCGCGGGTCATTCCGGCATGGACATCGCTGCGCCTGCCGGCACTCCGGTCAAGGCGCCGGCAGCCGGCGTGGTGACGTTCGCTTCACCCGATCTCTATCTGACCGGCGGGACCTTGCTGCTGGACCACGGCCACGGCGTCAGCTCCAACTTCCTGCATCTGTCACGTATCGATGTGAACGTGGGCGAGCGTATCGAACAGGGGCAGGTGATCGGCGCGGTGGGCGCTACCGGGCGGGCGACTGGGCCGCATTTGCATTGGGGGATGAATTGGTTCGACGTGCGCATTGACCCTTTGCTGGTACTCGAACGCGGACAATAGTCAAAAACAGTCCGTCGTTCGTCACCCAGGCGCGCTGCGGCGCGTTTTTCAGTGTGCATCCGGAACGGCTATCGGGGCGCGGTACTCGAACGCGGGAAATAATCTTCTCTTGTGGGAGCGACGTGAGTCGCGACCGGAAACATCAACGTCGCGACTCACGTCGCTTCCGCGAGGTTTATTGGTCGCGTCGGAACTTGCTATTCCTAAAGACCGCGAGAAGCAAGACAAGAGCAGCGGAGCAAGCTCTGCTCTACGCATTTCTCAAGCATTGGTGCCGCTGACGCGGGCCACGGCATCATGCGGGTGCAGGCTTTCGTAGTGCGCCACGGTGGCGTCATAGCGCGCGATGCGCGGATCGCTGGCGAGTACTGAGGCGACACGGCGGACGGCGTCTTCGCAGAACATCAGGTTCTCGGCGTTGAGCCGCGCGAACGCCTGCTCATCGACTCGCTTCACCGCCGTTTGCACTGGGGTTGCCAGCACCGCTTCCAACGCATCGATCAACGCCACCAGCGGCAACTCATCGAACTGGGGCCGCAGTTCCACCCTCACCGACGCGCGGCTGCGCTGCGCATGTGGCGTAGCCGCCAGGCCACGCTCGGAAGCCAGCCAGTCGTGAATGACATTGACCGCCAGCGGATGAGCGGCTGCAAAATCCTGCGCGAAACGCTCCGCGTTGGCTTGTCGCGATAGTGCCGCCGAGGCGGGACAGGTGCTGGAGTACTCGACCGAGAACGAAAGCGCCAGCTGTATATGCCCTTCCGCCAGAGTGGCTTCGATTTCCACCGGATAGCGCTTCCAGCCGCTGTAGTCGCTTTCCAGCGCACGCCGCTGCAGCAATGCCTCGTAGCGGATCTTCAGCCGCGCTTGCGACGCCAATCCCTGCTGGGACTCCACACTACCCTGCAGTAGGTGACGCAGGCCTGCCGGCGTAATGGCTTCGCGCGCGAGCCCTTCCTGCAGTTGCAGGTAGAGGCGCGACATATGGATGCCCCGTGCATCGGGGTTAATCAGATCAACGAACAGGTCGATGCTCGCAGCCACCTGCAGCTGGCCACCCGCACCATCGGGGATACGCACGGGTAAAGCGATACCTTCCATGCCGACCCAATCCAGTGGACGCGCCAGCGGCACACTCTGGTGAGCGACATCGGGCAGATCGGCGCGCGGCGCCAGTGGCAGAGAGGAGGACATCGAGATACACAGGGAACGGGGACCGGGCCATTCTACCCCTTGGCCTGAATCCCTAGATGAAACAGTCCGTTACGGCAAGTTCGCTTGGCTATCGCATCGATAGCCGGAGACGACGATCACCTTCACCCGCCGCGGGCGGCCCTCCAAGCGGTAAACACGACTGTCGCGAGGGAAGGCATCGGCGCTGCCTCGCCTGCTTTGGAAAAACGGTGCAGGCGGCCACGTGCCATGGCCGACAGGATGCGCCGCTCGCGACCGCCCTGCTGCACTGGCCAACGCTGCAACAGGATCTCGGCCCAACAACGCGACTGCGCCGACGGGTCGCCTGCTGCCATTACCTTCTCCTCAGCCAGCGGCAGCGCAGCAGTGCCGGCTTCGGCCAAACGCGTTGCGAGCAGTTGCGCGACAACGGCTTCCGCCAGCAAGGCAGAAGCCGATGCGGCGAACAATCTCGCCTCTACATCGGCCACGGCTTCGCCAAAGCCCTGCAAGCCGGAGAACGCCGTTGTGGCATCGACGGGACGATCACGCGCCGTTACCAGTTGCGGCAATGCTTCCGCCAACGCTGCCCATGGCGCGGTTTGCGGTTCCAGTACCCGTCCCAACGGATGCCGCGAACGCTGGCGCGACCAGTCGCGCAGTTCTTCGCCCCACCACGCCAGCTTGGCGTCAGCCGGCGTGGGGTCGCCCGCGACGTTCATCACGTCCTCGAATTCCTGCAACAGCGCGAACCAGGCGATCGCGACAGGGCGGCGCGCCGGCGGCACGAAAACTTCCGCCATCTGCCACTCCGGCCAGCGCGCGCGCCATTTATCGAGGAAGCTGTCTAGAGCGGTGGAATTGGACATGTGGACATGCGAAATCGTGGACGTGTGGGAGCG
This sequence comes from Pseudoxanthomonas sp. CCNWLY206-1, assembly GCF_039710385.1. Lineage (NCBI taxonomy): Bacteria > Pseudomonadati > Pseudomonadota > Gammaproteobacteria > Lysobacterales > Lysobacteraceae > Pseudoxanthomonas > Pseudoxanthomonas sp. CCNWLY206-1. The sequence goes on along the minus strand of NZ_JBDKXI010000001.1, from coordinate 81,121 downwards.
ACGTGAGTCGCGACAAGGAGAATGGGGAAACCGCTGACCACGGATCGGTAGAAAAGGCGGATTATTGGTCCTTCATCTCGCGGGGCGACGCCCTTAATGTCATGCGCGCCAGGCTGTACGGTCGAGCTACGTCGCTCCTACAACGACACCACAGGACGGCCAGGCAGCCGGTTCGATCAAGTCATATGGCAGTTCGTACAGCACGTCGGCGCCCCACTCCTCCGGCCGTTCGCCGGCTTGGCGATAGCCCCACAGTGCAGCGATCGAGGGCATTCGCGCTGCACGTGCGGCGACGATGTCGCGTTCGTCGTCGCCCACATAGACGCAATCTTCGACGGCTACCCCGATCCGTTGCGCCGCCACTTGCAAAGGCAGCGGATGCGGCTTTTTTTCCGCCAGCGTATCGCCACCGATCAACACCGCACAGCGGCTTTCCCACCCCAGTTGCGGCAGGATGTCGCGCGCCAAGTACTCAGGTTTGTTGGTAACGATGCCCCAAAGCGAGCCAGCGTCTTCCAGTGCCGACAGCATGGCGTCCACGCCGTCGAACAGCTGACTGTGCTGACCCAGCTCCTGTCGATAGATCTCCAGGAATTCAGGCACCAAAGCTTCACGCTCAACGGTCTCCAGATGCGGAAACGCGATCGCCAACATGGCGCGAGAGCCTTTGGAAACGTGCGGCCGCAATTCAGCTAACGACACAGCGCCTAGGCCGCGTTCGTCACGCATCCGGTTGGCAGTCACCAGCATGTCCGGTGCGCTATCCAGCAATGTGCCGTCCAAGTCGAACAAGGCAACCCGGGGAAATTTGCCTATCCGCATCTGCTTTTCCGCTTCACTATTACCCATTCCCTATTTCCTGCTTCACCGCACAGGCCAGGTAGTTCACGTCGGTGCGGCCGATCAGGCGGGCGCCGTTGCGCCATGGCTCGTATGCCAGTCCGCTGACATCTTCCAACTGCATATCCGCGTCGCGCAGCCATGCCGCCAACTCAGCCGGTTTGATGAAGTCCTGATAGTGATGAGTGCCTTTGGGCAGCAACCGCGCGACGTACTCGGCGCCGACGATGGCCAAAGCGAACGCGGCGGGCGTGCGATTGAGCGTGGACAGGAACAAGCGCCCACCCGGCTTCAGCAGCGTGGCGCACGCACGAATGATCGCCGCCGGATCCGGCACGTGTTCCAGCATTTCCATGCAGGTGATGGCATCGAAACTGGCCGGACGCTCCTCCGCCAGTGCTTCCACCGACTGCAGGCGGTAGTCCACTTGCACGCCCGATTCCAACCGGTGCAGCTTCGCTACCTTGATCAGTTCCGGCGCCAGGTCGATGGCCGTTACCGAAGCTCCTTCCTTGGCCAACGCCTCACTGAGCAATCCGCCGCCGCAGCCCACATCCAGCACCTGCGCGCCAGCCAACACTGCCCGTCGGCGTACATAGTCCAGTCGCACCGGATTCAAGGCGTGCAACGCTTTTTGCGGACCCTGCTCGTCCCACCAACGATTGGCGAGCGCACCGAATTTATCGAGTTCGGCTTGGTCGAAGTTGTCTGGTGCAGGAGTGGAGGAAGTATTCATGCCGGCAAGTCACGCGAAATCGGAATGGGTCCAGCTTACGCTGGAAACGCTTTTTAACAGCCGAATGGCTGGTCATGACGGCGCCAGCACGCGGCGGGAGCGGTTCAGGCGTGGATCGAACGGATACGCGCGCGCCATTGCCTGGCGTTGGCGACCAACGCATCCACATCGATATCTATCAGCTCGCGCTGGACCATTCGCGGCCGGCCTGCGATCCACACATCGGTCACCTGATGGCGCCCCGTGGCATAGACCAACTGCGAGATCACATGATGCAGCGGCTGCGTCTCCAGCGCTGACAGGTCGACGCAGGCCAGGTCGGCTTGCTTGCCGATTTCGATGGAGCCGACCTTGTCGCCGAATCCCAGCGCCTTCGCGCCGCCGAGTGTCGCGGCACGCAGCGCGGTGGGCGCATCCAACGCAGTGGCATCGCTGGCCACCGCCTTGGCCAGCAGCGCGGCGGTGCGCGTCTCGCTGAACATGTCCAAGTCGTTGTTGCTGGCGCAGCCGTCGGTACCGATGGCCAGGTTGACGCCCGCGCGCTGGAGGGCGCAAGCGGGGCAGAAGCCAGAAGCCAGTTTCAGGTTGGATTCGGGGCAATGCACCACCGATACGCCACGTTCGGCGCACAGATGGATTTCCGCCTCGATGACCTGGGTCATGTGCACGGCGATCAGGCGATCATTGACCAGTCCCAATCGATCGAGCCTTGCCAGCGGGCGTTGACCGTACTGCTTCAGCGAGTCGGTGATTTCCTGCGCGGTTTCATGAGTGTGCAGGTGCACCGGAACATCCAGTTGATCCGACAGCATGCGTACGCGTTCGAAGTTGGCGTCGCTCACCGTGTACGGCGCATGCGGAGCGAAGGCGGTGCCGATCAGGTCATCGCCTCGCCATTGGTCGTGCACTTCACCGGCGCGATCAAAATACTCGTCCGAGCTGCTCGCCCACGCGGTGGGGAAATCGATCACCGGCAAGCCGACCAAGGCACGAAAGCCGTGACGCTTGTAGACCGCTGCCTGCACATCCGGGAAGAAATAGTTCTCGCTTGCGCAGGTGGTGCCGCCGCGCAGCATCTCGGCAATGGCCAGCGCCATGCCATCGGCGACGAACTCCGGGCCGATCACTGCGGCTTCCACCGGCCAGATGTGCTGCTGCAGCCATTCCATCAGCGGCAGGTCGTCGGCGACGCCACGCAGCAGCGTCATCGGGTTATGTGTGTGTGCGTTGACCAGGCCGGGAATCAGCGCCGCCTCCGGGCGCGAGACAACGCGCGCGGCGTCGAAGTGCTGCCGCGCTTCAGGTGTGGGCAGAACGGCGACGATCTCGCCGCCGCGCACCGCCACCGCGTGGTCTTCCAGCACCACGCCGTGGGGTACCACCGGCACCACGAAACCGGCTTCGATCAACAGGTCGCAGGTTTCGCGGGTGTGTTCGGTCATGCGTGCCTCAAATTCCAAAACCCAGGGTATACGTCAAGCCAAAAGCCCCCGCACCGAACAGCAGCCAGCACAGCAGCATCAATGCCAGTGCCCGCCCGTAGCCGAGCCGCGGAACGCGGGGGAACAGCTTGGGCAGTGTGAAATTCCAGCACAGCATGACGCCCAGGCCGGCGAGCAATACACCCGCGGCCCAGCCGATCAGATAAGTGACGTAGGGATTCATCGGATGAAGAAGTTCATTACTTGACGCGGCTGACGTATTCGCCGGTACGGGTATCAACCTTGATGATTTCGTCCTGGCCCACGAACAACGGCACGCGCACGACCGCGCCGGTTTCCAGGGTAGCCGGCTTGCCGCCGCCGCCGGAGGTGTCGCCGCGGACGCCCGGGTCGGTTTCGGTGATTTTCAGTTCAACGAAGTTCGGCGGCTGCACCGCGATTGGCGTGCCATTCCACAGGGTCACCACGCAGGCTTCTTCGCCCTTCAGATATTTTTCGGCGCCGCCCATGCCGGTCTTGTCGGCCTGGACCTGCTCGAAGGTCTCCGGCTGCATGAAATGCCAGTACTCGCCGTCCGAATACAGGTACTGCATGTCGGTATCCACCACGTCGGCTGCCTCGAGCGAGTCGGTGGCCTTCATGGTCAGTTCGACCACGCGGCCGGACTTGATGAAGCGGTATTTCACGCGGGTGAAAGCCTGGCCCTTGCCCGGCTTGACGTATTCGGTGTCGGTGATGACCGCTGGTTCACTGTTGACCAGGATCTTCATCCCGTTCTTGACGTCGTTCATGCCGTAACTGGCCATGCATGTGCTCCTGAAGGTAAAGGCAAACCCGCCGCTGCATACGGCCGGCCGGATAGAATGGGAAGCCCGCCGCGACCGGCGGGTGTTTTCAGACCTGACATGATAACCGCTGCCCCCAACCCTATACAGCCTGCCGCCCTGCAGCCGCCGCGTTGGCAACAAGCGTGGCGCGAGGCGGTGCGCGATCCGGCCGAGTTGCTGTCGCTGCTGGGACTGGACGGTTTGGCTGACCGGGTTTCCGCCGAAGCCACCGCTCAGTTTCCGCTGCGGGTGCCGCGCGGCTTCATTGCCCGGATGCGCCACGGCAATCCGGACGATCCGCTGTTGCGCCAGGTACTGCCACTGGATGACGAAATGCGGCCGGTGCCCGGCTTCGCCCTGGACGCGGTGGGCGACAGTACCGCGCGCGCCGGCACCGGCGTCATCCAGAAGTACCAGGGCCGGTCATTGTTGGTGGCGACCGGCAGCTGCGCGGTGCATTGCCGTTACTGCTTCCGCCGGCATTTCCCGTATGCCGAAGAGACCGCCGCCCGCGACGGCTGGCGCGAGGCCGTGGCGCTGATCCGTGCCGATGCCAGCATCGACGAAGTGTTGCTGTCCGGCGGCGATCCATTGTCGCTGGCGACCTCCAAGCTGGCCGAGCTGACCGACGCCTTGGCTGGCATCCCACACCTGAAACGCCTTCGCATCCACAGCCGTTTGCCAGTGGTGCTGCCCGAGCGTGTCGATGACGCCCTGGTGGATTGGCTGGCTGCCCTGCCCTGGCCGGTCGCTTTCGTGATCCATGCCAACCACGCCAACGAGTTCGACGCTTCGGTCGATGCCGCGCTGTCGCGGCTGAGGCAAGCCGGGGTGCAACTGCTCAACCAGGCCGTCCTGCTACGCGGCGTCAACGACAGCGTGGACGCGTTGGCCGACCTTAGCGAGCGCTGCTTCGCCGCCGGGGTGCTGCCCTATTACCTGCACCAATTGGACCGGGTGGCGGGCGTGGCCCATTTCGAAATCGGGGATGCCCAGGCATTGGCCCTGCATGCCGCGCTGGCTGCGCGGTTATCCGGCTACCTGGTACCGCGGCTGGTGAGGGAAGTCCCAGGCGATACGGGCAAGCGGCCGCTTTAGCAGGAGAAGTCGCGTGCTGCGCACGCTGTAAAGGGTGAATTCGGGCGCTGTGCGCCCTGCCAAGTCAGACCACGGCCCTGTCCGCTTCCCTTCTCAGGCCGCGCAGCGGCCGACTTCCCCATTTACCACTCACCCTTCACAGCGTGCGCAGCGCGCGACTTCCCCCTTTCTGCGACCGCCGCAATGGACGCTTTCCCGCCCATCGTGTATTAAACGCGCTGCCCTGGCGGAAGCGTTGCATGCAGATCGGTAAAGACACCACTCTTCGATTGATGATCGTCGACGACAGCGGCGAAGACGCAGAAGCCGTCGTCAGCGCACTGCGTAATGGCGGTATCGCTGTACGGCCCTTGCGGCCATTGGATGCCAACGAGCTGGGCCAGATGGTGGCGGCGCAGCCGATAGACCTGGTGCTGGCGTCGCGCTCGGCCAAGGCCATTCCGCTGGCCGCGGTACTGGCGCAGGTCGATGCCAGCGGCAAGGACGTCCCGGTCATCGTGTTGGCCGACGCCATCGTCGAGGCGGACCTGATCGCCGATCTGGCCAGTGGCGCGCGCGCGGTAGCTCTCCGTGGCCACAACGAACACCTGTTGAATGTTCTGCGCACCGAGTGGACGGACCTGGACGCGCGCCGGGCGCTGCGCCGGCTGGAAGGCCAGCTGCGCGAGACCGAGCGCCGCTGCGATGCTTTGATCGCCTCTTCGCGCGATCCCATCGCTTATATCCACGAAGGCATGCACATTCGTGCCAACGAGGCGTACCTGGAAATGTTCGGCTTCGAATCCTTCGACGACGTCGAAGGACTGTCGCTCTTGGATCTGGTCGCACCGCAGTACGTCAACGATTTCAAGGCGCTGCTGAAGAACCTGGGCAAAGGCGAAGCGACGCCGCCACGGTTCGAACTGGAAGCACGCAGCCTGGACGGCGAATCCTTTCCGGCGACGCTGGAATTCGCCACCGCCAGCTACGAGGGCGAATCCTGCGTGCAGGTGGTGTTCCGCCGCCGCGAAGAGTTCGATCCGGAACTGGCGCGCGAAGTGGAAGACCTGCGCCAACGCGACATGGTCACCGGCCTGCTCAACCGCCCGACCTTTCTGCGCGAACTGGAAGATGCCGTCAGCCAGGTGGCTCGCGGTGAAAGCCAGTTCGCCTTGCTGCTGGTCGAACCCGATCACTATCAGCGCCTGCTGCAGGACATCGGTATCGATTCGGCCGATGATTTCGTGGCAGCACTGGCGGCGCGGCTGAACGAAAAGCTGGACAAGGGAACCATTGCCGCGCGCTTCGGCGAACGTACCCTTGCCGTGCTGCTGCAAGGCAATCACGCGCGCACGGCAGCATTGGCGGAGAAGCTGCGCGCCGCCTTCGCATCGCACGTAGTCAACGTCGGTGAACGCTCCGCTTCGGTGACTACCAGCATCGGCGGCGTGCAGATTGGCGAAAAAATCGCCAGCGTCGGCCAGGTGCTGACGCGCGCCACCGACAGCCTGCATGCGGCCACTCATCTGGGCGGCAACCGCTTTGAAATCTTCGACCCCGGCGCAGTGGACCGTGCCGAAGAAGAACGTGTGCAGAACTGGATCGATCGCCTGAAGAAAGCCTTGTCCGATGGCGGCTTCCTGCTGCATTACCAGCCAGTGGTCAGCCTGCAGGGCGAACCTGGCGAAGTCTACGAGGCGTTGCTGCGGTTGGAATCCGGCGGCGAGTTGGTAACGCCGCAATCGTTCATTGGCATTGCCGAGGAACACGGCCTGCTGGACGCGATCGACCGCTGGGTCGTCAACCGTGCCATCGAAGTGCTGGCCGAACGCAAGCGAGCCGGCCACGCCACCCGATTGATCGTGAAGGTAAGCCCGGCCTCCTTCGCCGACAACCGGCTATTGGACCTCATCGCCAAGCAGCTGGCGGCGCATGACGTCACCGGCGATTGCCTGTGGCTGCAAACGCCCGAAGCCAAGGTATTCACGCATCTGCGCCATGCGCAGACATTCCAGACCGGCGCTTCCAAGCTGGGCTGCCAAGTGGGCCTGGAGCATTTCGGCGCGGGCCTGGATTCGTTCCAGCTGCTGTCGCACTTCCAGCCGACCTTCCTCAAGGTGGACCGGGTTTTCACTGAGGAACTGTCGAAAACGCCCGAACATCAACAGAAGATCCGCGAGATCGCCGAACGTGCACAAGCATTGGGCATATTGACGGTGGCCGAGCATGTGCAGGACGCCGCGACGATGGCCTTCCTGTTCTCGGCCAGCGTCGATTACGTGCAAGGCAACTTCCTGGCGACTTCTGGCCCGGTGATGAACTACGACTTCAGCTGATATTCCCGAAATAAGTGGTCATGGCCGTAGCGTGCGCTGTGCGCACGGCTTTTCACCTTTCCGGATCGTGCGCATAGCGCACGCTGGATGCCAGAAAAAGAAAAGCCCGCGAATGCGGGCTTTTCTTGTAGCGAAGCAGACAGACGTCAGGCCATCGCCACCTGCGCGCTGCGCAGCGCCGCGATACGTTGCTCCAGCGGCGGATGGCTCAGGAACAACTTGCGTAAACCCTGGCCGAGGCCTCCCGCAATACCGAAGGCTTCCACCTGGGCGGGCAATGTGCTCGGCTTCTGATTGGCCGCCAAGCGCTCCAGCGCCGCGATCATCTTCTGCCGACCGGCCAGATGCGCGCCACCCGCATCGGCACGGTACTCACGATAACGAGAGAACCACATCGCGATCATCGTGGCGAACAATCCGAACACCACTTCCAGCACCATCACGATCAGGAAATACGCCAAGCCAGGTCCACGCTCGCCTTCGCGATTGCCCGACAGATAGCTGTCGATGATGCCGCCAACCACGCGCGCCAGCACGATCACAAAGGTATTCAACACGCCTTGCAGCAGCGCCATCGTCACCATATCGCCATTGGCGACGTGGCTGACTTCATGCGCCAGCACCGCCTCGGCTTCGTCGCGGCTCATCGAGCGCAACAAGCCCGTCGACACGGCGACCAGCGCCTTGTTGCGGTTGGCACCAGTGGCGAACGCATTGATCTCCGGCGCGTCGTATACCGCCACCTCCGGCATGCCGATGCCGGCCGCCTGGGCTTGGCGTTGCACGGTGGTCACCAGCCAGCGTTCAGCCTCGTTGCGTGGCTGCTCGATCACCTGCGCGCCAGTAGCGCGCTTGGCCATGGTCTTGGAGAGCAGCAGCGAAATGAAGGAACCACCGAAGCCGAAGATGGCCGCCATCACCAGCAAGCCGCTCATCTGCCCGGGGTGCACGCCCAACACCGACATCACGATGCCCGCCAGCATCAGCACCGCCAGATTGGTGGCGAGGAAAAGGGCGATACGGTTGAACACAACAAACCTCCGGTCAAAGATTGATATGGATTTCCTCGCTTTAACTGCGGTTGCGCTGGGTAGAATTCAAGCGATTCGCTGAGCGACTATTCAGCTTCCGAGCCATCGCCACACCATGTCCGAACCAGCACCGTATCGCGGCCGATTCGCCCCCTCGCCTACCGGCGCCTTGCATTTCGGATCGCTGCTGGCGGCGTTCGGCAGCTGGCTGTTGGCGCGCCATGCTGGCGGCGAATGGTGGGTGCGGGTGGAAGATCTCGATCCGCCGCGGGAAGTTTCCGGCGCCGCGCAGTCGCAACTGGAAACGTTGACGGCGTTCGGGTTGGACTCCGATGGACCGGTGCTATGGCAGAGCCAGCGCCATGCGGCTTATCAGCAGGCCTTGGACGAACTGCTGACCAGCGGCGATGCATTCGTTTGCCATTGCAGCCGCAGCGATCTGGCAGCAACCGGTGGCATCCATCGCCAATGCGTCGCACGTCGTGAACGGTCCGATCCCGCTATCCGGCTGCGCGTACCGGATGGCGCCGTGGTGAACTTTACCGATGGACTGCAAGGCGAGGAGTGCCAGGACGTGGCTGCGGAGGTGGGCGACTTCGTGCTCAAACGCGCCGATGGTTGCTGGGCCTATCAACTGGCGGTGGTGGTGGATGACGCCGCTCAAGGCATCACTGATGTGGTACGCGGCGCCGACTTGCTGGACTCCACGGCCAGGCAGATTCTGCTGCAACGCGCGCTCGGCCTGCCTACCCCGCGCTATCTGCATCTACCGCTGATAGTGGATGAGCACGGGCAGAAGCTGTCCAAATCGACGGCGGCGCTGCCGGTGGATGCGAATGATCCGTTGCCCGCCATCACGTTGGCCTGGCAGGCGTTAGGCCAGGACACCGCGGCGCTGGCCGCGCACCAAACGATCACGTTTGCGTTGGCGGCAGCCCGGGCGAATTTCGACCCGCAGGCGCTTCCCAAAGTACCGTCGATCAGGCTCGCTGCACTGCACAACAAAACTACCGCGAACGCTGACTAGAATCGGACGGTCGCCTCCCCCTCGGCGGCATTCGGAGAGCTATCACATGACATCACGCGTTGCCCTGGTCACGGGCGGCACCGGAGGCATCGGTACCGCCATCTGCAAAAAGCTGGCCGACATGGGCCACAAGGTAGCCACCAACTATCGTAACGAAGAAAAAGCACAGGCCTGGAAGACGCAGATGCAGGCCGACGGCTACCCCATCACGTTGGTCAAGGGCGACGTGACTTCGCCTGAGGATGCGGAAACCATCGTCAGGACGGTCGAACAACAGCTCGGCCCGGTCGATATCCTGATCAACAACGCCGGCATCACTCGCGACACCACCTTCCATCGCATGACGTCGCAACAATGGGGCGAGGTGGTCAACACCAACCTCAACTCGGTGTTCAACATGACGCGTCCGATCATCGAGGGCATGCGCGAACGCAAATGGGGACGGATCATCCAGATCAGCTCCATCAATGGCTTGAAAGGCCAGTACGGCCAAGCCAACTATGCCGCCGCCAAAGCCGGCATGCATGGCTTCACCATTTCCCTGGCGCGTGAAAACGCCAAGCTGGGCATCACCGTGAACACCGTGTCGCCGGGCTACGTGGCTACCGACATGGTGATGGCGGTGCCGGAAGAAGTCCGCGCCAAGATCGCCGCTGACATCCCGACCGGGCGACTGGGCAAGCCTGAGGAAATCGCCTACGCGGTCGCTTTCCTGGTGGACGATCAGGCTGCCTGGATCACCGGCTCCAATCTGGATATCAACGGCGGCCACCACATGGGGTGGTAAGGAAACCGGAGCGGCAATCGAAGGGCCGGGTGCGTGGGATCATGGAAACTTCCATGAAACCCGCACTCCGCGCCCTCGTTGCTCCCGCTTCCGCCCAGATTCGCCGCTGGGTCCTGAGCGCATTCCCGCGCGGCCAGAGCGGCATAGATTACGACCGCCCGCAGGGCGATCCTGGCCTGTTTGGCCCTGACAGCATCACCTGGCGCATCCACTCCGATTTTCCCGGCATGTTGTCCGGCGGCCTGTGCGCGCTGATGCTGCAGACCTTGCATCCGCTGGCGCTGGCCGGTGTCTGGGACCACTCGAACTTCCGTACGGACCTGGTCGGACGCTTGCGCCGCACCACCAACTTCGTCGCCGGCACCACGTACGCGTCGCGGCCGGAAGCCGAAAAGCTGATAGCACGGGTCGCTGCCATCCACACGCAGGTACGCGGCTTGGCCCAGGACGGCACAGCGTACAGCGCCGACGATCCGCGCCTGCTCACCTGGGTCCACATCACCGAAAGCTACGGCTTTCTGGAAGGCTTCCGCCGCTACGCGCAGATGCCGCTGCCTGACGGCGCCGCCGACACCTATTACGCCGAAGTCCGCCGGGTCGCAGAAGCGCTGGGCGCGCGTGAAGTACCCGCGTCGGAAGCAGAAGTACGCGACTACTTCGCACGTGTGCGCGGCGAGCTGCGCTACGACGAACGCTCACGCGAAGTATTGGCGGTGCTGGCACGGATCCGCCTGCCGGTCCCGGCGGCCGGCCTGTCGCGGGCGTTGTTCCTGGGTGCCGGAGCCGCTCTGCTGCCCGGCTGGGCGGGCCCGCTGCTACAGCGCGGGCCAGCGCAACGCCTGCAGGCGGTCCTGTCGGCACGCACGCTGCGTGCCATCGCTCCGCTGTTCCGCATCGCCCTGGACGACGGCGTAGCCCCTCGTGCCTGCCGCCGGGTAGGCAAGGATCCCGCGTTGCTCGAGCACTGGCCGTAAAGGCGCCGCCCTATCTGACCATTGCCACCGATGATTTGGCGATGGCATAAGATCGATCAAATTCGGCGCTCCATAGCTGCCTCAACGAACCCAACCGCCATCGCAGCCTCGCTCTTCCGTTTCCCATCTCCCCATTCCCCTTCCCCGGCTCTCAAAATGCTGCGCAGCATTCTTTAAGGCTGAACAGGCAACCCGGACCTTCGGCAGTTGCAAGGGCTGTTGCGCTGCGTCATGCTGCGCAACATACGTATTTTAGAGTGTTGCTCAATGGGCGCGATCCGCATCATCAAGAAATACCCCAACCGCCGTCTGTACGACACCGAGATTTCCAGCTACATCACCATCGAGGACGTGCGCCAGCTGATCGTCGATGGCGAAGACTTCGAAGTCCGCGACGCCAAGACGGGTGACGATCTGACCCGCACCGTTTTGCTGCAGATCATCAGTGAACAGGAACAGGACGGCGAGCCGGTGCTGTCCACTCAATTGCTCAGCCAGATCATTCGGTTCTACGGCGATTCGCTGCAGGGTTTCATGGGCAATTATCTGGAGCGCAGCATGCAGTTGTTCATGGAACAGCAGCAGCAGTTCCGCAGCCAGATGGGCAGCATGCTGGGCCAGACCCCGTGGACCATGATGAACCAGCTGACCGAACGCAATCTGGAGCTGTGGCAGGAATTCCAGCGCAACCTCAGCGGCGGGCTGGGTCGTCCCACCGTCGGCGTCAAACCAAAGGAAGCTCCACGCGAACGCGAGACGCCGAAAACGCGCGCCCGCTGATCTTCTTCCGCAACCCCCGAAGCCCGCGCATTCGTGTGCGGGCTTTTTGATGCCATAAATAATCTTTCTGGAGTTAACGCATGACGCAGCGCGTGGCCGTGGTCACTGGCGGTACCGGCGGTTTGGGCAGTGCAATCTGCAAGGCACTTGCGCGCGCGGGACGGCGCGTTATCGCTGCCGACTTGCCGGCGCGTTTTGCCGATTTCCAGAACGAATCGCATGCACTGGATATCCATTTCGAGCCGCTTGATGTAGGCGACTTCGACGCCTGCGGCGCTTTTATCGAACGTGTGCAGCTGCAGCATGGCTCACTCGATATCCTGATCAACAATGCCGGCATCACCCGCGACGCCACCCTGCGCAAGATGGACCGCGCGCAATGGGACGCGGTGCTGGACATCAACCTGAGCGGTGCTTTCAATCTGTGCCGGCACGCGGTGGATGGCATGCTGTCGCGCCGGTTCGGGCGCATCGTCAACATCAGTTCGGTCAGCGGGCAGACCGGCAATTTCGGCCAGACCAACTATGCCGCCGCCAAGGCCGGGCTGCATGGCTTGACCATGTCGCTGGCGCGCGAAGTGGCCGCCAAGGGCATCACCGTCAACAGCGTTTCGCCCGGCTATATCGACACCGGCATGACCCAGGCGATGCCCGCGGAAGTACGCGAACGCACCATCGCTTCGGTGCCGGTCGGGCGCATCGGCGAGCCGTCGGATATCGCACGCACAGTGGCGTTCTTGAGCGACGATGCTGCCGGCTATATCACTGGCGCCAACATCCCGGTCAACGGCGGACTGTTCATGAGTTTCTGATGCACGGCTATGATGTGCGCTTGTGCTTGGATCGTTATAAATAAATCAGGAGATATGGATGAAACTCACCCCACCTACCTTTGGCGTCTGGCTGATCGCGTTGCTCTTGGGCAGCGGCGGCATCGCCGCGCGCTTCGGCTACATCCCGACGCTCGCGCCGCACGCGTTCTGGCTGGTGGTAGGTGGTTTCGTCCTGCTGGTGCTGGCGACGGTGTTCAATCGTCTCTAACGGCGGGGCTTGTGTAGGAGCGGCGTCCCGCCGCGAGCTCTTCCTGTCAGATCGCGATAAAGCGAGAAGAGCTCGCGGCGGGACGCCGCTCCTACGAGGTCTGTCTTACGGCTTGGCCGAAGCGCGTATGTAGTTCGCCAATCCCGCCAATTGCGATCCTTGCACCTTGTCCACCACCGGAGCGAACTTGCTTAGATCATCCGGGCTGTAACCGCCCACGCGGTAATGCAAGGTGATTCGCGTGCCGTCGTTTTCCGGTACGAAGCGCCATTCCAAAGCACCGCTCAGTCCCATGCCCTGCAGTGGCCCCAGACCACCCGTCATTCGCATCAGCTTGCCGGGTTCGACGAAAGTCACCGTCATATGCCATGCCTCGCGGGTGCCGTCGATTTCACAGAAGCAGCCGCCGGCCTTTTCCGAAATAGAAAGCTTGGACGCATCGCCCCACCACGTGTGATCGGCTGGCCACCAACGGCCCACGTCATGCGCAAACGCTTTCCACGCGATCTCCGGCGCTGCCGGCACCCACTGCGAATTCTCCACGGTGAACCCGTCCGGTGCGGCGTCCTTGACTTCAGCGAACGCACAAGGCGCCGCGGCAGTCATTGCTGCCAATACCGTCAGTGCCAAGACGGATTTGTTCACTGCGCCGCCGCTTCTTTGCAGAACCGCTGCCGGTATTCCATCGCTCTGGGCATCAGCGCCGTCAGGTTCTGGATGCGCGTGCCGGGATTGGGGTGAGTGGAAGAAAACTCCGGCGGAGCCTGACCGCCGCTGGCTTCGCTCATGCGTTCCCACAACGGCACGGCTTCCTTGGGATCGAAACACGCAGCGGCTGCCAGCATCAGGCCCACTTCATCGGCCTGGGTCTCGTGGCTACGTGCGTAAGGCAGCAGATAGCCGTAGCCCATCGCCGCCATCACCATCTGTTGCTGTTGCGGATCCATGCCGCTCATGGCGCCCGCCATCTGCCCGATCTGGGTCAGTTTTTGCTGCGACATGCGCTGCGCACCATGGCGCAGCAATGCGTGGGCAATTTCGTGGCCCATCACCACCGCCATGGCATCGGCATTCTTCGCCACCGGCACCAGCCCGGTGTAGACCGCCATCTTGCCGCCCGGCAGGCAGAAAGCATTGGCCTGGTCCGATTGGATGACGTTGACGTCCCACTCGAATGTTTTCCAGTTGCCGCTTGGCTGCGTGCCGCGCTCCTGCGCGATCGCGGCTTCGACTTCCGGAACCTTGTCGATCAGGCGCTGCGCGATCTGCTTGATGTCGCGTGCGATCTGCGAGTTCGGATCGACCGGGCGCTCCTGCGCCAGTATTTCCTGATAGGCCTGCAGACCGAGCGCTTTTTCTTCCTCGACGCCTATCGAGCCGTCGATCAGCACCTTCTCGCCGGTGTAGGGATCGACCACCCGGTTGCTGAAGTAATAGCAGCCGCCATAAACCAGGAAGCCCAGCAGAACCAGCCAGCGCACGTTGCCGAACAATCCGCGCCGCTGCCGGCCGCCGCCCTGTTCGTAACGTCCTTGGCCAAATGGATCGTTCCTCATCACCTTCTCCTAGATGCCACGCACGACGCGGAAACCCACCCGCGCATTAGTCATATCCGAATCCGATAACGAACGCCACGCCGCCCGCGTCTGCGCCGGGGAACTGGCCCAGGAACCGCCCCGCAGCACCCGCGACCGACAACCGGGATTGAACCATGATGCGCCATCGGCCGGGGCGCGCCGGAAACTGGCGTGCCAGCAATCGGCCACCCATTCGCTGGCATTGCCGCTCATGTCGTGAAGGCCCCAGGCGTTGGGCTGGAACCGGTTCACCTGCGCCGGCCCCCAATAGCCATCGCCATACCCTGGAAAGGCGTTGTTCCAGCGCCGGCCGCTGGGAGATACGTCATTGCTGCCGGTCAGGTTGCCAATGCGGCGCGGCGGCGCGCCATTGCCCCAGGGGTACCGCCCCTGAGTACCCGCACGCAGCGCGTATTCGAACTCCGCCTCACTGGGCAACCGATAACTCTGCCCCGTCTGCGCGGCCAGCCAGTTGGCGTAAGCGTCGGCGTCATAGACGCTGACGTGCAGCACCGGCAAATCGTCGCTGGCCTTGCCGCCGCTGTAGTCGGACTGCCAATCCACGCCGCTGCGGCGGGCGAAATTGCCGCTGCGCTCGTCGTAGACAATGGAATGCCCGCGCCGGGTGGCGCGCGGACGATACCCTGTGGCTTCGACGAAACGGCGGAATTCGCCCACCGTCACCTCGTGCCGCGACATCGCGAAGCCGCGGTCGAAGCGCACGTAGTGGGCCGGCTTTTCAGCGTCGGCGGCATCATCTTCCTCTTCGTCGGCGCCCATGCGGAACCCGCCGTGCGGCACCACCACCATCTCAGGCCCGCGGCCGCCGTTCTGCAAGGCATCGGTGAACGCCTGGCCGGGACGGAACAGCCCGTAATAGGTGGCCAGGTCGATGCGTTCGCGGAAGTCGGCAGCCATGCGGTTGCCGGGCTCGGCGATGCGCAGCACTTCGGTCAGTTTCTCGCGGGCGGCTTTCAGACCCAAGGGGGTGGCGAGATCGCGCAGCCCGGCGTCTCGCAACTCGGCGATGCGGGCGATGCGGGTGGAGGCGATGCGTTGCTTGGCATCGGCAATCGTGGGTGCTTCCGTGGGGGCTTCCTCACGCACCTTCGCAGCATGGCGCAGCCAGACTTCGGCGGTGTCGAAATCGCCGGCCGCCGCGGCTTCTTCCGCCCGGCGGATCAAGGCGCTTTCCACCGCGGCCACACCTTGCATAGCACGGGGCTGGCCCGGTTTCCACTTCAGCACTTCGCGGAACCCCGCCAGGGCGCCGCCGCCCTGCTCGCCCAGGCGGCCTTCACGCAGGTCGCGTTCACTGGCGGTATTCAGGCGCGAAAGCTGCTCGACCTCGTCGACGCGGGACAGATAGGCCAATACGGCTTCGTCGTCTGGCTTCAATGTACGCACGACCGCGGCGATCTCGCGGGCGCGGCGCAGCGATTCCGCTTTGTCGTCAGCGTGTTTCAGTGCAGCACTGCCTTGCTGCAGCAACGCATCCAGCGATTTCTCAAGGCCGGCCTTGGCCCGCTGGTCGTCGGGAGCCACCTTCGAAATGGCCAGGTACAGCGGCACCGCATCTTCCGCGGTGGCGTACAAGCGATCCTCCGTCAGTGCCTTGTCGGCCCGGCGGCGCGCAGCGCCCAGCTCGTCAGGTGCAATCTCCACGGCCGGCGGCTGCCAGTTCAGCACCTCAGCGCCGCTTTCATCGCCGCTCACCGTCACGCTGGGCATACGGACGTCGCCGTTTGCCGCGTCGCCTTCGGCGGTGGAAGGCGCCTTGGGCGAACAACCGCACAACAACGCCAACAGCAGCAGGGCTGGTCGTAGAGCACAGCTTGCTCCGCTGCCTTTTCGCATACTGGCCGCGCCCTCTCGTAGAGCGGAGCTTGCTCCGCTGCCTTTTCCCATTTTGGCCGCAGCCTCTCGTAGAACGGAGCTTGCTCCGCTGCCTTTTCCCATTTTGGCCGCAGCCTCTCGTAGAACGGAGCTTGCTCCGCTAGCTTTCCGCATACCGGCTCCAGACACGACCAGCGGAGCAAGCTCCGCTCTACATGCAGGTTCTAGGATCGCTCGCAATGGACCTCCGAGTTCCGAATGCCGGTCCAGCGGTATCCCGGCCGGCGACGTTAGGCTATTGTCGCCTGCCTGAGCAGACAACGCATTCAGCGGAGATTTCGTGCCCCATTGGATTGACACCCCCGCCGCACTGCACGCGCATTTGCAGCAGCGCCCTTCCCGCATCGGTCTGGATACCGAGTTCGTTCGCGAACGCACCTACTGGCCGCAACTGGCGCTGGTGCAGATGGCGATCGGCGCGGAAATCCTGCTGATCGATCCCTTGGCGCCGGGCATGACCGATGCATTGGCCCCGGTGCTGGCGGACACCTCGATCCTCAAGGTCATGCACGGCGCCAGCGAAGACCTGGTGGCGTTCAAGTACACCTGCGGCACCCTGCCGACGCCGCTGTTCGACACCCAGATCGCCGCCGCCCTGGCCGGCGTGGCCGGCGGCATCGGCTACCAGAAACTGGTGGAACAGGTGACCGGCGTGGCGCTGGAAAAAGGCGAAACACGTTCGGACTGGATGCGCCGCCCGCTCAGCGAATCGCAACTGAAATACGCCGCCGATGACGTGCAATACCTGTTCGCGCTGCAGGATGCGCTGGAAGCCAAGCTGAAGGGGTCCGCGCGCATGAACTGGCTGCAGGAAGACTGCGCCCGTTTCGTCGAAAACGCCGCACAGGACGAAGGCGAACGCTGGCCACATCTATCGATGCGCAGCGCGCAATTCCTGGAACCGGATGCACAACATCGCCTGATCCGCCTGCTGCGCTGGCGCGACGCGCAGGCACGCAGCAGCGACAAACCGCGCAGCTGGATTCTTGATAACGAACTGGCGGTCGCACTGGCACGCACGCCGCCAGCGGACCGAGCCGCACTGCTACGCCAGCTGGAAGCCTCGCCCAAGTCGCCGCGCAAGCTGGCCGACGCCATCTGGGACGCATTGAACAGCCCGCTACCCGACGAAGCCGAAGCACCGCTGGCGCGCAACGCCAGCGACGCGGACAAGTCAGTACTGAAGCGCCTGCAAGACGCCGTATCCGCACGTACCGCTGAACTCGGCCTCCCCGACGGCGTGCTAGCTTCCCGTCGCTACCTGGAAGCACTGGTGGAATCCGGTCGCTGGCCCAACGCCCTCGCCGGCTGGCGCCGCGCTGAACTGGAGCCCGTCCTCGGCCCCTTGCTCAAGCCCGCCGACTTGGCATCGGCCTCCCCACAGCGCTAAACTTGCACCGCCCCGTGGGGGGGTAGCTCAGCTGGGAGAGCGCGTCGTTCGCAATGACGAGGTCGTGGGTTCGATCCCCATCCTCTCCACCAAAAACAAAAAAGCCAGGCGAAAGCCTGGCTTTTTTTGTGACGCGAAGCCGTTCACGCAGGCAACTCAATCGACGTAAAAAAGCCCGCCAGCATGACACCGGCGGGCTTTGAAGCATATTGCGGTCGTTGCTGTTTTAGAACTTGTAATTCACACCCAGCAGATAAGTGCGGCCCCACTCGATGTACTCAAGCGGACGGTCCTTCGACTCGGCGTAGGTCCGGTAGGATTCGTCAGTCAAGTTGCTGACCTGGAACAGCACGCTTAGACCAGCCAACGCGCTGTCATCAGCAAACGTATAGCTGAGCTGCGCGTCGGTGATTTCTTCACCGACCACATAGCGCAGTGACCGGTTGCCGTTGAAGTTGCCGATTTCACCGATGAAGTCGGAGCGTTTGCGCTGGCTGACGCGCGCCTCGAATCCGTTGCGTTCGTAATAGGCGGTCAAGTTATAGACCCTGTCCGACAGGCCTGGCAGGCTGATGTCGCCGCTGCCGACGCTGGATGCACTTTCCGGGTCCCTGATCTTGATGTTGCTGTCGCTGAAGCTGGCGCTGGCCACCACGCCGAAACCGGCAAGCGGCTCCCAGAACAGATCCAGCGGCAGCGATGCCGTCAGCTCAAGACCTTGCAGCGTACCGCCCTCGCCGTTGGCGGGCGCGGAATAGCTTCCGGTTTGGGAAATGGGAATGCCGGGATACTCGGGATGCTCTGGAATGCCGGCAGTGAACTGCGAGAAGTCGAAGAACGGATCGGTCTGGGTGTAGATGTAGGAGCGCAGGTCCTTGTAGAAGTACGCGGCGGCGACATAAGCCTTGTTGCCGAAGTACTTCTCGTAGGAGATATCGAACGCATAAGCGCGCCATGGGTCGAGCTGCGGATTACCGCCGCTGCCGGTGACCGTCCGTTCGCCGCTTGAATCCGGCCCGTTCGACACGTCCACTCCGATCGATGCCCGCAGCTGGTCTACGCGCGGACGCGCGACCTGCTTTGCCATCGCCACGCGAAGCGTCTGATCGTTCGCGAACGCGAACGACAGGTTCATGCTGGGCAGTACATCCGTCATGGTCTTGCCGAGGGATATCGGCTCAGGCGTTCCATTATTGGTGAGCTGGACCGCGTCGGAGGATTGCTCGGTACGCTGTACCTGCACGCCGAAATTGCCGCGTACCGCTACGTCGCCCCAATCGGTGTTGATATTGCCCTTGATGAAGGCCGTGGTGGTTTCCTCGTCCACGTCCCAGGACTTCGCTACCAAGTGCGGGGCCAGGGTGTTCGGCTCGAAGATCATGTAACGAGCGACCGCTTCCGGCACGTTCCATGCGGGGATGTAGCCGAGACCGGCGAAACCCAGGTTCACGGGGCGATACTGCAGATCCGCAGCAATCGCAGTCTCACCTTGCGGGCCGACCCTGATATCGCCTTCCGGCTGACGCTTCGACTTTGCGCGGTCGGCGTAGTTCAGGCCCACATCGATGCCGGAAAGCCAACCCAACATGGCAGGAGCCGGCAGCTCCGCCGCCAGCTTGAAGGTCTTCAACTCGTCTTCGACGCTCGGTGTCTTGCCGTAGCCGGAACCATAGATCGTGCCGCGAAGGTACAACTGCGACGGATCGGAATAGTCCAGGGTCGGCACCATCTGCGAGAAGCCGTTGTTGCGGTAGCTCAACTGCACCGTGTCGTATCGGGGATCGGGATTTGGCAAAAGCTGGGTGTTGTTCTCCAGATTGATCTCATCGCGCTTGGCCTTGGAATAACCGAGGTCGGCGACGACGCGTACCTGGCCTACGTTGAACTCGTTGTTCCAGCCGAATGCGTTGATCTCGTCTTCGCGCTTGTTGTACATGCCGCGCACCAGCGGGTAGACACCCGTCAGCGTGCCGCCTGTGAACGTGCCGTTGTCGTTAACGCTGACGTTGCTGTAGACGCATTCCGGATTGCACGGGAAAGAACCGTTGTATTGCGTGTTCATTTCCCACTGGTTGGCGGTGTCTATCTGTGTGGCTTCGGAGTGGAACAGGTCCAACGTGCTGGTCCACGCGTTGGAGGGGCGGAACTGGACGGTGGCCAGTACGCCATCGCGTTCGGTGTTGCCGGTGCGGCGCAAAGCCTTGATGCCGTCGCTGGCGAAGGTGCCCGCGGGCAGACCGGGACGCGCATCCGTCTTCCATGGCTCATACAGGCCAACCTGGTTTTCCTGGATGGGCGTGTCCGAGTGCGAGTAACCGATCGAGAAACCAAACCGGCGGTCTTCGGACTGGGTGATGTAGCTGACGTTGATGCGTTCGCCATAGGCGGAAGCGTCGGCCGCCGCGCCCAGGGAATTACGCTGGCCGCGAAGACCAATGGCACCGACAGGGCCATCGAAGCTCAACGGGCGAACCGTCTGCATGTCCACGGTGCCCGACAGGCCCTGGCCGACCAACCCGGCATCAGGCGTCTTGTAGACGGTCACGCCGTTCACCAGCTCGGAAGGATATTGATCGAACTCAACGCTGCGGTTGTCGCCGGTGCTGACCATCTCGCGACCATTGAGCAAGGTCGTGGAGAAATCGGGCGACAGGCCACGCACGCTGATGACCTGCGCACGGCCCGCAACGCGCTGCGCTGCCAAACCTGGCAAGCGTCCCAGCGATTCGGCGATGCTGACGTCGGGCAGCTTGCCGATGTCTTCGGCCGAGATGGCTTCGACGATGGAAGTGGAATCGCGCTTGACCGCGATGGCGCTCTCGATGCCGCGGCGGATGCCGGTGACCACCACCGTGTCCAGCTGGGTGGCTTCCGGTCCGGTTTGTTCGGGTGCCGGTTCGGCGGTTTGGGCCTGTACACCCGTCGCGGTCAGCGTCATGGCAGACGCCAGCGCCGCGCTCAGCAGATTGCGCTTGAATTGCAACATATTCCCCTCTCCAAGGATGTTGTGTGCGGTGACCCGGGTGCGTCGCCAATGGCGATCGCCCGGGTCTACTACGTCAGGGCAAGGGCCCTGAAACGTGCGGCAATGGTAGTCGTGGCAAGCCCCGCACAAATCGCACTGCATACGTATTCATCGGGGGAAATGGCGTCCGGCAACTTGGTTTGGGTTGCATGGGATAGGTCGGTGCGCACCGGGCGAGACGACGGTACGGGCAATATGAATAGGCCTGTCTGTCTTGACGCTGTGTCTGACCGAACCCATGAGTGGGCGACACTGCGCAGATCGGTATGGCGCCAGCTCGGCATTGCATCCCTGTGGGAGTGGGGGGGGGGGGGGGGGGCCCCCCCCCCCCACCACAAAAAAAAGGGCCCCGAATGGGGGGGGGACCGCAACAAAAAAATAAAAAAAAAAAAAAA
>NZ_JBDKXI010000001.1:0-59930 GCF_039710385.1 Pseudoxanthomonas sp. CCNWLY206-1 | reverse complement strand
GTGTCGGCCCGACCCCCTGTGTGGCCGACCGTGCTCATAGGGTTCTGGCCCCAGCGCGCCATTTCATCCTTGTGGGTGTGGTGCCGGCATGCCGCCACCACTCCCACAAGGAATTCATCCGTGCGCCTTTATGGAGCCTTGCTCAGCTAAAAGATGCCAACAATCAATACATAGCTGCGAAGGCTAAAGAGGATCTAAACAAGGCCCGCTCTAAATGATCAGCGCGACAACAGAAACGTCAGCGGCACTTCTATGCGCTCGCGCCAGGCGGCTTCGTTGTGGTCGGCTCCGAAGAAGCGCCGGGTTATCCAGTTGTCAGCGTCGTAACCTGTTTTCTTCATCAACGCATCCATGCGTTGTTGGTACGGTTCGTACTCCACATCGATTCCGGCGCTGCCGTAGTCGAAATACCAGCGATGTCGGCCCGGCGGCGGCAGTTTTTTCGCCAGATAATCGACGACGATGCCTTTGCCGACCGGCCAGTGCGTTGACACACAACCGGCGTTGCCGAATACGTCGGGGTACTCCGCCACGGCGTAGGCTGAGATCAAGCCGCCCATGCTGGAACCCATCACGGAAGTATCCTGCGGCCCGGCCAGCGTGCGATATCGCCCGTCGACGAACGGCTTAAGTTCCTTGACCAAGAAACTTAGATAGCGGTCAGAAGATAGGTCGCTGACCGGTATCGGCGCGCCATCCCCGCCCGGGTGGAGAGACGCACCGGTGATTGCCTTGGCGGGCATGTACTCCTGGAACCGCCGTGGCGTGTTCCATATACCAACAACGATGGCTTCGCGAATCTGACCGGTTTGGATGAGCCGGGTCATCGCTTCGTCCACGCCCCAGTCGATCTTGGTGTAGGACGTTGCCGGGTCGAATACGTTCTGGCCGTCGTGCATGTACAGCACCGGATAACGCTTGTCTGGGTTCTCGGCATAGCCAGGCGGCAGCCAGATGTCCACGTTACGCGGCGTGATCTGTTTTGACGGGAATGCTTCGAAGCGTTCGAGGTGGCCGGTGATTCCTTTTCCGGTGACGGGTACTGGTGAAGGCGGTGCAGCTGTAGCGACCAGCGGCGACAGCAGGCATATCACGAGCATCAGCATTCTGGTCATGGTTTAGGTCCAGATGTGAGATAACAATGTAGGAGCGACGTGAGTCGCGATGAAGCTTTATCCACACAGTTTCATCGCGACTCACGTCGCTCCTACACGAGCAAACAGCCGTTTCCTTCAGACAATCCTTGCATAGAAAACACCGCGTGCAGGCAGATGCACGCTGCGCTCGGCCAGCGCGCCTGAGCAAAGCCCGTGATCGTCCAACGCCTGCACCACCAGCCCATCGGGCAACGCCCATTCCGCCGCCTCCGCCGACAGATTGAATACCGCCAGCAGCGATTCGTCTTCCGCGTCGCGGCGAAGCGCCAACACGGGTTCCGGTGAATCGAAGAAAGCAATGCGTCCGTGCTGCAATGCAGGGTGGCGCTTGCGCCAAGCCAGAAAGCTGCGCACTACATTCAAGACGGAATGCGGATCCGATTCCTGCGCGGCGACGCTGATGGCACGGTGGGCGTCGGGAATCGGCAGCCAGGGCTGACCATCGCTAAAACCGGCGCTGGCTTCGCCGCTCCACGGCATTGGCGTGCGGCATCCATCGCGGCCCTTGAATTTCGGCCAGAACACTTTTCCGTAAGGATCCTGCAAGGCTTCGAACGGTACGTCTGCTTCCGGCAGGCCCAGTTCTTCGCCCTGGTACAGGCAGACCGACCCCCGCAGTGAACACACCAACGCCACCAGCTGCGATGCGAAATCGTGCGTGGTATCGCCGTTGCCCCAGCGTGTCACTGCGCGCTGCACATCGTGATTGGACACCGCCCAGCATGGCCAACCATGCGTCATGGCGGCTTCCAGTTTCTCCACCGTGCCGCGGATATATCCGGCGCTGAAGTCATCGGTCAGTAACTCGAAGCTGTAACCCATGTGCAGGCGTTGGTCGCCCACGTATTCGGCAGTGGTCGCCAGCGAGTCTTCCGATGAGATTTCACCCAATGCCGCGGCATCTGGATATTGATTCAATAGCTCGCGCAGGTCCTCCAGGAAACCCAGATTCTCCGGCTGCGTGTTGTTGTAGTAGTGATACTGATACGCGTAAGGATTGTCGGGGCTAAATCCACGACCCACTCGCATTTCCTTCGGCTTGGGAGGGTTGTCGCGCAGCTGCGCGTCGTGGAAGCAGAAATTGATGGCGTCCAGGCGCAGGCCGTCCACGCCCTTGTCCAACCAGAACTTCACGTTGTCCAATGTGGCTTGACGCACCGCGGGATTATGGAAGTTCAAATCAGGCTGCGAAGCCAGGAAGTTGTGCAGGTAATACTGCTCACGGCGCGGTTCCCAACGCCATGCCACACCGCCAAACAGCGACATCCAGTTATTCGGCGGCGTACCGTCTTCTTTCGGATCGGCCCAGACATACCAGTCGGCTTTGGCGTTATTGCGGCTCTCGCGGCTTTCCTTGAACCAGGAATGTTCTGCCGAGCAATGGCTCAACACCTGGTCGATCATCACCTTGATACCCAGCGAATGCGCCTTGGCCAGCAAGCGATCGAAATCATCCAGCGTGCCAAACAAAGGATCCACATCGCGGTAGTCGGCGATGTCGTAGCCGAAATCGGCCATCGGCGACTTGAAGAACGGCGATATCCAGATGGCGTCCACGCCAAGGCTGGCGATGTAGTCCAGCTTGCGCACGATGCCCGGCAGATCGCCGACGCCATCGCCATTGGTATCCAGGAAGCTGCGCGGGTAGACCTGGTAGATCACCGCACCACGCCACCAATTGGTTGTCGTCATCGCTCCCTCATACCCATGGATCGCGCGCCGACCTGGCACGCACAGCGGGCGCAACTATTCCACGCTTGGCGCTCGTGCGTGACGGCGGTGGGCCATGCTGCGCCATGAATACGTATGCATATCGCCCGACCGCCGCGATGCTTCCGCGTTGGCGTTTGCGGTCTTTGGTACGACTTCCGTTGCAAAGATCAACTACGACAAGGGTTTGGCGGCGGCGTCGGTTTCATCACGCCAAAATCCATCGACGGCCCGCGGCGGGATTATGTTTGCAGTGCAGCATGGAATCGGCCGAACTTCCCTGCAAGATGCCGACCACCGACGCCCATGCATGGGGCGGTGCGTCGTCTACCGCAACCAGGACTCACCCGAATGACCCAAAAGCCGCAACTGTCTTTCTGGCAGATTTGGAACATGTGCTTCGGCTTTCTGGGTATCCAGTTCGGATTCGCGCTGCAGAACGCCAATGTCAGCCGTATCTTCCAGACGTTGGGTGCGGAGATAGACGACATTCCGATGCTGTGGGTAGCGGCGCCGCTGACAGGCCTGATCGTGCAGCCCATCGTCGGTTATTTCTCCGACCGCACCTGGACGCGCCTCGGCCGCCGCCGGCCCTATTTCCTATACGGAGCGTTGCTGGCTTCGCTGGCATTGTTGTTCATGCCCAACTCGCCGGCACTATGGGTTGCGGCTGGCCTGTTGTGGATCCTCGACGCGTCCATAAACGTCTCGATGGAACCGTTCCGCGCCTTCGTCGGAGACCAACTGCCGCCTCAGCAACGTCCGGCAGGCTATGCGATGCAGAGCTTCTTCATCGGCGTGGGTTCGGTGATCGCCAGCATGCTGCCTTGGTTGTTGACTCAGGTCGGAGTGAGCAACACTGCCGAAGCCGGCGGCATACCCGACACCGTCAAGTACGCTTTCTATGCCGGCGGCGCGATTCTGTTCCTGGCGGTCGGCTGGACCGTACTGCGTACTCGCGAGTACCCGCCAGAAGTGCTGACATCGTTCGACGACGCCGGCACCGTAGATGAAACACACGCTGATCTCGACACCGCCCGCGCGCGTCGCGAGGGATTGCTGTGGCTGCTGGTGGGCGGCGCCGGCATCGCGTCGATCTTCTGGTTCGCGCTGGACAAACAACTATTCGTGCTGGCCGGCGGCCTGACAGCCTATGGAGTAATCCTGCTCCTGGTCAGCCTTACCCGCTCGCGCAACATGTTCAGCACCATCGCGGCCGATCTGCACGCCATGCCCGGCACCATGCGGCAGCTAGCGGTGGTGCAGTTCTTCTCCTGGTTCGCCTTGTTTGCGATGTGGATCTACACCACGTCGGCGGTTACCCAAGTCCATTATGGAAGCACGAACACCGCGTCGGCCGCCTATAACGAGGGTGCCAACTGGGTCGGTGTTCTGTTCGCCGCCTACAACGGTTTTGCCGCGCTGGCGGCCGTCTGCATTCCGTTGATGGTGCGGGCACTTGGCCTGCGCATCAGCCATATGATCAATGTATGGTTGGGCGCCGCCGGTTTGCTATCGTTTCTCATCATCCGTGACCCGCAATGGCTGCTGCTGTCGATGGTCGGCGTTGGATTTGCCTGGGCCTCGATCCTGTCACTGCCGTATGCGTTGCTATCCGATAGTGTTCCCGCGAGGAAAATGGGTATCTACATGGGCATATTCAATTTCTTCATCGTCATTCCCCAGCTTATCGCCGCCAGCATTCTGGGATTCCTGTTGAAGACATTCGCCGGGGGGCAGCCCATTTACGCCATGGTAATCGGCGGCGCCAGCCTGCTGATCGCTGGCTTGTGCGTGCTGCGTGTCAAAGAACCCCTTTCCGATCCGCAGGTGGCCTGATGCGCCTAATCATCTCCGCTCTCGCGCTGGCACTTTGCAATGTGCCTGCCTTTGCCGCGCCGCCGAAAACCGACACGTTCTACGGCACCCAAGAATCTTTCGCCAGCGAAGCGGTGTACTTCGTGCTGACGGACCGTTTCGTCAATGGCGACCCATCCAACGACCATCGCAACCAGGGCGGCGCTTATCCAACGTTCGATCAGCGCGTGCCCGGACCGGATGGCGAGACCGACAACATCGGCTATCTGGGCGGCGACTTCAAAGGCATCGTCGATAATGCGGACTATATCCGCGGCATGGGATTCAGCTCAGTCTGGATAACGCCCATCGTCGACCAGCCGGACGAACCCTTCACCGGCGGCAAGCCGGTCAGTTGGGGCAGTTTCTGGACCGACCAAGGCAAGACCGGTTATCACGGTTACTGGGGCGTCAATTTCTACAAGCTGGACGAACACCTGCCCAGCCCGGGATTGGATTTCGCCGGTTTCACCCAGGCCATGCGCAAGCAGAACCTGAAGATCGTGCTGGATATCGTGGGCAATCACGGCTCACCGTCCTACACCATGCCGAAGGATCAGCCGAAGTACGGCGAGATATACGACAGCAATGGAAAGCTGCTGGCCGACCATCAGAACCTGCCGCCAGGGAAACTGAACCCGGCGAAGAATCCCTTGCATCGTTTCTACAACACGAAGCCTGGCGTCGCCGAGCTTTCCGATTTCAACGAGAACAACCCGGCGGTGCTCGATTATCTGACCGGCGCCTATCTGCAATGGGTCGACCAAGGCGCTTACGCTTTCCGCATCGATACCATCGGCTGGATGCCGCACAGTTTCTGGAAAGCGTTCGCCGACCGCATACGCGAAAAGAAGCCGGACTTCTTCATGTTCGGCGAGAACTTCGAATACGACGCCGCGAAGATTGCCGGGCACACCTGGAAGCGCAATGGCAGCATCAGCGTGCTGGATTTCCCCTTGCGCGCCAAGTTGGTGGAAGTGTTCGAGAAACAGGACAGCGACTACGGGGCGCTGGCCGGGGCGCTGTATCTGGAAGATGGCCCTTACGCTAACCCGTACGAGCTGATGACGTTCTACGACAACCACGACATGCCGCGCATGGACGCGACTGATGATGGTTTCATCGACGCGCACAATTGGTTGTTCACCGCACGTGGCATACCGGTCATCTATTACGGTTCGGAAACCGGCTTCATGCGCGGTCGCGCCGAGCACGCCGGCAACCGCAACTACTTCGGCCAGGAAAACATCGACGCCGCTCCACGCAGTCCTATCTATCGCAATCTTCAACGCATCGCCAAACTGCGCCAAGCCTCACCGGCGTTGCAGCGAGGCTTGCAGCTCAACGTGCAGCTGAAGGGCGACGAAGCCGTGTTCTATCGCGTGTACCAAGAGAAAGGAAAGGCGCAAACCGCGCTGGTGCTGTTGAACAAGAGCGACCGGGCGCGGCGCATCACGGTGGACGAATACCTCCAAGCCGGCCCATGGCGCGATGGCTTCACCGGCAAGAAACAGCGCGTGAAAGATCGGTTGGCCGTGAGCGTACCGGCGCATGGCGTGCGCGTGTTTTTCCTGGATCAGCCGGTGACGCGGCAGGACATGCGTAAGCGCTTGGCCGAATTGATGGCGCGCAAGTCCCCCGATCCAGGGTGATTTCGAGAACCTGTAGGGGCGGCGTCCCGCTGCGAGCCCTTTGCTTCTATCGCAATCTGATGAAAAGAGCTCGCGGCGGGACGCCGCTCCTACAACGGCAATAGCTAGATCGCGCCGGAAGAGCGGCGCAACGCCAGCTTTACCGGAATGGTCTGGCTTTCCACCGGCTCGTCGTTGATCAGTTTCAACAGGCTTTCCACCAACATGATGCCCGCCAGCTTGGTGTCCTGCTGCACGGTGGACAGACTAGGATTGACGAAGCTCGCCATGGGAATGTCGTCGAAGCCGGCGACGGCGATATCGTCCGGTACGCGCAAGCCGCGTTCGTGCAGCGCCTTCATCGCGCCTATGGCAATCAGGTCGCTGGCGGCAAAAATCGCGTCGAATCGCACCTTCCGTCGCAATAACTCCATCGCCGCTTCATAGCCCGATTGCTCGGTAGTGACCGCATCCACCTGCAGCGACGGTTGCGCCATGGCGCCAGCGGCCTGCAGTGCGTGCGCATAACCGCGGTAGCGCTCGAAGAACTCCGGGTAGTGATTGGAGGCATCGCCCAGGAAGGCGACATCCCGCCTTCCTTGCTCGACCAGATGCGCGGTAATGTCCTGCCCGCCCTGGAAGTTATCGCAGCCCACCGAAATACCCGGCTGCCCCGGTAGCACTGCGCCCCAGCGGACGAAATGCGTGCCCTGCTGCACCAGTTGTTCCAGCCGCGACTGCGCCTGCAGGTAATCGCCATAACCTAGCAGGATGATGCCATCGGCCTTGTTGCTGTCTTCGTAGTCGGCCTGCCAGTTGGTGGATAACTGTTGGAATGAGATCAGCAGGTCGTAGCTTTGCAGCGCACAGGCACGGGTGATGGACCCCAGCATGGACAAGAAGAACGGATTGATCAGGGAATCATCCGGCGTCGGGTCCTCGAAGAACAGCAGCGCGATGGTGCCCGAATGCTGCCGGCGCAGATTGGAGGCGTTCTTGTCGACCTTGTAGTTCAGCTCGGCCGCGATCGCCTGGATGCGCTTGCGCGTCTCTTCGTTGACCATCGGACTGCCGCGCAAGGCGCGCGAAACAGTGGGCTGGGACACCCCGGCCAGGTGAGCGATGTCCAGCGAGGTGGCTTTACCCTTGATCGGTGCGGTCACGGACGGCTTCTGCAGCAAACGCTAGGACCGCGATGATGCCATGCCGGGCGGTCGGCTTCGACTGGTGGAGCCGGTAACCGGTTACCGGTTACCGCCGAAGAGTCTGTTCCTCTCCTTGTGGGAGCGACGCAAGTCGCGACCGGAGCTCGAAAAGCACTTTAGACACGGATCAACACGAATGGATACGGATAAAGATCGTTGGTTGTTTTATCGGTCTTTTCCGCGTTAATCCGTGTCTAAAGCTCCTGATTTCCGGTCGCGACTTACGTCGCTCCCACAAGGAAACATGCCTCTCACCCCACCTGCATAGCCCCATGCACGCGCACGCCTTCGGCGTCGGTGATGCTGACGGACACTTCGATGCCGTGGCGGACGCTTTCGGTGACCACGCAGAAGTTCTCGAACTGAGCCAGTATCCGCTCCAGCGAGGCGTGCGCGCTGGCGGCTTCGGCCAACTGGATATCGGCCTGGATATGGCTTACCCGGAAACGGCCTTGCTCGTTGCGGGTCAATTCGGCGGTGGCCGTGGTCACCAACTTGCCTGGCTGGTTCTTGAACTTCCGCAGTGCGAACAGCAGGCTGGCGGACAGGCAATTGGCAACCGCCACCGTCAGCATCCGGGTGGGATTCGGGCCGGCGCCCTCGCCTAGCGGTTCCGGCTCGTCGGTCAGCAGGTCCGGAATACTGGTTTCGTCGAAATGGATGCGGAACGAGTAGTCGCTTTCTTGTTCCAGGGTCAGGACGATCTTCTGGGTGTCGCTCATGTGCAAGGGGCTCTATGTGTTAGGAAGGAAGATGCTGGCGTGCCCACTGCACGATGCTCTGCACCGGCATTGCTCCGGACTGCCGGGCCAGTTCACGGCCGTGATGAAACAGCCCCAAGGTGGGAATGCTGCGGATTCCGAAACGCGTGGCTAAAGCGGGCTGCGCTTCGGTATCCACTTTCGCCAAATGCAGACGCGGTTCCAGCAGTTTCGCTGCTTGTTCGTAGGCGGGCGCCATCGTCCGGCACGGGCCGCACCAGGGCGCCCAGAAATCCACCAACAATGGGATATCAGACCGGGCGGCATGTGCGTCGAAATGGATAGCCTCCAGCGCAAACGGCTGGCCGGCGAACAATCGAGACTTGCAGCGCCCGCACACCGGGCCTTCGCCCAGGCGCGCGGCCGGCACCCGGTTGATGGCATGGCAATGCGGACAAGCGATCTGGAGCGATTCTGCGGCGGCGTTCATGTGGCTGCCTCCTACATCGGATGCGCGACAGCATGGCGCAAAAGGGCGGAGGAATCATCACCAGCGCAGTCGTAGAGCGGAGCTTGCTCCGCTGCGTTTCCCTATAGGCGGACCAAGAGCAGCGGACTAATCTCCGCCCTACGAGAGGCGCCGTCTATTCGCTATCGCCTGCCGTCGCGACGGCCCGATTGTTATCGGCGCCGCCCCTATTCTCGAGGCGCAGCTCCGCTCCACGAGAACACGGGCCGTCTACACAATACGTTCGCGCAGCGCTTCGTACTGCGCCGGAATAGGATCAGCATGAGCGGGCCGCTGCAGCAATGCCGTCAACGAGGGCGGCACTTCCACCGGTCTGCCGATCAGCGGTTCGACTACGCTTTCGAACTTGGCGGGGTGCGCGGTGGACGCCACCGCCCAATCGCCGCCTTCACCGCTCGCCCGCAGGTCTTCCAGCACCTTGATGGCCGTGGCCGTATGCGGACAGAACACCTCACCATGTTGCGCATACCGGCGCTGGATGGTTTCCCGAATGGCGGCGTCGTCGACGCTGGCGGAAACGAACGCGGCACGTAGCGCCGCATCATCGCCGCGGTACAGCCAGCGCAAGCGTTCGAAGTTGCTGGGCGCACCCACGTCCATCGCATTGGCGATGGTGGGGACACTGGATTGCGGCGCGTATTCGCCGCCGGAGAAATAATCCGGCAGCACCCGGTTGGCATTGGTCGCCAACATGATGCGGCCCAACGGCACGCCAAGCGAGCGCGCCAGAATGGCAGCCAACGCATTGCCCAGGTTGCCGGTGGGAATGACGAAGTTCAGCATCTCGCCAGTGGCCGTGTGGTGACGCAGCGCGGCGTCGGCGTAGTAGCTCATCTGCGGCAGCAAGCGGCCCAGGCTGATGCTGTTGGCGGAACTGAGCGGCGCTTCGGCCTGCAACGCCTGGTCGTTCAATGCCCGCTTGACCAGTGCCTGGCAATCATCGAACGAGCCAGCCACACGCAACGCCGTGACGTTGTCGCCAAAACAACCGAGCTGATGTGCCTGGCGCGGTGAAACTCGGCCATCCGGATACAGCACCACGACGCGAAGCCCCGGTTGCTGGTGAAATGCCGCGGCCACTGCCGCACCGGTGTCGCCCGAAGTCGCCACCAGAATGGTCAACGGCCGTGAGGCGTCCTTGCGCAGCCGCGTCAGGCATGCAGCCAGAAAGCGTGCACCGAAATCCTTGAACGCTGCAGTGGGACCATGGAACAGTTCCAGCACATGATCGCGAGGAGTGGCCAGCGGCTTCAGCGGCGCGGGAAAATCGAAGGCTTCGCGGCAGATGGTCGGCAATTCCGACGCCAAAGCGTCGTCTTCGAAGAAGGGGGCCAACAGATGCGTCGCGGTCTCCGCAAGATTGGCGCCGGCTTTCAGTTCCCGCGACGCAGGTAGCTCTGACGGAACGTAGAGTCCGCCATCGGGCGCCAGACCCGCGGCGATCGCCTGGCTGAGCGTGGCGGAAAGTGACGAATCGCGGGTGGAAATGAACTTCATGATGGTTCCGTCGTGTCCAATGAATTACCAGAATGTTTATCTCGTCATCCCAGCGGACGCTGGGATCCATTTTCGCTTTCGCTGCGGAGAGAAGAAGCCACGATCAAGAGCAGATGGATCCCAGCGTTCGCCGGGATGACGAGTACTACCGTTGAGGCGCGCGGAGAGCAGCCCGGGCAACGACTCTCCCAGGCGCAAAACAACGCTGCGTCTTCACACCTCACTCCACCGACAACACCTCCGCACCGGTGGCGTTGATCGGCGACACCCACGCCTGACTATCGAAGCCCGCGTCGCGAAAGGCGGCCTGTATACCCGCCACAGCCGCATCCGCCGCAGCGCGCGATTCGAACCAGGCGAATACGCTGGGACCGGCGCCGGAAATGCTGGCGCCCATCGCACCCGCGTCCAACGCCGCTTGCTTGGCCGAGGCAAACCCTACGATCAAAGACGAACGACGCGGTTCGACCAGCACGTCGCTCAGACCGGCGCGTACCAGTTCGGTATTACCGGTATAGCAACCCGATAGCACCAAGGCGAGATTCGCGCTTTGAGCGACGAATTCGCTCAAGCGATAATCGCCCTGCAGCGCGGCGCGCGCGCGGCGAGTTTCCAGAATCGCGTCCGGATGGACCAGAACGCTATGCCATGCATCGGGGACGTGAATCCGGAGCAGATGTTCGGCGGTAGCCAGCACCAGTCCGCCCAACAGCATCGGCCCCAGATTGTCGCCATGGCGCCCACCACTGGCGACGGCTTCGCCGATCAACGCGAAGGGATACAACGCGTGTCGCGGCAATGGTTCTTCCAGCAGCTCATTGGCTGCGACCAGTGCGGCCACGCAGGACGCCGCCGAGCCGCCCATGCCCGATCCCAACGGAATGCCTTTTTCGATCTCCAGCTCGAAACCAAAGGGCAAGCCCTGGGCTTCACGCATGGCGATCAAAGCGGCGCCGGCCGTATTCCCTGGCGCGTCCAAGGGCAGGTCCACGGTCGCGCCGCGAATCGCGGCGATGCGCACCGCGGGTTCGTTTTCGTCTGGAGCTTCAATGCGCCGCACCGACACCGTATCGCCGGCGCCCTCGATCGCATGTCCCAGAATGTCGAAGCCGACTCCCACATTGCCGACGGATGCCGGCGAAAAAGCCGTGGCCATCTGCTTCATGCGCGCGCCTCGGCACGAAAAGCGTTTGGACACGGATTAACAGGGACAAGAGCGGATAAGACCGGCGCAGGCAGAAGTAAAAGTTCGCGGCGGAGATGCCGCTCCCGTGGAATTTCAGTAAATTTTTTCGCTTTGTCTGCGGTTATCTGCGTTGATCCGTATCCGAAAGCCTTTCTCGATATCCTCACAGCTTGGCTCCCTGCCCCGCCGCCACTCTCAGCAAGTCGGCGAACACGCCGGCGGCGGTCACTTCGGGACCGGCGCCCGGTCCTTGCACGATCAACGGATTGTCGCAGTAGCGACGAGTGGTGAACTGCACGATGTTGTCGGTCAAACGCAGATGGGCGAAAGCGTGCGTGTCCGGCAGTTCCACCAAGCCGACGCTGGCGCGGCCGTCGCCGTCCAGGCGCGCAACGTAACGCAACACCTTGCCTGCCGCTCTTGCCGCCGCCAGTCTTTGCGCGAAAGCGGCGTCCACCTCCGGCAGGCGTGCCATGAACTCATCGACGCTTCCCTGGCGCAACGATTCCGGCACCAGGCTTTCTACCACAACATCGTCCAACGTCAGTTCGCGGCCGGCTTCGCGTGCCAGGATCACCAGCTTGCGGGCAACGTCGGTACCGGACAGATCGTCGCGCGGGTCTGGTTCCGTGTATCCCATTCCGCGCGCCTCGCCTACCAGCGCGGAGAATGGTGCGCTGCCGTCGAACTTGTTGAACAACCACGCCAACGTGCCAGAAAAAATACCTTCCACAGATAACACCGCGTCGCCGGTGTCTAGCAGATCGCGCAACGTGGAAATCACCGGCAATCCGGCGCCTACCGTGGCCTCGTAGCGGAAACGTGCGCCGCTCACCGCCGCCGCTTCGTGGATGGCGCGGAATCGCGGTACCGGGCCGGCACCCGCCTGTTTGTTCGGCGTCACCACATGGATGCCGGCCGCCAGCCATTCGGCGTAACGATCAGCAACCTGTGCGCTGGCGCTGCAATCCACGATGACGGCATGTGGCAGATGCGCTGACAACAGGTGCGCGGTGAAGCGGTCCAGGTCGGCCGCCAATCGGCTGCTGGTCAGGCGTTCGCGCCAGTCGCCGCCGATGCCGCGTTCGTCCAGCAGCATCTTGCTGCTGGAGGCGATCGCGCGCAGCCGCAGGTCGAGATTGGCCTTGCCCAACAGCTGCGGTTGTGCGGCGCGCAGTTGTTCGATCAGCGTGGCGCCGACATTGCCCGGACCGATCACACCGACCGAGAACGTCTGCGGCGACAACCAGAATCCCGCATGCGCCGCGCGCAACGCCTTGGTCGCATCGGCACTGTCGATCGCGACGGAAATATTGCGTTCGGAAGAACCCTGCGCGATGGCCAGGATATTGACCCGTGCGCGACCCAGCGATTCGAACAGGCGTGCGGCCACACCCGGCTGGCCGGCCATGCCATCGCCCACTGCCGCCAACACGCTGATGTTGTCGGTGCGTTGTATGCGTTGCACCTGACCGATGTTCAATTCGTGCGCGAAGGCATTGAGCAACGCCGCCTGCGCACGCGTCGCTTCGGCATGCCGAACAACGCAGCAGATCGAATGTTCGGACGAACCCTGCGAAATCATCACCACCGACACGCGCGCATCGCGCAGCGCGGCGAATACGCGCTCCGCGGTGCCGGGTACGCCAATCAGGCCGGTGCCTTCCAGATTCAGCACTGCCAGGTCCGGGCTGAGTGTCAGGCCCTTTACCGGACCGGCGACATCGCGTTCGGCGGTGATGCGAGTGCCGGGGTGCTCTGGGTGGAAGGTGTTGCGGATGATGATGGGCAAGCCGCGTTCGATGGCCGGCGCCATGGTTTGCGGATGCACGACCTTGGCTCCGAAATAAGCGAGTTCGCAGGCCTCGTCGTAGCTGAGCGCACTTAGCTGCACCGCCTCGGGCACCACGCGCGGATCAGCCGACAGTACGCCGTCCACGTCGGTCCAGATGTGCAGTTCGGCGGCGTCGAACAACGCCGCGAAGATAGCGCCCGAATAATCACTGCCATTGCGCCCCAGCGTGGTGATTCGATTGGCGCGGTCGCGCGCGACAAAGCCGGTCACCACGATGCGGCGCTGCTGGTGCTGTGCGCGCCAGTCGGCAAGCCGGCTGGCACTGATGGCCCAATCCACTTCCACACCCAGGTCGCTGCGGTCCACCACCAGCACGTCGCGCGCATCCAGCACCGCGCAATCATCGCCTTGTGCACGGAAGTAATCGCCCAGCAAGCGCGCCGAACAAACCTCGCCCAGTCCCTGCACGCGGTCCAGCACCTCTCGCGGCAACTCGCCGATGACCGCGAGCGCGCCGAGTATCTCGGACAGCTTGGCGAAGCGTTCGTCCAGCCATTCCAGCGTGGGGCCGGCATTTTCGTTCAACAGCGCCACGGCTGCGCCGCGGTGACGGGCGCGCAGTTCGTGCCAGCGGTCGCGCCATTCGTCCTGATTGCGCGAAGCGAGCTCCGAGAGATCGATCAAGGCATCGGTGACGCCCCTCATGGCCGAGACGACGGCGACCTGGATATCTTCGTCGCGCGCCCGCAGCAACTGCGCGACATGGCGGTAGCGCTCGGCATCGGCCACCGAAGTGCCACCGAACTTATGCACGACAGTGCGGAGCGGTAAGGGTTCTACGGCTTGTTGTTCTTGTGCGGCAACGCTGGACGGCATGGAACGGAACCTCTGTTGTGAGGCCCGGCGCGCATCAGGTTTGGGGTCGCCCCGCATCCTGATCCGGGTGCGGGGCCGTGGTTTGCGAAATTACGCGAACACAACCAACCGCACCCGACGAATCGTGGTGCTAATGATGGTAATGGTACCGAGGCCGCCGGCCGCGCCAACACGGTGCGCTGGCGGAAAAGCCAGGGCGGAACCGTTCGACGGGGAGAGGGCGGCGTTGTGCATACCCGTAGAGAAACCGAAGCCGAGGGGTGCTGTCAAGCGCTGCATCGCAACATCGGGATCGATCGCCGTCTGGAAGCGGTTCCACCGTGACCAGACGGCAGCCGATGGTGACCCCGGCGCGATTCGAACGCACGACCTGTCCCTTAGGAGGGGACCGCTCTATCCAGCTGAGCTACGGGGCCTTGGGGCGGGATTGTCTCATGAACGGCCAGCGCGCCGCAGCGGGCGCCTCTCCGGGCATTCGGCCGTGCTACCTTTGACGGGTGCCTGGCGTTGTTGGTTGTGCCGGGCCGCCGGGGGTTCTTGGGGGAATCGGGCTATGGGCCGCAGGATTGCGCGGCCTGACGAATATCCCGTCGCGGCGGCGTTGCGCAATACCGAACGTGTTTGCCAGGAGTTGTGTCGTATGTGTCCAAGCAAGGTTTCCGCCGGCGACGAGCGGGGATGGATCGTCCCGATTGGTGGGGCCGAAGAAAAAGAAAACAGCGCCAGGATCCTGGAACGCTTCGTCGGTCTATGCGGCGGTCCCGATGCGGACATCGTGGTGATCCCCACCGCCAGCCGATTGGCCGACACCGGACTGCGCTACGAGAATATTTTTGCGCGGTTGGGTGCGGGACGCGCCGAGTCGCTGGAGTTCGACAGTCGGGACGATGGCCAGCGCGAGGATTGGTTGCGCCGCATCGAGGAATGCAGCGGCATTTTCTTCACCGGCGGCAACCAGTTGCGCATTTCCACCATCCTGGGCGGCACCGACGCGGCGCGGATGATCCGCCAGCAGAACGCACGTGGAGTGACGGTCGGCGGCACCAGTGCCGGCGCCAGCATTCTCAGCGAGCACATGATCGCTTTCGGGGAAGAAGGCTCCTCGCCGAACGCCAGCAGCGTCCGCTTGGCCCCTGGCTTGGGCCTGACCAATCGCTTCGTGATCGACCAGCATTTCCGCCAACGCGACCGTTTGGGCCGTCTGGTTGCTGCACTGGCATACAACCCGTTCGCGATCGGCATCGGTTTGGACGAAGACACCGCCGCTTTCATCGGGCCCGACAACACGCTTGAAGTCGAAGGCAGCGGTGCGGTGACCGTGGTCGATGCCGGTGGTCTGCAGTTCTCTTCGATGGCGCAGGTTTCGGAAGACGAACCGGTTTGCCTGCTGGGCCTCATGGTGCACATCCTGACTGCGGGCGCTACCTTCAACCTGCATACCCGGCAGGCTTCGGCAGGCAGCTTGGATCGGCCTCGTTCGGTGTAGGGTGCGTTGTTGATTTGTTTTGGGGCGGCGTCGATATCGATGCTGCGGACATTGACCCAACGCAGCGTGCGCTGTGCCGCGGCCTGGTCCAGGCGAGTTGGGATTCATCCGAACTATGAGCGTTTTTCTTTGGTTCCGGTGTTTCATTGAAGCGGGTCGTTTTTTGAAACGGTTTCGCTCATTGCTGCTGCCGCGGATGCATGGCTATGGCGGGTCGAGACCCGCCCTACGACGTTTCAACGATCGAGTCGATCGACACTTCCCAGTAGCTGGCCTGGGCAACCCCGGACGCGGCTGATAAGCGGTCAATCACCAGGCCGCTAACGCTTTTGCTGTTACGTTACTCCCCAGGCACCACCCGCCGGCACCGTCGGGCCGACCAAAACAATCTCAAGGTAAAGCATGCGCATTCTCGAACGCTCTGTTTTCGTCGGCCCTTCCCAATACGCCCATTTCCCCGTCATCCGGCTGGAACTGGACCTGCAGGCGCTGGAAGACTGGCCCACCGCGCGGCTGGGCGCGATCTTCGTCGATGGGCTGGTCGAGGCACTGCCCGGCTTGGCCGAACACGGTTGTTCCTATCGCGAACCCGGTGGGTTTATCCGCCGCATGCGCGAAGGTGAAGGCACCTGGCTGGGCCATGTACTGGAACACGTTGCCATCGAACTCCAGAACGTCGCTGGCGAGAACGTCACTTTCGGCAAGACCCGCAGCATCAGCGACGATCGCCCCGGTGTGTACAGCGTGGTGTACGAATACGCCCAACGCGAAGAAGGCATCGCCGCGGGCGATCTTGCCATCAAGCTGCTGTGCTCGCTGTTGCCCAAGGAATTGCAGCCCAAGAACAGCGTGCCTGACGACTGGAACTGGGACACTGCGCGCGACGATTTCATCCGCTACGCACAGCGCCGCGCACTGGGCCCGTCCACCGCTTCGCTGGTGCGCGCCGCTGAAGAACGCGGCATTCCGTGGTTCCGGCTCAACGAACAATCGCTGATCCAGTTCGGCCACGGCAAGTATCAGCAGCGCATCCAGGCCACCGTTACCGGCAAGACCCCGCATATCGCGGTTGAACTGGCCAGCGACAAGGAAGAAACCAACAAGATTCTCGGTTCGCTGGGCCTGCCGGTTCCGCGCCAGGAACTGGTCACCGACGCCACCGGCGCGTTGCGTGCGGCCAAGCGACTGGGCGGATCGGTAGTAACCAAACCCTACAACGGCAATCACGGCCGCGGCATCACCATCGACATTTCCAGCGATGATGAAATTCGCGAAGGCTTCGCTGCGGCCCGCGAGCATTCACGCTCGGTCATCGTGGAAACCTACATTGCCGGCGACGATCACCGGCTGCTGGTGGTCAATGGCGAACTGATCGCCGCCACTCGCCGCACTCCCGGCCATGTGGTGGGCGACGGCGTACATGACATTGCCGACTTGGTCGACATCGTCAATGCCGATCCCCGGCGTGGCGTGGGACACGAAAAAGTGCTGACCCGACTGGAGTTGGATGCACAGGCGGACTTGATGCTGGAACGCGTGGGCTACAACCATTTCTCCGTGCCAAAAGCGGGCGAAGTGGTCTACCTGCGTTCGACGGCCAATCTGTCCACCGGCGGCACCGCCACCGACGTCACCGACGTCATCCACCCCGACAACCGCGACATGGCCGTGCGGGCGGTGCGCGCTATCGGATTGGACGTGGGCGGTGTGGATTTCATTTCGCCCAATATCGCCGAAAGCTACAAACTGGCCGGCGGCGCGATCTGTGAAGTCAACGCCGCGCCCGGCTTCCGCATGCACGTGGCGCCCAGCGAAGGTACTCCGCGGGATGCCGCCGGGCCGGTGATCGATATGCTTTTCCCGCCGGGCACGCCGTCGCGGGTGCCGATCGCCGCCATCACTGGCACCAACGGCAAGACCACCACCGCTCGCATGTTGGCGCATATCACCAAGATGGCCGGCTATACGCCGGGATTGACCACCACCGAAGGCGTCTACATCGACGGCCAGCGAACGGTGGAAGGTGACATGACGGGTCCGGTATCGGCGCGGATGGTGTTGTCGGATCCGCAGATCGATATCGCCGTGCTGGAAACCGCACGCGGCGGCCTGCTGCGCGCCGGCATGGGTGTGCCGGAAGTGAACGTGGGCGCGGTGCTGAACGTGCAAGCCGACCATCTCGGCCTGAAAGGCATCGACACGTTGGAGCAATTGGCCGAGATCAAACGCATCGTGGTGGAAGTGGCAAGCGACTGCGCGGTATTGAACGCCGACGACGCGAACGTACTGAAGATGTCGGCATACACCGACGCCAAGACCATCTGCTACGTCACCATGAATCCTTCACACGCGCTGGTGCGCGAACATATCCGCGCCGGTGGCCGCGCCTGTGCGCTGGAGGCAGGCATCAACGGCCACATGATCACGCTGTACGACAAGGGCAGCCACATTCCGCTGATGTGGACGCACCTGATCCCCGCGACGATGGAAGGCCGCGCCCTGCACAACGTGCAGAACGCGATGGTCGCCGCTTCGATGGCGTTTTCGCTGGGCATCAAGCTGGATGCGATCAGCCAGGCCTTGCGCACCTTCGATACGACGTTCTTCCAGGCACCGGGACGGATGAATGTGTTCAACGAACACCCGTTCAAGGTGCTGATGGATTACGCGCACAACGCGCATGCGGTCAGCGTCATGGCTGACCTGGCTCAGCGATTGGACGTGACCGGCCGCCGTATCGTGGTGGTCGCTGGTCCCGGCGATCGCCGGGACGACGACTTGCGCGCGATCGCCGCGGCGATTGCGGGCAGATTCGATCACTACGTGGTTCGCCGCGATGACTCCTTGCGCGGCCGCGATGGCGACGAAGTGCCGCGTATCATCGCCAAGGCATTGCAAGCCAATGGCGTGCCGGACGACGCCATCACCATTATTCCCGATGAACAGCAGGCGGTGGACGCCGCACTGCGACTGGCCCAACCCGGCGACCTGCTGCTGATTTTCGCCGATGCACTGACACGCACCTGGAAGCAGATCACCAAGTTCCAGCCAGCCGGCGACGCACCGCGGCCGGCTGCCCGCATCGAAATTCCATTGCCGCTGGCTGCTCCGGAGGAAGCCGCCTTCGCAAACCTGGAAGGCGTGGTGCGCGACGAACGCGGACTGGTGTTCGAACGCGAGCAGAACGACTGAACGATGTCTCCGGAACCTTTTGAAGATTCGCGCCGATTGACCGGCTGCAACGTCTATTTCGCCGCCACCGGCGCGGCATTGGAAGCGGTTCGTGGATCGAAGCCGGACGACACGGCGCTCGAGCGTTGGCGTGCCAATATCGCCACGGCACGCGAAGCGCTTGGCTGGCCACAGGGCGACATCGTTATTCACCGCCACCGCACCGGCGCTTCTCTCGTCTTCGCCGCACCCATGGATCAGTTGTACACCGCCACCGAAGTCAACGAATGGGCTTGGTGGTCGGCGTTACTGAATCTTCAGTCCACTGTTTCCTTCTCCCCCCGGGAGAAGGTGCCTGGAGGGCGGATGAGGGAGGGAGCCCAAATCTCTAGCGCAACCTTTCGGAAGAAACTGCCTTTCGACTCGGAAACAAAAGACTTCATGGGGAGAAGGGAGCAAGAGCCGAAGCTCTACCATGCCCCCGGTCACGCTGCGGTTTGGGACGCTGACTCTGCCATCCACACCTTGCGCTTAGCCGCCAAAGCCGAAGCCCGCCCTGAACTGATTGCCCTGCAAGAACAGGCCGACGCGCATGGGTTGCCGCTGCTGGCCGACGATGACGAAGTCACGATCGGTGAGGGCACCGGCAGCCGCACTTGGTTTGCGGAGGGCCTGCCCTCGCCCGTCGTGGTGCCATGGGCGCATTTGCACACGATTCCTACGGCGCTGGTCACTGGCTCCAATGGCAAAACCACAACCGTGCGTCTATTGGCCGCCATGGCCAAAGCACACGGTTGGCGCACCGCCTACAGCTGCACGGATGGCGTTTTCTTCGATGGCAAGGCGCTGGAAACCGGGGATTTTTCCGGCCCCACCGGCACGCGCACTGCGCTGCGCCAGGACGGGGCGGAAGCGGCCATTCTGGAAACCGCACGCGGGGGCATGCTGCGGCGTGGGCTGGCGCTGTGCCATGCCAATGTCGCGGTCGTCACCAATATCGCTGCCGATCATTTTGGCGAATACGGCGTGCACGATCTCGATGACCTGGCGCGGGTCAAGTTGACGGTAGCGCGCGCGATCCGCCAAGACGGACAGCTGGTGCTGAACGCCGATGACTCGACGCTGGTGGCGCATGCGCCAGCGCTTACGGTTCCGCTGGCGTGGTTCGCATCGGACTTCGACCATCCTCTGCTGCAACAACACCGCGAACAAGGCGGTGCGACGTGCGGCGTGCGCGACGGCCGATTGCTGCTGTATGTCGACGGCGTCAGCAACGATCTGGGCACAGTGGCGTCCATGCCGCTTACCGTGCGGGGACGAGCGTCCTACAACATCGCCAATCTCGCCGGCGCCGCCCTGACCGCAAGCACGCTGGGCATTCCCCCGGTCACCATCGCCAACATCGCGGCGCATTTCGGCGGCGAGCGCGGCGACAACCCGGGGCGCCTGCAACGGTGGTGTTTCGGCGATATGCAGGTGTATGTCGACTATGCGCATAACCCCGATGGCTTGCGTGGTTTGCTGGAGGTCGCGCTATTGGAACGCGGCACAGCCCAGCGTTTCGCCCTGCTGTTGGGACAGGCCGGCAACCGCGAAGACGACGATATCCACCAGCTGGTTGCCACGGCCATGGCGTTCCATCCCAGCCATGTCGTGCTGAAGGACATCGGCGAAGGCTACCTGCGCGGACGGGCGCCGGGCGAGATCGCTGCGCTGATGCGTGGGGCTCTGGTTTCGCTTGGCATGCCGGAATCGGCCATCGTGACCTGCCTGGACGAAGCCGAAGCGGCTCGCCAGGCGCTGGCCTGGGCCCGGGGAGACGACGTGGTGGTGCTGCCACTGCATGAACCGACCGCCCGGACGCAAGCGGTGACGCTGCTGGACCGCATGGAAGCGGAGGGTTGGCGGGCGGGCATGGAGGTTCCGCCGCTTCCTGCTGCGGATGCCTAGTTGCTTGAGCTGGGACTAGAAGATTCAAGGCAAAAGCAAATCCCCCTCGATTCCCCTTTAAAAAGGGGGAGGCAAAAGCCAGCTTTCCGCTTCTCAATTTCCGCTTCGCGAATCCCGGCTCCTGCCAGCGGCTCTGCTAAAATTCCGGTTCCTCTGGCGCGCCCCCGCGTCCCTTCGCCGGGATTTCCGCGCTGAACCCGATTCCCTGGAGCTCTACATGCCCGCAAACATCCTCAAGGCGCTCGGCCTTGACCAGCGTAATTCCGGCACCTATCTCGGCAGCGGCGAATGGTCCGCTACCACCAATGCCGGTCTGCTGCAGTCGATCAATCCTGCCACCAACGAGGTGATTGCCGAGGTATATGCCACCAGCCAGGCGGACTACGAGACCGTGGTTGCGCGCGCGCAGGAAGCCTTCAAGGTCTGGCGCACCACGCCGGCGCCCCGTCGCGGCGAAGCCATACGCCTGTGCGGCGACGCGCTGCGCAAGCACAAGGATGCGCTGGGTTCGCTGGTCGCGTTGGAAATGGGCAAGAGCAAGCCCGAAGGCGACGGCGAAGTGCAGGAGATGATCGACATCGCCGATTTCGCCGTGGGCCAGAGCCGCATGCTGTACGGCTACACCATGCATTCCGAGCGGCCTGGCCACCGCATGTACGAGCAGTACCACCCGCTGGGCCTGGTCGGCATTATCAGCGCGTTCAACTTCCCGGTCGCGGTGTGGGCATGGAACTCCTTCCTGGCCGGCGTCTGCGGCGATATCTGCCTGTGGAAACCGTCCAACAAGACGCCGCTGACCGCCATTGCCTCGATGAAGGTCTGTAACGACGCATTGAAGGCCGGCGGCTTTCCGGACATCTTTTTCCTGATCAACGATGCCGGCGTCGAGTTGGCGCAACAGTTCGTCGACGACAAGCGCATTCCGCTGATCAGCTTCACCGGTTCCACCCAGGTCGGCCGCACCGTCGGCGAGCGGGTTGCGCGTCGCATGGGCCGCAGCCTGCTGGAGCTGGGTGGCAACAACGCCATCATCCTGGACGAAAGCGCCGACCTGAAACTGGCGATCCCCGGCATCGTGTTCGGCGCAGTCGGCACCGCCGGCCAGCGTTGCACCACCACGCGCCGTTTGATCGTGCACGAGTCGATCTACGACACCGTGCTCTCCACGCTGGTCAAGGCATACAAGCAGGTGGAAGGCAAGATCGGCGACCCCACGGACCCGGCGAACCTGATGGGCCCGTTGAACAGCCAGGGCGCCGTGCAGCAGTTCCTGGCCTCGATCGAGAAAGCCAAGGCGAGCGGCGGCAAGGTCGAAACCGGCGGTACCGCCATCGATCGCCCAGGCAACTTCGTATTGCCGACGATCATTACCGGCCTGAAGAATTCCGATGAAGTGGTGCAGCACGAAACCTTCGCTCCCATCCTGTATGTGATGAAGTACAAGACGCTGGACGAAGCCATCGATATGCAGAACGCAGTGCCGCAGGGCCTGTCTTCGTCCATCTTCACGCAGAACCTCAGGGCGGCCGAGCAGTTCCTGTCCGCTGCGGGTTCGGACTGCGGCATCGCCAACGTCAACATCGGTACCAGCGGCGCGGAGATCGGCGGTGCGTTCGGTGGCGAAAAGGAAACCGGCGGCGGTCGCGAATCCGGATCGGATGCGTGGAAGGTCTATATGCGCCGGCAGACGAACACCATCAACTACTCCGATTCGCTGCCACTGGCGCAGGGCATCAAGTTCGATCTCTGATCTTTCAGCCCTGATACCCGCGGATGCGTATCGCCGTCATCTCCGACATCCATGGCAACCTCGGTGCGTTGTCGGCGGTCCTCGCCGACATCGCCGCGCAGGACTGCGATAGCGTGGTGAACCTGGGCGACATTCTTTCCGGGCCGCTGCAGCCGGCGGAAACCGCCGATCTGCTGATGCCCTTGGCATTACCCACTATCCGCGGCAATCACGAGCGGCAACTGCTGGAAATGTCACCGGCAACGATGGGCGCCTCCGATGCCTATGCGCATGCCCGCCTGCGACAGGATCAGCGCGAGTGGCTGGCGCAACTTCCGGCCAGCCTGGTGTTGAACGAAGGCGTCTTGCTTTGCCATGGCACG
Organism: Pseudoxanthomonas sp. CCNWLY206-1; assembly: GCF_039710385.1. NCBI lineage: Bacteria > Pseudomonadati > Pseudomonadota > Gammaproteobacteria > Lysobacterales > Lysobacteraceae > Pseudoxanthomonas > Pseudoxanthomonas sp. CCNWLY206-1. Next base: position 37,067 of record NZ_JBDKXI010000001.1, on the reverse strand, counting down.
CCGGCGAACGATCTGGAATATTTCCTGGAACATGTGGATGCGGGCGGCTTGCGGCCGGCCACACCGGACGAAGTGTGGGCGAAAGCCAGCGATGCGGCTTACCCGGTCATCGTGTGTGGACATACGCATGTGCCGCGGGCGGTACGCCTGGCCGATGGCAGGCTTATCGTCAATCCTGGTAGCGTCGGCTTGCCGGCGTACCACGCCAATCACCCTTTTCCGCACGACATTGAAAACCACAGTCCAAAGGCGCGTTACGCCGTACTCGACAACACCAGCGGGCGATGGAATGCCGAACTGATCGCGGTCGACTACGACCATGAAGCAGCCGCCAAGCTGGCATTGGAACACGGCAGCCCCGAGTGGGCGCATGCATTGCGAACGGGCCGCGTCGCGCCCGAGGAGAACTGATGTATTCGTTGGCCCGCCCCTTTCTGTTTGGCCTGGACGCGGAACGCGCCCACGGACTGGGTCTCAACGCGCTGGAACTGGCTTACCGCACCGGCACCACCGGATTGCTGACCAATCCCATCGCACCGATGCCTACCAAGTTATTGGGCCTGACGTTCCCCAATCCCGTCGGCCTGGCCGCCGGCCTGGACAAGAATGGCGCGCATATCGATGCCTTGTTCGCACTGGGCTTCGGCTTTGTCGAAGTGGGCACCGTCACGCCACGACCGCAAGCGGGCAACCCCAAACCACGCATGTTTCGCCTGCCCCAGCACCGCGCCATCATCAATCGTCTCGGCTTCAATAACGAAGGCGTCGATGTACTGGTGCGCAATGTCGAGCGCGCGCGGCGGAAGGGCGGCTTGCTGGGCATCAATATCGGAAAGAACAAGGACACTTCCAACGAGCGCGCCGCTTCCGACTATTTGTATTGCCTGGAACGCATCTATCCGCTTGCCGACTACATCACCATCAACATCTCCTCGCCCAACACCGCGGGGCTGCGCGAGTTGCAGGAAGAGCAAGCACTGCGCCATCTCATCGGCACGCTGCGCGATGCGCAGGAAGAACTCGGAGCGCAGCACGGCAAGCGCGTACCGATGCTGGTCAAGGTGGCGCCCGATCTGTCGGATGACGACATCGACGCGGTGGCGCGCGTACTCGCGGACCTGTCCGTGGATGGCGTGATCGCCACCAACACGACGGTGTCCCGCATCAACGTGCAAGATCATTCGCTGGCTCATGAAACCGGCGGCCTGTCCGGTGCGCCGTTGATGGGCCAGTCGACGACGGTGCTGCGCCGTCTGCGTGCCCGCCTGCCGGACAACATCCCACTGATCGGAGTCGGCGGCATTCTTTCGGGTGCCGATGCGGTGGCGAAGATGTCCGCAGGCGCCTCGCTGGTGCAGTGCTATACCGGCCTGATCTATCGCGGTCCGGAACTGGTGGGCGAATGCGTGGAGGCGATTCGCCGCCGCCGCGAAGCGCCCAGCCGCGGAGCGGTCGCACCGGAATGAACAATGCCTTTCGATTGATCGAGAGCGCTGAGCTCGACCACCGCAACACGTTCGGCATCGCCGCGCGTGCGCCCTGGCTGATCGAAATTGCCGACACCGACGCGCTACCCGAAGTACTCGCCCTGCCCCGATTGCGCGATGCGCCCGTCCTGATCCTCGGCGGCGGCAGCAATCTGCTGTTCGCGGGAAACCCGGAAGGCGCCGTGGTGTCGTTCGACTGCCGTCGCATGACCGTGCTGCAGGAGCACGACGATCATGCAGTGGTGCGTGCGGACGCGGGTGCCGAGTGGCACGCGCTGGTGCTGTGGACACTGCAGCAGGGATTGTCCGGGCTGGAAAACCTGGCGTTGATTCCAGGCACGGCCGGCGCGGCACCCATCCAGAATATAGGCGCCTATGGCTGTGAAGTAGGCGAATACGTGCATGCCGTGGAGGCCTTCGACCGAACCACCGGCGAACTGCGCCGACTGGATCGCGCCGCGTGCGCATTCGCTTACCGCGACAGCCTGTTCAAGCGCGAGCCCGACCGCTACGTGGTGACAGCGGTGGAATTGTCGCTGCCGCGCGCGCCTGCGTTGCGCCTGGACTACGCAGGGATACGCGAAGAACTGGCAGAAATGAATGTGGCTTCGCCCGACGCACGCAGCGTGGCGCAAGCGGTAATCCGCATTCGACAGCGCAAGCTGCCCGATCCAGCCGTGATCGGCAACGCCGGCAGCTTCTTCAAGAATCCAATCGTCCCCGCTGCATTGGCGGAGGATCTGCAGCATCGGCACGCAGGCTTGCCAATGTTCCGTGGCGACGCCGCCGATAACCGCAAGCTTTCCGCCGCCTGGATGATCGAGACCAGTGGCTGGAAAGGTTTCCGCGAGGGTGATGCCGGCGTGTCGGAGCAACACGCCCTGGTGCTGGTCAATCACGGCAGCGCGACAGGCGCGCAGCTACTCTCGCTGGCGCGCCGCATTGCTGATTCGGTACAGGCGCGTTTTGGTATCGCGATAGAACCGGAACCGAAAGTGATCGGGGCGCGTTGGTAGAGATGAGCGTTTGATGCCCACCATTCCACACCATTTCCGTGCAGCGTCGTTGATGCTCGGCAGTACGATGTTCTTCGGCTTGATGGTGGTGGCAATCCGGCTGGCATCGGAAACGCTTCACACCTTCGAGATCGCTTTCTTCCGCAACTTCTTCGGATTGATTGCTGCGCTGCCGCTGCTGATCCGGCATGGTCCGGGGTTGCTGAAGACCACCCAATTTCCGCGCTATGTGTTCCGCTGCGTGATCGGCATTTGTTCGATGCTGGCCGGCTTCTGGGCTATCGGCCATCTGCCGTTGGCGCAAGCGGTATCGTTGTCCTACTCGACTCCTCTGTTCGTGACGTTGGCCGCGGCTGCGCTGTTGAACGAAAAGGTCCGTGCCCGGCGCTGGACGGCGGTGGGGTTGGGCTTCCTGGGTGTGTTGATCATCGTGCGTCCAGGCAGCACGGAATTCAGCATCGGGGCGGTAGTGGCGGTATTGGCCGCGGTACTCAGCAGTATCGTCGCCATCCAGATCAAACAGCTGTCGCAAACCGAACCGGCGGACCGCATCGTCATCTACACCACACTGCTGTGGGTGCCGATGTCATTGGTCCCTGCGCTGGCGGTGTGGCAGTGGCCACAGGGCATCACGTGGCTGTGGGTGATCGCGGCCGGGATCATGGGCACCGGCGGCCACATGCTGTGGACACGCGCATTGAAGCTGGGCGAAGTTTCGGCGCTGACACCGATCAGTTTCATGCAGTTGCCTGTCGTGGCGCTATTCGGCTGGTGGTTGTTCGACGAAACGCTGGATCGCTGGACCTTGCTGGGCGCCGCGATCATCTTCGGCGCCAATGCCTACATCGCGCATCGCGAAGCGGTACTCGCAAAGCGAGCCGCGAGCGAATCGCCGACTTCCGCCGCCAAGCCGGGCGAATGAGCATAGCTCGGCGTCACACCCGGACTCTCGGGAACGCATCGTCCGCTTGGGGGCGACCTACCAATGCGTTGCCCTACGTAGAGCGGAGCTCGCTCCGCTGCTTTTGACGTACCGCCGAGGGTTGGTTTTTGGCATACCAGCAAGAGCAGCGGAGCAAGCTCCGCTCTACGTCGGTATCCAATCGTCGGTGGATTGTTGGCCGGGATTACGCCCCGGCGCTCGGAACACGGGCGTGTCATAGCGTCGGCGCGCGGAGCCGATCTACCAATGCCTGCCTTGCGTAGAGCGGAGCTCGCTCCGCTGCTTTTGACGTGCCGCCGAGAGCTGGTTTTTGGCATGCCACAAAGAGCAGCGGAGCAAGCTCCGCTCTACGTTGGCGTCCAATCCTCGGTGGATTGTTGGTCGGGATTACGCCTGGCGCTCGGAATACGAGCGTGTCATAACGTCGGCGCGTGGGGCTGACCTACCGACGCGTGCCTTGCGTAGAGCGGAGCTCGCTCCGCTGCTTTTGACGTACCGCCGAGAGCCGGTTTTGGCATACCACCAAGAGCAGCGGAGCAAGCTCCGCTCTACGTTGGCATTCAATCGTCGGCGACTCTCGTAGGTCGGATTACACGCCGGCGCTCGGGAGCGCGGGCGTGTCATGCGTCGGCCACGTGGGGGCGACCTACCGCATCACCACTTTTCCGGGGCGTCGATCGGCGCGGATTGCGTCGGCCATCGCGCGCTGCGGTTCGCTGAGTTGGGTGGGGTCGGCGGCCAGCAATGGCGCCATGTAGCGTTGGCGTAATTCGGCTGCCGCGGCTTTCTGTCCCAACTGTTCGTAGGCTTCGACCAGGTTCCAGGCACCGGCTACGGTTTCCGGATGGTCCTCACCCAGCAAGCGGCGCCGCACTTCGAACAATTCCCGGAGTGACGCTATGGCAGTGACGTTGTCGCCCACCTGCAGGGACGCGTCGCCGCGGATCAGCATGGCGGCCTGGGTTTGCGGGTGTTTGACGTCCAACACCTGCTTGGCGAGCGGCAGGGCTTCTTCCAATAGTTCGAGCGCAGCGCCCGCTTGTCCGGCACGAAACAAGGTGCCGGCGTGATTGATGAGGATGGAAACCGTGTCCGGATGCTTGCGACCGAACAGCCGTGTGCGCATTTCGATCACCTGCTCTTCCACCGGCAGCGCGGATGCGTAGTCGTCAAGGCGCGCAAAAGCCGTCGCGAGGTTCAGACGCGCGCGAATGGTTTGCGGGTGTTCCGCACCCAGCACACGCACACGCGCTTCCAGCACGGACTTCATCATCGGCAACGCCTCCTCTGCGCGGCCGGAGTCGGTGAGCATGTTGGCGAGCGTGCCACGTGCATGCAGGGTTATCGGATGTTCGGCGCCCAGTCGGCGCATCTGTATTGCGACCAGCTGGCGTTGCAATTGCACGGCGCCTTCTTTCTCGCCCGTGATCATGCGGACGATGGCCAGGTTGGTGGTGGCGCTCAACGTGTCCTCGTGATCCGGCCCGAGCACGGCTGTGCGCAGCGGCACCAGTTTCTCCATGTTCTCGCGCGCCTGCTTCAATTCGCCGACGGCGCGCTGCTGATCGGATAGGTCGTTCAACACGTCCATGGCGGCGGGGTCGCGCTCGCCCACCGTCGCGACCAGACGGTCGTGCAACGCCTGCAACATGCTTTTGGCGCGCTCGCGATCGCCTTTGGCGGCTATCGCGCGTGCGTGCGCCAATTCCAGCTTGACCCGGGTGCGGTCGTTGGGCGGCAACGCGTGAGCGCTAGGCAAAGACTGTTCCAGCACTTCCATCGCCTGATCGATCCGCGCCGCGGTCAGCAGCGAACTGGCCTGCTCCTGGCGAGCCATCAGCGTGGCGGCATTGCCTTCGCCCAATGTCCGGCTGCGGTACTCGGCGACTTGCCGGAAGTTTTCCACGGCCTTGTCGTTGACACCCAATGCCGCCTGCACGCGCGCGACGGATTCGCGCAGTTGGCTGGCTAATTCAGGCTCATCGGCGAAGTCGCGGCCGATGGCGGCTTCCGCACTGGCGAGCAGATGGATATCGATTAGTTCCCGCGCCAGATCGGCGGTACTGGCGCGTGCCAGCGTCGTATCGAAGGCCGCGCTGGCGCCTGGGTCGGTGATGGCAATCTGCTTGCGCAGTCCATCGGCCATGCCGATGCCCATCGCTTCGATCTCGATGCCTTCCAGCATCGATTGTTGGAAAGCGACTACTTTTTCCAACTCCGCGCTGCGCTTTTCCGCTACGGCGCGTTGCGTTCGCGCCTGCATCAAACCGTACACCGACAACGTCAGGCCACCTAGCAAAGCGAACAGCACCAGGCTCGCGGCGACAAACGCCACGCGGTGCCGGCGCACGAACTTGCTCCACACATAACGGCGACTGGCGGGTACTGCCGAAAGTGGCCGACCTTCGAGAAAGCGGCGCAGGTCTTCGGCCAGCTCCGCGACGGCGGCGTAACGCTCTGCGCGGTCGTGGCGCATCGCCTTCAGCACGACCCAATCCAGCTCGCCGCGCAGCGCACGCCGCATCCCGGCCAGACTGAGCCCGTGCTTGCGCGCGAGCTTCTCCGCATCGGCATGCGGCAACGTCCCCAGCTTCTCGGAAGGTGCCCGCAAAGTGGTGGAGGCCGGCAGCAAGGTTTCGCCCATCGCGGTGGGGCGGCTTCCGGTCAGTAGTTCGTACAGCACGACCCCCAGCGAATAGACATCGCTGCGCGTATCGATCGCCGCGGTGTCTCCGTCCGCTTGCTCCGGACTCATGTACTCGGGTGTTCCGGCGCGCTCGTGGCTGGCCGTGCCGATGGCGCGCGAAGCAACCGTGGCGATGCCGAAGTCGATGATCTTCGGTGACGGTCGCCCGTCAATTTCATCCACCAGGATGTTGCCTGGCTTCAGATCGCGGTGGACCACGCCTTTGTGGTGGGCATGTTGCACGCCTTCACAGATACGGATGAACAACTCGATGCGCTGGCGGAGCGTCAACGCGTGGTCTTCGCAGAAACGCGTGACCGGGCTGCCCTCGATGTACTCCATCGCGAAATACGGAAAGCCTTCCGGGGTCGCACCGGCGTCGTAGATCTGGGCAATCGACGGATGGCGCATCTGCGCCAGCAGTTGCCGTTCTATCTCGAAATAAGCGAGATGCCGCGCATCCAGCCGCTGTGCACGCAGCAGCTTCAAGGCGACCGTTCGTCGCACCGGCTCCAACTGCTCGGCGCGGTAGACATCGCCCATGCCGCCGCGGCCCAGGATCGATTCGATTCGGTAGCGGCCAAGCCGGGAGCCCGGCGCCAAAGCATCGACTTGAACCGTGCCGGCGTCCGGCGTGCGGGTAGCGAGGCTTTCTGTTGGCCCCAGATCATCGTGCGGGTGCTGCGTCGTCATCTGCCACTCCCCCCGTGGACTGCCCGTCATGTTACCGGATGCGCCTGCGGTTGAAGGGTATTCCAGCTACACTCCGCATCTAGGGCCTGTTAACACTATTGGGATAGGCCACGCCGCAATCCAGTGCGTGCGGGGCAAGGAAGAATGAGGAAATGTATGCCGATACATGCCCGAGTGATGACGCAGTCCCGTGCGCAGTGGATTGCGGCCCCCGTATCAAGTACGGGGCAGGCTCTTCGGGTTGCTTCCCCGCTTTGCCAGGAACTTGCGCGTGGCTTGAACAGGCGGCCAGCCTGCCGCTACGCCGCGCACAAGCCCCTGGCAAAGCGGGGAAGCAACGTGACCTATCCCAATAGCATTAACAGGCCCTAGGGGCCCACGATCACCGGCGCATGTCTCCAGCCAACAAAGATCCTCACACCACTCAACGTACGGTACTCAGCGGCGGTCCCAACGAGGATTCGTCGCGCTCGGCATGCGTGGTGGTGATCCATGGCGAAGGATTGGGCCGCCGTGTCGATGTCGAGGACAAGCCGGTGGTGGTAGGCCGTTCGCAGGAGGCGGACCTGCACATCCCGCACAAGAGCGTTTCCCGCCAGCACTGCCAGATCTGGCGTGACGGTGACCAGTACTGGGTGCGCGACCTGGGCGCCACCAACACCACCAAGCTCAACGAAAAACCCGTTCACGAAGCCGCATTGAACGATGGCGACCATCTGACGCTGGGCGAAAGCATCCTCAAGTTCATCAGCCACTCCAGTGTGGAGGCGCGCTATCACGAAGAAATCTATCAACTCGCCACGCACGACGCGCTGACGGACCTGTACAACCGCCGGCATTTCATAGAAGTGGCGGAGAAGGAGATCGCGCGTGCGATGCGTCACCAGCGTCCGCTGACGATGTGCATCATCGATGTGGATCTGTTCAAGCCGGTCAACGACCGCTACGGCCACATTTCCGGCGACAACGTGCTGCGTCAGATCGCCGGCCTGCTGCACCGGCACGTGCGCAACGACGATGCCGCCGCGCGTATCGGAGGCGAGGAATTTGCAGTGCTTTTGCCGGAGTGCGACGCGGACGCCGCATTCCACTTCGCCGAGCGCCTGCGCGAAGCCGTAGCGGAGACGGTGTTCAAGCCAGGCGGCGAAGCGCAACAAATCACCGTCAGCATCGGTATCGCGCCGATGACGCCCGAGCGCGACACCTGCAGCCGCATGATGGCTGCCGCCGATGCGGCGCTCTACCGTGCCAAGAGCGAGGGGCGCAACCGGGTGTGCGTGGAGCGCTGAGGCCGTTTCCAAGGCCCTGCCTGCCGGGGGCGTCGACGGCGATAGCAATAGCCGTGAAGACGCTTATCGTAGAGCGGAGCTTGCTCCGCTGCTCTCGGGTCTAGGGCGAAGAGCAGCCGAGCAAGCTTGGCTCTACCGAGGCGCCAATCCGAACCTGCCTACATCCATCGCGACGGATCACAAGCAGGCTATCAGGCCGCTCCGGCGAGCGGGCCCTCCATCGAGCCGCTCACAACTTTCGGTATGGCATGCACTTCGAAGCCACGCTCACGCCAGGCGTCGATGCCACCCCGCAGCGGCATGACGTCGACGAACTGATGCTTGCGCAGTTGGGCGGCCATCCACGCGGCGGAGACCTCGTCCGGGCATGCGCAGTAGATGACGATCTTTCGTTCGCGCGGATATGCCGACACGATCTCATCCAGCTTGCGCTCGTCGGCGAATACCGCGCCGGGAATGACGAACGGATCGATCTCGCGGAAGCCGGGAGCGCGGATATCGAATACGACGGGGGCGGACTCCGAACTCATCAGCGCATGCAGATCATCCGGCTCGATGCGGGTTGATTCCAGTGCCTTGAGCAACGCCCGCCGGCGGCGCCAGCGCACCGCGATATACGCGGCCAGTACCAGGCCAATCAAGACCCCGGCACCGGTACCTAACTGGCTCAGCGTCTCCAGCACGCTTTCCACCTGGTTGGCGAACACCGCTCCCAGCGCCAGCCCCACGCTGGCCCAAAGCGCGGCACCCAAGCCGTCATAGCGCAGGAACGAAGATGTTCCTGCCTGCATGGCGCCCGCCAGCGGCACCGACACCATCGACAGCCCCGGTACGAACTTGGCGACCGACAGCACGCGCACGCCATAGCGTCCATAAAAGCGTTCGGTCTGCTTCATGCAGCTGTCGCGCGACAACGACAGCCGGCACAGCGACTGCATGGTGCGGTTGCCGTAGCGTCGGCCAGCCAGGTACCAGGCGCTGTCGCCGATGAGGCTGGCCAGCACCGATACCGCCAGCACGCCCAGTAGCGGCAGCCACATGGGCTCGGCCGCCAAAGCCACGCTCGCGCCGACCAGGATCAGGGTCGGCATCGCCGGCACCGGCAGTCCCAGCGACAGCGCCAGGACATTGGCGAACACCAGCAGTACGCCATAACGTTCGACCAGCTCTTGCATGTCTGTACCTGTTTGCCGGGTGTCCGGCATGGGCGCCCACTCGGCTATGGTGTGACCGCGCTCGCTCCACGGCAAGCGCGAGCGTTGCAACGATGCGTTTACAACTTCGCCCGGGGACCGGGCTGGACACCGACCGGAGCGCCGTCCAGTCTGCTCAGGGCGGGTCATCCTTAGAGCACAGGCGGAATCACGAACATATGAAAACCATTGGCATGATCGGCGGCATGAGTTGGGAATCCACCCTGCCCTATTACCGGCTGGTCAATGAAACCGTCCGCGAACGCCTCGGCGGGCTGCATTCGGCCAAGCTGGTGCTGTACAGCGTGGATTTCCAGGAAATAGAACGGCTGCAACACAGCGGCGATTGGGACCGCGCGGGCGAGGCGATGGCGCACGCGGCACGGGCGCTGCACGCGGCCGGTGCCGACTTCCTGATCCTGTGCACCAACACCATGCACAAAGTCGCCGCCGCCGTCGAAACCGCGGTGCCCATTCCCTTCCTGCACATCGCCGACGCCACGGCGGATGCGATCACTCAGGCCGGTTTGCGCCGGGTGGGCCTGCTGGGCACCCGCTTTACCATGGAACAGGACTTCTATCGCGAGCGGCTGCAGCGCCACGGTATCGAAGTGGACGTGCCCGCCCCGCACGAACGCGAGGAAATCCACCGGGTGATCTACGAAGAACTCTGCCAGGGCCTCGTGCTCGACAGCTCCCGAGACAGCTACCGGCGCATCATCGCCGGACTGCAGGTGCGCGGCGCCGAAGCGGTGATCCTGGGTTGCACCGAAATCATGTTGTTGATCGGTCCCGAAGACGCCGACATTCCGATGTTCGATACCACCGCGCTGCATGCGCGGGCGGCGGCATTAGCCAGCCTGGATTAGGGCCTGTCTACGCGCCGTCGTCCGCAGCGCTGGCTCGCTTCCAAGGCCGCGCGCCCCACCTGAACATCACGAAGTAAACACCGGCGGCCCACGCCATGCCGGCAAGCCACCCGCCCAGGATGTCGGACGGATAGTGCACGCCCAGGTAGATGCGCGATGCGCCGACCTGCAACACGAACGCCAGCGCCACCACCAGCACCAGCCAGCGCCAGCGCGTATGCCAGCTCAGCAGGATCAAGGTCATCGCCAGCGTCATCGATCCCATGGCATGGCCGCTGGGAAAGCTGAACGTGGTTTCCGGCGCCAGCGATTCCCAGAGCGTCGGGCGATCACGCCGAAAAAATTGCTTGGTCGCCAGGTTGAGCAACGCCGAACCCGCGAACGATGCCGCCGCGAATGACGCTTCCCGCCAACGCCGCGCCAAGAGCAGTGTCAGCACCAACAAGATGTCGATCGGTATTACGCCGTACCGGTAGCCGGCGGCGGAAACACCGATGAACCACTGGTCCAGCCCGGGCGTGGCCGACGCGTGCGCTCTCAGCAGAAGCAACTCGTCGTAGAAGAACGCTTCCTGCTCGTGCACTTCATCGGCCAGTTCGACAAAGCCCCACAGCGGCAACAGCAAGCCCACGAACAACCAGACCATGCGCCCGGCATGCTGGCGAAAAATGGCGGCGATGATGCGAGCGCCCTGCGCGACGATCTCGGGGCTGTTCACGATCCGCACCATGCCGAGCGCACCAGGGGATTCAACAGGAGCTGGAACAGGCTCTCAGCCGGCGCTTCGCGCATATTTGGTTTCGACATAGTGGTCGATCAGTGCGACGAATTCCTGCGCGATGTTCTCGCCACGCAACGTCACCGTCTTCTCGCCATCGACGAATACCGGCGCGGAGGGTGCTTCGCCCGTGCCGGGCAATGAGATGCCAATGTTGGCGTGACGCGATTCGCCGGGTCCGTTCACCACGCAACCCATCACCGCCAAGGTCATGTTTTCCGCGCCCGGGTGACTGATCTTCCATTCCGGCATCTTGCCGCGCACGTGGTTCTGCACCACCTTGGCCAGTTCCTGAAAGAATTCCGAAGTGGTGCGCCCGCAGCCCGGGCACGCGGTGACCATCGGCGTGAAGGCACGTTGACCGGTGGTCTGGAGCAGCTCCTGCGCGACGATCACTTCCGCCGTGCGCGATTGACCGGGTTCCGGCGTGAGCGAAATGCGGATGGTGTCGCCAATGCCTTCCTGCAGCAGCACCGACAACGCGGCAGCGGACGCCACAATCCCTTTGCTGCCGATGCCTGCTTCGGTCAGGCCCAAATGCAGCGCGAAGTCCGAACGCTGGGCCAGGTCGCGGTAGACGGCGATCAGCTCCTGCACACCGCTTACTTTGGCCGACAGCACGATGCGATCGCGCGGCAAACCAATCTCCACTGCACGTTCTGCCGAATCCAGCGCGGACCGGATCAATGCTTCACGCAATACGTGGCCGGCGTCCCACGGGTCCGACCGCTGCGCGTTCTCGTCCATCAGTTGCGCGGCCAGCGACTGGTCCAGCGAACCCCAGTTGGCGCCGATGCGAACAGGCTTGTCGTAGCGGATGGCGAACTCGATCAATTGCGCGAACTGGGTGTCTCTCTTCTTGCCGAAGCCAACGTTGCCCGGATTGATGCGGTACTTGGCGAGCGCTTCGGCGCAGGCCGGTTCGTTGGTCAGCAGCTGGTGGCCGTTGTAGTGGAAATCGCCGATCAACGGCACATCGATGCCCATCATCCGCAACTTCTCGGCGATGCGGGGAATCGCGGCAGCCGATTCCGGGTTGTTCACCGTCAAGCGCACCATTTCCGAACCGGCGCGCCAGAGTTCGGCCACCTGCTTCACACTGCCGGCAATGTCGGCGGTGTCGGTGTTGGTCATGGATTGCACCACCACCGGATGTCCCCCGCCCAGCAGCACACCGCCAATCTTGACGGTCTGGGTGATGCGGCGGGGCCAGGCGGTGGCGTTGGCGGGAGGCGTGGGGCGAGTGACGGCGTCGTGCATGGGGCTATTTTAGACCGGGATGGGCAACGCAGCCCGCATGGATTTCCATTCGGAGAAATCCACTGGTCATCGGCGACGGCTTGCGCCTGCGACCGTCTGCCGCAGGGCTGCTCGCGGTCCCATGCTCTAGCATGTACGCATGTCCCCCATCGATTCATCGCCCTCTTTCCTGCGTACGCTGTGCAATCTGCGCTGGGTCGCCATCGTGGGCCAGGCGGCCGCGGTCCTGGTGGCGCTGGGCCCCATGCGGCTCGCCCTGCCGCAATGGCCGCTATGGTCGGGGATTGGTCTGTTGGCGGCGTTCAACTTGTACGCCACGTGGCGCAGTCGACGGCGTCCGGAGGAATCGTCCCGCGAGGCGTTCTGCCACATCCTGGTGGACGTGGCGGTGCTGGCTTGGCTGGTGGGCTGGAGCGGCGGTGCCGGCAATCCGTTCAGTTCGATGTTCCTGCTGCTGATCGTGGTGGCCGCCTTGGCACTGCCGCTACGCTGGGTATTGGGTACCGCCGCGGCTTGTCTGCTGGCGTATGCGCTGATGACGATGCTCGGGCGGCCATTGCCGCACCTGCGTGACCGCGGCATCGACCTGCATACCGTGGGCATGGCGGTGAATTTCGTGCTTTCGGCGGGTGTGGTCCTGTTTTTCTCCACCCGGATGGTCACTGCGCTGCGCCAGCGCGAACGCGAACTGGCGGTACTGCGCGAACGGTTTGCCCGCAACGAAGGCATCGTGGCACTGGCTACCCATGCGGCGGCGGTCGCGCACGAACTGAATACGCCATTGGCCACCATGACGCTGCTGGCCGAAGACATCCGGGAACAGTCGCCTTCCGTCGAAGTACGCGAGGACGCCACGACGCTGCGGCAGCTGATCGATCTCTGCCGCGACCGGGTGCGCGCCCTGGCCGATTCCGCCGACATGGACACGGACACCGCGGTCGACCTGGATCAGGTCGTCCAACGCTGGAAGCTGGTCCGCCCCGCCATCGAACTACACCGCGAAGGCGAACTGCCGCCCGGTCTGCTGGTCGACCCATCGGTGGGCCATCTGCTGCAAGCCCTGCTCAACAATGCCGCCGACGCCAGCCAGCAAGCAGGTTCTTCGCGCGTGGACCTGGCGCTGCGTCGCGAAGCTGAGGGACTGGTGGGTGAAATCCGCGACTACGGCAATGGCTTCCATGGTTCGCTGCCGTTTCATTCCGACACGTTGTTCCGAAGCAGCAAGCCCGATGGCATGGGCGTGGGACTGGCGTTATCGCACGCCACGGTGGAGCGCCTGGGTGGCTCACTGACCATGCAGACGCTCAAGCCTCGCGGAGTACGCGTGCAGTTCCGCCTGCCACGGCCAGGATTTCCAGAGGAGGTATGATGAAAGGCCTGCTGATCGACGACGACGAACTGTATGCGCGCACGCTGCAGCGCAGCCTGGCCCGTCGCGGTATCGAGACGGAGATCGCTTCGGATGCGCACAGCGCGTTGTTGTTGGCGCGCGCATCGCCTCCTGATTTCGCTCTGGTGGACTTGAAGCTGGGCGAAGATTCCGGGCTGAGCCTGATCCAGCCCTTGCGCGACCTGCGCGCGGACATGCGCATCCTGCTGGTCACCGGCTATGCCAGCGTCGCCACCGCGGTGGAGTCGATCAAACGCGGCGCCGACGATTACTTGCCCAAACCGGCTTCGCTATCGACCATCCTCGGTGCGCTGGGCGTGGAACAAAGGCCTGAGTCGGCCGAACCAGAAGACAGGATGACGCCGCTGTACCGCTTGGAATGGGAACACATCCAGCAGGCCCTGGCGGAAACCGACGGCAACATCTCCGCCGCGGCACGCTTGCTAGGCATGCACCGCCGATCTCTGCAGCGCAAATTGCTGAAGCGCCCAGGACCGGAACGCAGACAAATAGACGAATAACGTAGGGCGGGTATCGACCCGCCATCGCCATGCGCCCAACAACGGCGGGCAATCAAAGAAATCATTTCCGCAGCACTGCAAGAACGCTTCCGATGTGTTCTTTGCGCCAGCATCCAAATGGCGACGACGGGTCGGGGCCAACCCTATTTTTCTTTATGAAATCCCGCCGCTGCGCTACGGTATCGCCATGACCGATCCCGCCCGCGATGTCCTCACTCCCAGCCAGCTCAACACGCTGGCGCGCGATCTGCTGGAAAGCGCGTTTCCCCTGGTCTGGGTGGAAGGCGAATTGGGCAACGTCACCCGGCCCGGCTCCGGCCATTTGTATTTCACGCTGAAGGACGCGCGTGCGCAGGTGCGCTGCGCCATGTTCAAGCCCAAGAGCCAATGGCTGAAGTTCGTTCCGCGCGAGGGTCTGCGTGTGATGGCACGCGGCCGGTTGACGCTGTACGAAGCACGCGGCGACTACCAGTTGGTCATCGACCACCTGGAAGAATCAGGCGAAGGCGCATTGCGCCGTGCTTACGAAGAACTCAAGGCGAAGCTGTCGGCCGAAGGGCTGTTCGACACCGAACGCAAGCGTCCGCTACCTACGCATCTACGCCGGCTGGCTGTCATCACTTCCCCCACTGGCGCAGCGGTGCGCGACGTATTGAGCGTGCTGTCGCGACGCTTTCCACTGCTGGAAGTGGATGTGCTGCCTGTGCAAGTGCAAGGCGAATCCGCGCCGGCGCAGATCGTCGCCATGTTGAAGCGAGCCGGTGCCTCAGGCCGTTACGACGCAGTGCTGATCACCCGCGGTGGCGGTTCACTTGAAGACCTGTGGGCGTTCAATCAGGAGCCGCTGATACGCGCGATTGCGGCCGCACCAATGCCCGTGGTTTCCGCGATTGGTCACGAAACCGACTTCACGCTTGCTGATTTCGTCGCCGACCTGCGTGCACCTACGCCGTCCGCGGCAGCGGAATTGCTGGTGCCGGATCATCGCGATCTGCAGGCGCGCCTGAACGCGCTGGAACGTCGCCTACGCATGCTGCACACGCACCGCCTGCGCCAGGCCATGCAACGCGCCGACCGCGCCGCCTTGCGCTTGAACGCGCTACATCCCCAAACCCGGCTATCGATGCTGAAGCGACGTCATCAGGAAGCGGAGCGCCGGTTGCATGCGCTCTGGCGCGATCAACAACAACGCCGCAATGCCGCACTTCGGCAGGCGGCAGCGGTGCTGCGCGCGCATCAACCGCAACGCCGTTTGGCGGTGCTGCGTGAACGTTTGCGCGTGTTGGGCCTCCGTCCACAAGCGTGCATCGCCCGGACATTGCAACGCGATGCCCTGAGATTGCGCGGACTGGCACGATCGCTGGAAACCGTCAGCCCGTTGGCCACCGTCGCTCGCGGCTATGCCATCGTCACCCGCGAGGACGGGAGCTTGGTCCGTTCGGTCGCCCAGGTGGAGGCCGGCGACTCCGTAAGCGCGCGGCTAAGCGATGGCGATATCAAACTACGGGTCCTGTAAGAGCGGCCGTTACTTCGTAGGAGCGGCGCCCCGCCGCGAGCTCCTCCCGTCAGATCGCGATAAGAACGAAGAGCGATCGAAGCCTGAGGTTCGCCACCTAGACGCGCTGCGGCGCGTTCTTGATCGCGTTCACCGAACGGCTATCGGGGCGCGGAGCGGCGTCCCGCCGCGAGCTCTTCCCGTCAGATCGCGATAAAGAACGAAACGCTCGCGGCGGGACGCCGCTCCTACAAAGAGGTACCAGGACCTTAACCCCACTCCCCAACCCGACGCGTTCGACTTCTTGTCCACCACAGGAGTCCCGCCATGCATCACCGTCGCCTTTGCCTCTCCCTGTTGGCCGCCGCCGTCCTGGCCGGCTGCCAATCCAGTCCTTCCGCCGAAGACACCGCCGCATCCGCAGCCGGGCATCCGCAAAAAGTGACCGCGGCTATCGCCGCCGATCAGCAGGCAGTCTTACGTGAAGAGCAATCCGCCGTCCGGCATTTGCAGCGCAAGGCTTCCAACGCCCAAGCTCGCTACCACGCCCCGCCTCCACCTCCCGCGCCCACCGAATCGGCCGCCATGGCACCGATGACCAGCGCCAACTTGTATGCCAGCACACCGCCGATGGCTCCCGTCATGGCGGCTGCGCCGGCTAATCCCGCCAACACGGAAAAATACGCCGAGCGTGACGACAACCCTGTTCATCGCACCACCGAACAATCGATATCCACTTTCTCGATCGACGTGGACACCGGCAGCTACAGCAATGTGCGCCGCATGTTGCGCGAGGGTATCCGGCCACCCGCGGACGCGGTGCGCGCGGAAGAATTCATCAACTACTTCAGCTATCAGCATCCCGCGCCTGCCGACCGCAGCCGTCCATTCCGTGTCACCACGGAGTTGTCGCCGGCCCCATGGAACGACAAACGCCAGTTGTTGATGATCGGCATCAAAGGCTACGACGTGCCTAAAGCCACGCTGCCGCCGGCCAACCTGGTCTTTCTGCTGGACACTTCCGGCTCCATGGATTCACCGGACAAACTGCCGCTGCTGAAACAAACCTTGGCGCGGTTGGTGCCGCAGTTGCGCGAACAGGATCGCGTTTCCATCGTGGTCTACGCCGGTTCCGCCGGGTTGGTCCTGCCGCCTACGCCGGGCGATCGTCATCAGGACATCCTGGGCGCCCTGGAACGCTTGCAAGCGGGCGGGAGCACCAATGGCGGCGATGGCATCCGCCTGGCCTATGCGATGGCGCGGCAGACCTTCATCAAAGGCGGCGTTAACCGAGTGATCCTGGCCACCGATGGCGATTTCAATGTCGGCACGGTCAGTCAGGACGCACTGGAAACCCTGGTCGCGGACCAGCGTCAATCCGGCATCGCGCTAACCACGCTCGGATTCGGTCAAGGCAACTACAACGATGCACTGGCCGAACGCCTGGCCGATGTGGGCGACGGCAACCACGCCTACATCGACACGCTGCAGGAAGGCCGCAAGGTGCTGGTGGAGGAAATGCAGGCGACGTTGATGACGATCGCGCGCGACGTGAAGATACAGATCGAGTTCAATCCCGCCGCTGTGTCCGAATATCGCTTGATCGGCTACGAGAATCGTCTGCTGAATCGCGAAGACTTCGCCAACGACAAGGTCGATGCCGGCGATATCGGCGCCGGCCATGAAGTCACCGCGATCTACGAGATCACACCGGCCGGCAGCGGCGCGAACCGGTTGCCATCGCTGCGCTACGCCGAAGGAAAGCCGGTCGCGCGCACCAGCAGCGATGAACTCGCCCATCTACGTCTGCGCTACAAGCGCCCCGGCCAGGACAAGAGCGAACTGATCGAAACGCCCGTGTTGCGCTCATCGCTTACCTCCAGCCCCAGTCCTTCGATTCGATTCGCCAGCGCGGTTGCCGCCTATGCGGACCTGCTGCGCGGTGGCACGCATATCGAGAGCTGGACATGGAACGATGTAGCTGCCGCGGCTAAAAGCGCCCGTGGAGAAGATCGCTATGGATTGCGACAGGAATTCGTTGAGTTGGTGGAGCAAGGCCGGCGATTGGCGGCGAGCGAAAGCAATGCGCCCGTGATTGCTAGCGAATAACCAAGTTCACGCCCGCACAAGGATGTGCGGGCCCATACACCCCGACCTGGGAGCGACGTAAGTCGCGACCGGAAGTCCGCGAGATCCAGTGCTCACAATGAAGTGCATGGTAAAGATGTACTGATTATTTTGGCTTTCCGGTCGCGACTTACGTCGCCCCCACAAGTCGGGCTCCACGTGGCATTACACCGTCGCCACGCCACCCATCTGCGGTGCCGGGCGGCCGAACAGGTAGCCTTGGCCGAAGCAGCAGCCCAGGTCCAGCAAGGCTTGCCGCTGGCATTCGGTCTCCACGCCCTCGGCGATGGCGTCGATGCCCAGGGTGCTGGCGAGCGCCAGGATGGCGCGTACCAACGCCAGGCTTTCCGGGCGGCCTTCGCTGCCGATGCCGGCAATGAAGCTGCGATCAATCTTCAGCACCGAAATCGGGAACCGGTGCAGGTAGGACAACGCCGAGAAACCAGTACCGAAGTCATCCAACTGCGCCAGGACACCGTGCTGACGCAGCGTACGCAAGATCCGCAGCGTGCGCGGCGCATCGTCGAGCAGCGCCACTTCGGTGATTTCCAGACGCAGTCGCGAAGGATCCGCACCGGCGCTATCGAACATCGCCAGCAACCGGTCGGCGAAATCCGGCGAACGGAAATGGCGCGGCGAGACGTTGACCGATATATAGCCCTCGCCGCCGCGCGCGATCTGCTGCACCACCTGCTCGTACAGCAGCCAGTCGACCTGCTCGATCAAACCGCTGTCCTCGCCCAGGCTGATGAACTCCGCGGGGAGCAACAGTCCCCGCCGTTCATGCTGCCAGCGCAACAGCGCCTCGTAGCCGATCACTTCGCCGTTCTCCAGGCGCGTGATCGGTTGGTAGTACGGCATGAAATCGTGGTTGTTGATGGCGCGGCGCAAGTCCGCTTCCAGATCCAGGCTCTGCATCGCCGCTTCGCGCATGGCTTCATCGAACATCGCGCAGCGGTCGCGCCCCTGTTCCTTGGCGCGGTACATCGCCGCGTCGGCATCGCGCAGGAGCTCTTCGCCATTGCGATAGCGCGGGTGCCAGACCGCGATACCCAGGCTGGCGGAAGGAAACAGCTCGCGCCCGGCCACCCACATCGGCCTTCCCAGTGCTGACAACAACCGCTGCGCCAGCTCACGCACGCTTTCCTCGCCGTCGGCGTACTCCACCAGGATGGCGAATTCGTCGCCGCCCAGACGCGAGACTACGTCGTTGGCACGCATGCTCAGGGAGATGCGTCGCGACACCTCGATCAGCAGTTCGTCGCCGGCGGCATGGCCCATGCTGTCGTTGACCAGCTTGAACCGGTCCAGGTCCAGGAACAGCACGGCGAAAGCTTGGCCGTCGCCGTGGCGAGCGCGCTCTATCGCCGCGGACAAACGATCCAGCAGGTGCGGCCGGTTCGGCAACCCGGTCAGCGCATCGTGCGTGGCCTGGTAGGTAAGCCGCTGTTCCGCGCGTAGACGCTCCGCGATCTGTGCCAGCAATTGGTTATTGGCTTCGGCCAACTCGCGGGTACGCTCCTCCACGCGCCGCTCCAGTTCGGCGTGAGCGGCGCGCAGCCGCTCGTGCGCGCGCTGGCGATCCAGGCCGTTGCCGATGTGATGCGCGACGAACATCAGCAGGCTCTGGTCGTGGGCGGTGAACGCCACATCGGGCGAATAGCTCTGCACCACGACCGCGCCCACCACGTCTTCGCCACGAAACAAGGGCACGCCCAGCCAACTGTACGCGGGCGGCCCATGCTGCTGCAGGCTGCCTTGTTCGGCCAGCCTGCGGATCACCTCGCGATCGGCCAACAACGGCTTACCGCTGGCGATGACATATTCGGTCAGCCCATTGGTCAGGCGGCGGGACTGGCGGATGGGATCGCGCTCATCGATGGAATACGGAAACTGCAGGGTGTCGCCCGCGTCCGATACCAGCGCGATATAGAAATTGCGCGCATTGATCAGCTCATCCACCACCGCATGCACATCGGCGTAGAAGCGTTCCAAATTCTCCGAAGTGATCGCCAGATCGGTGATGCGGAACAGTGCCCCTTGCAGTTTTTCCGCGCGCTTGCGCTCGATGATTTCCGCCTGCAGTTCGCGGTTGGCGCGCTGCAGTTCATGCGTGCGTGCTTCGACGCGACGCTCCAGGTCCACGTGCGCGTGCTTGCGGTCCAACGCGGTAAGAATGTGCTGGGCCACGTAACCCAGCAACGCGCGGTCTTCGTCGGCGTAGCTGGCCGGCGCGTCGTAGCTCTGCACCACGATGGCACCGCAGATGCGGTCGTCGCGGCGCATCGGAACGCCCAGCCAGTCAAGACTGTCCGGTCCGTGGGAAGGATCGCGCATGACCCCCAGCTTCTGCCGGATGACCGATGACGGCCCGCGCAGCGGCTGCCCATGGCGCAGCAGCGCGAAGGTCATGCTGTTGACCATTTCCTCTTCGCTGAACTCGCGACCGGGCTCGGCCACATAGGGGTCGCGCTGGTCGGCGAAATACAGGAAACGCACTGTGCGCCGCTGATCGTCATACAGCACGATGTAGCAGTTTTCCGCATACATCAGCGAGCCGACGACGGTATGGATGCGCCGGAGCATCTCCGGCATCTCCAGATCGGCGCTGGCGAGATCGGCGATCTCATACAGCGCCTGCTGCAGACGCTTGGACTTTTCCAGCGATACCACACGCGCCTGCGCGCGTGCCGCATCCTGCGTGGTCATCAGCAAGGTCCTGGCCAACAGCAGCCAGGATTCCTCTTCGGCAGAGGTCAACGGCTGCGGCACCGACCAGGCAATCGCCATCCGCGCATTGCCGTCGGTGTTGTCCCAGGCATGCACGCGCACATCAGGCTCGTCGAGCTCCGATGGAGAATCGGACAGCGCCTGCTCGGCACGGCGGCGCAGTACAGGCAGCGCATTGGAGGACAGCGCGGCGCCGGAACCAAGCGCCCAATCGCGCCAGCAAACGCCCAAGGCAGCGTCATCCGGCAGCATGCCGCACAGGATCTGGACGACCCGGTCGATCGGCGATGACGGAGTGTCGACACGAGACATGTCGGCGCTTACGGGTCGGCTGGGCATTCCTGGTCCCGAAGGAGGCGATGTGGCGGCATGGATAACAACGGGATTTTCCCCAAGCGGCGAGCATACCGCTATCCAGGGGCGGCAATGCTCTCGGCGGACGAATATCGATTCAAAAACCCCGCTGGGACAAGCTGGCCGTTTACAAGTCCATGCTCATCCCAGCCGCAATTACGGATTTCGCCGCCGTTTCTCCGCTGAACGTACCCGGCCGTCTGAAGCGGACACATCCGGTCACCCGCTCCGGCTTCCCGCGCGCGCGCGAACCGCTTACCCTGACGCCGGTGAACGACCTTGCTGAACCCGCCGACGAATCGCTGATGCTGGCCTATGCGGCCGGCGACGCCAATGCCTTCGAGCAGCTTTATGCCCGTCACCGGGGACCGTTGTATCGGTTTCTGCTCCGTCAGCTGCGCGATCCGGCACTGGCCGATGAGTTCTTCCAGGACGTCTGGCAGCGGGTCATTACCGCACGGAGCGGTTGGAAGCCGGAAGCCGCATTCACCACGTGGTTGTTCCGCATTGCCCACAATAGGCTCAATGATCACTGGCGCGCCCTCAAGCACCGGCCACCGGCGCCGGACGACGCCGAGGACCGGACCGCCCGCGTACAGGACCCGGACACACCGGAGCGTCAGCTGTCGGAATTCGAACAACGGCGCCGTTTGCAACTGGCCATGGCCGAACTGCCGGACGATCAGCGCGAAGTGCTGCATCTGCGGCTGGAGCAGGAATTGACCTTGGAGGAAATCGGCGAGATCACCGGCGTTGGCCGGGAAACCGTCAAGTCGCGACTGCGTTATGCGATGGACAAGCTGCGTGCGAGATTGAGCGAATGATCAGGCAACAAGAACCACTGACGCCGGAAGAGCGCGAACTGGCTGCCCAGCTGTCGCGGCTGGGTCCGCACGGTGAGCCCTCGCCCGCGCTGGATTCCCGGATCATGGCCGCGGCGCACGCGGAGTTGGCCGCCACAAAAAGCCGTCGGCAAAAACCACGCTGGCCAGTGGCGTTGAGTTTGGCGGCGTCGGTGCTATTGGCCGTCGGCGTGGCCTGGCAGCTGCGGCCGTTACAGGAAACGCCTACGGCAAGCGAAGTCCCAACTGCAGCCGCCGCACCCGAATCCCCGCCACTGGCGGCCGTCGAAACCCAGGCCGCGGACGTCGCCGAACAAATTGCGGATGCCACGCCTCCTCCCCCGGCACCTGAAGCGTTCCCAGTGACGCCCGATACAAATAGTGGTGCCGCACCCGCCGGTCCACCGCAGCTGGAAAAGCCAGCCGCGCCAGGCACCGCCGCGCGTGCTCCCGCACCTGTTAAATACCTCGCCCGGGTACCTACACCCAAATCAACAACCCCGGAGACCGCCCGTTACTCACCACCGCCACCGCCGCCCCCGCCTGCGCCAGCTGAAGACGCACGTGCCGGCGCCTTGGCAGAGCCCGCGCCGATAATGCAGGCCTCGCATGATGCGGAGCGAACCGCCGTGCAGGCGGAGCAAGCGGCACAAGCCAAACGCGCGCGCGATGAGGCCACCAGCAACCGTCTGTTGCTGCGTGAGAGCGAGCAGCGTAGACGGCAGGAATCTCCAATGGCCGCCGCCAGCGCCATCGCGCAAGACACCATCGCCGAGGAAGCCAGCTCTGCGCGTGCCACGCTGCGGCGCACCGATCTGCAATTGCCGGTCGCCGAAGACGCCAAGCTGGCACCGGCGGAGTGGCTGAACCGCATCCGCCTGCGGCGCGACCTGGGCGATAGCGGCAACGCGAGCGCCAGCTTGCGGTTGTTCGTCGATGCGCATCCGTTCCAACGCGTGCCGGAAGACCTTCGCCCGCTGCTCGGCGAAGAATGAGCGATACCCTGGTCACGGCTGCCTCGCATGTTCTGGAGGTCAAGCACAGTCGTTTCATCGTGCACGCCGCGCCGGTCACCGCACCCGAAGCAGCACTGGCGTTCCTCTCGCAGGTTGCCGATCCCGCCGCCACCCACAACTGCTGGGCCTATCGGATTGGGGGCGAATATCGTTCCAGCGACGATGGCGAACCTGCCGGCACCGCCGGACGTCCCATCCTGGCTGCGATCGAAGGGCAAGGCTACGACCAGGTGATGGTGGTGGTTACCCGTTGGTTCGGCGGCATCAAGCTAGGCGCGGGCGGCCTGGTGCGCGCTTACGGCGGCGCGGCGGCGGAATGCCTGCGTGTCGCTCAACGCCGGCCATTGATCGCCTTGCGCGAGCTGGCGATCGCCTGTCTGTTCGAGGATCTGGGCCATGTGCATGGCGCCTTGGACCTTCATCACGCGGAAAAACTCGGCGAAAGTTTCGACGAATCCGGGGCACAACTTCGATTGCAGATGCCCGAAACCTGCGTGGACGCCTTGAAAATCCACCTCCGCGACGCCACACGTAACCGGGTACGGTTTATCGATGTGCCGGAAGCGGCATCGAAAGAGTGAGTCGACCGGGGTACTTGTGGGAGCGGCTTCAGTTCCGGCGGTGGTTCATCGCGATCTACCGGTACTGAAGCCGCTCCCACAAACGCCTCCACCGGATAACCGATGACCTCCCCTGCCACCGACGCAAGAGCGACTGCTACTACCGAGTCCAAATCCAGCGCGCCCAAACCCAAGCCCAAGCTCGGCAGCCTTCGCGCTCTGTGGCCGTTCATCCGTATGCACACGGGATTGTTCGCGGCGTGGCTGAGCGCATTGGCCGTTGCATCGGCGGCCACCCTGAGCTTGCCGGCGGCGTTCAAGCAAATGATCGACCATGGCTTCAGCGATGGCGGCGCGGGAATCAATCAATCGTTCGTGCTGTTGTTCCTTGCGGCGGTGGTGCTGGCACTGGCGAGCGCCGCGCGTTTCTACTTCGTTTCCTTGCTGGGCGAAAAGGTCGTCGCCGACCTGCGGCAGCAGTTGTATGGACACCTGATCGGTTTGGGCGCCGAATTCCACGACCGCAGCCGCAGCGGCGAACTGGTCTCGCGCCTGTCCGCCGATACCGAACTGCTGCGGAATGTCGTGGCCACCAGCATGTCGGTCGCCTTGCGCAGTAGCGTCACCGTCATCGGCAGCATGGCGATGCTGTTCGTCACCAGTCCGCGGCTGGCGGCTTTTGCGGTGATCGGCATTCCATTGGCGGTGTTGCCGATTGTGCTGGGTGCGCGGCGGTTGGAAAAAGCCTCGCGTGCCAGCCAGGACCGAGTCGCCGATGCGAACACTTTGGCCAGCGAGACCTTGGGCGCGGTCCGCACGGTGCAGGCACATGCGCGCGAGCCCTACGAAAGCGGCCGTTTCAGTGCCGCGGTCGCGGTTGCCGTGGAAACCGCCCGCAAACGCATCCGCGCGCAAGCCTGGGTGACCGCTGCGGCCATCACCCTCATCTTCGGCGCGATCGTGCTGGTGTTGTGGTCGGGCGCACACGATGTGGTCGAAGGCACAATGACCGCGGGTACGCTGGCGCAATTCGTGCTGTACGCGCTGATCGGCGGCGGCTCGGTGGGTGCGTTGGCGGAAGTCTGGAACGAACTGCAACGTGCGGCGGGCGGCATGGGCCGCATCGCGGAACTGCTGCAGGAATCTTCCGACATCGCCGTTCCCTCGCAACCAAAATCATTGCCCGCCGTACGTGGCGAGATTCGTTTCGACAACGTGGTCTTCCACTACCCGTCCCGGCCCGACCTGCCGGCGCTGGACGGCTTCGATCTGGCCGTGCATCCCGGTGAGACGGTAGCGCTGGTGGGGCCGTCCGGCGCCGGCAAGAGCACCGTGTTTTCGATGCTGCTGCGCTTCCACGATGCACAGGCCGGCGCGATCCGTGTCGATGGTATCGACCTGCGTGAACTGGACCCGGCTGACCTGCGCGAACAAATTGCGTTGGTACCTCAGCAACCGACCATCTTCGCCGCCAGCGCGGCCGACAATATTCGCTACGGCAAGCTTGATGCGACCGAGGCGGAGTTGAATGCCGCCGCCGAAGCCGCCGAAGCCGATGACTTCATACGCGAGTTGCCGGAAGGCTTCGATAGCCAGCTCGGCGAACGCGGCGCACGCCTGTCCGGCGGCCAACAGCAACGCATCGCCATCGCCCGTGCGCTGTTGAAGAATGCGCCGATTCTGCTGTTGGACGAGGCCACCAGTGCACTGGATGCACAAAGCGAACGCGCCGTGCAGCATGCATTGGAACGGCTGATGGAAGGACGCACCACGTTGGTCATCGCCCACCGGCTGGCCACCGTATTGAAGGCGGACCGCATCGTCGTGATGGATCGCGGGCGTATCGTCGCCCAGGGTACCCACGAAGAACTGCTGGCACAGGACGGCTTGTATGCGGAACTGGCGCGATTGCAGTTTTTGGATTGAGAGGCGGATTGCTGTTGTAGAAGCGGCGTCCCGCCGCGAGCTCTTCCATCAGATCGCGATAGAAGCGAAGAGCGTGAAGCTCGTCGTTTACCAAACTGGACGCGCTGCGACGCGTTCTTGATCGCGCGTGCGGATGTGGCTATCGGGGCGCGGATAAAAGCAAAAGCGCGCGCCGGGACGGCGCTCCTACCTATGATTCCTGCACCTACGATTCGCCGATCAACCCGCCTGCATCAACGGCACGGCAGCACGCGGGCGGCTGGGGAAGGCATGACGCACTATCCGCCAGATGACTTCGCCGAACTGCTTGGGCAGCGAGCCGGTGTTGTAGTGCTGACCGTAGCGGGCACAGATATCGCGCACTTCCGGCGCTAATTCCGCATAGCGGTTGGCAGGGATATCCGGATAGAAGTGGTGTTCGATCTGATGGCTCAGATTGCCCGATAGCACATCGATGATCGCACCGCCGCCAATGTTGGAAGAGCCGCGCAACTGGCGCAGATACCAATGGCCACGCGATTCATTCTTGATGCTTTCCTTGGGAAAGGTTTCCGCATCCAAGGTGAAGTGGCCGCAGAAGATGATGACGAAGGTCCACACATTGCGCATGCCGTTGGCCACCATGTTGCCCAGCAATATCGGCAGGAAGAACGGGCCGGCCATCAACGGGAACACCAGATAGTCCTTGATCAGTTGGCGCGCCATTTTCCTGCCCACCGGGCGAAAATTCCGCCGCAGCTGCGCGCCGCTCATCTTGCCGTGCCACCAACGCCCGAGCTTGAGGTCCTGAATAGCCACGCCCCACTGGAACAGCAGCGCGAAGAACACCGCGATGACCGGTTGCGCCAAATAGAACGGCTTCCAACGCTGCTCCGGGAAGACGCGCAACAAGCCGTAGCCGATGTCGTCATCCATGCCACGCACGTTGGTGTAGGTGTGGTGTCGGAAATTGTGGGTCTTGCGCCAGTTTTCGCTGGTCGCCACGATGTCCCATTCGTAGGTCTGGCCATTGAGATGGGCGTCGCCCATCCAGTCGTACTGGCCGTGGATGACGTTGTGGCCCAACTCCATGTTCTCCATGATCTTCGACAGTCCCAACAGCAACGTGCCCAAGACGCACACCGGCAGGAAGAAAGGAGCGAACGCCGCGCCCGGTAGCGCCAGGCCGCCCAAGACCGCGCCCGCGAACAGCAGAATGCGGCCGGCGAGTCCGGTATAGCGCACTGCCTTGACGATATTGCGGATGTAACGAGCGTCGCGGACGCCCAGCGTAGCGACGGTACGCGCACGCAGCGCGTCGAGTTCTTCGCCGAAGCGGTCAAGTTCGGCGGCGCTGAGGGGACGATTGCGGGGTGCGTTCATTTGGGGACGAGTTGCCTGGGCGCGGGACATCAGAGATCGAGTTCAAGGTCGGTGGCGGCGCTGTGGATACAAAGCTTCAACGCCGACGTGGCTTCATGCATCAGCTCGCCGGTATGCAGTTGGCGTGCGCTGCCGGAGAATTTTCCGCAGGCGCAGGTGTTGCAGATGCCCATGCGGCAGCCGGAGGCAGGCTTCAGGCCTTCGGCTTCCAAGGCGGTCAGCAGCGATTGACCGCGTGGCAGGCGCAAGCGGCGACCGCTGCGGCGCAGATGCACTTCGACGTCGCCTACCTCGTCGACAGCGATCGGCGGCGGCGTGAACGCTTCGGCCTGGAATGATTTCGCATGCTCGCCGAGCAACGCGCGCGCAGTTTCGACAAAGCCACCGGGACCGCAAGCCAGCACTTGCTGATCGGCGACACGCAGACCCAATGCGGAAATCAATTCGGCATCGATGCGGCCTTCGCCTTCATCGGTTCGTTGCGCAGGTTCGCGGGTCAACATCAACCGCAAGCGGAAGCGCGGCTGCGCTACGGCAAGCGCGCGCAGTTCATCGAGGAAACAGAACTCATCACGCTGCCGCGCCCAATACACCAGGGTCAGATCGACCGGCATGCCCTGCCCGGCCAGCTGACGGATCAGCGCCATCAGTGGGGTGATGCCGCTGCCACCGGCCAGGAACAACCAGGCGCCTTGCGGACGCGAGGGCAGCGTCATTTCGCCGAAAGCCGGCCCCAGTTCGAAAATGTCGCCCAGCTTCGCGCTACGGCATAGGTGTTCGCTGACGCGTCCGCCCTCGATGGCCTTGACGGTAATGGCTAGCAGCCCATCCGCCCGCATCGGCTCTGTCAGGCTGTAGCTACGGGTCAGGCGAGCGCCGTCGACATCCACGCCCAGGTTCAGATGCTGGCCGGGCTGGAAACCTGCCCAATGGGCGTTCGGCTTCAACAGCAGCGTCACGGCGTCGCGCGATGCTGGTTCGCGCGCGACCAGCTTGGCCAGCGGGCGCTCCCAGGTCCAACTGCGGCTGAAGCGGGAGGCCCAGAAATCGAAAACGTCCGGCTTGATCAGCGGACGGAGCAACCGCCTGAACGGGCTGGTTCCACGACGGTCGGGGAGAACTTGAGCATTCATGGGGCCTACTATACCCATGTGAATACATTTGTGTATACACGTGTATATTAATTCTGCGGCTATGATGCCGTCATCCCCGCCCTTCGGTTCAGCTAATCCCGTGACGTCACCCCCATTTTCCAATCTTCATGAAGATCATGGCCCTGGCCGCAAAGCGTCGATCTCGCGGGAAGACCTGTTGGCGGCAGCCTTGAAGTTGGTTGGCCCGCACCGCAGCGTTTCCACGCTCAGCCTGCGCGAAGTGGCCCGGGAAGCGGGAATAGCACCGAACAGCTTCTACCGGCAGTTCCGCGACATGGACGAACTAGCGGTAGCGTTGATCGACCTGGCCGGACGCTCGTTGCGCAAAATCATCGGCGAGGCGCGCCACCGTGCCGCCAGCAATGATCGCAGCATCGTGCGTGGTTCGCTCGAGGCCTTCATTGAACAGCTGCGCGCCGACGACAAGTTGCTGCACGTGCTGCTGCGCGAAGGCACGGTGGGCTCGGATGCGTTCAAGCAGGCCGTGGATCGGGAACTGAATTTCTTCGAAGAAGAACTGCACGTCGACCTGGTTCGCCTGGCAGAACGCGACAACGCCAAACTGCATCAACCAGCGCTGGTGTCCAAAGCGATCACTCGCCTGGTCTTCGCCGTGGGCGCCACGGCGATGGATCTGCCCACTGAGAAAGATGCCGAATTGATCGATCAGCTGTCGGACATGGTGCGGATGATCATCACGGGCTCACGGACGATTGCGATGCAAGGTACTGCGGCGCAAGCGTAGCGGCGCTCTCGCCGTTGCGAGGCGGCGCGTATGTTTTTGTAGGAGCGGCGTCCCGCCGCGAGCTCTTCCATCAGACC
This sequence comes from Pseudoxanthomonas sp. CCNWLY206-1, assembly GCF_039710385.1. Taxonomy (NCBI): domain Bacteria; kingdom Pseudomonadati; phylum Pseudomonadota; class Gammaproteobacteria; order Lysobacterales; family Lysobacteraceae; genus Pseudoxanthomonas; species Pseudoxanthomonas sp. CCNWLY206-1. The sequence continues at coordinate 8,554 of NZ_JBDKXI010000001.1, read as the reverse complement.
GCAACAGAAGCGGACAGCTATTGAAGCCCGCTGTCCGCGACTTGGACGCGCTGCGGCGCGTTCTTGATCGCGCGGGCCAAGGGGCTACCGGGGCGCGGAGCGGCGTCCCGCCGCGAGCTCTTCCATCAGCCGCAACAACTATTAATGCCCGCAGCCCGCCATCTGGACGCGCTGCGGCGCGTTCTTGATCGCGCGGGCCGAGGGGCTACCGGGGCGCGGAGCGGCGTCCCGCCGCGAGCTCTTTTCGTAGATCGCGATAAAAGCGAAGAGCGCGCGCCGAGGACGGCGCTCCTGCAACAGCCGATACGCGGAATATCGGGCTACACCGGCAACGCCCGCGTGATCAGGGCGCTGATATCACCGCTTGTCGGCAACGTGCCGAATGCCAGCCCATGTTCGCCGCCCAGGCGGCTGCGGATGAAGAGTTCCGCGGCCGGGCTTTGCGATGTCAGCAAGACCGCCGCTTGTAAACCGAGAGCCAACTGCTCCGTCAGCAGGCGCGCATTCGATTCGGCGATATTGCCAGGCGTTAGCGCTGCCTGCAGCCGCTCCAGCCAACCATCGAATACGGCATCGCGGCCAAGCGCTGCCTCCAGCTCCGCCAACACGGCCGCACCGGTTTCTGGTTCGCGAGACAGTGCGCGCAGGACATCCAGGCACTGGATGTTGCCGCTGCCTTCCCAGATCGAATTGAGCGGCGCCTGCCGATACAGCCTCGGCAACATGGACTCTTCCACGTAACCGGCGCCACCCAGGCACTCCTGCGCTTCATTGACGAAGGTCGGTGTGCGTTTGCATATCCAATACTTGCCGACTGCAGTGGCGATGCGGGCGAAGGCGGCTTCGCGGGCATTGCTGGCGGAAGCCTCCACGGCACGCGCCACTCGCAACGAAAAAGCCAGCGCGGCTTCCGACTCCAGCGATAAGTCGGCCAATACATTTGCCATCAACGGATGATCCACCAGCGGCTTACCGAAACTACGGCGATGGCGTGCGTGGTGCACAGCTTGCGCCAACGCCATGCGCATCTCCGCCGCCGAGCCCAGCATGCAATCCAGCCGCGTGTACATGACCATTTCGATGATGGTTGCCACTCCACGTCCTTCATCGCCGATGCGGCGCGCCCAAGCGCCGCAGAATTCGACTTCGCTGGACGCGTTCGACCAATCGCCCAACTTGTCCTTCAGCCGCATGATGCGGAACGCGTTCTTGTCGCCATTGACCAGGCGACGTGGCAACAGGAAACAGGTGAGTCCACCGGGAGCCTGCGCCAGTACCAGGAAGCCGTCGGACATAGGCGCGGAGAAGAACCACTTGTGACCGGTCAACGCATATTCGCCCTCGCGCGCCAGTGGCGTGGCCACCGTGGTATTGCTGCGCACGTCCGAACCACCCTGCTTCTCGGTCATGCCCATTCCCAAGGTAACGCCGGCCTTCTCCGCAATAGGGATATCGCGCGGGTCGTACACCGGAGCGGCAGCCTTGTCGGCCCACTCGCGCAGGGCCGTTTCGCGCCGCAGTACCGGCACCGCCGCATGGGTCATCGTCAAAGGGCAGCTGGTGCCGGATTCAACCTGATGATGCAGATAGCTCAATGCCGCACGTGCGACCTGGCTGCCAGGTTCTTCCTGGTGCCACGACAATCCAGCGACACCGTGTTCTTTCGCTGCGTGCATCAGGCGGTGGTAAGCCGGATGGAATTCAACCGTGTCGATGCGATGGCCATATCGGTCGTGTGTTTTCAAGCGCGGCTTGTCGCGGTTGGCATCGAAGCCGATGCGATACAGCTCATCGCCGGCCAGCGTTGCGTAGTGTTGCAACGATTCCGCAAAAGCGCTCGCACCTTCGCGAGTCACCCCTTCGCGCAAGACGGCATCGTCGGCCCAGAGATCACGGGGTTCGAACGGCGGTGGTTGATTTTCCACCGCGTGGGTTTCGAATGGCGGTAATGGATTCATCGCATCCTCCAACGCATGGATTGATTGTCGCGCATTCTTGGAGACGGCGCTGCAAGCCAAAGCTTTTGACACGGATTAACGCAGATGAAAGCAGATAAAAAAATGTGGGTTCCGCCTGGATCCGCATCGACGAGCAACCCCGCAGGGACGCCGTCTCGGCGCGAGCTTTTGCTTTTATCGTGATCGGATGGCAAGAGCTTGCGCCGAGACGACGCTCCTATCGGTCAGAAGTCGCTACGGAAGTATTGAAAGCGCCCAGCGCTTTCAAGAATTCCGGTTTCAGTTTCAGGCTGCCGAAGAATCCATGCTGTGTGCCGCTGAGTACACGCAGCATGTGGCCACGCCCGCCCGGCAGACGACCCAACGGCAGGAAGCTGACGTCGCGTACCTTCGCAATGATGTCGAGCTCGGACTGAAATAGCGGGGTCAGCCAGCGGCTCCAGAACTGATAGATGGATACGTGCGATTGCCGTTGTCGTTGGTACTGCGCCAGCGCGGCATCGATCCGCGTTTGTGCGCGCAAGGCATCGCGCAGTGCCAGCGCATCCATCAATGCCATGTTGACGCCCTGCCCCAGTTGCGGACTCATGGCGTGCGCGGCATCGCCGATCAACACCAGCCGATCACGATGCCAGCGACGCATGGTTGCGTCGCGGTAACTGGCACGTGCCAGGCAAGCCGTGTCGACAATGCTTTCCAGGCGTTGGTGCGCCTGCGGCCATAGGCTTGCGATCTCATCCAGCCACGGTTGCACACCATCTCGCTGCCAGCGGTCGAAATCGGCAACGGGCAGGCTCCAGAAAAAACTGAGCCTGGGTGTGTCATCGCCGGGGCGTGTTCCCACCGGTAACAAGCCGATCATCTTGCGGGCGGCTACATAGCGCTGGCGAAGCTCTTCGGGCCACTGCCAGTCGCCCTGTGGCACCAGGCACCACAGCGCTCCCCAGGGATACGGCGCATTTTGTCTGATGCCGTGCGTGTGCGTGCGCAACGAAGAGCCGGCGCCATCGGCGGCGATCACCAGATCGAAGGGGCCGTGCCACCCGCCTTCGCCATCCTGGATGCGACGCGTATCGTCGTCGATGCCAACGATGCGGGTGCCGCGATGTACGTGCTCCACACCGGTCCAGGCCTGTGCCAACAGCGTAAACAACGCACCGCGCTGCATTCCCAACCCGAACATGTCCGCACCCAGCTGCGTGTAACGCATGTCCATCACGGCGCGTCCGCATGGCGTCTCGCCATACAAGCGCTGCACCACCCGCCCGTGTGTCAATGCCTGTTCCAACAACCCCAGTTCCCACAGCACTTGCAGACCGGTTGGCTGCAACAGGAAGCCGGCGCCTACCGGTCCCAGTTCCTGCGCGCGTTCGAAAACTTTCACCCGGTGTCCGTCGCGCGACAGCAGGATCGCGGCAGCCTGGCCCGCCGTGCCGTAGCCGATGATGGCGATGTCGAGTAATGGCTGCATACCGTCGTCATTTCCTTCACGCGTTTACCTGCGAACACCGCACCGGGTTAATAACCATGCGGATACCAATTTAAGTAAATGCATTTACCTGCTGCTGAGCCCGGTTGCGCGACCATTTATGCGGCAACGCACAATGCCGAAGAGGAGCCTCGGCATAAAAAAACCCCGCCATGGCGGGGTTTGAAGAAACAAAAATTCGGTAATCAAGCAGCCGGTGTGACATTGCCCGCTTGGGCGCCTTTGGGGCCTTGGCTTACCTCATAGCTGACGCGCTGGCCTTCCTGCAGGCTGCGAAAGCCTTTGGCTGTAATAGCAGTGTGGTGCACGAAGACGTCGGCGCTGCCATCTTCTGGCGCGATGAATCCGAAGCCCTTGGCATCGTTAAACCATTTGACGGTACCGTACGGCATAGCGATTGCATTTCCTTTTCTGGATGCGGGTGGTTTGTGTGACTCGTCGTCACGGCCCGAGTATGCAAACCTCGGAGCGAGTTGACAATCACCCGCGTGCAAGTTCGCCGATCAGCTCCGGCAACCCGGCCGATGCCGCTTCCACATTCGACAGCACCTCGGCCAGGGTGATCTCTTCGCCGGTACCGCAACCGGCCGCCCAGTTGGCGACGATCGCCAGGCAGGCGTAGTCCAGTCCGAGTTCGCGCGCCAAGCCCGCTTCCGGCATACCGGTCATGCCCACAAGATCGCAACCATCGCGACGCATCCGTGCGATCTCGGCTTTGGTTTCCAGCCGCGGACCTTGGGTGGCACCGTAGCAACCGCTCTCCACCAGCTTGACGCCGGTGACGTGTGCGGCGGCAATGACCTTGTGGCGGAGCAATGATGTGTAGGGATCACCGAAATCGACATGCAGGACTTCGTTATGCCCGCTTCCATCCGATGCGGCATCCCATATCGTCGAAACGCGGCCCCAGGTGTAGTCGATCAACTGATCCGGGCACGCCAGGACTCGCGGACCGAACCGCTCGGTGATGCCGCCCACGGTGTTGAGTGCCAGCACGCGAGTGGCGCCGACTTCTTTCAGCGCGGCCAGGTTGGCGCGGTAGTTCACTTGATGCGGCGGTACCGAATGTCCTTCGCCATGCCGAGCCATGAAGGCGATGCGTTGCCCCAACAGGTGGCCGATGCGGACGGGGCCGGAGGGTTTGCCAAAGCGCGTATCGACCTGCCGCGTTTCCACATCTTCCAGGTTCGCCAGCTTGTACACGCCGGTGCCGCCGATGACGGCCAATGCGATCCGATGGCTCATATCAATCCTTCAGCGCGTAGATGCCGGGGAGATTGCGACCTTGTTCGTGGTAGTCCATGCCGAATCCGAAGACATAACGGTCCGGCACGCTCAGGCCCACATAGTCGGCGCAGATTCCCGGCACGCAGCGATCGTGCTGCTTGACCGTCATCGCTGCGATCCGCACGTCCGTAGCACCTTGTTCCAGGCACCATTCGCGTACCGCCAACAAGGTGTGTCCTTCGTCCAGGATGTCATCCACCAGCAGAACGCGGCGACCGTAAAGGGCGGTGGCTGGACGATGCTTCCACACCAGTTCGCCGCCACTGGTTTCGCCGCGGTAGCGGGTGGCATGCAAGTAATCGAATTCCAGGTCGAGCCCGTGCTCACCCAGCTCCAAAGCCAGCAGGCCTGAGAAAGGCAGCGCACCGTGCATGATGGTCAGATAGACGGGCACTTCGCCTGCATAGTCGCGTGCGATCGGTTCGGCCATCGCGGCGATCGCGGCTTCCAATGCCGCCCGCTCCACGACCAACTCGGAATTGGCCAGTGCATCCGCCAGCGATGGACGGCGAGAACCCAGCGTAGTCATCAGGCAATTCCTCGTGTGTTGCTGGTCAGGCGCGACTGCGTTTCACCATAGCGCTGATCCGCCAGCAAGCCATCCCACCCTAGCGCGCCACGACCTATCAGTCCAAGCAGCGCGGCCGTATTGAAAGTACGGCCTTCCACCGCCTTCAATGACTCCTCAACCAGCTTGGGCGCGCACACCAGCACCACATCGCAGCCGGCATCCAGGTGATCGTCGATGCGCGCCTTCACCCCACCGGCGGAAAGCGCCGCGGCCATGCCGATGTCATCGGAGAAGACCACGCCACGGAAACCCATTTCCTGTCGCAGGATCTCCTGGATCCAGCGCGGCGAATAACCTGCGGGCTCAGGGGCGACGGCCGGGTACTTCACGTGCGCCATCATCACGGCGTCGGCGCCGGCGTCGATACCGGCCACGAACGGCACCAGGTCCTCGTTGCGCAATACATCCAGCGTCCTCGGGTCCACCGCATCGTCGAAATGCGTATCTTCCAGCACCGTGCCGTGACCGGGAAAATGTTTCAACGTGGCCGCCATGCCGACGCTGTGCATGCCACGCACGTAGGCGCGGGTGAACTCGGCCACCACCTGCGGATCGGCATCGAATGCACGGTCGCCAATAGCGCGGTTGCCACGCGCCAGGTCCACGACCGGGGCAAAACTCAGGTCCACGCCACTGGCTTTCACTTCGCTGGCCATCAGCCAGGCATGTTCCTGGGCTTGCTTCAATGCGGCCTGGGGATCTGTTGCATACAGCTTTCCGAAACCTTCCAGCGAAGGAAGCGCGCTGTAGCCGTCGCGGAAGCGTTGCACGCGGCCGCCCTCCTGGTCCACGCAGATCAGCTGGGGACGCGGTACGGCGGCGCGGATCGCGGCGGACAATTCCGTGACCTGACTGCGCGAAGCGAAGTTGCGGCCAAACAGGATGACGCCGGCGACCGCATCGTGCTGCAGCCAGTCGCGTTCCTGCGGGGTGAGTTCGGTACCGGAGATGCCGATGACGAGCATGTATGGGGCCTACTTGGAGAGGATATCGGTGGCGGCGCGTTCATCGTCCGTCCAAGCGGAGTACGAGCGCGACGCCAGTGCCAGATTGTAATAGCGCAGGCTGTCGGTGACTTGCTTACCAATCCAGGCCGGTTTCACGAAGCTTTCATCGGCGTCGCCCAGTTCGATTTCGGCGACGATCAGGCCGGTGTTATCGCCCAGAAACTCGTCGACCTCCCAGAGATGGCCTTCATGACGGACGTAATGGCGGCGCTTGTCGATCACCCCGCCGACGCATAGCGCCAGCAGCTCGCGCGCATCGGCTACAGGGATGGGATAGTCGAATTCCTGGCGGGTATGGCCCGACTCTCGCGACTTCAGGTTGAGGAATGCCTCACTACCCTGGATGCGCACACGCACCGAGGCCTTCTGGTCGCCGTTGTCCATGGCCGCCACATCGTTGATGTAGCCCTGCGCCATCGGCACGACCTCATGCGCGGCTTCGCGCCAGCCGTCGCCGATGACCAGGAATTTGCGTTCGATTTCTAGGGGCATGGTTGGAAGGCCGGGAATGGGGAAACGGGAATAGGGAATGGGAAGAGCGCTACGCCGCGAGGATATTGATCTGGATGCTACGGAACATCGATGAAAAACTGAAAGCTCGGCTGAGGGGATTTCGCTTTTCCGATTCCCTATTCCCGGTTCCCCATTCCCGGCTACCTCTCAAACAACGCGATCGACTCCACATGCGCGGTGTGCGGGAACATGTCCATCACGCCGGCGGATTTCAGGGTATAGCCGTGTTCGTTTACCAGGTAGCCCGCATCGCGCGCCAGTGAGCCTGGGTGGCAGCTGACGTAGACGATACGTTCGAATTGTTTCAACGGCAGCTGCTGCAATACATCGATGGCGCCGGAACGCGGCGGATCCAGCAATAGCTTGTTGAATCCGGCTTTCGAAGGACTTGGCCGCATCCACGATGTGCCGCGCTGATCCTGGGTCAGATCAGCTGCGTGGAACTGGGCATTGGTCAGACCGTTACGCGCGGCGTTTTCGCGCGCACGCGCCACCAGGCCTGCTTCACCTTCCACGCCCACGACTTCACCGACCAACCGCGCCATCGGCAAGGTGAAATTGCCAAGACCGCAGAAGAGATCCAGAACGCGGTCTTGTGGTTGCGGATCCAGCAACTCGAACGTACGCGCGATCATCTTCTGATTGAGGCCCGCGTTGACCTGGATGAAGTCGAGCGGCCGGAAGGCGAGTTCGATATTCCATTGCGGCAGCGCGAACACCAGCTTTGGGTCTTGCGGCCACAACGCATGCACGCTCTCCAAACCACCCGGCTGCAGGAAGACGGCGAAATCATGGGCCTTGCCGAAGTCAGTCAATGCGACAAGATCATGTTCGCTCAGCGGCTGCAGATGGCGAAAGATCAGGGCAATGCCGCTGTATTCGGGTGAGCTGTCGCCGGCGATGAATTCGATCTGCGGAATATCCGCCCGGGCGTGCAAACTTTCGACAAGCTGCGCCAGCGCGCCGATCTTGCTGCCGAGCTGGGGGATGACGGTATGACACTCGGACAGATCGGCGACAAAGCGCGGATCTTGTTCGCGAAAACCGACCAGCGTCTTGTCTTTCTTGTTGACCCGTCGCACCGAGAACCGGCCTTTAATGCGCCGATAGCCCCAACTGGCATCGGTCAGCGGTGCCAGCACCGCTCGCGGCGTCACGTGGCCGATGCGTTCCAGGTTCTCCAGTAATACGCGCTGCTTGGCGATGATCTGCTGCGACTCGTCCATATGCTGCAGCACGCAGCCGCCACACGTTCCAAAATGGATGCAGCGCGGCTCAACCCGATGCGGCGAAGCCTGCAGCACTTCAATGGTACGGGCTTCGTCGAAATGGCGATTCTTCGCGGTTTGCTCGGCCATCACCCGCTCGCCTGGCAAGGCGCCGGTGATGAACACGGCTTTTCCGCTTTCTTCTGGGGATTTGCCTGCCCGGCGGGCTACCCCGCGGCCGTCGTGGCTCAGGTCGAGGATGTCGGCTTCAAACGGGGTTTTGTCGATACGGGGAGAACGGGAACGTGCCACGTGGCGAAGGTTGCGTGCTGACTGCGGGCGCGTATTGTCGCATGGGGGTGAAGCCGGGAATGTGGAATTTGGAATGTGGAACAGGGAAGCGCTTCCGCTTTTGCCTCCCCCTTTTAAAAAGGGGGACTGAGGCTGAGGTATCCCCACGTTTTTCATACTGAGATCAACCGCTTATTGGCGATCTGACTGGAAAGTAGTGCGCGCATGAC